>NZ_JAARML010000003.1:0-600000 GCF_011759375.1 Paraflavitalea devenefica | reverse complement strand
CTTCTACCAGGATGCGGTTCAGTTGTTTGTTCCAGGCAGCTTTGGCCTTATTCTTTGTAACGTCAAATGCATCGGTGCCTACTTCCCGTTTCAGGGAAATATCGGCCTGTTCGTAGCTGATGAAAGAAGAAGCCACCCGCAGGCTTACCTTCTCCCCTCTTGTTGTCTTAAACCCGATCACAGCGCCTGCATGTCTTGTTGCTGATTCTGTGCCTCCTTTTACCAGGACACTATCTTTCCAGGTGTAAGTAACCGTGAAAGGCTTATCAATATAGATAACAAAGTAGTTCTTGAAATTGGCGGGTACGCCACCGCTGTTGCGGGTGGTATAGCCAATGATCTTCCTTTCTTCGGGGATGACCTTCACATAAGAACCTTTATCGAAGGCATCAATGGTAATGAAAGAACTATCATTTTGTGGGAAGGTAAAACGGAATTGGGCGGCCCTTTCTGTGGGGGCGATCTCCGTGGTAATATCCCAATCGGCCAGGTATACGCTGTAGTAATAGGGCTTGGCGGTCTCGGCCTTGTGGGAGAACCAGCTTGCCCGGTCGTCCTGTTTGAACTTGGCGCCGCCGGTAATGGGCATGATGGCAAACTGGCCATAGTCATTCATCCAAGGGGAAGGCTGGTGGGTTTGCTTAAAGCCACGGATCTTATCGGAGCTATAGGTATAAGCCCATCCGTTGCCCATATTGCCTGTTTGAGGCATCCAGAAGTTCATGCCCCAGGGTACTGCAATAGCCGGATAGGTATTACCATTGGAGAGACTTCCTTTGGAGTCGGTCCCCATCAGGGGGTTAATCCATTCAACGGGGTCAGCAACGGAAGTTACCACCTGGCCAATTGTACTGTTGATACAAGCCAGTGCAACAACGAATTGAATAAGTTTTTTCATGTTTGAAATTATATAGAAATACTGTTTAGGATGAATGCACGCCAAAACACCTCCTAAATTACTGGGCTAAACCGATTTTGCAAAATAATTATGTAGGTGGGGCCTTAAAAAAGAATACCCGGGCCCCTAGGGGAGGGTCCGGGTATTAGATAATACGTAGCCTTAACCAATGGTACGGATCAGCTTTTTTATAATCTGCTATTTAGTATAGCCGTCATTTTGGTCTAGGTTGGGGTTCAGTGCTCTTTGCTGCTGAGGGATCGGATATAATTTCCTGAATGCTTCAGTAGGCTGGTGATCCCACCAGGTGGCCGTGGTGAACTTGTTCCAACGGATGAGGTCCTGGCGGCGGTAACCTTCGAAAATGAACTCACGCCCCCTTTCTGCCAACAATTCATCCATGGTCAGGGTCGTCGTTGTATAGGCAAATGTCGGCCAGTCAGCATCGGTAAATGCACGTTTCCTGCTTGAGTTGATCAAATCAACCGCCTCCTGGGTAGCTACCCCATTGTTTTTGCGCATGATCGCTTCTGCCTTTGCAAAAACAATCATCGTAAGACGGTAAATATGCCAATCGGTGTTATTGTAATTAGGATTAGCAACTGGTATACCGGCAGGTCCTGCAACTTGGTTACCAAGCTTGTACTTGTTAAAGCGTACGCCGCTATTTTCTTCGCCTGTACTCATGTTGGAAGGTAACAAGTTGGGGTCAGTCCCATTTTGTGCAGCCTCTGAGTTTCTCCTGATATTATCAACGAATACCAGTGGTTTTTTATCATACTCATTACCAGTTCCACCAACAACAGGCTTAGTAGGATCAGTAAAATAAAACTGGGGACCTTCCAGCAACCAACCCCTTTTTCTTAAATCCTTGTCGTCATAATTAGTCCACACACCTGGGATCAATACCATACCGTCGTTTCCATTGCGGGAACCACCATATATATCTTTCTGGTTGAAATGGTAGAACTCACCAGTCCAGCTTGGCTGAAAGGAAGCACCGGAGAAGTTGTAGGCAATAGAGAAGATCGCTTCTTTGGATTTATCATTCTCAGGCTTGAAAGCGTCGAAAATGTTAGGATCCAGCGCCATTGCACCATTCTGACCACCAGCTTCACCATTGATTAGCTTGTTGGCAGCAGCAATACACTCATCCCATTTCGGTTTGCCAATCCAGGCGTCTGCATTCAGGTACAGTTCTACCAGCATAGCATAAGCACCAGCTTGGCTCATACGGCCAATCATATCTGCAGAATGCTTGGGTGCCTTGTTAATATTGTCCAGGATTTCCTTTTCAATAAAATTAAATACTTCTTCTCTTGAAGCAGTTGGCGGCTGCGCAGGTTCTCCGATCTTGGTTACGATGGGAACAGCTCCCCATAGATCGGTAATACGCAGGTAGTGATAAGCCCTTAAAAGTTTTAGTTCGGCAATAAAAGCATCTTTTTCTTCCTGTGTAATACCCATGCTGGCAATATCACGCTTCTCCAGGTTCTCAATAGGGTCAGTACACAAACCAAGTCCCCACCACATCAACTGCCAGGCCCTGTTCAGATCACTTTCGTCATTTGGCCAGGTATGGTAGTGAAGCCTTTTCCATTTACCACCATCTTCACCGTGGCGCCCTTTGGTTGGCCAGGCTATCTGATCAGCAGGCATTTCACTAAACCGGTACCAACTTGGTTGGCCTGAAGGTGTAGTCCATGCATTGGCGTGCGTGTAAGGCCTCAATACGGCTGACAGTACCTCGTTCTTATTATTATAAAAATTGTCAGTCAGCATCTGGTCGTAGATATTTTCGTCCAGTTTTGTGCAACCGCTACCTGCCGCCAATAAGAGCGACAAGGCTGTATATTGAATAAGTTTTTTTGCCATTTTCATCTGAAAATAATTTTGAATTATGTCAGGTCAGTAAACCAAATACTTTTTAGAATCCTACACTAAGACCAATCAAAACAGAAGATGTGCTTGGATAAGGTCCGCGGCTATCAATACCGCCACCAAGGCCGGTATCATTTACAAAGTCAGGATCATTACCTGTATATCCTGTGATGGTAGCCAGATTCTGACCAGTAGCGTATACTCTCAAATTTCTCAGGTATTTGGTCTTCAATTTGAAATTATAGCCGAGCGTTACCTCATCCAGTTTAACAAAGTCGCCAGACTCTATATAATAATCAGAGTACATGTATGCACTGGGCGAAGTGCCTGCATTTACTTCAGCATACTTAGTAAAGGAGCTTCTTAACAGGTTGGTCTTTGAGGTAATGTTACCATAAGAAAGTCCCATTGTATTCAGGATCTTATGACCAAATTTTCCTCTTAAGTAGAATCTGAAGTCAAAGTTTTTGTATTGGAAACTGTTTGTCATGGAGAGATAAAACTTTGGAATGGAATTACCTGCAACAGTGAGATCGGTTGTGCTCTTATCAAATGAGTTATTGATATCTTTATTCAGCACTTTTTCTCCTTTCCTATTGTAGAAAAGCCATTCTCCATTAGGTTGAAAACCGGCAAAACGTTTAGCCCAGAACTCACCAAGATCACCTCCCTCATAGGTTCTGATAGCATTTCCCAAAGCACCAAAACCTCCAATGCCGCCATATTCACGATAAGGAAGCTTGTATATTTCGTTGGAAAGTTTATCCAGCTTGTTTTTGGTGGTATTACCCGTAAAGTCGAGACTCCAGGTGAAGTTCTTTGTTCTTACCGGAATCGCATTGATGGTCAATTCAATACCTTTTGCTGAAATAGTACCAACGTTGGTGTAGATGCTCTCTCTTACAAAAGGAGGCTGTGGAGAGGTATAGGTCTCCAACAAATCTTCCGTTTCGCGTTTGTATACTTCAATTGAACCATTTAAACGGCTGTCCAGCAAAGCAAAGTCAACACCAATGTTCAATTCGTTCTTTTTTTCCCAACGTAAATTAGG
Organism: Paraflavitalea devenefica; assembly: GCF_011759375.1. Classification (NCBI taxonomy): domain Bacteria; kingdom Pseudomonadati; phylum Bacteroidota; class Chitinophagia; order Chitinophagales; family Chitinophagaceae; genus Paraflavitalea; species Paraflavitalea devenefica. Next base: position 596,170 of record NZ_JAARML010000003.1, on the reverse strand, counting down.
ATTCGGATTCCTGTTCGGGCCATAGGTTTCGCGGTACACGCCATCAGGATACCTGTAAATTCCGCCACCGCCCAATGTAACGAGTGAAGAATAGTTGCCAATACCCTGGTTACCGGTAATGCCATAACCGACACGCAGTTTCAGGTTATTGATCACATCGATATTCTTCATGAAATTCTCCCTGCTGATATTCCAGGCAAGTGAGGCGGCAGGGAAATTCCCCCACTTGTTGTTGGCACCAAAACGGGAAGAGCCTTCACGACGCAGTATAAATTGCATCATGTATTTTTCCTGGTAGGCGTAGTTTACTCTACCAAAGAACGCGATCAGGGTATTATCACCTTTGTAGCTGCTGACACCTTTACCAATATTGTTCAGGGTGCTTCCGGCATTGAGGTTATTTTCCCTGAAGAGATCATTTACAAAACCGTAGTTGCTGGCGCTAAAACCTTCATATACGGAATAGCGGTAGCTGTAACCGGCAATGGCGCCAATATTATGGTCATTTTTAATGGTCCTGGTGTACTCAATGGTAGGCTCCAGGGCATAGTCAATATTCAGTGTAGTAGCCCGGCGTGCATAACCGCCATTTTTCTGGAGGTCATTCTCTTTGGAGAATTCAGAAGCCAATTCTCGGTACTCACCATCTATATAACTGTCGCGTTGTACTGAGGCAAAAACTGCCCCTTTCAATCCTTTCAGTATTTCCAGGGTAGCACTTCCGCTGGCTGCAGTAGTTTGCTGCTGCCTTTTATTGGTTTCCTGGTGTAATCTCGCTACCTGATTAGTACTCGTTCCTTCAAATAACCAAGTTCCGTCGACATCATAATGAGACAAAGTTGGGTTCTTAGTCAACTGGTCTTCCCAGCCACCACCACCCAACAGGTTGGCATTGTTGAAGTTTGTAGCCAGGTTCAACTGTACAGTTAAACGGTTATCCAAGCCTTTTTGGTTGAAACTTAACCTTCCTCCATACTCCTTACGACCATTCTCCAAAGCAAAACCTTGCAGATCTCTGTAGAAAACACTGGCACGGTAGTTACTATTGACAGTACCTCCGGAGATACCCAGCGTATGGTATTGAGTAGTATTGGTTTTATTGATTAAAGCCTCAAAAAAGTCAGTTGTTGCACCATAATCGGTATAGCCTTTCAGTTGACCGGATTGCATAGCAGCCCTGAACTCTTCAGGAGTGAAGAAGTCAGGTCTTTTATACAGGTACTCTCTTCTTACGTAGGTGGAATAATCATAACGCGCAGGGCCTGCCTTACCTTTTTTGGTAGTGATCAAAATAACCCCACCATTGCCCTGCGTACCATAAATAGCAGCAGCAGAACCATCTTTCAATACATCGATGGATTCAACGTCATCCTGCTGCAGAAGATCAAGGTTACCGCCGGGAATACCATCAATGACGATCAAAGGAGACTGATCACCAGTCAGAGAAACTACGCCACGAAGCTGAACAGTAACACCAGAGTTAGGGTTAGAGCTGCTTCTTCTTACGTTAAGACCAGCTACTTTACCCTGGATCAGATCAAGGGCATTGCGCGCGCCGCTCTGCCTGAAATCTTCAGCACTAACGTGGTCTACAGCCGTAGTTACCAGTCTTCTCTTCTGTGTACCATAACCCACAACCACTACGTTATCGAGTGATTTGCCACTGGGAGTCAGCATAGCATCAACTGATCCTGAAGAGCCAATAGCTACTTCCTGCTCGCCATGACCAACGAAAGAAAAAACTAACATTGTAGCACCTGAAGGAACGGTGATTTTGTAAGTACCGTCGATGCCTGTTTGTGTGGAGGTAGTGGAGCCTTTTACTGTTACAGTAACTCCGGCTAAAGGTTGCTTGTCTGTTGCATCAGTTACCTTACCGGTAATCGTTCTCGTTTGAGAGAAGGCGGTGACGGATAGGAATAGCAGTGCCATTAGGCAAAGCATACCCGTCCGCACGAGGCTGGAACGTCGCTTTTCCATACGCAAGTGTTTTGTTTGGGTTTATTGTTTGTATTAAAAGTCTTCGTTTAGCAATTATTTATGCATTGCCGTTTATATAAACCCGCAATAACCGGCAATTCCATATCCTTCCAAGGTTAACACTAAAACGTTTTAGCCATAGGACAAAAAAAATATTTGGTCTCTATTAATCTATTGTATTACAAAGAAGCATGTTGCACAGCAATAAGGTATAATAGTATGGTAAGGAGATTGGAACACAGCTTTACCCCGTAAAGCGCGGGCCAATATTACGCAACTAAACCGATTTTGCAAAATAGAAATACAATAGAATGTTAATTAGCCGTTTTTACGTAGACTCTCTAACGATAAAATTCGCTGCAAGTTGGAGCTGATTTTTTTTCAGGGTTATCTTATTGTTACCGAGTTGCTGCATCAGGATATGAATAGCAGTGCGGGCAATGGCCTCTACCGGTTGCTGAAGAACGGTAATCCCGGGCAGGTGTAAACGGAAAATATCATTGTCGTCAAAACAAATAACGGCCAGGTCGCGGGGGATCGTTAATCCAATGGCCCTGATACTTTCCAAACCAAGTATACCCAAATAGTTGGTGGCGAAGAATACAGCGTCGGGTTTATTCTTTTTAAGGAATTCTGTTATTTGCTCTATAATAAGTTCCCGGTCGCCATTATAATTTACTTTCAGTATGTACTTTTTCTTTTGTTCGGGACTGCTGCCAATGGCGTTGGCATAAGCTTCCTCCCGCTGACGCATCTGGATCAGGCCCGACTCAATGGTAACAAAGGCTATTTTTTTATATCCCTTTTTAAAGAGGTGCTCCATTCCCTGCATAACGGCCCCGCTATTATCTACCTGTACATACGCGGCTTCTATACCCGGGAAATAACGGTCCATTAATACCAATGGCTTTTTATGCTTTACCAGCATTTCAATATCCTCTTCCATGCCCAGTGTAGGCGTTATCAGATAGCCATCTACCTGGCGCTGGGTCAACATGCGCAGTAATTCAACTCCTTTTTTACTTTTATTCTCTGTACTGGAGTAAACCACTTTGTAGCCAAACTCCTCTGCTTCATCCTCAATGGTTTTGGCTAGCGATGCAAAGAAGTTGTTGGAGATGTCTTCCACCAACAGCCCCAGTATTTTGGTTTGCCCCGTGCGGAGGCTCACCGCCACCTGGTTGGGCTGGTAGCCCATTTTTTTAGCCGTTGCCAATACTTTATTCTTCAATTCGTCACTGATACGCATCTGGCTGGCTTTACCGTTCAGGATAAACGATACGGTTGAGGGCGAGGCCCCTACCATTTTGGCAATGTCTTTCAGTGATACTCTTTTCATAAGCAATGAGAAATAGTAATAAACTGCTAATCTAAACCATTCCGGTCAATAAAAAACCGGCCGCAGCGCCTGAAGGCTCTCCGGCCGGTTATTGTTAATCCTGGTCATGCTGTTATTCAGGGTAACCGGGATTCTGCGGCTTTAAGTTCGTATTGTTCCTCAGTTCACTGGTGGGAAGCGGGAAAAGCAGGTGTTTCTGTTCCAGCTTCGCGTTATTGTCGGCAAAGGTATGCCCTACAAAATCCACGAAAGCGTTGGAGCTTTCCTTATAGGCTTTTCTCAAACGCACCATATCAAACCAGGTAATGCCTTCATAACACAGCTCATGCCACCGTTCCCTCCACACAGCTTCCCGGAAACTGTTCTTTGTAAAGGTTGCCAGGGCCGGTGTAGTAAGCTGGGCCCTGTCCCTGATCTTCTTCAAGGCATTCCAGGCATCAGTATTAGGCGCTGCAGCAGCTTCATTCTGCGCCTCAGCATAGGTCAACAGTACCTGGGCAAAACGTATTTGCGGCCAGTTCAGGTCGCTTTGCGTAGTACCGGCCACTCCCAGGGTACCATTTGCTATGATGTCAAAATGCTTATAGATGTAAGGAGCCCCAAGGTTCTTCAGCGCACCATTCCCTTCAGTATAATAGGAAGTATAATAAAATCCCTGCCTGTCTACCGTACGAAGGTCGCCCGCTTCATACGATGCATAGAAGGCCGGCGTAGGTACCGTACTGCCTACTTCTGTACCATAAGCAGATACGCCTTTAAAGTTGGGCAGTAATATAGGTTGAATAGGATTACCGGCTACGGAAGCCAGGTATTGGATCTCAAAGATGTGTTCCCCTTTGTTTTCCTGGGCCAGGTTGTGCAGGTCGCCATAGTTGGTGAATAAACTGAAAGCGCCATTGCTAATGACTTCCTGGGCTTTGGCGGCAGCGAGGGTATAGTACTCCGTTCCTTTATTCAAGGGCTGGCCTGCCATGGTGAGGTATACTTCGGCCAATAAAGATTTGATGGCGCCTAAGGAAGTTTTACCGGTAGCATCAGCCCATGGCAAACCCGATGCTTCTGCAGTGGTAAGGTCGGCTACGATCTGGTCATATACAGTCTGCACCGGAGCACGGGGAGGCGCAAAGCTGCTGTCGGAAGAACTATAAATAGGTTTGGTCAATAAGGGAATATCGCCCCATAATCTTACGGCATAGAAATAAGCCCATGCGCGCAGAAAACGGGCTTCTCCCAATACTTTGTTTTTCCGGGCTTCCTCCATGTCAATGGCCGGAACTTTATCCAATACAAGATTGGTTTGTGCAATCACATTGTACAGGCCATTCCACCAGTTGTTCACCAGCAAATTGTCGCCATTGTATACTAACCCGAAAAGGTTATTGAGGTCCGAGTTCTGGGCAGTTTCCGTACGGGCAGTGCCGGTCACTGCTTCCAGCATGGAAAAGTTCTGTACAAATATGCCGGCGCCTTCTCCTATGAACCGGGTACGGGCATAGGCGGCAGCAATCGCAGCATCGGCATGTTCAGGTAAAGTATAGTAGATATCAGGGCTCAGGTTGGAAGGGTCATTGTCCTCTTCGAGGAACTTAGTGCACCCCTGCCCTGCCATTAGCAATAAAGACAAACAACAAAGAAGAATGGTGTTATATTTTATGGTTGAGTATTTCATATACGCTGACTTTTTGAGTGAAGAAAGGGATTACAGGCTCACATTTACGCCCAGTGTGTAGGTGGTTGGTTTGGGATAATCAAAGAAAGTTTGTCCCTGCGCAAATGGCTGGCCATAGGTAGTAACCTCCGGATCATTGCCGCTGAATTTGGTAGCCAGGAAGAAGTTCTGCACAGAAGCATATACCCGCAGCTTTGAAAGTCGCAACCGTTGGATGAGGGAAGGCGCAAAGGTGTAACCCAGCAGGATATTCTTTCCCCGGATAAAGGAACCATCCTCCATCCAATGGGTATCCACATTGGTAACATACCCGGCTTTGCTGTTCCTGATAGCCGCTATCGGCGTATTCTGGTTATCGGGCGTCCAGGCATTCAATACAGAAGCAAAGCTGTTGGCCAGCGCCTGGCGGTCTTCACCGGAGTGCTTGGTCATGTTCAGGACGTCATTGCCATATACGTATTGAAGCTCTACGGTAAGCTCGAAGTTTTTGTATTTAAAGGTATTGAACAGGCTACCCCATCCGTCAGGATTACCATTGCCAATGATGCTTCTGTCGGCATCATTGATCGCAGAATCGCCGTTTACATCGAGGTACCTGATATCACCGGGTAAGATGTCTTTGCCGCCACGATAGCTGGAGAATTTGGCTGCTTCATCGGCATCTTTGGTGCCCCATGTACCCAGGCGGGTAAGTCCCCAGAATGAGCCCACAGGCTCCCCTACGCGGATGATACCGGTTTGGTTGGTGAAGTTGGGATTGCCTACCCCAAAGATGTCAGCCGGTGTAGCGAGGGCCAGTACCTTATTCTTGTTCATGGAAATATTAAAGGCAGTGCTCCAGGTGAAATCGGCCGTGCTGATATTCACAGTGCCGATAGAAATTTCCAGCCCCTTGTTTTCCATGCTGCCGATGTTCCTGTAAATAGACGGATAACCGGTAGAGCGTGGCACCGGCGCATTTAGAAGCATATCAGTCGTTTTACGATAATACACATCCGCTTCCAGCAATACCCTGTTGCCCCAGAGCCCTACTTCCAATCCCAGATCGGTTTGGGTTGTTTTTTCCCAACGGAGGTCCGGGTTGCCGAGACGTCCCAGCCCTACGCCCGCTGTACGGGTGTTATTGATAATAGCCGCATAATCAGAACCCAGCAGTGATAAAGCGGAATAGGTAGGTATCTCAGAGTTGCCTGTTACACCCACGCTGGCACGCAGTTTCATATTGGATATAACAGCGCTGTTCCGCATGAAGTCTTCATCCGATACCCGCCAGGCCAATGCAGCCGAGGGGAAGAAAGCGTATTTATGATTTTTACCAAACTTGGAAGAACCATCTACCCTGCCTGTTAAGGTGAGCAGGTATTTATCATTCAACACGTAATTGAACCTGCCAAAGTAAGAGTTGAAGGCAAACCTTGACCGGTTGGAAGACCCGGGAATAGGCTTGCTGGAAGCGCCGAGGTTATTGGCCTGAAAGTAATCGGTAGAGAAGTTTTCTGCCCCTACCCCATTATTGTAGATATTGGTTTCCTGCCAAGAGATACCCAGCATACCGGTAAATTCATCATTTTCCCGGAGTTTCTTTTTGTAAGTAAGGTAGCTTTCCGAAGACCAGTAGGACTCCCGGCCATTGGCCACATTGGAAGTGCCGCGCTGGTCCAGTGATATGTTGGACAAGCTTCTGCCATTGTATTCGGTCACATTACGGGTAGCGATATAGGCGCCCAATATTGTTCTTAACTCCAGCCCTTTGGCCAGGTAGATATCGGCGTACACATTCCCCAGCGTAGTTTGGGTAACCATTTCAAACTTACGTTCATTGAGGATGTGCACAGGATTGGAACCACCTTCTGCATCGGGGTAGTCTGCATTATCGGCCCATTTACCATTGGGATATTTAACAGGTAAAAAAGGAAAGCCCTCTGTGATCATACGCACGGAGTTAAGACCACCGGTTCCCTGGTCCACAATATTTTCTTTCTGGTTATTATAACCCAAAGTACCACCCACTTTGAGCCAGCTCTTGATCTTACTGTCAAATACAAACCGGCCCGAATACCGTTTCAGGTAAGAGTTCAACAGCAGCCCATTGTCATTACGATATCCCAGGAACACACCATAGTTATTGTCTGCATTCCCATTGGAAAAGGATACCTGGTGATTCTGTGACAGCTTGTTTTGCGTGGAAGCTTTCAGCCAATCGGTATTGTACAGCGGATCACCATTGGCATCGAACAGGGAGGGTATGTTTTTACGCTTTTCCCGGGGATCCTGCAGGGAAGTATAGTTGCCGGCAGCCCAGCCGTCGGCATCGTACACTTTGATGTTATCATAAGCAAGGTCTTCCACCGCCACATATTCTTTCGCATTCAGCATTTTTACCCGGTGTGGGCCAATGGTAGGAACGCCCAGTTCCACATCATAAGTAACCCTTCCGCCGGAGGTGCTGCCCCGTTTGGTGCTTACGAGTATAACGCCATTGGCGCCACGTGCGCCATAGATGGCTGTAGCAGAAGCATCTTTCAGCACTTCGATAGCCGCCACATCGCTGGGATTGATGTAGTCGATCGCATTGCTGTTCTGTGTTTGCGTACCTACGGGGATGATCACTCCATCAATTACGTACAGGGGGTTGTTGGAGGAATTGATAGAACTGAACCCGCGTATCCGCACGTTGCTTTGTCCCCCGGGCCGGCCCGAGTTCGTATTAACCTGTACACCCGGTATCCTGCCTGCCAGGGCCTGGTTGAGCGATACGGCCGGTCGCTCGGCCAACTGCGCGGATCTCACGGAACCTACGGCGCCCGTAAGATCAGATTTCCGTTGGGTGCCGTATCCGATCACTACTACATCCTGTAATGACGTGCTGTTGGCAGTTAGTAAAGCATTCACTACATCAGATGAACCGACCGGTACTTCAATACGGTCATACCCCACAAAAGAGAAAACCAATGCCTTAACGTTTTGTGGAATTTCAAGCCGGAAAGTACCGTCGCTACCGGTTTGGGCGGCAGCCAATGCCCCTTTAGCCTGAACAGATACACCGGGCAGTCCAATACTGTCTTTGGAGTCGGTAACCTTTCCGGTGATCATTCTTGTTTGAGCAAACGCTTGTGTGGAAAAAAAGAGCAGGAGTAGGCATAGCCATCCTGTCTGCCTGAAGTTGGAATGTACCTTTTTCATATGCAGTTCTAAATTTGGTGAACAAGCTTACAGAACAGTACTGTCCATAGGCCTGCTATAGGTGCAGTAAAAACTGCGGGGTCAATCGTTAGCAAAGCCACTGATCAAGAGCCGGATAGAAAACCAGTACTGTAATAAGAACCAATAAGTACAACTTCTACGTTGGCGTTAGGGGATGGTCAATAGAGACATGAATCGTTGGTTGTCAACGATCAGGAGTTCACACGGTAATAAAGATTGGGGAGAGTGCATTCAATATTAAGCAACTAAACCGATTTTGCAAAATAAGTTTACGAAACCGTTATATTAGGAAGGCAGCGAGGCAACAAAGCAGAATGGCAATGAATTTGGAGAGGATGGGCAATAAAAAACCCCGGTCGATGACCGGGGTAATTATGTGAGCAGAAACCTGATTAAGCGATTTCAACATCAGCACCTGCTTCTTTCAGCTTAGCAACCAGTGCTTCAGCATCAGCTTTGCTTACGCCTTCTTTAACAGGCTTGGGAGCGCCGTCTACCAGATCTTTAGCTTCTTTCAGACCGAGACCAGTCAGATCTTTAACGATCTTAACTACGTTCAGTTTGTTAGCGCCACCATTTTTCAGGATAACGTTGAAAGAAGTCTTTTCTTCAGCAGCAGGAGCAGCAGCGCCGGCAGGACCAGCAACAGCTACTGCAGCAGCAGCAGGCTCGATACCGTACTCATCTTTCAGGATCTTAGCTAATTCGTTAACTTCTTTTACAGTCAGGTTAACCAACTGTTCTGCAAATGATTTTAAGTCTGCCATTTTACATTTTTTAATAACCGCCTTCATGGATCAGGCTCTTACATTTTAAAGCCCTCACTCCGGCGGAGGTAATATAATTTGTCTTCACTTATACCCGAAGACTTGGGTGTTATTTGGAGCCATTAGCTGTTAGGTATTAGGCTATTAGCCTTTGGCTGCTAAATACAATTACTGAGCCCTGTCCTCCAGCGCTTTTACCAGGCTGGCCAGTTTGCCGCCGGCATTCAGGCCGCTGATAACGTTCTTCGCAGGAGATTGCAGTAAGCCGATGATTTCGCCGATAAGGTCGTTTTTGCTTTTCAGAGCAGTCAGTACCTTCAGTTGATCATCACCTGCAAATACATCACCATCAATGAACGCAGCTTTCAATACGGGCCTTGTTTCATCTTTCTTTCCTGCTTTGCGGAAATCGGAGATGATAAGGGCTGGTTCTTTGGCATTTTCACTGAACATGATGGCGGTAACACCGTTCAAAGATTCGAATACACCGGAGTAACGTTTTTCGTCCAGGCTTTCGAGTGCTTTTTTGATGAGGGTGTTCTTAGCCACTTTCATTTCGACATTCTTATCGAAACAAATACGACGCAGTTTACCAACCTGCGCAACGGTGAGAGATTCTGTATTGGTAATGTAGAAGTTGTTGTATTGAGAGAATTTCTCCTTCAACGCATCAATTACTTCATTTTTTTCTTGCTTGGTCATAACGCAAATTTTTTGATGTTTTCGCTGTCAGCTTCCCTTACGGATAGCCCATGAACGCGTTACAAATTTTAGTTCATTAAAGATTTGGTTTCTACTGGAATAGAAGGACTCATGGTACTAGCCATGAATATGCTTCTCAAGTAGGTACCTTTTGCAGAAGATGGCTTAGCCTTGATGATGGCGTTGATCAGCTCCAGGCTGTTCGCAGCAATCTTTTCGGGGCTGAAGCTTACCCGGCCGATAGAAGCATGGATAATACCTGCTTTATCTACCTTGAAGGCAATTTTACCACCTTTCACCTCATTTACAGCAGCAGCTACATCGTTGGTAACTGTACCTGTTTTGGGGTTTGGCATCAGGTTACGGGGACCCAGTATTTTACCCAGTTTACCAATCTTGGGCATCACGGAAGGAGTAGCTACGATCACATCTACATCTACCCAGCCACCTTCAATTTTTTGTATGAATTCATCCAGGCCTACAAAGTCAGCACCGGCTGATCTTGCATCGGCTTCTTTATCAGGATTGCATAATACCAGTACACGTTTTGTTTTACCGGTGCCATGGGGTAGGGTAACGGTACCACGGATAGCCTGGTCGGCCTTTTTGGGATCTACTCCCAAACGGATGTGCAGGTCTACAGAAGCATCAAATTTGGTAGTATTCACATCTTTCACGATCGTAGATGCTTCTTTGAGTGAATACACTTTGTTTTTATCTATTTTAGCGTCTACCGCTTTTCTTTTTTTAGCGATTCCCATTGTCATTCAGTTTTAAGGAAGCCCCCGCAAGGATGCGAAGACTGTGAAGATTTAATTTTCCCAGGGAGCTTTACCATCCACTGTAAGTCCCATGCTACGGGCTGTACCAGCCACCATTTTCATAGCACTTTCCAGGGTAAAACAATTCAGGTCGGGCATTTTGTCTTTGGCAATAGCCTCAACCTGGTTCCAGTTCACTTTACCTACCTTATTGCGGTTAGGTTCTTTAGAACCACTTTGCAGCTTGGCAGCTTCCAATAACTGAACAGCAGCGGGAGGAGTCTTGATAACGAAGTCGAAAGACTTGTCGGAGTAAACAGTGATTAAAACAGGAAGCACTTTTCCTATTTTGTCTTGCGTACGGGCGTTGAACTGCTTACAGAATTCCATGATATTGATACCTTTGGAACCCAAGGCAGGTCCGATAGGAGGCGCCGGATTGGCCTGACCACCTTTTGCCTGTAGCTTTACGAAGCCGGTAATTTCTTTAGCCATTTTACTTTGATTTATTGGTTCAAACGACCTTTTTCGGCTGGATTGCCAATACTTGGTCTCCCAAATTCCTCTACCCCCGTATAGCGGGGACCATAAAGAACTTATAATTGGGGTCGCAAAGTTATGAAAAATATGGTAAAAACAAATCTTTTTCTGGTACCGTGGAAATGCCTCAAAGTTATGCCAGACAGGGGTTCCGGGCGCGTCTATTTTACCGTTAGCTGTATCTGATTCTGCAATTCGCACTGTTTTCTAATGGGCAAACTTCTTATGAATTTTTATTTTTTGAATTTTTCTACGTAGCTTTTGCATTGAATTGCAACTTGCTGCAATATATTTTCACGAACAACTCAAAAAATATATCACACTATGGCCAAAGCAAAGAAAAAAACAGCTAAAAAAGCTGCTCCTAAAAAGAAGGCTGCCCCCAAGAAAAAGGCAGCCAAAAAAGTAGCTAAAAAAGCACTGAAAAAAGTAACCAAGAAAAAAGCGGCTCCTAAAAAGAAAGCAGCTCCCAAGAAAAAGGCAGCTAAGAAGGCAGCTCCTAAAAAAGCAGCCAAAAAGGCCGTGAAGAAAGCTGCGAAAAAAGCTGCCAAGAAAGCACCTGCTAAAAAGGCGCCAGCCAAGAAAGCACCTGCGAAGAAAAAAGCAGCCAAGAAAAAATCAGCCCCTAAAAAAGTGATCGCTCCGGTAGTGGAAGCCCCGGCACCAGCTCCGGTGATTATTGACGAGCCTGTATATGATGAGCCTACACCAGTTATGGAGGAACCAACAACTGATGAGCCTGCAACAGGTGATGACGACGATAATCGTTAAGCTATCGCGGTAAAAATAAGTAAGCCTTCCTGTTGATGCCGGAAGGCTTTTTTATTTTGCACCATTGTGTGATAATAAAAAAGCCACCATATGCATGGTGGCTTTTAATCAGGTATGTGTTGTAGCAATATCAGCTTAGTTTTTCTACCTGCATGTAGTTGAGCTCAACAGGCGTAGAACGGCCGAATATTTTTACGGTTACTTTCAGTTTCTTCTTCTCATCGTTCACCTCTTCAATAATACCATTGAAGTCGTTGAATGGTCCTTCGATGATCTTGATGGTTTCACCAACGATGAATGGCTCGATCATGCTAACACCGCCGGCTTCTGCCATTTCATCCATTTTGCCGAGCATTTTATTGACTTCGGCTTTACGCAACGCAATGGGATTTTCCTTACCGAGGAAGTGGATCACACTGGTGGTATTTTTGATGGCTTCGCGCAAATCGTCGGACAGTTTTCCTTCTGTTACCTCGATCATCACGTAACCGGGATAGTAGTTCCTTTCCCGCATTACTTTTTTTCCGTTCTGTACTTTGTATACTTTCTCTACCGGAAGAAAAACCTGTTTTACAACCTCTCCCCATCCGCCACGGGAAATCTCTTTATCCAGGTACTCCTTCACCTTGCGCTCTTTTCCACTCACCACGCGGAGCACATACCATTTAGTTTCCTGTTGTTGAATAGTTTGATTTTCCATTATTTGAATAATGAATAGATAAAATTAAGGCCGGTTTGGGCAGCGAGGTCCATTACCCACACAAGGGCTGTAATGAGCAGGGTAGCCACCAGCACAATCATAGTAGATTGCTGCAGTTGCGCCCAGGTAGGCCAGGTTACTTTTTCCACCAACTCCTTGTACGATTCCTGGAAGTAGGTTGTTACTTTGTTCATATAAACAATTTGAAAATTTGAAGATTTGCTAATTTGAAAATGAAAAGACCGGCAAGCGCCATTTTCAAATTTTCAAACTAACTCATTCTCAAATTATTAGCACGGGCACTAGGATTCGAACCCAGATCAAAGGTTTTGGAGACCCGTATGCTACCGTTGCACCATGCCCGTGTATTCAATTTATCCCGATTTTGTAACCCTTTGTGTATAAGGGGCTTAAACGGGCTATGTAAAGAACTTCCTTTTTAGAACAAAGTACCTGAACCATAAGGTTCAGGTACTTTGCAAATATACGTCTAAGCTTTCATACTCAACCCCTAAAAGGGGAAAAGCAGTGCTTATTTTATGATATCAGTAACCTGACCGGCACCTACTGTACGGCCACCTTCACGGATAGCGAATTTCAGACCTTTCTCCATCGCGATGGGTTGGATCAGTTTCACAGTCAGTGAAGTGTTATCGCCAGGCATTACCATCTCAGTACCAGCAGGTAATTCAACCTCGCCAGTTACGTCGGTAGTACGGAAATAGAACTGAGGACGGTATTTGTTAAAGAACGGCGTGTGACGGCCACCTTCTTCTTTGCTCAGTACGTAAACTTCGCCTTTGAATTCAGTGTGCGGAGTGATAGAACCTGGTTTTACCAGTACCATTCCACGACGAATTTGGTTCTTTTCAATACCACGTAACAGCAGACCAGCGTTGTCACCAGCTTCACCCTGATCCAGGAGTTTGCGGAACATTTCCACACCTGTTACAGTAGAAGACAGGGGAGCATCCATCAGACCTACGATCTCGATGGCTTCACCTACTTTAATACGACCACGCTCGATACGACCAGTAGCAACAGTACCACGACCAGTGATGGAGAATACGTCTTCCACACTCATCAGGAACGGCTGATCAACAGGACGGGGAGGCAGCGGGATGTAAGTATCAACAGCTTCCATCAGCTCGTCGATAGCTTTTACCCATTTTTCTTCACCAGCCAGAGCGCCGGTAGCAGAACCTTTTATGATAGGTGTATTATCTCCGTCGAAACCATAGAAAGTCAACAGTTCACGAATTTCCATTTCCACCAGTTCGAGTAACTCGGGGTCATCAACCAGGTCAACTTTGTTCATGAAAACCACCATACGGGGAACACCTACCTGACGAGCCAGCAGGATGTGCTCTTTTGTTTGGGGCATAGGACCGTCTGTAGCCGCCACAACCAGGATAGCGCCGTCCATCTGGGCAGCACCGGTAATCATGTTCTTCACATAGTCAGCGTGACCAGGACAGTCAACGTGGGCATAGTGACGATTGGCCGTTTGGTATTCCACGTGTGCGGTATTGATGGTGATACCACGCTCTTTTTCTTCAGGTGCGGCATCAATTTCATCATATTTTTTCGCCTGCGCCATACCTCTTGTAGACAAGATGGTAGTGATAGCAGCAGTAAGGGTGGTTTTACCGTGGTCAATGTGGCCAATGGTACCAACGTTAACGTGAGGTTTATCCCTCTTAAAAGTCTCTTTTGACATCGTTATCTGTTTTTAGTTGTGTGGTTTTACAATGTTTGTTTTTTATCATGTAGTCGGCACCAGCTATGCTAACAAGCATTTTGTGCGACGCACATTCTAATTGCTTTTCCCGCCAAAACGGGATCATTCTCCACTGATCCGGATGAGCTTTGTTTTGACAGGCGGCTCATCAAGACCCCTGTTTACAATTTTTAAAGAACTGAGCCGTTAGTGAGAATCGAACTCACGACCTCTTCCCTACCAAGGAAGTGCTCTACCACTGAGCTACAACGGCTTCTCAGTCATTGAAGTCAGTGCATCAAACCTGCCAAATGGTACACCATTTGATCCTGTTTGATATGACTTATCAATTCAGAGCGGGAGACGAGGCTCGAACTCGCCACCTATAGCTTGGAAGGCTATCGCTCTACCAAATGAGCTACTCCCGCTTGTTGCTTAAAACTGAACATTGAATATTGAAAAATTGCCATTGTAAATGCTCAATTTTCAATATTCAATGCTCCTGATCAAAGAGCAAGTGGGCAGAAGAGGATTCGAACCTCTGAAGTCGAAAGACAGCGGATTTACAGTCCGCCCCATTTGGCCGCTCTGGAATCTGCCCTTATTATAAAATCCGAAATGGTTGCAATCAGATCCGAAGCTACAACTGTTTCAGCTTCGTACCCCAATCCGGGTTTTATTGGAGCCACTTGTCGGAATCGAACCAACGACCTACTGATTACAAATCAGTTGCTCTACCAGCTGAGCTAAAGTGGCAATTTTGCTTCTCAGGCACTCTAATCGAACCAGCGACCTTCCCGATACAATCGGGATGCTCTACCAGCGGAGCTAAAGTGGCCTGTAAAACGATTGTTGAAGCTGGTAAAATATCCTGACATTCAACATTCTAAAGAACTTCCCGCACACTCACCGGTACCCTGCTTATTTTTTGGGAAGGCAAAGGTAAACGAATTTGTTAAATACAAAAACTTTGACTCCAATTTTTTTTGCTTGTTTTCAATCCTTTGCATTCACTCCTGCCCTTTCCTTCAACAATAGGTTAAGAGGGCAAATTGCACCCTTTCCTTATTTCGGGCCGCAAGATATTGCTTTGGTGCAATCATAACACCATAAGCAGAAAAGAAATTATACACTGGTAACAAACAGGGGCCTGTAACCCGGAACGGACCTGAGGAGGGAGTATAATAAAAAAAGCTGCCCCGGGTACGGGGCAGCTTTCAATCTTTTTTTTAAGCTGCTTGCTTTTCTTTTTTTCTTTTGACCTGGTTTACCAGGGAGTCCAGCGCATTGTCGAAAGACTCTTCAAATGACTTGGAGGATGCTTTTACAAAGAACTGGTACCGGGGTATCTGGACGCGTATTTCTGCGATTTTATCTTTGATGTTGTGAACTACATTATCCAGCTTTAGAAACACATCTACCTTGATAATGCGGTCATGAAAAGTGTTGAGTTTTTGAAGTTTTTTGTTAACATAATCTACCAGTTTTACATCGGGAGTAAAACGCACGGTCTGAATGTTGACGTTCATAACAATCGCATTTTAAACTGTGAACAATAAATAAAGATCTTGAGGAGTAAATACTGTTACATAGGCGAGAGCTTTTTAACTCCTATGAAGTTAATACAGCATCTTTTTCTTTCCAAATTAAATTTCCTGTTTGCAGCACTAAAAATATAACGTGTTACACCATTAAGTTGTTATGGTTTTCAGCATTTTTTTTTACACCCTTTACTTACTTACAACCCAGATTTAACGATTGTCTGTTATACACTTATCGTATTGGTTAACAATCTGCTAAATTCCGTGCAAAATCGATACGCCTTTATGCTTTGGGATGTGCCTTTTTGTACACATCCTTTAGCTTCTCGATGGTGTTGTGTGTGTAGATCTGTGTAGCAGCAAGGCTGGAATGCCCCAGTAATTCTTTAACAGCATTGATATCGGCGCCATTATTCATGAGGTGGGTAGCAAAGGTATGGCGCAATACGTGCGGGCTCTTTTTATCGATCGTGGTAACTGTTTTCAGCCAGTTATTTACAGACTGATATACAGACCTCGGCGCCAGTTTTTTGCCTTTTTCATTTACCAGCAGGTAAGTCGTATCCGGCGTTTTCAGTTCGCTTCTTTTCCGGCTGATATAGCCTTGTATGGACGCTATTAATTCCGGGCTTACCGGCACCAGGCGTTCCTTGTTGCCTTTGCCCAGGATCTTCAGGGTGTTTCCGGCCGCATTTACCTGGCTTTCCCGGAGGTTTACGAGCTCCGACAGGCGCATGCCGGTATTATAGAAAATGGACAGGAGCAGTCTGTCGGTATGCCCCCGCCAGGTGTCGGGAAATTCCACGTGGCTAAACAGGGTATTCATGTCCTGCTGTTCCACATATTGCGGCAGTTTTTTACTGATCTTAGGGGCTGTAACACTGCTCATGGGCGTTTTTTCCAGGTTGCCCCGCCGTAAATGGTATTTGAAGAAAGACTTGAGGGAGGATATCTTACGATTGATGGTTCTAGCCGACTTGTTCTCTTCTTTCAGGGCGGCCAGCCAGCTCCTGATCATGGAGGCTGAGATCTCCGTCAGGGCGGGGTTTACCATTTCAAATTGATCGGCCAGGAATTTGGTAAACTCCTGCAGATCATCCTGATAGGCCAGCACAGTGTGCCGGGAATACCTTTTTTCGAAGGTGAGGTAGGCTATGAACGCTTCCAGGGCATTATGATCGCTTATTGCCATGATCTAGCTTTTTACGGGCATATAGCCAATATATACCCAGTCCCCTTCAATGTTTGAACAGTCATATTTTTCCATTTCTACCAAATTCGTCAACAATTCCTTTTGAGGGAAAAAAAGAATATGTTCATCCAAAGTATAGTAAAAATAACGCTGTTTCGGCGTAATGATAATGATCTTTTTCCTGGCAACCCTTTTAAGCTCTTTTACCAATTCGCGGGCCTTATAAATATGTTCAATAGTGTGCGTACAAAGAACCAGGTCAAAGGCCTTATCGGCAAACGGCAAACAGGTCGCCTCTGCCATTACAAACGATATATTTTCAGGTAACTTCCTGGTCACGAAATCTGCCCCATGGAGTTCTATTCCGGGATAAGCTTGTTTTATTAGCCCAAGCAGGTGACCTTTTCCACAGCCAACATCCAGCACCGATTCCACCTGT
Organism: Paraflavitalea devenefica; assembly: GCF_011759375.1. Lineage (NCBI taxonomy): Bacteria > Pseudomonadati > Bacteroidota > Chitinophagia > Chitinophagales > Chitinophagaceae > Paraflavitalea > Paraflavitalea devenefica. Next base: position 578,845 of record NZ_JAARML010000003.1, on the reverse strand, counting down.
TCGCTGCAATGATCCATGATGATCCGGATACCGTTTGCGGAAACATCAGTTTGCCTGTCGGATGAGATGGAATGGATCTTTTCATAGAATTGCTGCAATTGTGCCGGGTCCCATTCAAAATACTTTTGCTTAAAATCCATCAGGGTAGTAACATGCTTACCCCTGTAAGCCCAATAGTAAAATGGATACATGAACCATTTGTTGTCCCTGATAATGGGAGGAACACATTCATCCATTAAAAACCGGATAATGTTTGTCCATTTCCTATTCATCAATGCGATATTTTCCGCTTAGATCATTGATTAAGATCCTGACCAGGCCAAGTAACATCAACAGTCCGTCTTTCATTACTTTCACAGAAGTGGTTGGCTGTGGAAACACATGAACGGGGAGCCTTGCAATGTGATAATTATTTTTCCTGGTAATAAACAATATTTCCACATCAAAAGCAAAAGAGGTAAGCGTAGCCTTGCTAAACACTGCTTTCGCTATAGGGGCCCTGAAACCTTTTATTCCGCATTGACTATCCCTGATCCCTTTAACATACAAATTACTGATGATCCACGAAAGGATACGGCTACCCCATTTCCTGGAACTGCTAAGCGTATCGGGAAACCGGGACCCTGGTAAAGTCCTGTCGCCAATGACCACATATTCCGTTTGCAGTTTACCCATTATTTCATGAATGATGGAAAGGTGGAAGGGGAAATCGCCGTCCATGAACAGGATGATATCGCCCGCAGCAGCCATCACCCCTCTTTTAACAGCCATCCCTTTTCCTGCATTCTGCTCATTCCGGATGTAGCTACAGGTATGATGACGGGCAATCTCCCCTATCCGCTCACCGGACTCAGAACCATCATCAACAATAATCAACTCATAATCAATATTTTGAGCTTTCAATACAGTAATCAGGTCGGGTAACCCCTCTTCCAGCCTCTTGCATTCATTATAAACAGGCAATACGATACTGATCATCTTTAGGGAAAGTATTTCTCCGGGAATTTATTTCCGACTATTACGCAACAGGCCCCATCTTACAAATTTGCCATTTGTACTCGCTATGGTATCTATTCCATAGTATTCAGCATAAAAATAAGCATATTCCTTCTTGTTGGGTTCGTCTTGAAAATAAGAAAAGGAAGGAGGCATTGTAAATTCATCCATAACGAAATTGCCTTTATCCTTATACTTTTCCTTAATGAGAAGCGCCACTTCTTCCTGGTAGGGTTTTATAGTTGCCAGATTCTTTCCATTGGCTTTTTCGCGAAAGATCACGGCCTCTCTTTGTTTCAATACGGCAGCATGTAAAGGGGCTTCCACCAGGTTCTTCATCAACTGCGATGAAAATTCCGACCCTATCAGTGCAAGGCAGTATGCCAAAGAAAAAACAGGAAGTACCAGATGCCGGTTGTCATGTATAACACGTAGAAGCTGCTGTATCCGGGCCGCATTCATCAGCATTATCCACCAAAATCCCAGCAGGCTGATGCAGACTATAATATTAGTGGCACGTGGGGGAACGATTTCGCCACCTATCTGCCTTATCACCAGATTAAAACAAAATATCATTCCCACTACACAACCTGTCTCTGCAAGCCAGTTGCTTTTTTTGGAAGCAAACCAGGCAACGACCGGTGGCTTAAGATAACCCGAAGCGATAAGAATACCCAGGCAGCTCAGATAGAACAAGGAACTGGAGAAAATGCACTGTACGGTTTGCCAGGTACGGAAAGTTGCGCCGGCTACAGACGTGGCCCAGGATTGATTTTGTACAAAATGGCCCGCACGTGCGTCGTTGCCCGGTATTAGCACAGACGCTATCAACAGCAATATAGCCAGGATGGCGATAACAATGATCTGCACAGGAACCCGCTTGCCCGAACCAAGGATGGTAAGACCAATTAAAAAGGGTAAGGCACAAACGTAGAATAACATGATTTCGTTGCAACCACCCAGCAGGCAGGTAGCCACGCAAATGATGATCATCTGCAACCATTTGCGTTTGGGTGGAGCTTTGAACAACGAAAAATAGGCGCAGATCAACAGTAAAAAAAAGGCAAATGGCACCAGGTAGGTAACACTGGTAGCCACCCAGTAAATAAAAGAGGATACTTCAGGTACAGTATCAAGAAATACCAGCAACATCATGGCCGAAATTCCAGCTATTTGCAGACCATTCAGGACAGGTTCAAACAAACGCCTGCTACATATCCTTACAAAGAAAAAAAGGCAGCAAAAGGTAGTGATCAGAAAGCCAAGAAGAAGAAGGCCATATTGGCTTAGCAAAGACTTTGAGGAGCTGATCGTCAGAAAAACAGGAATACTGGTGAATCGTCCATTCTTTTCACGCAGGTACCATTGTATAGCCCCACCCAGGCCATATTTCTTTTCCAGGTAGCTGCCTGCAAAATCATCCTGTGACGGAAACTGGAAAAAGCAGAGCCAGGCAATGAGGATAAGGAAAATAAGGAGCAGTAATCCCGTAAGCCATGTTAGTTTTTTCATCCGATCCGGTGTTTAAGCGTATACCAATACCCTGCACTTCATATTAAATATTTACGTATACACAAAAAAATAGCCACAAAGCTAAGAACTTTGCAGCTATTCCAATATACTATTCAGAATGAATGAATTATCCTTCGATCTGACCGCTGGCTATTTTTTGCTTATAGACAGCTTTCAACACCTGGTTACGACGCCTTACAGACGGCTTGGTGTAAGATTGACGCTCTCTCAGTTGCAACAGGATCTTGGCTTTTTCAAACTTCTTCTTGTACTTCTTGAGCGCTTTGTCAATATTTTCGCAATCTTTTGAATCAATGATCAGCATAGTTGTATACCTCCTTTAAAATGCTTTTGGGGCAGCAAAGATAACAGAAATTCTGAAATAGAACAAGATTACTATTAAAAAACCGACTTTTGTTACCATGTTTACAGGCATTATAGAGGCCACTGGCCGGATAGAGGAAATTTCACCCGCAGGCACCAATCTTACTTTATGGCTCTCCTCCCCTATTACCGGGGAGCTGAAAGTAGACCAAAGCGTTTCCCACAGTGGGATCTGCTTGACGGTAGAAGCCATCAAAGGCGACCAGTACCGGGTGACAGCCATTGCGGAGACCCTGGAAAAGACGAACCTGGGAAGCTGGAAGACCGGCGACCTGGTAAACCTGGAGCGATGCCTGTCTTTCCAGGGAAGGCTGGATGGCCATATCGTGCAGGGGCACGTAGACGCTACCGCTGAGTGTATTGATAAAAAGGACCGCGACGGAAGCTGGGAATTCAGGTTCAGGTTCCCGCCGGCATTTGCCGCCCTGGTAATAGAAAAAGGGTCTATCAGCCTGAATGGCATCAGTCTCACCATTTTCGGGGTTACCCACGATGAGTTTTCCGTAGCCATCATTCCTTACACTTTCGAGCATACTGATATTCAACGCATTATACCAGGCAGCCGGGTCAATCTTGAATTTGACATGATCGGGAAATATGTTTCCCGTATTTTCCGGGTGCGCAATGAACAATGATCCTTAATTTCCAATGATGTATACCCAACGCCTTATTGAGCGATATAAAACGGCCAGGAAAAAGAAGTTCCTTGATAAGCATTCGAATTATAAGCACCAATATGCATTCATTGGGGTGGGACAGCACAGCATCAGCAACCTGTACCCGGTTATCCAGTACCTGGGTATTCCACTCAGCAAGATCTGCACCCTGCATATACAGAATGCCCAAAAGATGGCGGGCCATTTTACCGGTTGTGTAGGTACGGATAACATCGGCGATATTTTGCAGGACAGCTCCATTAAAGGCGTATTTGTAAGCGCCTCGCCCACGCAGCACTATGGGATCGTAAGCCGGCTATTGCAGGCCGGAAAACAGGTATTTGTTGAAAAGCCGCCCTGTTTTTCATTACAGGAACTTACCACGCTGATCGGGTACCAGGGAACTGCCAATTGCCAGCCAGGATTGCAGAAACGCTTTTCGGCTATTAATAACCTGCTGCAGCCATACCGGGCCAAAACAAAGAATTACAGTTACCGGTACCTTACAGGACCTTACCCGGAAGGGAACCCACCTGTTGAATTGTTCATTCATCCTGTTGATAACCTTATTCATCTTTTTGGCCCAATAGCCCAATCAACAATACATAGTTCCGGGAAAGATAATGCCACTTTCTTTGTGCATGTTACGCATCATTGCGGGATCACTGGTATGCTTCATTTGTCTACCGATCATTCCTGGCAATCGGCTATTGATGAGCTGCAAATAAATACTACCGGCGATGTGCTGCATGCCAGTTACCCGTTCAGGCTTACCGGCATTGAAAAACCTGCCCGCTTTTTAAGCCTCCCGCTGGAAAAGATCTTTAAATCGCCTGTGCACCAAAAGGTATACCTCGACAATAACGGCTTTTCATTAACGGCCGCTCATAATAGCCTTGCCCTGCAGGGCTTCCTGGGCGAGATTGAACACTTTGTAAGTATGACAGAACAAGGTATACAGGACAAGCAACACAACCTGCAAAGCCTGGTGGATACTTATGAATTACTGGAAAAAATGAATGCGGCAGGCATGCGTTCTTAGAAGATAACTTATTGTCCGGCTTTTTTAAAGTAGCCGGCATAGGTAGTGCGGGCGTCGGACTCCCATTGATAGTAGCCAAACATTTTGGAGGTCAGGAACTTTCCAAAGTATTTCTCGAAGGTACGGTACAGGATTACATCGTATTTACGGTGAAAATTCAGCCAGCATTGATTGCAATTGTGTACATACTCTTTATGTAATTCCTGGGTAGCTGCTCCATTAAATATCTCGTCAAGGCTCTTCTCAAAAACATTCCCCAGCTTGAGATCAAGGTTTTGGCAGATGGGCACCCCGCCATCGGGCAATATGACCAGGCTATCCAGGATGCTGTAACAGCGCATTTTCAGGTTTCCCTGTCTCCATTCATTGTATAATACAAGAAAGTCATAGTTTTCACTGAACTCCTTGATGATGGCAGGGATCTTATCTGTGAAGTTCCCCCCTGCCATATAGTTATGTTTGGCAACTGATATATCTCCTGCTATTTCTTCTTTTTTGTGGGCTTTTGCCTGGCCGAAAGCGTCTGATTGTTTCCATTCATTTACCTCGGAAAAACGCAGGGGCTCCTCTCCCTTCCTGCTTCCTATTTCAGTTTCATGGGCTTTATCAATGGTATCGAAGAAAGCAATGTCATTGTATATCCCCACGCGCATATCTATGCCATATTTCCTGCATATTTCCGCCACATGCTGCATATCGTCAAAATCATTGTAAGGCGATAAGGTGAACATGACAGACATGGGCAATACTTTGTGCAGGGCTTCAATCACTTCCAGCACACTGTGGTAGCCCGGTTTTCCGCGCATGTAGAGGTAGGTATCTGCTGTACCGTCCAGTGAGATGAGCAGACGTTGGGGAGGGTATTTTTTGACGGCTTCAATGAGTTTACCAGGCTTCAGGCAGTTGGACAGGAGATCATAGTGAGGATGATTGTGGTAAAACCATTCCATGATCTTTTCGGCATCCGGGTGCAACATAAATTCTCCTCCTTCCAATCCAACAGCCGTATGTTTGGTGATACACTTAGCTTGCATGATCTCCTTTATCTTTTCAAAGGAGAGGTAATGAACGGGACGTTTTGCCCAGATGAGACAATGCTTGCAGGCAGAATCACATAAGTCCGTGGCATATATCATCAGGGTAGACAGTTTCTTGTTACCAGGAAATAACTGGTTGTTCAGAAACGTTTTTCCCCTTGAAATATAGCTTGATAGGTTGTACATACTCTTCTTTCAGATGGTGTTCAAAAGCCTGCCTGGACAAATATCGGATACCGTAAGCATCCAAATTTAATTAATATTTCTGCAGGGCACGATTTATAACGCTATCCATTCCTGTTTATTCCAATAGATGATGACACTGTTTGGGGGAACGGGAATACCCGGCCTGTTCATCTCGCCTATTGTTGTTCCGCCATCTGCCTGTTGCTGAATATAGGTGGATGGCGGGATAAAAATGCCCTGTTTCACTTTTCCGGGCTGCAGAATGCCAGGCCATTGTACCAGGGTATCCCTTTTGGCCCGGTTTATTACTATTACACCGGCAGTGTCAATATTGCGTAGTATTAACGCTTCCCTGAAGCCTACCCTGAAAATATAGGCCCCCTCCGTTTCCTCGGGCAGGTTAATAATATAGATGTTCCGGCCCTGTTCACGATTCTTCAGGCGGTCCAGGATACTGACTACGGCTGCAGAGGCTTTACGCCAGTTCATTAAGGTAAGCTGCAGGCAAATGACCTGGTACAGCGTTAGTCCGGCCACCACCCATAGCAAAGCATTTTTTTGGTAGAAGAAGGTGACGATAACAAAGGCCATGATGGCACATAAAAAGAAGGAAGGGAGATGCAGGAACCTGTCATTTTCTGACGTATGTGTACTGACGCTAATGAGAAAAGGGATCAGCGAGGCCAGGAGAAAGAAGGCAAGCTGGCTTAACAAAAAGTACACGGCCTGCCTGTCGGCCCGTATGCGTTTCCATAATTTGAACAATAAAAAAAGGAGGGCGCCAGCCACTATTATGAAAAGTAGGGTCATGAGCTTGCCTTGCTCCATGGGAGGCAGGAAAAAGCGGCCGCTCGTTTTGACCACGCCCGTTAATACCTTCAGCGGGTCCGTACTCAGCAGCGAGGCGCCATATTCGCCCGTAACGCCACCGGAAGCTTTTACCCGGATGATAAAATGCGCTGATAAGGTAAGCCCCAGGGTCAGCATCCATATTATGTGCCGGCGTAAAGCAGCCTTGCCGGCGAGTAACCACACGAAGACCATTGCCGGCAATATCATTACCGACTCATACCCTGTCATGCCCACAAAGTAGCAGGCGGCAACACCGGCTATTTTATAGGGTTCTTTCCAGGTACTCACCATGATCACCAGCGCCAGCATGCCAAAGGTGTTCGCCAGTAAACAGGCCCTTCCCAGGATCCATACCACGGGTTCGCTATGAAAGGGATAGGTAAGAAAAAGCAAAGCGGCTATACCGGCAAACAGCAACTGCTTATGGGTATCCGGGGTCCACTGCCAGCGCCGGCAAAAATGGAACAGGAGAAGTACATCCAATGCATGCAGGAGAATATTCGTTAAATAGTAGCCGGCGGGATTGAAACCACCCACCAGGTAGTTGATGAATAAGGTAATGTCCGACAAGGGACGGAAGAAACCATTGATGTTCAACTGCCGGTCTATACAAACCTTCTTAAGCACGGAAAAGTCGTCACTCACAAATGAATTGCCAATGATCGGAGCAAAGAGTACCAGCGCCAGCATGCTTATTATTAACCATTGCAACCACCAGGAGGATTTTGCAAACCAAGCCAATGCCTTTTTTACCATGTAATTATTGCTGCGTATTTTTTGAATAAGTTTCAACATGCTGATGAAGCCATGGATCACCAGGTGTTTTCCATGCTTTCCCTGGTATACACAAAATTCCGGACTTCAAAATAACTTTCAGCGCCTGGTTTTAATTGATTATTTTTTCTAAAGAGCTTCGACAGCAATGACAGCGGGTACAAGAGGAGAAAAAATATCAATGTTATTATTATGCGTCCTGTAATATACCCAAGCCCTTCACCCAGCTTCATCCACAACCAGTGTATTTTATCGGCGATATAAGGGGAAAGTATGCCTGAAAAGCCAAGAAGAAGGGCCACTGGTAAGAAGTACTTCTTTCCCGTCAGCCAAAATAATACAATACAGGCTATCACCAGTACCAATATAGTTGCCGTGCTGTTTTTCTTTGTCATGTGATCAGAATAAGGTGTAAATAAAAGGGGCCATGGCCGATCCACCGCCCAGCACCAGCAGGATGCCGACCAATAGCAGGATGATAATAATGGGTGCGAGCCACCATTTTTTTCTTACTTTTAAGAAGGCCCAGAGATCTTTTAAGAAATCCATGATATTCCCTAATTGTCGTTTATAAAAGATGGGTTGCCGGCTGTTAATCCGGCTTAATTTCATTTTTCCAATCAGCATTTTCGGTCCAGGCCGGTTGGTCCTGCTTACGCAATATAAAATTACCGATCACCAGGTAATCCATGCTTGTGCGCATAAAGCACTTATAGGCGTCGTCCGGCGTATTAACAATAGGCTCTCCGCGTACATTAAAACTGGTATTTACCATTACCGCATAGCCTGTTTGCTCTTTCATATAGTGCAGTAATTTCCACAACCGGAAGTTGGTTTCTTTATGTACCGTTTGAATGCGTGCAGAGTAGTCAATATGCGTTATAGCCGGCATGTCGCTTCGCCGAAAATACAACTTCTCCAGCATGCTTGTACCGTTGTATTCCGCAGGATAAGGTACCTGCCGGTCCCTTTTTACCGGTTTCACCAATAACATATAAGGCGATATACCTGCATGCTCAAAATAGTTACTCACCTCTTCCGCCAATACAATAGGTGCAAAGGGCCTGAAGCCTTCCCGGTATTTTATTTTGAGGTTCAGTTTCTTTTGCATCTCAGGGTCACGTACATCGGCCAGAATGCTTCTGGCGCCCAGCGCCCTGGGGCCAAACTCCATACGGCCCTGATGCCAGCCTGTTATATTGCCGGCGGCGATCAGCGCAGCCGCCTTCTCCAGCATGGCATTCTCATCGTCAAAGAAGTCGAAAGAAGCATTGTATTTTCTGAGCACAGACAGTATCTGTGTATCACTGTAAGCAGTCCCCAGCAAAGCACCTTTCAGGCCATCACTGCACGCGTTGTGCTTTTCCCTTGCTTTGTTATAATATATGTGATAAGCAGCATAAGCAGCGCCCAGCGCCCCTCCTGCATCTCCGGCAGCCGGTTGTATATATAGTTGCTTGAACAGTTGGGCTGTATCCAGTTTGCCATTGGCCACGCAATTCAGGGCAACACCTCCTGCCATACACAGGTAATCGGCATTGGTTATTCTTTTTGCTTCCCTTGCCATATTGAACACCGCTTCTTCCAGCACCTGCTGAGCCGCCAGGGCAAGGTCGCAATGATGTTGCTCAACAGGCGCTTCTGCTACACGCCTGGGAAAACCAAACAAGACTTCCCATTTGGCATCCTTTGCCATTGCCAGCCCAACCGGATAGTTATAATAGGACTGGTTCATGAAAACGGAACCATCCTCTTTGATGTCAATCAGTTTTTCTTTTATGGTCTCTTTAAACCGCTTTACCCGTTCGCTGCCGGGATCACCATACGGCGCCAACCCCATCAGTTTGTATTCACCGGAGTTTACCTTAAAGCCGCAATAGTAAGTGAATGCAGAATAGAACAACCCGAGGGAATGGGGAAAATGAAGTTCCTTTAATACAGTGATCCTGTTCCCTTCACCCAGGCAGATGGATGCTGTGGCCCATTCCCCCACCCCATCAATAGTGAGTATGGCCGCGCGCTCATAGGGAGAGGGGTAAAAAGCACTGGCAGCATGTGAAAGATGATGTTCAGGAAAAAGTAATTTTACTTTCTTCCTGTTCACCTTTTCAACAGTATCCAATGCCTCCCAGATCAGTTTTTTCAGGAATAGTTTTTCCTTAAGCCAGACAGGCATTGACAGTATAAAGGACCTTACCCCCCTGGGTGCATGGGCATAGTAGGTTTCCAGCAGGCGTTCAAATTTTAATAAAGGCTTATCATAGAATACAATGGCATCAAGATCATTGATCGAACATCCGGTATACGCAAGGCAAAACCGTATGGCCTGTACCGGAAAAGAAGGATCATGCTTCCTGCGGGTAAAACGCTCTTCCTGAGCTGCAGCTATTACTTCACCATCCTGGATAATAGCAGCAGCAGCATCGTGATAAAATGCGGATATACCTAAAATTGTCATAATTAAAAAAAGCTGCCTTTTCAGGCAGCTTCAAATATATTGTAACCTGTTGTCATTATCTCATCAAATACATTTTTCCATAGCCATTGGTGAAAAACTTATCCGTATCGTCATTCCTGGCCTTGTATTTCTCCATGGTTCTTCCATTCAGGCTGGTAACTACCCGGTAAAGGTAAACGCCATTGGCCAGCTTCTGGCCATACTGGTCTGTACCATCCCATTTGAACTCAGTGATATTCCTGCCAATCCGCAAGGGGCCCAGTTCATTAATGGTTATTTCCCGTACTATTTTACCGGTTACCGTCAATACCTGGATCTTTATATTCTGCGGCATTTCACTGCCTGTGATAGTAAATACAAAGGCAGTAGAAGTGCTGAACGGATTTGGATAATTCAGCAGGTTGGATATCATCGGCTTGTTGATAACCCTGAAAGATATCCTGTATTCCGTGCTACCGGCTCTGTTACCACTTCTGTCGCTACCCTTAATAATGAGCTCATACTCATCTCCTTCAGGATTGGTTTGGCTGGTAAAGGCCGGCGTAAAGTCAATGAGGGCCGAATTATCCGTGCCGCTGGTTGCCGGCGTAAACCGTAGTGTATCATTGTCAAAATGGTAAGTACGGGTAGTATTATCCGGGTATTTCACCTGCACTGAGCTCAGGCTGGTATCATTGAGTAACAGATGCTTTGCTTCATCCTTCAACCTGATCTGTATATGGGGCTTGGCAGAAACAATATCCCGGTTAAGGATATGCACCCCATCAAACGTAACATCCAGGAACGGATTGGTTTTATCCGGCTTCACATAGAAGTTACGGTAAAGGAAATTATTGAAATGATACTGCTCCAACTGGTCATTATCGGGATTAACATCAATATACAAGGTATTATTCCCGATAAATTTGTCTGTTGAATCCAGGTCGAGGGAAACGGTGAGCGTATCACCCGAAACGATGGCCTTCTTTTTAGGTATCGTAATCGTATGCGGTATATTGCTATTATCAGTAACGATGGCTTTAATGTTCATACTGTCAAAGTCGGCCTTACTGATATTTTTAAAGGCAATGGCGAATTTGTAAGGTTCACCGGCTTCGACGGTGTCTTTTGTCTGTAGGAACACGTTGGCCGCCAGGGAGCCCTCCGGCATAGGCGTATAGTAAACACGCCAGTAATCGAGCTGATAGGGCGTTTGGCTCACAGAGTCGGCATTACGCATTTTCAGCCTCATATAAGGATAATCTTTTGCAATCACAGACGACAGATCAACCTGGGTTACACTTTTATCAACCGTCATGAGCGGTGTTTCAACAAAGTTTGAGTTGATACCTATCACACTTACGCTTGCATGGTCGGTAGAAGGGGTCTCCTGGGAAGTGCCATGCCAATGCAGTTCCTTCCATTCTTTGGCAGGTCCTAATACAGGAGAAGAAATATATCCCACTGTATCGATCGTATAACAATTGGCTGTCAGGGTTGTTTTGGTGGTGAAAGTGTCAGTAAAGGCCGACTTCGGTATAAAATCCTGTGCATGGCCTTTCTGGTAAATGAATATCCAGGCCCTGAGCTCATTGATAGAATCTATGTCCACAAATCCTGCCTGCGATAATTTATGATAGAGGGAATTATCGGAGCCATACAACAAAGTATCATTCTGCCAGGTGGGGGTCAAAGAATTGGGATTATTGTAGTCAAAGGTGCGTACCACTACAAAATTGCCAACAGGGATGCTATCCATAAAATCCATCATCAGCTTACGACTGGCTGGCGTCAGATACGAGAACTCAAAATTCCACTTCCTGGTGCTTCCACAAGCGTTATCAGCGCTTCCATACCGTTTCAGGCCGTTTCCATTGGCATCCGAATTGACCCAGGGCTTAAAGGTGACACTGTCAAATACATTAAATACAAGTGATTTACCAATGCAGGCGCTCCGGATATAATCATTGTCATTTACAGCTACTGTAAATTCCCTTTCCACACTACAACCTGTCTGATAAATACAGTTCTTCACAAAAAGCTGGTTCTTTCTTTTTCCATATTTCCATTGCCTGGATGTTGTATCCAGGTACATACGTTCGGCCGTTGATTTTCCCTGCTGGAAGAAGTGCGACTGGTTGTATCCTTCCCGGTTATTAAGGTACATGAAGGAGTGATTGGACCACTGATAGCTTCCATTAGCAGGAGGAACAGGCGAAACACGCCAGTAATATACAGTACTATCCTTGTAGCTTAGTTGCGGATCAAATTCAACAATTCCTCCTGTGGCAGAAACGGTCCGGGACCTTTTATCAAAAGAATTAAATTTCTCAGAAGTGTCTACCTCCATAATGTACTCTTTCAACGCACTAAACGGATTAGCCGTTGAAGCGATCAATTTCTGTGTGGGGTCTTTTATAATGGCATAATTATAGGGATAAGTAGGTCTTGCTTCATCCTGGTAAATATTTACCAGCTTGGTAACAGTGTTATTATTCTCTGTCACTTCATCCACTTCCCCGGCATCATCTACTGATATAGTGAAGATATGGGATCCCTTATCACGGGTAGCAACAATGGGTACCATGAGGTTGACAGAATCCATATACCGTATACCCGCTATTTTTTCTCGGTACAAAATAGCAGTACTGCCATTGGGATATTGTTGTTTTACCTGCACAACGATAGAATCGCTGACTGCCCGGCCAAGGTTTATGAAGCTGGCTTTTAACTCAAAGTGCGTTTCGGCAATAGAAATAAAAGAAGGATTAACCATGACCATAGATTCTTCTATGGCATAATCAGGCCTTCCCTGGGCATTGATACGCAAAGCCGGATCTCCATTTAAGGTAATTTGCTCTGCATGTAACCGCGTGTAGAAATCACTGGGGCCGGTAGCATTGATCATGAGCTGAAAGGCATCCCGCGAGGTTTCACCAAGTGTTTTATTATAGTCTGTCCGCCCGATAGTATTATACAGGTTGGTCAGGTAAAGATTCAGGTAGTTCACAATACCAAAGTGAGTACTCGCCACAAATGCAATACTTCCCCGTTGTTTGGCCAGTACGAATTTCTCTGATAAAGTTTCATTCGCCGACAGCCGCTGGGGGTACCAGGTAAAGAAGTTACCTGCGTTACAACCATTTACAAAGAACACCGGGTATTTGCCCTGGTTATTATAGTTCTGGGGATTATCAAGGTTAAACTCAAGGTTAGTAGCAGAAGAGTGGCCAAAATAATTGAGAAAACATATACCTTCTCCAAACAGCCGGTTAATTTGATCTGTCATAGACTGATCTGATGTACCGGCCAGTATTTTACAAAAAGTAGATGCTTTGCCGCCAAATAAGGTATCCTCAATAATTTGTTTATATACACCCATGTAGTTACACAAAACTGTTCCCAGGTAGGAGTCACTGGATCCTGTAACCTGTACTACATTTTTCATCCAGCCACGGCCGGCCAGTGTATTGGGTGCATTACGCTGCACACTCTCATATTCTTTAACCTTTTCGAGGTAATCTTCAATTTCTCTGCCATTCACTACCGACAATCGCCCGATAGGCGTAAGCGAAACCGTACTGGTTAAGGTGGCGGCACTGAGCAGGTTATCCGAAGCAGGATGACCAAAAGTGGGTATAATATTCAGCCTGTCTGCCAGGGGATCCGACTGCCGCCCCCAGTATTCAGTATAGACCATACCCCGCCCGATGAGCAGCACATCCTTGAGCTGGTCGGCAAAGGTGGCCCTTGCATAACGTATAAAGTTCCTTACAGAAAGCGGGTGTTTTTTGATACCGAAAGCAAACTGGTCCACCAGTTCATCTATGTTTGCGATCAACACCTTATTTGACCCGCCGTCGGATGATTCACGATAGGCTTTATAGTCATTTACAGGATTATTACCGGATGATCCTGTGTAAAGCAGGGGGTGGGAAATGATCAAATAATTGCCCTGGTTTGCCGCCAGTGAATAGTTAACAAAGGTTTTTGAGGTGAGCGCATTAACAGCGCCCACATTGGCGGCTCCTGCATTTACCAATACCAGGTTCCTGGCAGCGGCTGAGCCGGGGAGTGCAAAGAGTATAGATCCCGGCGTAGTGGTAATATCCCCTACATAGCGTTCGCCCAGGGCCATATCATACAATACAGGCGGCAGGCTTCCGTAGTTGAAATCCTTGATGGCCAGGAAATAGCCGGCAGCTTTTGCAGGAAGCGTAAATTTAAAATTGGTCGCATTGCCAAACTTAAACTCCCGCGGATAGGTAAGTTCATAGTACGATGCCACAAAACGGTCGGTCGCAATAGCAGATCCATTTGTAAACTGTACAGTGGCTGTACCACTACTGATATTAGTTAATGGGACTGTAGCCGTGGTATGCAGGTCGTTAAAATAATCCATGACCACATCTTTCACCAACGTACCGCCAACATTGACTTTCACGGTGCGTGCATTCAACGCATTGCCCGATACGCCGAATTTCAGGGTGGCGTCGGGACCACTGCCATATACATAAAGATTATTGAGAGAGGTACTATTGGATACGGCAGGCGTAATACTGCCCGAAGACCAGTACTCTCCCTTGTCATAAGAGGAAGAATAGAGGTATTCTTTTAGGTCAACGGCAAATCCCAGGTTGATCTTATCATTAAAGTATTTGCCGGCCGTGTGCATGAAGTAGGGCTCCACAGGCGGTACAGGGCCTCCTGTATTATTCGTCACGTCCACATACCGGGAACCCGACTGATCGGTATTCACACTGAGGAAATAGACCGCGGTATCTGTAAATAAACTATACTTGTCTGCATGCTGGTAACTGGGATCGCGGTATAAGGCCCGGTCTGGCTTGCCATCATTCTGCTGGGCCCAGAATTCGAGGTATCCGTTGGAAGGAAGCGTGCCACTGGCTACAGAAGGATAGAAGGGCACTTTTACGCCATTGCGCCACAGTTCAAAAAACTGCACCTGCGCATCGCCAATACCGGCAGCATCCAGGGTTGCTTTGGAAATACGCAGTAAGCCTTCATAATTAGCTACTTTGAACTTATAATAAGTCTGATTGAACTTTATCCATTCATTGTTAAATGACTGGCCTGCACCTGACAAAGCCGCCAGCATTAACAACAGTGTAAAAATTCTCTTCATAGTATGATGTTTCAAGGTTCTCGATAGGGTTCAGGAAAACTACTTTTTCTGTTTTTTCCTCAGGTCCAGTTTTAGTGAAAAAACATGGGTATATAACGGATTGGATTGATTGGCCAGGTTCGTAAAGGCATAATCAATCTGTACATCGGATATTTTAAAACCAGCGCCTACACTTGGCTGATAAATCCATACTTTTTTTTGGTTGGTGATATCATCGTCATCCAGGCCCTGCTGAAAGTTGTTGACGCCGCCGCGTACAAAGAAAACGTCTTTCCAGGCCAGTTCCAGCCCGATCTTCGGGTCCACGCTCACCACATCGGATCCCCACACCGTATTCCGCTTTCCATCAAAAGTGAGATCAGCGTTCGCCTCCAGCAGCAGGCCCAGGTTGCGGTTAATCTTAAAATTATAAGCGCCCCCCAGTATCAGCCTGGGAGCAGTCATTTCAGTAGATTTAACAGGTATTTCATTTTTGGTCATGAAGAACACTTCCCGCTCCCGCTCATTCAGATTGAATGTCCAGGCATTGAAAGTAGTAGTAACGTCCCTCACCACAGCTCCCAGTTGCAGCCGTTTGCTTTTGTATTGAACGCCCAGGTCAAAACCAAATCCCCAGCCGGTAGCAAAATCACCCGCTTTGCGGTGAATCACTTTGGCATTGGCGCCAATGCTTAAGCTCTTCTGCGGATCGCGGAGCTTTACAGGCTGGGCAAAGGATAAGAGGAATGCATAATCGGCAGAAGAAAAACTGGTAATGTTATTATAGTTGATGGTGCCATCTGCTTCTACGAGGAAGATGGTATTGGGAATATCATCTACCGCAAAACGGAGCAATGACAAGGCAAGTACCCGTTTATTGTCTTTCAGGGGGATGGCCAGGCTGCCGTAATCGTATTTGCCAATACCGGCAAAATATTCAGCATGCATCAGGTTCAACTGGGGCTGGTCTTTTACATTGACCAGGCCGGCCGGGTTCCAATATCCGGCGGTTCCATCACGTACGCTGGCTACCTGCGCACTGCCCATGGCCAGGCCCCGTGCACCGGCACCTATATTGAGGAATTCATTGGAGTATTTTCGGAATTGAGCATAAACACTTGACTGTGATAACAGCATCACAAGGGTTACGACAACACATAAAAGGCTCTTCATTATACCAATTTTCGGAATAAGCAATTTCATTGACAAAGTTATTTCATTAAGACATTGGCTGTACGTAACCCAGGTAGCAGGCTGATCTACTGAAAAATAAGCCATTTACGGCTGCCCTGAAACCCTGGTTTGGCTAACGATTTTATAACGAAAATATTGCTTCTGTCCGGGTAAACCTGCCGTAATCCTTACATTTGCACAATTCATTGATTTACCTGTAAATGAGGACATAAACCCTTATAACATACGCGATAGAAGCCAAAAAAGTTTGCTGCTGTTTTTTGTTAATAAGGAAATACCATTAGCTGTTCAACGTCAAAGATATACATATTATGAACCTGATAGAAGAATTACGATGGAGAGGCATGCTCCAGGATATAATGCCCGGTACCGAAGAGCAACTGAAGAAAGAGATGACCACCGCCTATATCGGTTTCGACCCCACGGCCGACAGCCTGCATATCGGCAGCCTGGTACCTATTTTATTGCTGGTGCACCTGCAAAAAGCCGGACATAAACCCATTGCCCTGCTGGGGGGCGCTACGGGTATGATTGGCGATCCCTCCATGAAAAGCGAAGAACGTAACCTATTGAGTGAAGAGCAGTTACAGGTAAATGTGGAAGGTATCCGGAATCAACTGGCCAGGTTCCTGGACTTCGATCCTGCCAGGCCGAATGCGGCTGAAATGGTGAATAACTACGACTGGTTTAAGAATATTTCTTTTATCCATTTCCTGCGGGATGTAGGCAAGCACCTTACGGTGAACTATATGATGGCCAAAGACAGCGTAAAAAAGCGCATTGAAGGCGATACGGGTATCAGTTATACCGAATTTGCCTACCAGCTCATGCAGGGATATGATTTTTACTGGCTGTATGCCCACAAAAACTGCAAACTCCAGATGGGTGGCAGTGACCAATGGGGCAATATCACTACCGGTACCGAGCTGGTGCGCCGTAAAGCCGGCGGCGAAGCTTTTGCCTTTACCTGCCCGCTCATCACCAAGGCCGATGGCGGCAAGTTTGGTAAAACCGAAAAAGGGAATGTATGGCTTGACCCCGGCAAAACCACCCCCTACCAGTTTTACCAGTTCTGGCTGAACGCTTCCGATTCCGATGCAGAGAAGTGGATTAAGATATTCACCTTCCTCCCCCAGCCTGCTATTGACGAGCTGTTGGCAAAGCACCAGCAGGACGCAGGCGCCCGGGAATTACAAAAGGCCCTTGCCCGCGCCGTAACTGTTTTTGTGCATGGCGAAGAAGAATACAGGAAAGCCATTGAAACCACGGAAAAGTTATTTGCCAACCAGCACGCTCCTGCTGAAGCACTCAGCGTGGAAGACCTGGAAGGGATGGATGGCGTGGTAAAATTTGACTACGCTGCTGATAAGATCAGCGCCGGGGTTGATATTGTTACCTTCCTGGCCGAAACAGGCATTTTCCCCAGTAAGGGCGAAGCCCGCAAGAACGTGCAGGGTGGTGGCGTAAGCGTCAACCGTAAAAAAGTAGATAGCATTGCGCTTAATATAGACAACACCCGGTTACTGCATGGTCAGTACCTGCTGGTTCAAAAAGGGAAAAAGAACTATTACCTCGTCAAAGCAAAGTAACTATCCATGCAAGGATAATATACCAAAGGGATGACCACCGGTCGTCCCTTTTGTTTGTCTACCCCAACCCTTGGCAGGATCCCTGCGTCTTATTTGTAAACGATAAAACTTCCTGTATGAAATTCCGGTGCTTATTATTACTCCTGGTCCTTTGCCGGGGCGCTGCCCAATCGCAAGTGACCCCTGATACCCTGCTGATACATTTTGATTACAACCAGTCTTTGATCACGCCACGGTCGGCAATTACACTGGATAGTTTTTTACAGGCCAATCGGGCGGCCACCATCACACAGGTCACGCTCAAGGGGCATTGTGACTTCATAGGTTCCCATATATACAATGACTCCCTCTCGCAACAGCGGGTTAAAGCTGCCAAAGAATACCTGGGTGGCAAGGGCCTCCCTCCTTCCCTTTTCAGCCAGGAAGCAGCATTGGGAAAGCGCATGCCCCTCAACCCTGCGGCTACCGATGCAGCCCGGGCCATCAACCGGCGTGTAGAGCTTGTTTTTGTTAAACAGGTTATTGCACAGGCGCCGCCACCTGTCGAGGAACAGGCGCTGGAAGTTAAAAAACCTGCCCTCGCCACGCTCATTAATGATTCCGCCACCAAAGCAGGAAGTACACTGGTACTGCCTGATATGAACTTTGTGCCGGGGCGCCATTATCTTTTACAGGGATCTTACCCTATTCTGCAGGAGTTATTGAAGGCGATGCAGGACAATCCCAACCTGCAAATTGAGATCCATGGCCATATCTGTTGCTTATCGGGAGGAGATGGCCCTGACAGTGATCTTGGCACCAATAACCTGTCAGTAGAACGGGCCAAAGCTATTTACGACTACCTGGTAAATGCCGGTATTTCCCGGGCCCGTATGAGCTATCAAGGATTTGGCAGCAGCCGTAAATTATTCCCTGCAGAACGCACGCCCATGGAAATGTCCAAAAACAGGCGGGTGGAAATTAAAATAGTCAATAAGTAATACGCTATTAAAAACCTCCTTTGGCAAACTGTTCAATACCCCGGATCAATACATCGAGGTTTTTAGTAGTGGTATATACATTGGGCGTTACCCGCACTCCTTTAAGATTTTCATAATCTATCGTGGTGGTGTGTACTTTATAATTTGTCAACAGGAATGCTTCCAGTTCGGCAGGTTTCTTCCCCTCCACATTGACCAACCCGATGGCGCAGCCAAAACCAGGCTTCATGGAGGTGCCCAATTGTACTTTAGGAATGTCTTTTACCCGGCTCATCCAGTAGTTTTTCAGGTAGAACAGCCGTTGCGCTTTCCGTTCAGCGCCGATCATATCATAAAACTCGATGGCTTTCCCAATGGCCTGTTCAATGAAAAAGGGACGGGTCCCTGTTGCCTCAAACTTACGGATGTCCCCGCTTTTGGGATCGGCCGCCGCAAACAGCGGGTACAGGTTCTTGATCTTGTCTTTCTTAACATATAAAAGGCCGCTTCCAATACAGGCGCTCAGCCATTTATGCAGACTGGTGCCAAAATAATCAGCCCCCAGTGCTGGTAGGGTATAAGGGAAATGGGCAAAGCTGTGCGCCCCATCCACCACCACTTCAATGCCGCGCAGGTGTGCCGCATCGGCAATCTTCCGTACGGGCATGATCTGTCCGTTCCAGTTAATAACGTGGGTAAGGTGCACCACTTTGGTTTTGGCAGTAAATACTTTCGTGTAGGAGCTTACCAGGTAATCATTGTCTTCACTGGGCAGGTCCAGGTTCACCCATATTAGCTTGATGCCTTCCCGCAACTCCCGTTGTATCCAGGCATTCATCATATTGGGATAATCCTGTTTACACAGCACCACTTCATCGCCTGCTTTTAGGGGCAATCCGAAGATCACGGTTTCCAGGGCCTCTGAGGCATTGCGGTGGATAGCTATCTCTTCTGCTTCACAGCCTGCCAGGGCGGCCAGCTCCCTGCGCAGCGGTTCCCTGCCCTGGTCCAGTATACGCCACATATAATAGCTGGGCGCTTCATTGCTGAGGTCGTGAAAACGCTTCATGGCTTCCTGTACCGGTTTGGGAGAAGGCGCTACGCCTCCATTATTGAGGTTAATGAGCGAAGGTGATGCGGTATAACATTGCTGAATATAATACCAGAAGTCCTCATCACCGGCCAGTGCATCCGGGGGCATGCCGGCGGCCTGTTGCAAGGCATGATCAAGGCCACGGCTCCAGGCCGGCTGGGTAAGTGCCGTTAACAGACCAGTAGCGGAAAATAAGCCCGCTTTATGGAGAAAGGAGCGACGGGTAGAAGAATTTCTCATGTGCAGTGGGTTTAATGGGAAATTAAACAATAATTCCTGTCTGGGCAGACTGGTTTTGATTACCGGTAAAAGAAAGAATGTGAGGAGAATAGCTATTTTTTCTCAAAAACCATTTGGCGTAAATCGCCGGAAACCCTATTTTTGCACTCCCAATTGAGAAATTGGCAAGGCTGCCCGATAGTATAATGGTAGTACAACTGATTTTGGTTCAGTTTGTCTAGGTTCGAATCCTGGTCGGGCAACAAAGGCCTCGCACGAAAGTGCGGGGCTTTTTTGTTTGGCAGCGCCGCGAGCTCGCTCGCAGGCGCGAACAAACAAAAAAGCCCTGGCACGCGACAGCGTGCCTGGGGCCTTTGGGTAATGCAAATGCGGAGAGGATCACCGCAGGTAATCCAGGCCGGGCAACTCCCCCTCTCCCACTCACGCCTGGCGAATGACCTGACCAGATGCCATCCTGATAATACTTTCAGCAGGCTGAGGCGTAACGATAGGCAGCATGTCGGTGAAGCAGGGCCTGGAAATACCTGCCAGTAACTTATTACTGATCACCTGGCTTCTCCGGTAATGACTTGGCCTGACCTTGTACTTTTTATGAAACGCAGCGATAAAATTCGTGGCGTGCGCAAAACCGCAGCGGATGGCTATTTGCCGGATATTGTCGTCGGTGGTGCTCAGTAAATGGATGGCCCGCGTCAGGCGTTGGTTCTTAAGATAGCTATAAATAGACTCGCCATAGATCAACTTAAATCCTGCTTTCAGTTTGGACTCTTTTACTGCAAACCTGGCAGAGAGATCGGCAATGGTATGGTGTGCAGTAATATCTTCCAGGATCAGGTTCTTTACCTGCTCATACTTTGCCAGGTCCGCTGTTGTAATTTTTATAGATAACTTCATACCAGTTATTATTCAGGTGTTATCATTCCGTCTTTGTTAGATTTGTTACTATATACAGACTGGTTGGCAACCCGCCGGGTATATACGTACAAAGCATACCACTCCATAAACAAATGGTTGTATTTACACCTGTAACTTTTCCGCAGCTTTGCCTTGACTGCACTTTATTTCACGTCCCTACCGCAGAAATGGTAGCAGGTGTTTATCGTTCTGTTTTCCGTAAAGCGTGTGGATCATACTCCTTGAGCAGGAATATTGGTCCATGCAGGTTACCGGCATATTGCTATGAGTAACATACATACGCTTATCGTCTATGTAAGGTACTACAGGAATTGTATGCGATCGGAATTATCCTTGCTGCAATTGGCAGTATCGACCTATGCATCCTCCATTCCTGGATTGGCCGATTAAAATTCTTCTATTGACGGAAAAAATAACAAAACTGCCTAAATGCATTACTATTACTGCCTACATTGCTTAAGGAGATCCCATGCAATCATCAAAATCTTATTATATGCCAGCGTTCATCAAGATTTCACGTGTGGACCGGGAAAAATTCGAATGGGTGAGGAATCATATTCTGGAGGACCTGACTATCCATCATACGATCACTTGTTTATCTGCTAAGTCGAAGCTGAATAGCTTTAAGCTGAAAAACGGCTTTAAGTTGCTTTATGGGGAATCGCTCTACCTTTTTCTGCAAAATAAGCGGTTGAGCCAGGCTATACAGATGCTTTCCAATTCCGAGGAGTCTATTCAGTCCATTGCTGAGCAATGCGGTTATGGATATGCCACGAATTTCATTGCCGCCTTCAAGCGGAAATACAAAGTGAAGCCTACCGACTTCCGGAAGGTAAATCAGATCAATACCTTGCGGTTTTCTGCCAGTGTTAAAGCCTGTTACCCGGCTGAAGGTATCCAGCTACTGCCCAAACCCGCTATCTAACTGCTTTTTGAAATCAATATACTTCCCTTATTGCTTTGTCTATGAAATGGAGTGAAGAAGAGATGGACCGGGCGAAGCAGGCCGCCGTTATTATCAGCAGTTGTCTGCATATACATTACAATATTGACGAGCTATCGAAGAAAGTGAAGCTGCCAGTCAAAAAGCTCAAATCCATCTTCAAATATGTTTTTGGTGTGGGGATGTATACCTATTTAAAAGAAAAGAGAATGCAACGGGCGAAGGTCCTGATGCTGGAAGGGAAATCCATCAAACTGATCATCCCGGAGATTGGCTATGAAAGTGAAAGCAATTTTTGTAAGGCATTCCGGAAAACATTCCAGGAAACACCGGCTGGCTGGAAGAGAAAACAAGGGCAAAAAACAGGGTGAAAACAAAAACACCGGATGGAATATTTATTTGACGGATTGCATTATTTACACGAATTATCTTGCATACAGTTACGACAGAAACGCTACCTCAAACAGTACTTATTATTACAAACACTTTAACCCCAGCTTATATACCGGCCGTACTAAAATATTAAGAGGTTCAACAAGATTGACTTTGGTTGGTCAATGTACAAACGTTCGAAACTTACGGCTTTAAGTATTACCTAAATCCGGGAGGTTGGTTCCTGAGCATGGACGACAAATGTTTTTGTCGCCTTGTATTGGGAATAATGAGCTCAGCTTACGCTGACGGTCTCCAACACCCGGATCTTTTTCACCTTATTCTTTAACCGGTGCAGTCGCTCCGCCCACGTTATGCGTGGGCACATAACGCGCTGTGCCCGACTTTATCCTTATGCCTAAAAAAGCAATCATCATCGGCGCCGGGCCTGCGGGATTAACTGCTGCCTATGAACTATTGAAAAGAACCGATATTAAGCCTATAATAGTAGAAAAATGTAAGCAGGTTGGTGGCATTTCCAAGACTATAGATTATAAAGGAAACAAAATGGACTTCGGTCCGCACCGCTTTTTCTCCAAAAGCGACCGGGTGATGAACTGGTGGACCAACATCATGCCCTTGCATACGCCAAAAGGAGAAGACCTGACCATCAGCTACCAGAATAAATCACGCACCCTGGATACCGGTGATTTCCTGACCACAGCAGAAACGGACGGGAAACCGCCTGCCAAATCCATGCTGGTGATCCAACGGCTTACCCGGATCTACTTCCTGCGCCAGTTCTTTGCCTATCCGATACAATTGTCTATTGCTACGTTGGGACAACTGGGCATTATCACTACTATTAAAATTGTATGCTCCTATTTATATGCCCGGCTGTTTCCCCGTAAGCCGCAGAAGAGCCTGGAAGATTTCATGATCAATAAGTTTGGCAGTGTACTATATCATATTTTCTTCAAAGACTATACAGAGAAAGTATGGGGCATGGACTGCAATAAAATTTCTGCAGACTGGGGCGCCCAAAGAATTAAAGGGGTGTCGCTGAGTAAGGCGGTCATTCATGCCGCCAAAGCTTTAACCAAAAGAAAGAAGGGAGATATTCATCAGAAGGGCACAGAGACCAGTCTTATTGAGCAATTTTTATATCCGGCCACGGGCGCCGGCGCTATGTGGGAAGAGGTAGCCAGGCAGGTAGAAGTATTAGGTGGCAGGATCGTCTCTAATTATGACGTGAAGCATATCCATACCGATGGAGAAAAGATCACCGGTATAGAAGCGCTGAATACGCAAACCGGGGAGCTGGAATCCCTGGAAGGAGATTACTTTATCTCCACCATGCCCATCCAGGAACTTATAGCCGGCATACAGGGCGAGGTGCCCACAGAAGTAAAAGAAGTAGCTGAAGGTTTGATCTATCGGGATTTTGTGTATGCAGGTGTGCTGGTGAAGAAAATGACGATGGACACGCCCAAGGACAGTTGGATCTATATACAGGAGAAAGATGTGAAAGTGGCGCGGATGCAGGTGTATAATAACTGGGGGCCGTACATGGTAGCTGATCCTAATACGGTATGGTTAGGGCTGGAGTATTTCTGTACCAAGGGAGATGCCATCTGGAATAAGTCGGATGAAGAAATTAAAAAGCTAGCTGCAGAAGAACTGGTCAAAATGGACCTCATTCTTGCCGAAGACGTACTGGACAGCACTGTCAATAGAATGGAAAAAACGTATCCTGCATACTTTGGGACTTATGAACGGTTTGACGTGATTCGTAATTACCTGGATAGGTTCGCCAATCTTTTCCTGGTGGGCAGGAACGGGATGCATAAGTATAATAATACGGATCATAGTATGCTCACGGCGATGGTGGCGGTGGATAATATTGAAGCGGGTCGTATTACAAAAGAAAACTTGTGGGAAATAAATACAGAGCAGGAGTATCTCGAAGAAAAAAGTAGCCCTGACGATTATAGACGAGAGAATAATGAGGCAGAATTACTCACACCAAAAGAACATTTGTTAATGCATTTCATATTCAAAAATAAGGCAAACTTCGGATACCTTGTCGGAGGACTAGTTGCCACTATAGTTCAATTCATCATCTTCAAGTCAATATATCCTTTTGCTGATTATTCAAACGATTCATACAGCTACATAAATGCAGCACTACTTGACTCCTATACGCACATAAGGCCAATTGGCTACTCAAGATTCCTATCTCTATTTAGCGTACTATCGTCCTCAGACAATGCGTTGGTATTTTTTCAATATATTATAAACTATATTTCAAGTATCACCCTCTTTTTTTGCATTTCTTTCTATCTTAAGCCTGAAAACAAGGCTAAACGGCTTATTTTTTTATTCTTAACTTTCAATCCCATCTCGTTATATGCAGCAAATTATGTTGGCCCCGATTCCCTTTTCTCGTCCTTAACTTTACTTTGGATATGCCACTTACTTATCATTATTCAAAAAACAACTAAAGAAGATATTATAATTCACTGCTTAATACTTTTCCTACTTCTTACTTTCCGCTATGCGGCTTTGATATTCCCTATCATTACGACGCTTGCATTTATACTAACACAGCGTCCCGCCAGAACCAAATGGGCTATCGCCTTGTCGTCTTTGTTCACACTATTCGCATTTATTACAATTACCAGTTACGCTAATTATAAAAAGTACGGTGAATATCTCTTCTCCCCATTCGCAGGATGGCAGCTAAGCAATAATGTGATGCATATGTATACCAAAAGCACACCTCCGAAAATGGTCCCAAAACAATTTTTAGAATTACATAGACTGTCTAAGGAATACGCCCACGCCTTAGGAGTTGAAGCAGAAAATATTGTAAGTTCCAATTATATGTGGGATGACTCGGGAGCACTAAAAAGATACTGGTATCAGTCCATGACGACCACCAAAACAAAAGATTCCGTGAAAGCTTGGGTATCTGTCAGTAAGGACCTTAAAGCATTTGGTCAAAACCATATATTAAGTCATCCAGTCGCATTTCTTCAAAGCTTCGTTATACCAAACATGAAGGAATATCTATCACCCCCATTAGAGATTTTCCGCCAATATAACATGGGAGATACTCTAACAAAACCTATTGCTGCCTATTGGTTTGACTATACATCTCCAATAATACATTCCAAATATCCAAAACTGGGCTATAAACTTCTACTGCCCTTCAAAACATTGTTCTTGTTGCTTAACGTAATGTTATTATTAGCAATTGTCGGACTAACCCTACACAAGCGAAAAACAATACTTAACGAGATTGCCGCCAAGGCACTTTTAGTACTCATCCTGTTTTTGGTTGGCAACTTCGTTTTCAGCACATTCTCCGCACCCGTTGTAATGAGATACCAATTGTCATCTTTATCTGTATTATTTCTAACAGTGACACTATTGTTTGAAAGAGTTGTCGGATCCTTTCAAATCACCTCAGTGGTAGCAAAGATTTCAAATATCCAAACAAGCTAAAATAATATCACATGTTCTTCCGTCTGATTACAAAAGTTGTATCTTACTTTCTAATTCTACTGTTTTGCTATACGGGCTTCACCAAAATAGCCGACAATAAGACATTCGAACTCGAGATAAGCCAATCTCCATTTATCTCAGATTTTTCAGAGCCCTTATCAATCTTGATACCTTGGGGAGAAGTTTTAATATCATTACTACTTTTATTAAATAGCACTAGACTGTTAGGGCTATACGCATCTTTCTTTTTGATGACAATATTTACTGAATACGTATTTGTAATGCTCAAATATGCTCCAAACATACCTTGCTCATGCGGAGGAATCATTTCAAATTTATCCTGGAATCAACATTTATGGTTCAATACCGCAACAGTATTTCTGACAATATTTTCAATTTTACATGGGAGATGGTCAAAAAAGGGAGTGCAACACTTAAAAGCCAGCAGACCCTTAAGCGACAATATACTTCCGACCGCCAAAGTTCTACAACACATCTAACCATTGAACCTTATATTATGAAGCTATCCACACTTATAGCACCGGCAGATAACATAATATCACAGCTCTCACAGCATAAGTTAACATTCATATCACCATTGCTGCAGCACAGAATTAATGTAGATTGATCCACTACATTAAAATACAATTCTGTTCAATTATAGGATTCAGGACTAGCCGAACACCTGTAAACAAAGTAGGCCTATCGTTAATCTCTTAATTATTTTTTATGAAACAGTTTAAAATTATCCTCGCATCTTTGATTTTATTGACATTCGTAGGTGCCAGTGCCTTTAACAACAGCAAAATGAAAAAATTGGCAATCAACGACTATTACAAAGTGACTGTGGCTACTACATCCGTAACAACCACCACTCAAATTAACACAACTCCTTTAACCTCAACAGAGAGGGATGAATTCGACCTGGATACTCATTGTCCAACTCAATCGGCAAACCTTTGTATTGTTAAGCAAACCGGCGTTAGCACTTATTCACCAGTAGTACTTTTCGGAACTTACCAATAATTTGCCATCATAAATGGGAACAAAGGTTTTCTTTGTTCCCATCTTTCTTGAAAATCTTATCTATGAGACAGAGACTTTTAATACTTTCAACTGCATTTTTAATAGCAACAGCAATTGTCGCTGCATTAGCTTGGATGTCAACCAAGTCACTATATGCTAAAAATGGTTTTAACAGAACATTCACCTCAACATCCTTAGCATCAATTCATTCGTTTGCAAATCGGATAAAAGCTACAAGTGCAACAGTTATCGACTCAGGCAGGATTTTACTGTCAGGAAACGACAAGAGGTTGATTCAAATTTTTAATCCTGAAACTAAACAAATAGAAAATAAGGCCATCATGCTACCCGACTCGTTAACGGGTCTTGAACATAACATACTCACATATTCTCAAAATACATTGCAGATTATACTGCCGCAAAAGAACATTATCTTTACAATTAATCCCTCTGGCCAGATTGAAAACACATTAAAATTAGGTGATAAGACAGTTACAAGAGCAACAGCAATCTCTAGAAATTCATTCATCTTTAGAACACTTTCAAATAATAACGGAATTCTAGATCAAAATTTCACCAAAGCGGATCTTGTTGCAGATATATTCAAATCCGCCCAGATTACTGAACAAAGAAATGACGCGGGTATTTCTACAGATGGCAATCTTATATATGATCCGGAAACGGCGACAGTTATTTATACATATGCCTATAGAAACGGTTTTATTACCTCGGATACGACTTTGAGCAAGATTGATTCATTTTCAACCATTGATAACATAAAATCATATCAAATTGCGGCAGCGGGATTGAAAACATTTACAGGTAAACAATATACCAAAACGAAGCCAAGTAGGACTGTAAATGCAAATGCAGCAATCAGCAATGGAAAACTATACGTTAACTCCAAGATAATATCCAATAATACCGAAGTTCAACAATTTAAAGAAAATACAACAATTGATGTGTATTCCAGTAAATCAGGCAAATATCTAAATAGCTTTTTAATACGTAAAATAGAAGAAGAAGAGCTGATTTCATTTGCCGTTGTTCAGAATTATTTGTTAACAATGGACAAGAAACAAATTTCTCTTTATAGGATTTCAAATGATTAAGAAACACCACATAGAAACGGGGAGTATTGCTATTCAATCTTCCTTATTGAAAACTTTAGATAAATATAAACTTACTTGATCCATTAAAAGACCATGCGAAATAATCTCACCCTTTTCCCCAAGCAAGACCTTGTAACAATCCTTCTTGGTTTTGAAATATAAAGCTCCAAACGAAATAGTAGACTCACTACTACCCCAGTCCCCTTTTCTAACATCGCCCAAGTCAAGCCAAGGAAGAGTCGCATTTACGTCCCTTTCTAAGTATTTTCGGTCATTCGACCAAGCATCAAAACTCCAATAACGACCAATGGAGATGACTCGCAGTCCCTCATTATAATACTTGTCCTGTATTTCCTTGATTCTTTGGAACTCTTCTCTAACAGTCTCCTTGTAAGGCTTCCATAATAAAAGCAACGTCAATTTGGCATTGCTTTTTCCTATAAAAGAATATAAGCTGTCTTCACGCCTATCATCTGTGTACAATTTAAAGTTTGGAATCCTTTCACCAACTATTGGAGATTTCAATGAAAGAAACTTTATAAAATCTTTCTCCTCAAAGTACATAGCCAATTGTTTTCCCCAATAAATTGTCCACAAATGCCTATTGAGACCCGCATAAAGCTCTTTTCGCTTTTCATAAGGAATTGTCAAATCGAATTCAGACCATGGATGTATCAAAAACATACAATACGAGTTATTCGGATTCTGAATCACAAATTGCTGTGCAATTTGTGATAATTCGTTTTGAGAGGTGGTTGCAGATAATTGCTTATTTACGAATTTTAAAAATACATTTTTTGAATTCTGACTACCATCTCGCCTATCATCAATCACTGTAATATTCGGATGGGTCGAGTGACTGATTATTGAAACATCTTTAAATGTCCACGTGCCCGTAACTCTCAATTGACTTCCGGGATCTACCAACAAAAGAATGGCATTAGAACTTTCACGTTTAAACAATCTCAATGGAAAGCCAATTTCATCAGTTTTACCACTAAATTTGCATGTACCATTCTTGACAATTGATCCAGCGACAACGGCGTCATCAAGGTATCCCTTTAGATAAAAAGAATCATTATCATCGACCCCTTTAAGTCTTATCTCAACAGAATAGCTCTTGTCTTGACACTTGCCAGATGTTCCAACGATAGTAGAAAGAAAAAGACTTAACAAAATAAAAAAATGCATTTCATTTAGTTTAAATTATTGTTCAATGAAAAAGTGAATTAAATAAACAACAGCCCACAGCCGAGTAAACCACACCAACTGCAATTCAGTCAATGATCTGAAACAAAATGGCTCAGTACAAACGGCGGTTAGTCGTATGGATGCGTACGATTTTATAAGTGGCCAAAGATGCAAATTGAACGAGCCCTCCAGCAACTACTCGCCACAAACATCAAAAAAAGAGATGGCCACTACTTTGTATAACCAGTGCGACAGTCAAAGAATATCAGAAAAATTTGTCCAAAAAGCCGTTTGAAAGGCTGATGAAGACAAACAGATAAACGAGGCAGAGCTAGCAGCACTGCTTTATTACCAAACAGCTGAGGCAGCTTCATAAAGCGGATAAACGCCGGAAAGCTTTTGCTAGAAAAAGTAAATATTATAAAAAAGAACTATCAAGAACCGGAGTAACCGAGCAACGACTTCGAGAGAAGTACGGGTTGATTGCGTCAAATCTCCGGAAAGACTCAGCCAGCGTTTGTTTATGCTAATTGAATTCTGACAGAAACCGAAACATTTGGGTAATTGATGATCTTAAAAATTCAAAAAGCCTCTATTCACCTTTCCCATTACGTGCCTGTCTGTTATCGATAAGATCATCAATCTTAGAATTGTTCCGTCCCACCTGTCGAATCACTATAAGTTGCTGCTCTACCTGTTTTTTAACAAAAGATAGCTTATACCTATTGAGTGCTGCCTTCACGGCGTCGAAATCTCTTAAGTCGCAATTAAGGGATAGGGATATAGGTTCTTCAATTTCTGTATTATCAATTAAAATCCTATCAGGCTGGTATAATGAATTTAGGAGCTGAACAAACACAGATACTTTGTTCAAATTCATATTAAAGAAGTACCTATTGTGCTCCAAACTAGCATTTTCATTCTTCGATTGAACTAAAGCTGACCTATTACCAGTGCTTACTAACGAATAAACATCCACCTTTCGTTTCTCTAGTTTCCCTTCGATCCCGAAAAGTAAGCCAAAATAGTTATTTAGATCATTCAACATTATCTCATACTTTCTATTTCTTCCCCATGATGCCGGAGTAACTATTTCGTAGCAAAAAGTATAACGTTTCAACCATTCTCTGAAAACCACTTCATTGCCTTTATTTATTTTACTAAATAAATGGGAATTTAGTATATTCAAGCTGCTATCTTTCAATTCCCAAACTACTTTATCTCCTGCCATGAAGGCGATAGCCCCTTCACTTAACAAATTCTCAAAGGCCTTTACATAAAGGTTCCGAACATCAACATTTGAAACGGTAATTCTATTGTCATCACCTCCCCCGAAGAAACCGTTAAGGTAGTCTTCCTGGT
The DNA here is from genome assembly GCF_011759375.1 of Paraflavitalea devenefica. Taxonomy (NCBI): domain Bacteria; kingdom Pseudomonadati; phylum Bacteroidota; class Chitinophagia; order Chitinophagales; family Chitinophagaceae; genus Paraflavitalea; species Paraflavitalea devenefica. The sequence continues at coordinate 548,338 of NZ_JAARML010000003.1, read as the reverse complement.
AAGGAGTCATAATAGATCTAAAAACATCGCCGTTCAAATTGACCAAACTTATTTCTTCCTCCTTAGTTGACCTATTGACATGCTTAATAGCAGGAATAAAAAGTGGCGAATTGAAATAATCAATTGCAAGAATTCGCTTGGGGGAAATACTTTCAACCAATTGATTTTGCAAAGCTCTATCAATATTGGAAGCCGTAATCTGATCGGTTTGCGTCAGAGCTAGAATTTTCCCCTTTTTATTTACCCAAACATAGTGAGGAATTACAGAATGAGGGAATAATTTCATTAAGACAGTATCATTGACAACAGACGGGAAAGAAGTTCTGTTTATCGAATTTATCTTTCCCAGATGAAGAGCTACTTTTTTCCTACTTTCATAGCTGACAGGAAGAAATGCAATTTTACCTAAATAAGCCCTCTGAAGAGAATCTAATTTTTTAAATGACGAAATACAAGCACCACACCATGTAGCCCAAAAATCGAAAACTATAATCTCTTCATCAAAGTCCGAAAGCGTAATAAATGGCTGCTTATAATTAACGACTTCAAATTTTAAGTTAGGAAGTTCATCGCCCACCTTCATTTCTTTTTGTTGGGCCATCAAATTAGAAAATGGGATTTGAAGCACGATAATTAACAACAAACAACAACTCTTAATTAATATCATAAACTAAATTTTTAACGTAGTTGATAACCAAACATATTTACCAGTTAGCAAATCTAGTAATGCTCGTCAATGATGTCCACGTTCAGCTTGCGCAGCACTGAATCCATGTTCCTAAACTGTGGATTGGGCGAGTAGTCGGTGCTAGGGATAAGCTGAATAGCGGGATAACGCTGTTTGATGGCCCGGGTGAAGGCCTGTAAGCGCTCATTGTATTGCGGGCCCAGTTCTCGTTGTCGATGCCCAGCCATTTCATGTTGAAAGGGGCCGGATGGCCTAATTCGGCTCGTTTCTTTCCCCAAGGATTATTCACATCGCCATTGGCAAATTCTATGATACCCAGCGTGTTCTGGATGTAGGGACCGAGTTGGCCCATGGGCACTACTTCGACGGTGTTGAACTGGCAGTTCATTCCGCAGTTGATGATGGGCATAGGCCCTGCGCCGATGTTTTCAAGTCGAAATAGCCAGCAACCACGGTATTTGTCAACTCTTCATAAACTCATTTAGACAGATCATGTCCAAGCTCCAATTCAAATTTTTCAATAATAATTTTTTCAATCTGCTCATCAAAGCGAAAACGGCCTCTTCCCTGAGCCTGCTTATTAAATGATTCTTTATGAACATCAGACATACTGTCAACATAAATCTTATAAGAACATTGAGCATTATTAAGGACGAAAGTACCCAGGCATACGTTGACCGCTATATCTTTTGCCGACAGAACAAGTTCGACGATTTCAACTCCACAATTTTTGTCAATTATGTGGTGAAGCGTGGCCGACCATTCAGTATGGCTCCCCAGCTCTACCTTAAGGGAGTTCTTGAATATGTCTTGTGTTCATTGTATGTCTTTTAAATATGGAATCGGTTTGTTGTGATCGGTAAGGCTTGTACCACCTTCTAGTTATACCCTGGATTTTGTTTTATATTAGGATTTACTAACAATTCCGCCGCTGGAATCGGGTAAAGGAAATAAAAATTATTTATTGTGCCTTTTGACAGCTCCAGAATTGATTTGCCAAAGCCCCATCTTTTCAAATCAAACCAACGATGTCCCCATTCCGAGAAAAATTCCTTCCTCTTTTCAGATGCAAGCTCTTTCAAAAGCTCCTCACTATCATCTATAACGTTTTTCACAGGAAGTCCAGCTCTTAATCGAATTCTGTTAAGATCATCTAATGCCATTGACAGTTGATTCATTCTTGCATTAGATTCTGCTCTAATAAAGAAAAGCTCTGCATAACGGAAAACCACGTAATATTCATCTATAGATCCTGGTTGACCGTATTTGATCTTGTACTTCGCAGGAAAGTAGAAATGTTGACTTTCTCGCTCAACTGTACCAATCCAAGTTTGCTTTCTTTTATCACTCAAATCAAACGAATTCAGTAATTTATCAGTCAGAAAAAAATTGTAATTGAATCCATTATCAGCATTTTCTATAAAGAAGGTGTTTCCCTCCATTGTGGCATAGGGATCCAAATCAAGCGGCTTAAACTGTAGAATAGATTCTTTACTATTTTTTTTGAATACATTGTTCAAGTCGTCTTCTAATAAATAAAAATTAGTGCTAATAAGTTTATCTGCAAAAAATCTGCTTTTATCCCAATCTCCGACGAAAAGATATACTCTAGCAAGTAGAAATTGAGCTGCAAATTTATTGGGCCGCACTCGTTCAGCAGTTGGATATTCAACAGGAAGTAGGGAGTCCGCCTTCGTTAGATCTTTTAATATTTGTCCATAAACCATTTCCTGGGAAGACCGACCTAGTTGAGAATTTGTCCTCCAATCTGAAGTGGTGGCTATAGGGATATCTCCATATAGATTAAATAAATAGAAATGAATAAATGCTCTTAAGAAAAGAGTTTCACCCACCAATTGATTAGCAGTGTTCTCAGAGAGACTTTTTGAATTCTCCAACCCTTCAATACACATGTTTATTTGATATAGAAAAGCGTAGGCCCGTTGCCACAAATAAAGTATATAACCATTATCCTTCATAAGATCATTTCTCAAAAACTGATTCAAGCTAGGATTGACGCCACCCGGAGTGAGTTCATCAGATGAAAGGCCAGTAAGAACTGTAATACCTCTGTTACAGAAATCAAAAGATGAGATGTTTAAATCATCATTCATTTTACTATATATCCCATTAACAGCCGATACAGCAGATTTATCATCGATAAATACCTTTTCTGTCGTTATTGATGAGATTGGCGGTGCAGGTTCCAATGATCTTCTGCAGGCTACCGATACTATCAACTGCAGGACAAAAACCTTTACTAAAATCGCCTTGGTTAAATATTTAGACATAAGTAGAATTTGAATTTATAAGCTAAATTTTATTCCAGCTACAACCGTTTTAAGAGGCGGCATCATACCGAAGTTTTGAGTTTCAGGATCTACCCCTTTATAATTTGTTATAACAAATATGTTCTGACCCTGAAAGAAAAAACTAAAAGAATTCAATCCAATCTTTTTACTTACTTTATCTTCTAAAGAGTAAGCTATGGAAACGTTAGACAATCTAATAAAAGAAGCATCCGTAAATATTCCATCGGACCCTCTGAAATCGTTATAACTTTGACCACCTGTAGCAGAGAATTTCGCGATAGACGTTATATCACCAGGCTTTTGCCATCTCTTCATAACCTCTTTTGGCATATTCGACATACCTTCAAAACCAGGAGCTGGGTTAATTGAAGCAAATGCATTATAACCCATTTGTTTTGCTATATTAAAGAAAAAATTCACTTGGAATCCCTTCCAAGCAAAGTCACTCCCTAAACCTCCATTAAACTTGGGGAACATTGTGTATTGATATCTATCATCAGATTCCCCTGGATTGGTTGAAATTACTCCATCTTTATTTTTATCCTCGAAAGTATAAAGGCCGGTTTGAGGATCTACTCCAGTAAAATGAAGTAGTCTGATAATACTAAGAGGTTTCCCAATTTCATAAATACTTGCATATGGAGAGCTCTCTAAATTAGGAAACGCAAGAAGTTTGTTTCTATTTTGCCCGGTATTGAACGTGAGCGACCAAGAGAAATTTTTAGTTCTAATAGCCTTTGCATTGATATTTATCTCCCATCCACTATTTTGAACAGTAGCAGGTGAGTTGTTTACTACAGAGGGGAATCCCGAAACAAAGGAAATTGGAACCGAAGTTAATTGATTGCCACACCGGTTTCGATATATTGAGAAAGAAGCAACTATTCGATCGTCAAAAAGACCCAATTCAATTGCGCCTTCCAACATTTTGGTCTCTTGCCACTGATAATTCGGGTTCAATAAATTGACTGATGTGATTGCTACAGCTCCATTATAATTAGGGGTTCTTGTCCATTGACTTAGGTATGCATAATCTCCTACTCCATCGCTTCCCGACAATCCTAAACTGCCACGCAATTTCCCAAAACTCACCACGTTCGAATTCTTTAGAAATCCTTCTTGTGAAAATATCCATGCTCCTGCAACAGAATAAAATGTTCCAAATCTATTTGTGAAGCCAAATTTGGAAGAACCATCACGTCTCACACTTACATTAAGTAAATATTTATTAAACCAATCGTAAGAAATCCGTGCAAAACCTCCAAAATATTTGTATTCGGCGAAATTGTCGCTATTGACCCTGACAGAGCCTGCAGTAAACATAGACCCCATAAGAGCATCACTCGCATAATCTGTTCCAGTTATATAACTACCACTAGTTGTATTTTTTTGGATGCTTGCGCCTAATAGAGTGCTAATTTTATGCTTTCCTAGAAAAAAATTGTAGTTAATCTGCGGCTCTATTATCCAGGTTCTAAGTCTATTGAATCCAAAATCAGTGTAGGATTTTGGATTAAGTTCTGGATTTCTAGATTTAGCAGGAAAGAATTGTATCTGATTGTTGTTCGACTCTGTAAACCCAATGCTTGTTTTTATGCTTGCGCCTTTGAATACCTCATAGTTTAGAATAAGGTTAGAGATCAAGTTATTCCCTATTGAGTTATATGGTTGATAGAGCCTCGCCATCGGATATCGATATTGAAGCGGTACCCATCCTTGCCAGTTTAACTGACCGTCCTTTGTAAACAAGTCTGGAGCATTGGGTAACAATATCGCAATGTCAGGAGAGAGGCTCCGTAAGTTATTCTTCGTACTTGAATAGTTCGCGGACAATTCCACACCAAAATTCTTGGCTATCTTTTGATTGAAATCAAATTGAATACTTCCCCTTTGATTTGCACCGCTCACGGTAAGTACATCTGTAAATCGACTATATGCCCCCCCTAAATAAAACTTCGTCGCTGTATTACCTCCAGATAAACACAGCTGAGCGTCGGATGTTCTGCCTGTACCACCAAATATTATATCTTGCCAATCTATATTTCTTGAGGAATCCCAAATTTTGATATCCGGAACATATGGATCCCAGATTGGATCTTCAAGAACCCAGAGTAAATCATCATTCTTTAACGCTTCCCTTCTCATTTCAAGATACTCCTTGGTACTAAGCATCTCCCACTTTTTTGTAACTTTACTAATCCCCTGTCGAAAGCTACCATTTGTTTGAACTGTCCCAACTCTTGCTTTTTTAGTTGTGATAACAATCACGCCATTCGCCCCTCGGGAACCGTAAATAGATATAGCGTCAGCATCCTTAAATACTTCAATACTCTCTATTGTAGAAGGATCTATACTAAACAATGGACTCTGCCCCAAAGCTGGTCCGCCAAAGCCGCTTGCTAAAACATTACTAGAGTTTCCTGGTCCGGTCACAGTACCGCCTATTACCAAAGGCACGCCATCTATGATATAAAGAGGATCTGAGCTTACACTTCCTCCAGTAGGCAAGTCTATTTGCTGCTTCCCACGCAGAGTCACAGAAACCGGTGCGCTTGCATATCCACTTGTTTGCGATACAACTAGGTTAGCGACCTTTCCCTGAAGGGCTAAAAGCGGATTCATCACGGGTTGCCTTTGAATTTCATCTGCTGAAATCCTAGCAATGTTTCCTGTATTGAGTCTTCGCGTTATTTTTCCATAAGGCCTGACAATAGCTTCATCAAGTTCATTATTCGCTAACTCCATTTTGATCGGAACAGCATTTACGCTTTCGGCTTCTACAGATAACGTTTTATAACCTGTATAAGAAACTAATAATATATCGTCAGGCGACACTCCTGTGATGGAAAACGTCCCATCTATTCCAGCAAGAGTACCTTCTTTTGTCCTTTTGACAATTACGCTGGTTCCAACAAGAGGCTCGCCTTCCTCGTTAATAACGCGGCCCCTCACAACAATTGGGGAAGTATTTATGTTTTGAAAGGTTTCGACTGTAGTATTTTTCTGCTTTATTCTCTTTATAAAAACAGTCTTATCCGCAATCGTAAACTCCAACGGCTGACCCTCCAGGCACTTCTTCATAATAGTTTCTATCGAAACATTTTTCACATCAATAGTCACTGGCCTGGTATCCTTAAGATCTGCCGGACTATACAAAAAAATATAACCGGTTTGTTTCCCGATGGCCTGGAAGACGACGTCTAATCGTACATCCTTACCGGAGAAAGTAACCTGGGCGCCGGAATAGGCGCTAACCTGGAGACAGCATGCGGTGAGTAATACAGCTATAAGTTTCATAGCGCGTTGCAGTTTTGATGCGCCACCCATGTTTGCTACTATGCCCGAAACACAGGAAGCTAACAAAGTCATGGAAATAGTGACCTTGTTATGACAGGGATTGTTCATAACTTTGAAATAGTTTTGGATGAATAATGATGAGCAGACCAATGATCATCAGGAACCAAAACTTTTACAACCGGCAGTGTGACAGCACTTCCGGTTTTATTTTTTAGTTACCTGGGGTGCAGGCATGCAAGAAAACACGCCCTTATTTTTTCCATAAGCAGGCATAATGCGCGAGCGAAACTTCAACACTAAAGGGTAGGTCAGGCGTTTAATGATCGCCATAACGCTTAAGCACAGCTCCACCGTGAAAACACAGTGCGAACTTGCTAACAGACAAAGTGAATAAATAAACTAATGTCCAATCGGAGGTTGTTAAGGAATACAGGTTCAGCCGTCCAGGCTGAAACATCCGAAACAAAAAAGAATTTGGTTGTTGTGGTAATGGTTCGCGTATATAATAGAGGGGAAATGGATAGCATGTTAACGAAGCGGTAACCAATGGCAGTAACCGGCTACATCCTGCGTTGACGTGGCTGGTAAAATGGCAGCGTATGCTGCCCGGGCTACTAATGGGTGCTTTTTTCAATGTGCGGCTTATTTTATAATCATGAACCCGATAGCATCCGGGAAAGCGCGTCCCTTAGGACGCACTTTGACCGTAGCTTTTTGAACAAAAAGAAAACAGCAATCACTCGTTAAAGTATATCTCCTCACTGGTAAAAGTGAATGCTCACAGGACAGTCTATAGTTGTCCCTGGTTTCCTATTTTGTTATCATATCCTGTTTTATGGTTTTTCATGGCATTCCTTGCTTAACATGCAGTGATTTCCCCTGCAGCTCTATACTGATGCCCCCGATTGCTTCAAGCTGTGGCAACACAACAGAGAGGGGGAGGTTCCTTTGCATCTTTCCATAAAAGGGCTTATCTACGGGCACGCCCTGTTCATATTGTACGGCTTCAATATCATACCAACGCTGCAATTGGTGAATCACATCCGATAAAGGAATATTATCAAAAAAGAATTGCTGGCGCGTCCAGGATATAATATTTTCAGCATCCACCGCTTTTAGTGAAAGCGTATGAGGGTCATTTTGAATAATAGCCTGCTGTCCGGGAACTATAATGCGGGAATCCTGGGCAGCGGCGGAAGAAACTTTAACTGACCCCTCTAGTAAACTGGTCAATATCTTTTTGTCCTCCGGGTAATTCGAAATATTGAATTTGGTCCCTAATACCTGGACAGTCGCATCACCTGACTTCACGTAAAAGGGTACTGCCTGGCGGGTTCCCGGAGCAACCATTTTAGCCACCTCGAAATAGGCCTCGCCTGTTAATTCAATCGTTCTATTCCTGGTAAAATTCGAAGGAATATACCGGATAGACGAAGCTGCATTTAACCATACCACGGTTTTATCAGGCAGTATGAGTTTATAATAACCTCCTTTGGGCGTGGCCAGTGTATGTACTTCAGCATTTGACGGGTTGCTCAAAGAACCGGTACTTCCGTCATATAATAATTCTCCGTCAGCCCTTTTTTGTATACCTGCCGATTGCGGAATTAAACCATTTTTTATATCCGCTAAAACAATAACTCTTTCGCCCAACGTAAGCGTGGCTTTTTGCGAGCCGGGTAACAGATCGGGCTGTTGTTGCGGTTTTACGGAAAGATCATTGGGTGATTCACGAAGAGAAGGTTTAAGAAAAAGGTAAGCACAGATGCTTATCAAAGCGATAAAGGAAGCGGCAATGGCCAATTTCCTGGGCCATCCCGGATTCAGCCTCACCACCTTACCATAGGTTGGCTGTTTTCCTTGAATATTTTCCACCGCATATGCATACTCCCTGAGCGTAGCGTGCAAGGATGCTTCATCTGTCATACTTAGAAAAAATGCCTCGTTCCTGGCTGATGCTTTAATCCACTGGTTAAGCTGGGCTTTTTCCGGTTCGGTCAGTTCCTCCCGCAAATGCTTCAGGATCAGCTCTACGGCTAATTGATTGTTTTCGTTCATTGCTTAAAATGTTTCCGGGTACATAGTTCTTCCTATATAACTGTTTTTGGGGTCGACTGTACCGGTCTTTTTTGAAAAAAAATAACGCAGATATAATAGTATCACATAACCAATTGAAAATGAAAGGTATTACTCCAGCAAAACCACCTCAGCTTTCTCCACCCTTACTCCCAATTCGTGTAATTCGCCTATAATTCGTGTTCCCTGTAATTCCTCCTCAATGCCCGTTCCCCCTAGTCCATCTTCATATTGTATCTCCTGCCTTGTTTCCTCGTTGCCTTGCTGCCTCAATGCCTCATTGCCTTCTTCTTCCAATGTCCTCTTGCCCTGGTTCGTGTCCTCACGAACCGATCCGCATTCCAATTCGTGTAATTCGCTTTTAATTTGTGTTTCTATCCTTACCACCTCCAATATCCGCACCGCGCTGCCCTTCACCAACACCTCTTTCCCCTCCACCAGCTTATAAAACTGCATACCCAACGCCTGCACCATCACCTTTCCTTCACCCGGTTCCAGCCAGTGCTCAAAACAGATATCCGCTGGCGTTTTCTTACTGAGCGGCAACAATGCACTCCGCTGCACATCCTGCCTGTAGCCCCGGCAAATGAAATCAATCATTGCCACGCCCGAGATGATACGGAAATGCGTGGCCTCCACCGGAAACCCTTTTCGCTTCCTCGCAATAAAACATGGCAGTTCCGCCCGGCAGACGCCCGTCTCCACATCCAGTTGATGCGTTAATCGCACAGGCAGCGCATACGCCAGCGACAACTGCTTATTAAAATCAAAACCCGTCAGCATACCGGTAGCCCCCTTCGAAGCCCGGCGACTTCCCAAATCACTTTCACCATCCTGCCGGGCCGCCTTACAAAACATGCCATTCATACGCCCATTCAGGGAAGAACCCGTTTTCCCATTCAGTGCTGCACCCAGCGCGTGCCGCAGCAACCGCGTCTTGGATGGCCAATTGAAACTCAGCCGCATTGCGCCGCGTACGTTTAAAATTTTCATGCGTCAGCACCTTTTCCCGGGTAGGCCCAGGTTTCATGCCAGCAATATTACCCTCTGCCGTTTTGCGGAACGTCGTGTCTCCAATCGTTCCGCGGAGCTCAATTAAACTGGTTACTTTTGCCATAAGATTGGGTTTTATCCAAACTTACAACGCCACATACCCCCTTTCCAAATGCGCATGTCCCTTTTCAGTCCAAACCTGCACAAATGGCCGATTTGTCCGTTTTTATACGTCAAAAAAGACACATTATACATCCCGCTTTGCGGGGAAAAAAGAGGTACTTACCAATTAATTTGCGCATAAACATAGTTAAACGATAATTAGACCAGCTACTTTGCTAAAGAAATTATCAACGTAATGACGGATGTTTGAAATAAGTAACTAATAAAATAGCGCCCGTTTTATGGCAGGCGCTATTTTATTTCAGTTTAAGCAATTTTTAATTACCCTGATATCTTCCAGTACCGAATTCAGTACATGGAGCAAAAACATCCGGGTCTGATGAAACTTTATAAAATTTACAGTATTCAGTAGGGAAAAGTATGTTACAACCAGAACCATACAGCACTACAAAAGGCATCCGAAAAGATGCCTTTTGTAGTGGTACAGGTAGCGGTTATGGATTATACGTAAAGCTGACAAGGCCATTGCCCGAAATGATAGTCGATGTAGTGGAAAAAGAAGAGGCGAACGATATTTCCATATCCGAGGTAGTAGTAATATTCCCTACATAATAAGCGCCTTTGTATGTTTTTGTGACGCCATACGGTATTGTGCCGACGGTAAAGCTTTCACCGGCTTCCGCTACAATATAGCCGTTTGCCCACAATCCATTTGTATAGTCCATCAGGTGCACATATGCATACAATTCGTCATTTGTAAGTTCCAGGTCATTTAAATAGGGGAAATGCACGGTGAATTCGAAATAAATGCTGTCGCTGGCATAATATACTTCGCCGATCTCGTGGTAGGGCGACTCAATTGACACATAGGTATCCACGTTTGAAATACTTTGCGCGTGGGCGGCGGCAAACATCGTTACAGCAAAGAGCGTAATGAGGATCTTTTTCATTGGTTTGATCGTTAAAATGCTTAGGCGCCTGCTTATATATAACCCAACAAAGAGCAAGCAGGCATAATCTCCCTGTTGAGTGTTATTAATAAGTAACGTCTTTCTAAATTATTGAATTCTCAACGATTACCGACCTGCTCCATCCTGTACGAATAAACTAAAACAATCTTTTTATAGATATAGTGGTTGAATTGCAAAGTACAGTCTGTAGGTGTTATAAAAAATAAATTCGGATAAACAGGGCGACCAGGAGGAATAACTTTTTTATAAGCAGTCGTGTCCGTAACAAATTGCGCACTTTCGTCAAACTATTTCTTACCGTCTGCTCAGATATATTCAGGGATTGGGCCACCTGCCTGGTAGTTTGCTCCTCCATAATAATGAGCTTTGTAATGGATCGCAGGCGTGGGGATAGTTTATCAATTTCTTTGTAGAGTTCGCTTACAATAAGGGAACGCATCATTTCGAATTGCTGGTCTTCATCAGCCATTCGATCAGCATGTTGCTCAATATCATCAACGGAAACTTCAATATTTCTTTTGGTATTACTGGTATACCTGTTATGATCATAGGCGGAGTTCCGGGAAGTTACATATAGGAAAGCCCGCATGCTGTATACCGACTCAAAATTTTCTTTCAGCAACCAGAGTTTATTGAAGGATACAGAAACGATGTCTTCCGACTCCTGCAGGTCCTTGGTAAGGTTATACGTGTAATAGACCAGGGGGCCATGTAAATCATTAAACAACTGCCCGAAAGCATGGGATGCTTTTCGATGATCCTTGCTTTTGATCATTTCGATCAATGTTTCCATATTGTACCTGGGCAAGGCCATTATAGTTCAGTCATTAATAGGCAAATTACAGATAAATAAGTTATTACTAACTTATAATTAATTAACAGACAATTGATTAACGTAAAGGATGACGATAAACTTCCAGAAGATGAAGGTGTAATAGAAATGGTTACAAGGGGATACTTCCGGCAAGATTAAAAAAAGAAAGCCAGATTATCAGTAGAATTTACGATTAATAAGCAGATTTCCCAAATTTAAATGACAGTAATACGTATCCTAATAAAAAGAAACCGCGCTGTCTTCTTCGTACGTTTGAGTCGTGATGTTACTGTCAGCAACAAAGAAGCAATCTTACCATTTTGCATAATTTTATGCATAAATGTCACCCGTATTTGATGTCCTTCCGTACTCAAACTACATTTGTGTGAAAGACTGTAAAGCCCATTCTGTAACAATACTACCCACCTGTAAAGTTTTTTCAGTACAAAACAAGCATGCGGGAAGCATTGCCTAAGCATGGGGGAAGCATAGCTGAAGCATACCCGAAGCATACCAATAGCATGCTAATAGCGTAAAATAAAATTATCAGCGACTTATGAAAAAGTGGCAGGGTAACTGGCGCCCGTATACCAAAGCTCCCTCAATACTCAGCCCGGCAGGGATACTCGCCCCTCTCACTGGCGCAAGTACGCAGCCCGGCCTCGTGCGGCTGTGTACTCATATCTTACCTTGTGCCCATCGGAAAAGGCTCAGCCGGGGTTCCGCCGCAGGTCCGGCAAGGATGCGGTATAGGTCCTCCCACCTGGTCGTAAGCCAGAGACAAGCCAGTAGCAAGATAATAGCAAGACAATAGTAAGAGAACAAGCCTCAAATGCAGGCGGGACGCGGAAATCCCTGCTGAGGGGGTTGAACACCAACACGTAGGAAGGATGCAGAAAAACAATATAAGCCGCTGTTATTCATATAAATGGAAGATACAAAAACTACCATAAAAAACCAAATATCAATGCGACACTCAGGTCAATAGAAATACTCCCCAACCAGGTTCCCGGCAACCCACAGGCTGCAAAAACCGGCACAACCAGCAGTTGCTCCATCACATATTTATGTCTGAACCAGGGAGAAAATATTCGGTTATTTTTGTTGCCTTTTGTACAACGTTTGCGTCTAATCCAGTGTCAATAGCAAATAATGGCCAGCGCCCTGTTCTTCACACCCTCCGGACAGGCCGGCCAATGGATCAAGAATGAATACACCCTCCATTTAAGATTCCCACCCAATCCATTATTGGCGTAATGGTACTGTTAAGGTATCCTTATGCCCGATAGTATAACGCTGTAACAAGCGTCTGTGTAATCCTATATTACACGGGCACACTTATTAAGTATAGTATCATGAATAAGCAACCATCCATGTATGCCCTTACCGGGCAATACCACACCGTCTGCCTGCCCGGCAGCAAACACTGTAACTTGCGGGGTATATCGGTTTTCTTATTCCTTTCCCTATGTATGATCACCTTTCTTTCGGGATTCAGAAAAGAACAAAGCAGCATCGTGCTCCCCGAAAAAAGGGCATTGGCCTATACCACCATCAGCACAACAGTTACACCAGTTAAGCAAGCCAAACGTCAAAAGCTTTTCTCTTTTGAATATGCCGGCTTTATTTATTGTAAAGTAGTGATCACTTCCGCCGATCCGGAAGCGCTGTTTTTTGCCAACATTGACATTACCACTTCTATACCATAATTAATATAACCAGGGGGCGGGGCTTCATACAGGCTGCTTCCATACAGGGGCAGCCTTCTTTTTTAACCGTGAGATGGCATGATTTTTAAGCAGTCATTGTTAAAAAATCCGTGGAGCATATTACCAATACCATTGTATGGGAAGGGCTTGACCGGAAAAGCATGGAATGCCTGCACTGGCAGGAACAGGAGAATGGCTATATCATTAACAGTCATCTTACCGGTGTGATGGACAATGTGCCCTTTGCCATTCACTACCGCATAGAAACGGATAAGGGCTGGCAGGTACGCCATTTCCGGGTGAACAACCTCCATAATACAACTCAATACCTGGAATTGTACAGCGATACCAAAGGCAACTGGTTTGACAATGACAAGCCTGTTGAAGAGCTCGCCGGTTGTATTGATATCGACATCACGCTTACACCTTTTACAAATACATTGCCCATCCGGCGTATTGATTATCCCCACCGGGAACGGGTATTTATAAACGTGCTGTATATCACGCTGCCGGCATTCACGATGGAAAAAGTGGTGCAGCAATACACGAAGATTTATGAATATTATTATTCGTTTGCCCTTGACGATTTCAAAGCGGAATTACCGGTAGATGAAAACTATTTCGTGATAGATTACCCCGGGCTGTTTAAAAGGCTGTATCCTGTTTAGGCAGGCGCTTTTGGCAGCAGGAGCCAAATGATGGCGCCCCTGCAAAATGCTATCATATTTTAATGAGTTACTATCTGGCAGTTGTAATTCTGAAGTATTTCGTAAGTTGTAGCATCAAACTCTAAACGGGCGATTTCTTGAATGAGCAGGAACTGATACTACTTCTCCGGCAGGGCGATGAGCTGGCATTTAAAACGTTGGTAGAAAGTTACCAGGATATGGTATATAATACTGCCCTTGGCGTGGTCCAAAGCGAACCTGATGCAGAAGATGTAGCCCAGGAAGTGTTTATCCAGGTATACAAATCAATCGATCAGTTTAAAGGAGATGCACGCTTATCTACCTGGATCTACCGCATTACCACTACCAAGGCTTTAGACCATATCCGGAGCAAAAAGCGGAAGAAACGGTTTGCATTCCTGACCAGCCTGTTTGGGGCAGACAATGAGTTGCTGCACGACCCGGTTGATTTTTATCATCCCGGGGTGGTGCTGGACAGGAAGCAGCAGGCAGCCCTCTTGTTCAAGGCTATTGAACAGCTGCCTGAAAATCAAAAAACAGCATTTACCCTCCACAAGGCAGAAGAGCTTAGTTACCAGGAAATTGCAGAGGTCATGGGGCTTTCGGTCTCGGCGGTGGAATCCTTGCTTTTCCGGGCCAGGCAAAACCTGCGGAAAATACTGGAAAAACATTCCCGGCAAGGGGACTGATATTCGCAGGTTTCCTAATCTGATATCGTCAAATAAGATAGTTTACATAAATTACAGCATCATGTCAACCAAGCCGAACAACCCCAAAGAGATCGACGAGGTGCTCAACAGCCTGGAGGGTATCCAAAGGGCCAAGGCTCCGGCGTTCTTTTATACCCGTCTCCGGGGACGGATGGAACGGGAATTGGAAAATACAGGCGGCCCCCTGGTGCGGCTGCTTGCCAGGCCGGCATTGGCCCTTAGCCTGGCCGCTATTATCCTTATTCTGAATGCTACGGCCATTATGAAAATGTGGCACGAGGAGAAAACCTTACCCACTGAAAGCGCGCAACAACAATTATTGGCATCCGACTACCCTATGGGTACGTACCCCGTATATGATGAAACCCCTGTAGTACCATGACGAAATTTCCGAGGCAGAAGTGGTTACTGTTATTAGTAGCGATATTATTGGTAACCAACATCATTACTTTGTCTTTTTACTGGTCCATGAAGCCGGCAGACCGTCCCCGCAACAATGATGGCGGCGACAGGCAGAAACGCATGGGACAGTTCATGGTCAATGAGTTGAAGCTCGATAAAGAACAGGAAACCATTTACTGGCAATTAAGAGATACGATGATGAGCCGGCAAAAGCCGCTCATGGACTCCATCCGCAATACCAAAAAGAGGTTCTTTGATCTGCTGAAAGAACCTGCCCCACAGGATTCCGTCCTGCAGGCAAAAGCAGATGAGATCGGCGCCTTACAAAAACAATTGGACCTCATTACCTTCCAGCATTTCCAGCAGGTACGCGCACTGTGCAAACCCGAACAGGTATTGAAATTCGATACGGTTATTAAAGAGATCGTAAACCGTATGACAGGGGCCTGGCGCAATCCCGGAAAGCAGGGAGCCTCCAAAGACTCCGCAGCAGTAAAAAAATAATCCCTTTCGCAGCATTGCTATTTACACCACGGTTTACGCCCGTTACGGGTTAAATCATGCCTACCACCAAGAGGGTATTGTCTTCCCTTTCAAACGGCTGTTACTTTGCAGGTATTAACACACCTTTAAAGCAGCATTATGAAAAATAACTGGTTGCCTGCACTATTGGCCTGTATCATTGCCTTGCCCGGTAGGGCACAAGATTGCAAAAGCTTTTATTTCCTGCAGAATAACAAGACCATTGAAATGACCATCTACAACAAGAAGGGCGATGAAAATGGTAAACAGGTATATGCAGTAACAGATGTAAAAAATGGCGGTGGCACCCTCACAGGCCAGCTTAACTCAGAAATGTTTGACAGGAAAGGAAAGTCTTTTGCCAAAGCTAAAGGTACTATCCAGTGTAAAAGCGGGGTGATGATGGTGGACATGAAGATGTCTTTACCGGCTGCCCAGCAGGAGCAGTTTGGTACCACAGAAGCCAAAGCCGATAATATCTATATAGAATACCCTGCTGCTATGAAAGTGGGCGATGAGCTTAAAGACGCCAGTATGAATATAGAAGTAGAGAATAAGGGCATGAAACAATCAGTGATCATGGTGGTCAATAACCGTAAGGTAGAAGGCAAGGAATCAGTAACTACGTCTGCAGGTACCTGGGAGTGTTATAAAATATCTTACAAAAGCAAGATTACCATTAAGACCATGGGTATTGGCATACCGGTGAATATAGAAGGTACCGAATGGTTTGCGCCCGGCTTTGGGATCGTTAAAACACAAAGCAAACATGGCGGCACGGCTATTACCGCTATTAAGTAATACGCTTGCGCGCATTTAAGCTTTCTTCGGCTCTCTTTCAATGATGTTCCAGAACTGCTCTACCCTGGCCGTCCAGGTATTGGTAGACGCCACCTTGATGCGCGCCTGCCTGCGTGTTTCATTGTGTTCTGTGATGGCCTTATCAATGGTTTGCAGGAATTCCTCATGACTATCTACTACATAAGCAACATCGCGGAAGGTATAGATGTCTTCTGAGAAATGGGTGGCGATTACCGGCTTACCGGCTGCCAGGTATTCATTGATTTTGAGGGGATAGATACTTTTGGTAAGTGTATTCTTTTTAAAAGGAATAATCACGCAATCAAAGTACTGCAGGTAATTGGGCAGCTCTGTGATCTTGCGCGGGCCGGCGAAGATCACATTGGGCAGGGTATCAAGCCCCACGGCTTTGTGTTCATCGCCCTGCACAGGCCCTACCAGGAACAGGATCTTGTCCTTATGGTATTCTGCTATCTTCTTCAGCAGTTCAAAGTCCGACCGGTATTCAATACTGCCGGTATAACCAATGATGGGCTGGGTAATGTTTTGCAGTTCCGGCGGCTTGGGTAATACTTCCGTAGCAGCCTTTTTGAAAATGTCAATATCGGCTGCATTGGGATGAAAATACACGTTGGGCGAAAAGGCCGACTTCAACCTGGTAAGCTCTTTAGAGGTACACAACGTATAATCGAAGTTACGGATGATCTCTTCCTCCAGTCGCGTGCCATGCCGGTTGGAATAAGCCACCTGTGAAATATCATCCATCGATTGGTAGATGGTACGCAAAGGCTTAATATCAGGCGGAATGCTGCGTACGAAATAAGGGTCGAAGAAATTAACGTATATAAAGTCTTTGAGCTGATAATCTTTTATTACCCGGCGGATCGCTTTCAGTACAATCCGGTCATTGTATTTCGATAGGGTGTTGTACAGGATGCCCGGTGGCAGGAAGTTAACAGGAAGGGTAAGCTGTGAAGTAACCACCGTTAAATTAGCAGGCAGCGAAGGCGGGTTGGCATAAATGTTTTTGCCTTTTAATAAAGCGTCTTTCCGCGGCCGGGTGAACTTGTTGTATTGAGACTGCCGGTAATCCTGCCAGGAGAAGGGATGCTCTACATAAAATACCCGGTTGTTCCTGGCAAATTCAATGGCCAATGCCAGTGCCGGTGAAGATATTTCGGAATCCCATCGGGAAAGGGTAAAGCAGATAATATCGCAGTTTCTGTTCATGTTATAACAAATGCGTCAAACAACGTTGCAGGCTCTCCTTCCAGTGGGGTATTTCCAATTGGTAGGCAGCCTGTATCTTATGCGTATCCAGTAAAGAAAAAGCCGGTCTTTTGGCAGGTGTAGGATATTGAGCGGAAGGAATGGGATTGACCACACAGGCGCTGCCAGACAGCTCTTTGATGGCCACGGCAAAATCATACCAGCTAATACGCCCTTGATTGCTGTAGTGATAAATGCCAGGTTGCCAGTTCCCGGTTACCATTTGCTGGTCGCCCGCTTCTGTATTCTGTATTCTGTATTCTGAATTCTTCCTCACTATCTCCAATATCGCTTTTGCCAGATCACCCGCATAGGTAGGCGCACCGATCTGGTCATTCACCACATTGATGGCGGGGCGCTCTTTCATCAGCCGCAACATGGTCTTCACAAAATTGTTACCATGCTCAGCATATACCCAGGCAGTGCGGATGATCACAGCTTCGGGATTGTATAGCAAACACAGGGCTTCACCGCGCAACTTGGAAAGCCCATATACATTGGCAGGATTGGTACGGTCATCTTCCTTATAAGGTTCCGGTGAGGTACCATCAAATACATAATCCGTGGAAATATGAATGAACCGGGTACCGTACTTCTTGCAAGCTGATGCCAGTACCCCCACAGCATCACCATTCACCAGGAAAGCAGTATCCTTATCTGTTTCTGCCTTGTCTACAGCAGTATAAGCAGCCGCATTAATACAATAGGCAGGCTTAACCACATCAAAGTACTGGCTTACCAGTTCAAACCGGTGAATGGGCAGCTCATCTTTGGTGAGGAAGATAAAATCAAAGGAAGGATAGGCGGCCGGCAAAGCTTTGAGCGAAGTGCCTACCTGGCCATTGGCGCCTGTAACAAGTATTTTGGGCTTTGCCATAAGCAATGATTATCCTTCAAAAACAAAATTATTTTTACAATCGGCCAGTCCGGGCTGCTTTATATCCTTATCGGATATAATAGCTTTATCCGGCGCTATTTTCCAGTCTATCTGTAAGGCAGGATCATTATACAGGATGCCGCCTTCACTCTCCTTATTATAGAAAGCATCGCATTTATACAATACTTCCGCCGTTTCACTCAGCACAGAAAAACCATGGGCAAAACCGGCCGGTATGTACAATTGCTTTTTATTCTGTGCAGATAGTTCCAGCGCATATACCTTACCAAAAGTGGGAGATCCCTTACGGATATCCACGGCTACATCCAGTATTACACCACTCAGTACGCGCACCAGTTTGATCTGTGCATGCGGCGACAACTGGTAATGCAATCCCCGGATAACACCGTAGGAAGAGCAGGATTGGTTGTCCTGTACAAACTTGGTGGTAATGCCCTGTTGGGCAAAAGCCTTCTCGTTATAGGCTTCGTAAAAATAACCCCGGCTATCTTCAAATACAGTGGGTTCAAAAACTAACAATCCCGGTAATCCTGTTTCAATAAAAGGCATGAGAATAATAGGTGTTTATCGCTTTGCGTATTGCTCGTTGTAATAATGCTGGTAATCGCCGGACGTAACGTGCTTTACCCACTCTTCATGTTGCAGGTACCAGTCTACCGTTTTCTCCAATCCTTCCTCAAACTGCAGGGAAGGGCTCCATCCCAGTTCTTTATTCAGTTTGGTAGCGTCGATGGCATAGCGCAGGTCGTGACCGGGTCTGTCGGTGACATACGTGATCAGTTTTGCAGAAGCGCCCGCTGCACGGCCCAGCTTTTTGTCCATGATGTTGCACAGCAAATGCACCAGGTCAAGATTCTTCCACTCATTAAAGCCGCCGATATTGTATTTCTCACCATTCTTTCCTTTATGGAAAATGGTATCAATAGCGCGGGCATGATCTTCTACATACAACCAGTCGCGCACATTTTCCCCCTTGCCATACACGGGCAGCGGCTTATTGTTCTTGATATTATTGATCATGAGCGGTATCAGCTTCTCCGGGAAGTGATGAGAGCCATAATTGTTGGAACAATTGCTCATGATCACCGGTAAGCCATACGTATGGTGATAGGCCATTACAAAATGATCGGAAGAGGCTTTGGAAGCTGAATAGGGTGAACGCGGGTCATACGCCGTTTCTTCTGTGAAGAAGCCGGTTTCGCCCAGTGAACCATATACTTCATCGGTAGATACATGGTAAAAAAGCTTGCTGCTCATCTCTTCTTTCCAATACTGGCGACAGGTATTCAGCAGTGTTACCGTACCCAGTACGTTGGTGCGTACAAAGGCCAGCGGATCAATGATGGAACGGTCCACATGGCTTTCTGCCGCCAGGTGGAGGACGCCGTCAAAACCATACTGCTCAAATAAGGCCGCTATTCTTTTCTCATCCGTAATATCCCCTTTCTCAAACACATAATTGGGTTTGTCCTGCACATCGGTGAGGTTCTCCAGGTTGCCCGCATAAGTGAGGGCATCGAGGTTTACAATACGGTATGACGGGTATTTGTTTACAAATAACCGCACTACATGCGAGCCGATAAAACCGGCCCCGCCTGTGATCATGATGGTTTTACTATAATTAGCCATTACAAACTCCAGTATTTTCTGCTGGTGATAGTATTTTTATAAATTCCTTTCAGGTCGGCAATCATGGCATGCTCCCGTGTCATGGCAGCAAAATCGGCATCCTTCAACGTAGTATAAGGTTTATGCGGAACAGTGACAATTACGGCATCGTAATCCACCGCCGGCTGTTTTACCAGGTGCAACCCATATTCTTCATGCACTTCATCCGTTTCTGCATAAGGGTCTTCCATATCCACCTGTATATTGAACGCCAGTAGTTCTTTTACGGTATCAACGATCTTCGAATTCCGGATATCACTCACGTTTTCCTTGAACGTAACTCCCTTCACCAATACCTTAGGATCATTGGAATTACGCAATACGTGGGTAATGATCTTACGGGCCACATACCTGGCCATATCATCATTGATGAACCGGCTGGCCGTAATCACCTTCGACTCATAGCCCAGTGAAGCCGCCTTGTAGGTAAGGTAGTAAGGGTCTACCCCGATACAATGCCCGCCTACCAGTCCCGGCTGGAACTTCAGGAAGTTCCATTTGGTGCCCGCCGCTTCAATCACTTCATAAGTATTCACGCCCATGCGGTCAAAAATGAGCGACAGCTCATTCATCAGGGCTATATTCAGATCACGCTGCGTATTCTCTACAATTTTGGAAGCCTCTGCTACTTTGATGGAAGAAGCCCGGTGTACACCGGCATCTACCACCAGTTCATAGATCTTTGCTACCTGCTCCAGTGCTTCCGCATCACTGCCCGATACGACTTTGATCACGGTACGCAGGGTATGTTTTTTATCACCGGGATTAATACGTTCCGGTGAATAGCCCAGTTTGAAATCTATGCCCAGCTTTAAGCCAGACATTTTTTCCAGCACTGGTAAGCAATCCTCTTCTGTACAACCGGGATAAGTGGTGGACTCATAGACCACATAATCCCCTTTCTTCAACACTTTGCCCACTGTTTCTGAAGCACTGATCAAAGGCTTCAGGTCGGGCACATTATACTTATCAACCGGCGTAGGCACCGCTACTATAAAAAAGCTGGCCTGTTTTAATACTTCCAGGCTGTCTGTGAAAACGATATTGGCGCCTTTGAACTCGTCGGCTGTTACTTCTTTACTGGGATCAATGCCCTGCTGCATCATCTCAATCCGCTTCGCATTGATATCAAAACCGATAACCGGTACTTTGCGGGCAAATTCCAAGGCTATTGGTAACCCAACATAGCCTAAGCCAATAACAGCTAACCGGGCTTTCTGATCAACTAAATCCTGGTACATGATGGTATTGAATTTATAAAACCTGACAAGTTACATAATCCCGCTACGCGGAACAAGCACTGTCAGGTTTTTGCAATAGGTGTATTTAGTCGGCCAGGGGTTAATGAAGTCCCGCATTGCGGAACAAACGCTGACAGGTCTATCGGCTAATAAACTCCTTGGGTTGTTTGAACCATTCTTCCGGCTTCAGGGATTTGAAATACTCATAAGTGATCTTCAAACCTTCTTTACGGCCCACTTTAGGTTCCCAGCCCAGTACCTCTTTAGCACGGGTAATGTCCGGTTTACGTTGTTTGGGATCGTCTACAGGCAGGGGCTTATATACGATTTCCTGTTTGGTACCGGTCAGGGCGATGATCTCTTCCGCAAAGTCTTTGAGGGAGATCTCATCGGGGTTACCAATATTTACCGGCTGGCGGTAATCACTCAGAAGCAGGCGGTAAATACCTTCTACCAGGTCATCCACATAGCAGAAGCTTCTTGTTTGTGAACCATCGCCAAATACCGTGAGATCCTCACCACGCAAAGCCTGGCCAATGAAGGCAGGTAATGCACGGCCGTCATTGAGACGCATACGCGGACCGTAAGTATTGAAGATGCGGATGATGCGTGTTTCCAGTCCATGGAAAGTATGGTAAGCCATGGTCATGGCTTCCTGGAAACGCTTGGCCTCATCATATACACCACGCGGACCTACCGGGTTTACATTACCCCAGTATTCCTCGTTTTGCGGGTGCACCATCGGGTCGCCATAGATCTCCGAAGTAGAAGCTACCAGGATCCTGGCGCCTTTGGCCCTTGCCAAACCAAGACAGTTATGTGTACCCAATGAACCTACCTTCAGTGTCTGGATAGGGATCTTCAGGTAATCTATCGGGCTGGCCGGTGAGGCAAAGTGCAGGATATAATCCAGGTTGCCCGGCACGTGGATGAAAGTAGAAACGTCGTGGTTATAGAACTCAAACTGTTCCAGTTTGAACAAATGCTCAATATTCTTCAGGTCGCCGGTAATCAGGTTGTCCATGCCAATAACATGAAAACCTTCTTTGATAAAGCGGTCGCTCAGATGCGAACCCAGGAATCCGGCAGCTCCGGTGATAAGTACTCTTTTTCTTGCCATGTTGTGTTGTTTGTGATGGGAGTGGTTGCAGGGAATTATACTGGTGATGGTTATTTGCCGGGAGCGGCTACGGCCCTTCCCACGCTTTCATAATAGAATCCCAGTTCTTTCACTGCATTGCCTTCAAACAGGTTGCGGCCATCAAAGATGACTTTATTCTTCAGCGCCGTTACCATTTTCAGGAAGTTGGGCGTGCGGAATTCATTCCATTCAGTGGCAATGATCAGGGCGTCGGCGCCTTCCAGGCAATCATACTGGTTCTCAGCATACTCTACCTTGCCGCCAATAACACCTTTTACATTGGTCATTGCTTCGGGGTCAAACACACTGAGGGTAGCGCCTGCTGCCGTCAGCTCATCAATCATATATAAAGCCGGAGCCTCGCGTATATCGTCTGTATTGGGCTTAAAGGCCAGGCCCCACATCGCAAACTTTTTACCTTTCAGATCATTGTTGAAGAACTTCTTGATCTTAGGCATGAGGTGCAGTTTCTGCTTCTCGTTCACATCCATTACTGCATTCAGGATCTGGAAGTCATAGCTCACTTCTTTGGATGATTTTACCAGCGCCTGTACGTCTTTGGGGAAGCAGCTTCCGCCATAACCGATACCGGGGAACAGGAAGCGTTTGCCGATACGTTCATCACTACCCACGCCACGGCGCACCATGTCTACATCAGCACCCAGGCGCTCGCACAACTGGGCAATCTCATTCATGAAAGAGATCTTCGTAGCGAGGAATGAATTGGCGGCATATTTGGTCAGCTCGGCTGAACGGAGGTCCATGTTGATAACAGGGTTGCCGGAGCGAACGAATGGCGCATAGAGATCGCTCATTACTTTCTTAGCTCTTTCAGAAGAAGCGCCGATCACTACACGGTCGGGCTTCATGAAATCGTCTACAGCCACCCCTTCCCTTAAAAACTCGGGATTGGATACTACATCAAATTCACCTTTATAATTCTTAGCGATCGCAGTATGTACTTTCTCGGCAGTGCCTACCGGTACGGTACTTTTATCTACGATCACTTTATAATCTTTCAGGATCTTACCCAGGTGATCAGCAACGCCCAATATGTATTTCAGGTCGGCGGAACCATCTTCGCCCGGAGGCGTAGGCAGGGCCAGGAAAATGATGGCGGCATCTTTGATCCCGTCTTCCAGGCTGGTGGTGAAACGCAGGCGCTCTTCCTTCAGGTTACGAAGAAACAATTTCTCAAGACCTGGTTCGTAAATGGTGATCTGACCATTACAAAGCTTCTCCACTTTCGATTTATCGATGTCCACGCAGGTAACATCATTTCCTGTCTCAGCGAAACAGGTCCCGGTCACCAATCCAACGTAACCGGTTCCAACAACAGCAATTTTCATATTGAAACGTTTTTGTTAGGGTTCTTACTAAGCCTTCTGGCGGCTAAGGTTTATGAATGTTTATTAATAAACTCCAACACATGGCTGGTGATGAACACGAGCTGTTCTTCATCCAGTTCCGTATGCATTGGTAGCGAAATCACTCTCTCCGTCAACCAATCGGTAGTTTCGAGGATATAGGATGAGCCGCCGAATGCTTCAAACATTTGTTGCCGGTGGGCGGGTACAGGATAATAGATCATAGAAGGAATACCCTTATCAGCGAGATACTGATTCAATCCATCACGGTCAACACCTTCAAGCAGGAGGGTATATTGATGAAACACATGGTCACTATAGGATGCCCTGGCCGGTGTAGTGATCTTTGGATGATTGGCAAAAGCCTTATCATAAAAATCAGCGGCCTGCTGGCGGGCAGCAATATAACTATCCAGGTGTGGCAATTTTGCATTCAGTACAGCAGCCTGGATAGAATCGAGGCGGCTGTTACAACCAACCACGTCATGGTAGTATCGTTTACTCTGACCATGATTGGCAATTTTTTTCATCTGGCTGGCTAACGCGTCATCGTTGGTGAATATTGCACCGCCATCTCCATAACATCCAAGGTTTTTGGAGGGGAAGAAGGAAGTAGCGCCGATGGTGCCAATGGTACCACCTTTCTTTACCGTGCCATCTTTGAAAGTAACCGAGCAACCAATAGCCTGTGCGGTATCTTCAATGACATACAGCCCGCGACGGTTAGCTATTTCCATGATCGCTTCCATATCGGCTGCCTGTCCGTACAGGTGCACCGGCACAATCGCTTTGGTTTTTGATGTAATGGCTTTCTCTATAGCAGCAGGATCAATACAAAAAGTTTTGGGATCAACCTCCACAAAAACCGGTTTCAATTGCAGGAGGGCTACTACCTCCACGGTGGCGATGTAGGTGAAGGAAGGTGTGATCACCTCGTCGCCAGGTTGCAAATTAAGTGCCATCATGGCTATCTGCAGGGCATCCGTACCATTGGCACAGGGAATTACGTGTTTTGCCCCTAAGTACTTCGTTAAGCCGGTCGTAAAATCCGTAACTGCTTTACCATTTATAAAAGCAGCAGCATCTATTACTTCCTGAATACCTTTGTCCACTTCTGTCTTGATCTTCGCGTACTGCTGTTTTAAATCCACCATTTGTATCGGCCGCATACTCAACGTTTTCTTTTTGAAACGGGCACAAACCTACCACAAAAAACTGGTTTATGCAATGGGGGGATCGTAAGTAACGCAATCAAATCAGGAGAAATCCGATTAAAAAGCGTATCCTTACGGATATTAAGCCCTAAAATCCTGCGTATTTTACCCATTCCCCACCTGTTTGCATCATAACTTTTTCTACCTGCTACTCATCGCCCTGCAACGCTTATATGTTAATTTATTAAAATACAATCTGCTTCACTGTTATGATACTTGCACTGGGGTGTGAGCGACAATATAATCAGTATGCATATAACCTACTGATAATAGGCGCATTTCCTTACTTCCTATGGCATTCGTAAATAGTGGTAATTGCACTGGGACTACTATTCCAGTGCAAGTCGGAGAGCATTCCAGTGCAAGTAGGGAGGCCTTTCTAAGCAGCCTCACACGCATTCCGGCACAATAACAGTAAGACATCCAATAAGTTCTTGCAGTTTTTCCGACTTTTGTACCTAATCTATTAACCCGTGCACCTGTTTTTCTATACTATTTTTTGCCGTTTTTACCTGCTGGGCGTACGCCTGGCGGCGCTCTGGAACCCGAAAGCCAGGCTGTGGCTGGAGGGAAGGAAGGGATTGTTGGAGAGAATACAGTCGGCAATCGGCAGTAATGAGTCGGGAGAAAAGAGTCGGGAGCCGGGAGTAGAGAGTTGGGAGTCGGGAGTAAAGAGTCCAGACTCTGAACTCAAGACTCCAGACTCCAGACTCATCTGGATGCATTGTGCTTCCCTGGGGGAGTTTGAGCAGGGAAGGCCGGTGCTGGAGGCGTTGCGGAGCCGGTATCCGGGTATTAAAATATTATTAACCTTCTTCTCGCCTTCCGGCTATGAGGTGCGGAAAAACTATGAAGGAGCCGATTATGTGTTTTACCTGCCCATGGACTCCCGGGCCAATGCCCGCCGTTTCCTGGATATGGTACAGCCCAGCCTGGTGATCTGGATTAAGTATGAATACTGGTACCATTACCTTACCGCCCTGAAAAAACGGAAGATACCTACCCTGCTGGTATCGGGCATCTTCCGGCCCGACCAACCCTTCTTTAAGTGGTACGGCCGCCTGCACCGGTACATCCTGGAAAGCTTTACCCACCTGTTTGTACAAACCCCCGATTCCCGCGACCTGCTGACCGGTATTGGCTTTACCGCCAACGTAACCATAAATGGTGATACCCGCTTTGACCGCGTGACGCAGATCGCTCAGCAATTTGCGCCCATACCGGCTGTGGAAGCCTTCTGCGACAATCACTCTACAGTTGTTGCCGGCAGCACCTGGTCGGAAGATGAAGAGGAGCTGGACCATTATGCCAATACCCATCCGGAGATGCGTTTTATCATAGCGCCGCATGAGGTGAATGAGGCCCACCTGGTGGAGATCGAAAAATTATTCAAGCATACGGTCCGCTATTCTGTATTGCAAAAGCGTGTTCCGGGAACGGTGAGCCGTGATCAGCAGGTGACCAATACCCTGATCATTGATAATATCGGCATGCTGTCCAGGCTGTACAAATATGCTACCATCACGTATGTAGGCGGCGGCTTCGGCAGCGACGGCGTACACAATGTGCTGGAGGCGGCTGTGTACAGCAAGCCGGTAGTGCATGGGCCTGTCTATGAGAAGTATGTTGAAGCGACAGAGCTGGTGGAGCAGGGCGGCGCATTTCCCATTGAAACAGCGCTGGAGCTGGAAAAGGTGCTGAACAATTTACTGGCTGATACAGCCGCCTATAATAAAGCCTGCCGGCAGGCAGGCGATTATGTACATGCTAAAGCAGGCGCTACAGATGCCGTGCTTCAATTCATTCAGGAAAAGCGTCTTTTAACCAATTGATAGAAGTGGCGGGTGATTTCCTTGGAATCGTCCCAGGCCAGTTTTATTTTCAATTCCCTTTCTATCCAATATTGCGCTTCGGGATAGATGCGGAAGTTGTTGATGGTTTTAATGCTGCGCTCATACATCACTTCATCACCCCGGAACAGCTCATTAATAAAAACGAAGCGGTCGTTAATACCGATGGCTTTTTTCAGGTCGCGCACAGGTGAATCGGTGAGGCGGTGCGCCACTTCCACCCTTTCTTCTTTTAACTTATCATTAAGAGATGACTGGGCCGTAGCCATCATTTCATTGAGCTCTTTGGCCGATGACTGGTGCGCCAGCGTAGGTATTTCGGTAAGCGGGTTGAATTGTAGACCTGTTTGCACAGCCGCCGCAGGCGCATGTACGCCATTGCCATTCTTGGCGGGCTTTTCTTCCTGTTTTTCAACAGGTAATGCTATTTCTTCTGGTGATTTTTCGGCTAATACGGGAGTTTCCACTGCTACCGTATTGTATACTGTACGCGCAGCCGGCATTACCACCGCTACTTTGGAGGTGCCCTGTGCCACACGGGTAGCAGCGGACAACCGCATTAGTTCCGCCTCAATGAGTTGAGTGGTCACTAATAGTTGTTTATTATCGGCATTTTGTTCGAATTGTTCGTTTAATTTGCCGATTAATTGTTTTAAACGCTCCATAATAGATTGAGTGGGTACTTTATGGGTTAGTATATTGACTATAAAGTTAACAATTATTATACCTATTTCCGTTAACATGTTCATAGAACCAAATATATCAGGCGAACGGCGCGGCTTTATTGAAGTGATCTGCGGCTCTATGTTTTCCGGCAAAACAGAAGAATTGATACGCCGGTTAAAGCGTGCACGCATTGCCAACCTGCGGGTAGAGATCTTTAAGCCCCGGATAGATGTACGCTATCATGAAATGGATATTGTATCGCACGATGAACGGGCCATCCAATCCACCCCCATCGATAATTCACAAACCATTCTATTGCTGGCGGGCGAAGTAGATGTGATAGGTATTGATGAAGCCCAGTTCTTTGACGATCAGTTGCCCGATGTATGTGACCAGCTTGCCCTGAAAGGCATCCGTGTGATCATTGCCGGCCTGGATATGGATTATACAGGCAAGCCTTTCGGACAAATGCCCTTCCTGCTGGCAAAAGCCGACTTTATTACCAAGCTGCATGCTATTTGTGTACGCTGCGGCAATATTGCCAATTACTCCTACCGCAAATCGCCCGAGGCTGCACAGGTAGTACTGGGTGAGAAAGATCTTTATGAACCACGCTGCAGGAAGTGTTATTACGAACAATGAGTAAACAGCTAAAACATATACGCGCACTGATCAAAAAGGATTTCCTGCTGGAGATCAGGCAGCAATATACCTTTTACGGGATACTGCTCTACGTAGCCTCTACCATTTTTGTGCTGTATATGGCCATGGGTGAAGGGCCGGAAGAGAAGGTATGGAATGGCCTGTTCTGGATGATACAGCTCTTTGTATGCATCAATGCAGTAGCCAAGAGTTTCCTGGCGGAAAGCCGCGGACGCATGCTGTACTTTTATACCATTGCCGGCGCCCGTGATTTTGTACTCTCCAAACTGCTCTTCAATATTGTGCTCATGATGCTGATGAGCCTCGTAAGCCTGCTGCTGTTCCAGTTGCTGCTGGGCAATCCCGTACACCACCCGCTGAAGTTTATAGGTATTGTTTGCCTCGGCGGATGCAGCCTGAGCCTGGTATTTACCTTCCTGGCAGCCATTGCGGCCAGGGCCCAGCAAAATGCAGCCCTGATGGCCATTATGGGCTTTCCGCTCATTATTCCCCAGGTAATGCTGCTGATGCGTATTTCCAATACCGCTTTTTCCGATGTGATCCAGGCAGGACTGGCCAGCCTCGTACTGACCCTTATAGCACTGGATATTATGATCATAGCCCTGGCGGTGATCTTATTCCCCTTTCTTTGGAAAGACTAAACCCGTTACGGGTTTCGGGTTTGGTGTTTCGGGTTCTTCAATTACAGTCTTCAGCATTTCAATAAAGGCTTACTGAACTTTTAAAAGCACAGCCTGCCTGTATTTAGTCAGCTATTTCAAAATTCAGAACCCGAAACCTTAAACCCGAAACTCTAAACATATTCGCTCTTTTCCCCTAATTTTGCCCCCTGATTCAGGTAGTTGGCAAGTCTCACCCCGATCCTGCAAACGCCAATATCTATCACAATAGCCCGGAAATATATGCGCCAGTACTGGTGGAAAATACTGTGTATCCTTTTACTGCTCTACACTTTTGTTGCAGGTTTTTTAGTGGATGTACCTCAAATAGGTAATCTTTATCAAACCATCCGTAATCTCTTTTTCCATGTGCCCATGTGGTTTGCCCAGTTGGTATTGATCTCCGTATCGCTGGTATATTCCATTAGGTACCTGCGCGACCCGAAGCCTATTTATGACCTGTATGCCTTTCAATATGCCCAAACAGGTACGGTGCTGGGTTGCCTCGGACTGCTTACCGGTATGATCTGGGCCAACTATACCTGGGGTACGTTCTGGAGCAACGACCCCAAGCAATTGGGCGTTGCCATCGCCATGCTGATCTACCTCGCCTACTTTGTTTTGCGTAATTCTATGACCGATCTTGATAAACGGGGCCGTGTAGCGGCAGTTTATAACATATTTGCTTATTTTATCTATATCCCCATGATCCTGATCCTGCCCCGCCTGGTAGAATCGCTGCACCCCGGCGGTAAAGGCGTGGAAGGTAATCCCGGATTGAACGGACAGGACCTGGACCCTACCATGCGGAAGGTGTTCTGGCCTGCTGTAGTGGCCTGGAGCCTGCTGGGCGTATGGATGACCACCCTGTACCTGCGGTGGAAAATACTGGAAGAGAAAAAACATTCCCTTTAATAATGCGCATTAAGAAACTACTCATAACCCTCTTTATCCTGCTGCCGGCATGGTGGGCAGGCGCACAGGATAATGGCATAGCAAACCCCGAACAGGCTACCGGTTTAAGAGCAGGTGGTAAGATATATGTAGTGCTGGCTGTAGCGATTACCATACTGCTGGGACTGATCATTTATATGATACGCCTCGACCGGAAGCTCACCAAATTGGAAAAAGGTCAATAGTGAGTGATGAATAGTGAATATTAGTTCTTGCTTATGCTTTACCCCGGATATTTCGGGGTTACTTTTTTGGTAACGAACATCGCAATAAAATTTTTGTTAGGTAATGGCAAATAATAAGCATACCTGATCGTTCAGCATTGACCATCACAATTCACCATTCACAGATTTAACGATTCACCATAAAAATTGCTTAATCATGTCAGAGTACAGTTTTTTTGGCGCGGTGGAAAAGAGTTTTGATAAAGCCGCGCAGTTTACCAAATGGGACCCCGGCGTCCTGGAACAGATCAAACAATGTAATGCCGTATACCGGATGCACTTTCCGGTGAAGATCGGCGAGAAGATCGAAGTGATCAAGGCATACCGGGTACAGCACTCCCATCACAAATTGCCCTGTAAAGGAGGTATCCGCTTTGCGATGAGTGTGAACCTCGACGAAGTAATGGCCCTGGCCGCCCTGATGACCTACAAATGCGCTATTGTAAACGTTCCTTTTGCAGGCGCCAAAGGTGGTATCACCATCGACCCCAGGAAATACACACCGTATGAGCTGGAGAAGATAACCCGCCGTTATACTTCTGAGCTTATTAAGAAGAATTTTATCGGCCCCGGCATTGATGTTCCCGCACCCGATTACGGTACCGGTGAGCGTGAGATGGCCTGGATCGTAGATACCTATGCCAGCATGCGCCCCGGCGAAATAGATGCCATGGGTTGCGTTACCGGCAAGCCCGTTACACAAGGTGGTGTGCGCGGACGCCGCGAAGCTACCGGCCTCGGTGTATTCTATGGCCTGCGCGAAGTACTGCACATGAAAGACCAGATGGAGAAGCTGGGTATGACGGTAGGTGTGGAAGGCAAGCGTATCGTAGTGCAGGGCCTGGGTAATGTGGGTTACCATAGTGCGAAGTTCTTCCAGGAAGCCGGCGCCAGGATCGTTGGCCTGGCAGAATTTGAAGGTTCTATCTGGAGCAATGATGGCCTGGATGTAGACGCCGTATTTGAACACCGTAAGAAAACAGGTTCTATCCTCAACTTCCCCGGCGCTAATAACTTTGCCAAGAATACCGATGCACTGGAAATGGAATGTGATGTACTGATCCCTGCCGCCCTGGAGAATGTGATCAATGGTAAGAATGCGCCCAATGTAAAGGCGAAGATCATCGGAGAGGCAGCCAATGGTCCTTTAACGCCGGAAGCAGATGACATATTCGTCAAACGCGGTATACTCGTAGTGCCCGATATGTATCTGAATGCAGGCGGCGTTACCGTATCTTATTTTGAGTGGCTGAAAAACCTTAGCCACGTACGTTATGGCCGCATGGAAAAACGCTTTACCGAAAACCTCAATACCCATATCCTGGGACAAATTGAAGGACTTACCGGCAAGCAGGTGAATAACAAAGAGCGTGAGTTTATCATGCATGGACCTGATGAGGTAGACCTGGTGCGCAGTGGCCTGGAAGAAACCATGATCACCGCTACCCGCGAGATCATGGATGCCTGGAAAGCCAATCCCCAGATACCCGATATGCGTACAGCCGCTTACTTAGTAGCTATTAACAAAGTAGCTACCAGCTATGCGGAGCTGGGTATTTTCCCGTAAAACATATATCCCTTGACGATATTAAGTCCCATTCGCCTTGCGGATGGGATTTTTTATTTAGCTAAACCTGACCCGATTCGGGTATAAATTACATTGAAAACCATCTACTTAATTAAAGAGGGTTTTATTCATTAAAATAATTAATAAATTAAATCTTTTTATATTATCATTGCGTAAGTAAGGGCATGGAAAAGAAAATAACCATAGCAACGAATGCAGAGCAACAACTTGGAGAGTTGAAAGGCATTCTCTACCTCTTACAAAGTAAACTGGAAGAGTTCAAAGAGGAAGTGGACCGTAGCTATGAACTCCTGCAAATCGGCGAGCTCACCGACCTGAGCAAAAAGATAGAGACTACACTATCCAATCCCGTTGACAGTGTATTCCATGTTTCGAATAATATTGACGCCCAGGTAAAACACATCATTGATAAATTTGTCAATTCATTCCTGCGTATCAAACGCCCCGTTATTACCGCCGCCTACAGAAGCAAAACCTCTTTGAATGATCTGCACTATTCTATTGTACTTAAAGAGGACAATATAGATAATCGTAATACTGTTTTTGACTTCTTTGATAAATACGACCTCCTTGATATTGCCAGCAAATACCCTGTTTATTTTCAGTTTGTCCCTATTGAACTGGTAGAAAAAATAAACTACTCCGAAGAACTAAAACTCGATTAGATTCATGCAGCAGCACTTAGAGCAGGCCACGCATAATCAGAACTTCCACGATTGCATAGAAACCCAGTTTAACGGCCATTTTTACGATTGGAAGATTACCGTGCTATTTTATGTAGCCATCCATTATCTCAAGGCATTAGCCTCCAAAAGAGGTATTGATATCGGACAAACTCATTTCGACATAGAACGAAATGTAAATCCCGACAGGCACAATGCACGCATGCGCATTGCAAAAGGGGCATGGCGTGAATACAAAAATCTGTTTACTTATTCCTGTACCGCCCGATATGAAGGCATTACCGATATAACCACTTTTGAACAGCTCAAACAAATTGACCATTCCTATTGTCTGACGCACCTGAAAAACTTCAGAAAGTACCTGCAAAGCCAGGGAATA
This sequence comes from Paraflavitalea devenefica, assembly GCF_011759375.1. Classification (NCBI taxonomy): domain Bacteria; kingdom Pseudomonadati; phylum Bacteroidota; class Chitinophagia; order Chitinophagales; family Chitinophagaceae; genus Paraflavitalea; species Paraflavitalea devenefica. The sequence continues at coordinate 515,767 of NZ_JAARML010000003.1, read as the reverse complement.
ACTAATTGATCATTACTTTCCACCCAACAAATTGACAGCTAATATCCTGATCCCATTCGCTTTATGGCGGGTGGGATTTTTAATTGTCAAAGTGGGAAAATACATATAGATTTAGTAAACCTTAAAAACTGCTTTCCATATGGAGAAATCAAAACTTTACCCACAAGCTTATTTTCCTGCCGAAAAGATCGAACACATCCTGAACAAGGTGATCCCTGCACAAAAGAACAATGAGCCCCTCAGCTTCTATTATCTTACCCGGGGCGATGAATCATGGCGGTTCAATAATGAGCAGGAGTATTTTGCAGAATACAGAAAAGACCACGACAATTCATTCCTGAAAAGGTCCTACGACCGGCTGACCTTTAAGATCAGGTATGCGAAAAACAACTATACTGATATTTCAGTAGAGGCCGACAGCAGCAAAGACATAGACCGCATTTTTGAAGTATTTGAAAAGTTGTATCCCGCTTCCAAACAACTACCCACCCCCGCCATGCCTCCGGTGTTCACCAACCATGAACCCCAAAAGACCACCCTGCCCTAAGCAGTCTATCAACAACAGCTACGCAGGTAACCTGTAGGGTGCCTGGTGTAATTTTATGCCCCCTGATGATCGGGAAAAGCGAAAAAAGAAATAAAATAGTAGCTTGTACCCGATTATGAAACCCTACTTCTTGCTGTTAGTATCCTTTTGTAGCCTGCAGGCCCTTGGACAAAGAAAATCCGTTGCTGATTACGGCTTTACTCATTTGCAAACGGTGTACAAAGGCGACACGGTGCACCTGCTGATAAAATCCAAAAAAGGAGAAGAACAAAAGCCCAAGCCCTTGTTCTTTTTTTGCCAGGGCAGCCTTCCCGTTCCACTGATCATTGACAGCAAGGAAGGGGTATACAGTACTTTTCCGTTTAAGCCCGACAGCCTCGCCGTGTATTATCACCTGGCCATTGTCAGTAAACCCTATATTCCGCTCATTCTCGATGTAAGCGTACTGGGGCCTGATTTTGCATTCAATGACAGTACCGGTAATTTTCCCCAAGCATACAGTATATGATGCAACGCAATTACGAATGCGCCGGCGTATATGACCAGGACAAACTGATTGGCATTTGCGGTTTATGGATCCTCAACAAGTATTACGTAGGTAAGCATATTGAACCCGACAATGTGATGATCCTGCCCGAATACCGCAATAAAGGCGTGGGCGAACAGATGATGGCCTGGGTATATGAATATGGCCGCTCACAAGGCTGTATTGCTTCCGAACTCAACTGCTATGTAGTAAACGATAAAGGTATCCGGTTCTGGCTCAACCAGGGCTATAAGATCATTGGCTTTCACTGTCAAAAGAAATTACAATGAACATTGACTCTTCCCGTATCGTATTACAACCTGTACAGGTTACTTTCCTGGAAATGCATGAACGGCCGGTAAACACCACCCCCGCAGCTTTTAACATGCACTTCGAACTATTGCCCAAACCGGTGGAAGTAAGTGAATACCGCAGTTATTATTATGGCGTAGGCAAACAATGGTATTGGCTGGACAGGATGGTGATGGATGACGCCCTGCTCTATGCAAAGATCAATGCACCCAATGTAGATATTTTTGTTTTGTATATAGAAGACCAGACAGCCGGCTTTGCAGAGTTTGTACGGGAAAAGGAGTATGTAGAGATATTATACTTCGGTCTGCTGCCCGGTTTTATCGGTAAAGGATATGGCAATTACTTCCTGCAAACAGTGATCCAGCAGGCCTGGGATTATGCGCCACAGCATATTCAGCTCAATACCTGCACGCTGGACCACCCCAATGCGCTGAGCATATATAAAAAAGCCGGCTTCCAACAGGTGCGCACGTCTACTGAAGAACGCCGCATATTGAAATAAAACTACGAACCTACTTCCGCTTTATCATCTCCAAATAGTACCTCCTTGTACTTGTTGTACAGAAAGGATACCAGCAATAGTATGATGCCCAGGGAAATGAAGGAAATGGTTTTAGTAAGGGTGCCTGCTCCCGCCAGGTCGTATATGAATAATTTTAAGATGGTGATGACAAACAATACAATGGCAGCCAGCCGCACATATTTCTGTTTTTTGCGTATGCCATAGCTCACCAGCCCCAGTGCAAACAGGCCCCAGATGATGCTAAGCCCTATTTCATATTGATCCTCACCCACTGCCACCGAAACCCAGTTAATGTATTCATAACTTACCACGCCCAGCACAATAGTATATACCATTAACCACCAGGCCTGTTGCAGGATGGATTCTGAGACATACTGTTTCATAATGCGCGTTCCCATGGTCAATAGCAAGGCCACCAGGGCTATTGCCAGGTAACGTATCACCAAATGCCAACCGCCAAAATAAGAGCCTGTGCTGCCATACTCAAAATACCCGGTGGTCAACCTATTTAACGCTGGCATGGCATACATCAACAAAAGAAAGCCCACAACAGCCACACCACCGGGAGAAACAGTTGCCAGCCACCGGTTCCTGACAAACCGTTGGTTGATGTAAATGAACAAAATACCATAAACGGTCATATACAGGAACAGTATGGCAGTAGTGAATAAGCCAAATTCATTGCCACTCAATACCAGCTTCTTATTTGTCTCCACACTATTCTCCAATAGCCATAGTTCATCCCTGAGCTCGAGGTAAAAAACACTATAGCTGGTGATCAGCAAAAGCGCGGGCACTATATAATCGAAGAAAGCATGGAATTGTGTTCTTTCTGCAGCAGCTATCTGCCATTTCTTATTATAGTTTACCCAGGTAATAATGCCCAGCACCAGCACCTCCAATACACCTGTGTAAAAAGTAATATTCCGGAATGGATAACCGTCTTCTGATGGTTGAAAAATATTTGCCCGGTCCTGTATCAGGCTCACAAACGACAGCAATACCAGCCCTGCAGCCAGTTTCTCATAGATGGGTGCATGGCGTGTGCGGCCAATTACAAACAACAGCACTGCTTCCGCCGTCCACAGCAGGGTAACCCAGTTGCCATCCAACTGCACAGGTATGGCAATGGTAAGGAAAACCACCACCAGGCCAAATATCATATAATACAGTGGCTTATCGGCCTGTTGCATCCGTCGTTTGATAACCAGGCTCACCCCTAAGTGAATAAGGGCATTGATAACCGTGAACAGACCTGCCCAATATTGCATAGTAGCATAGTTACTCAGCAGGTCGTAACCAAGCCCGTAAAAGAGGAAGGCATTGGAGAGCAACAGGAATACGTCACCGATATTGTATTGCTCTTTCCGGATAAGCTTATAGGCCAGGAAAGTAGCATAGAACAGGATAAAGAAAGCACTTAAGAAGCCAAAGGCCCCTGAAAAATGCTGCTGTTCATTGTATTCAAACAGGTACCAAGCGCAGTAAATAAGCCAGGTAGCCACATAGGCTACATGGAATAATGATTTCCAGTATTTGTAAAACGACAAGACCAGTATCCCTACATTGATGATGGTGATGTAGGAGAACAATATTTCATAACGGCCCGAATTATTACTTAGTAAAAAGGGAATGGCATAAGCACCCACCTGGCCCAGGTGGGCAATGATCACTTTATCATACAGTACCGCCGCATATACAATGGCAGCCGTAAACAATAGCATGAGGCCAAAGGCCGCCACCTGCGGCAGCATGGTATAAAAGCTCCAGGCTATATAGGTGATAAAATACAACACCGATAAGCCTCCTCCCATCAATACAGCACTGTAGGTTTCATATTTCTTCTTCAGCCGCAGGGCAATGCCCACCAATACCAGGCCACTTGCATAACCGCAAAGGATACGCACTACCGGACTTACCAGGTCGTGTTCAATGGCATACCGGGCGCCGATGAAGATGCCTATAATGGTAACCAGTATGCCTACCTTACTGGCCAGGTTCTTACCAATAAACTCTTCAAAGGAAGTCTTGCTTTTACTATTACTATTCCAGGAAGAGGGGCGTACCGATTCTTTCTTTGGCATTGTGGTCCCCGCCTGGACGGGACGTTGGGAAGGAGCAATGATGGGCTCCGTATATTCAATTACTTTTTCCGGAACAGGTTCTTTGGTGGCAGTGATCCCTGCAGCAGCGGCCTGCTTTTTCAGTGCGTCCAGCTCATTCATCAAAGCCAGCAACTGTTTGCCAAAATGCGTTTGCTGTGCCGCCAATACGCTTACCTGGCGGGTTAGCTCGTCAATTTTTTCTTGCAGTGTAGCCATAACGGCATGGGGTTGGTTACATTAAAGAAAGTACAAAAAGCGTTAAGAGAAATCTAATTTACAAATACAGGCAGTGTATCAATGAGTTGTAATTGTTGTTCCCGCTTTTCAAATCCCGCACAATAGTGCCCGTTGGTAATCACCAGGAAAGGGACCGGCACCGCTATATTATACCGCAATACCTGTTGCAATACCGTTTCATCGAGGTTCACCTCCATGGCCTTGCATTCCACCATCATCCAGGGCTGGTGCTGCCGGTTATACACGAGCACATCAAACCGCTTTTTGAGCTCCCCCAGTTTCAATTCCCTTTCCACAGCGATCAGGGATGCAGGATAACGCATTACCTGCACCAGGTATTGCAGGAAGTTCTGCCGCACCCATTCTTCCGGGGTGAGGCGTATCCATACCTTGCGCAGTTCATCAAAGATGAACTCCCGGCCTTCTTCTTCCCGGATGCGGAATGGAAATGATGGATACTCTATGCGGATCATGCGCCAAAACTACGGTTTACGATGATATATTCATATGTATAATGTTACCTCTCTTCACATTAACAAAAAGCTCCTTATTTGGTGAAAATGCCCGAAATTTAACCCTTAATATGAAGACAAAAGAAGATATCGTTCACAACTGGCTCCCCCGCTATACCGGAGAGACTTTGGCCAACTTTGGCAAGTACATCCTGCTCACCAACTTCAGCAATTATGTGCGGATGTTTGCCGAATGGAACAATGTACCGGTCATCGGACTCGACCGCCCCATGCAATGCGCTACCGCAGAAAATATTACTATCATCAACTTCGGGATGGGCAGTCCTACTGCCGCTACGGTGATGGACCTCCTTACGGCCATCGAACCACAGGCTGTATTATTCCTGGGTAAGTGCGGCGGATTGAAGAAACGCAATAATATCGGCGACCTGATCCTGCCCATTGCCGCCATCCGGGGCGAGGGTACCTCCAATGATTATTTCCCCCCCGAAGTACCGGCATTACCGGCCTTCGCCTTACAGAAAGCCGTATCTACCACCATACGTGATTATGGAGTAGACTACTGGACAGGTACGGTATACACTACCAACCGCCGCGTATGGGAACATGATGAGCATTTTAAAGAATACCTGCAACGTATCCGCAGTTATGCTATTGATATGGAAACAGCCACCATTTTCTCTGTAGGGTTTTACAATAAGATCCCCACCGGCGCTTTGCTGCTGGTGAGTGACTCACCCATGATCCCCGAAGGAGTAAAAACAGAGGAAAGCGATAAAGCCGTTACGGCCAACTACGTGGAGCGTCATCTCCGCATTGGTATTGATTCACTGAAGCAACTGATCAATAACGGCCTTACGGTACGACACCTGAAATTCTGATAACGCTACTATCCCTACATGCCTACCCCCCTTTTACGCATCAATAACCTGCAGGTAGATTTCGTTACAGAGATCGGCACTACCACGGCTGTCAATGATATATCACTGGAAGTACAGCGCGGAGAGATCGTAGCCATCGTGGGCGAATCGGGCTCCGGCAAATCAGTGACCTCCCTGTCTATCCTGCAACTGCATCCTACCCCACCGGCCAGGTACACAAAAGGCGAGATCCTTTTTTCACCGGACGGCGCTACCGCTGTTAACCTGCTCACCCAAACGCCGCAGCAATTGCGCGCCATACGGGGCAACCAGATAGCCATGATCTTCCAGGAGCCGATGAGCTCGCTCAATCCTGTATTTACCTGCGGGGACCAGGTCATGGAAGCCATCCGCCTGCATAGAAAGATCTCCAAAGAACAGGCTACCCAAAAAACGATAGAGTTGTTTGAGAAGGTGAGATTGCCCAACCCGGCACAGATCTTTCACCGTTATCCCCACCAGTTAAGTGGCGGACAAAAACAACGGGTGATGATTGCCATGGCCATGAGTTGTGAGCCCGATCTGCTCATTTGTGATGAGCCCACCACTGCCCTCGATGTAACAGTACAAAAGACCATTTTACAGCTCATCAAATCCCTGCAGCAAACGGAACAGATGGGCGTCATTTTCATTACGCATGACCTGGGCGTGGTAGCAGAAATAGCCGATAGAGCGGTGGTGATGTACAAAGGCAATATTGTAGAACAAGGCACTATTACCCAAATTTTCAATAGTCCCCAACACCCTTATACAAAGGGCCTGCTGGCCTGCCGGCCGGTGCTGCATCCGAAGGGAGAGCGGCTGCCGGTGGTGAGTGATTTTTTGGATGGGAAAACGAAGTCTGAAGCCGGAGGTTTGAAGTCTGGCTCAAATGCTCCGGCCTCCGGTTTCAGACCTCAGACTTCAGACCTCCTGCTTCGCGTAGAAAACCTCAGCGTATGGTTCCCTTCCAAAAAGACTTTCCTCGGCAAGCCGCTGGAATATACCAAAGCGGTAGATGAGGTGAGTTTCGAAGTATACAAAGGAGAAACGCTTGGACTGGTAGGTGAATCGGGCTGCGGCAAAACCACATTGGGCAGAACGATACTACGGCTGATAGAGCCTACCAAAGGAAAGATCATCTACGATGGTATTGACCTTACGGCGAAGAAAAGAGATGAATTAAAGGCCCTCCGGAAAGATATACAGATCGTTTTCCAGGACCCCTACTCTTCCCTCAATCCCCGGCTGACGGTGGGTGATGCCATTGCAGAACCGCTCCGGGTGCATCGCCTGCTGCCTACGCAGCAGCAACGCAAGGACAAGGTGGTGGAACTATTGGAAAAAGTGAACCTGAAAGCAGAACATGTTGACCGCTACCCGCATGAGTTTTCCGGCGGGCAGCGTCAGCGCATTGTAATCGCGCGGGCATTGGCGCTTAACCCTTCTTTTGTAGTATGTGATGAATCAGTATCTGCACTCGATGTAAGTGTGCAGGCCCAGGTACTGAACCTGCTGAATGACCTCAAAAAAGAATTCGGGTTCACCATCATCTTCATCTCCCACGATCTTTCGGTAGTGCGCTATATCAGCGACCGCATTATGGTGATGAATAAAGGCAGGATTGAAGAAATAGGCGAGGCAGAGGAAGTGTATTTCCATCCAAAGCAGGCCTATACGCAACAATTGATAGCCTCTATTCCGAAGGGAGTGGTATAAACCACTCAGTCTCTATACCTCCGGCTCTTCACCATTTCCGACATATAGCCTTTGTACAACCGGAGGTTGCGTGCTTCATAGAATTCAGAAGCGCTGCTCCGCTTGGCATATACCATTTCCTTCAGCATCTTCTCCAGTTGCTCTTTTACCGGCTTGTCATTTTCCAGCTTGCGTTCTTCCCGGGAAGTAAAATCATCGTCTTCCACATCCACCTCTCCTGCTTTTTCCGGCTGCATGCCTACAGCGGCCAGTTGCCAGCTTACATCATCCCGCATCCGTTTGTATTTATAAAAATGCACAAATCCTTTTTTCCCTTTGTAGGTCACCGGCAGCTTATCCAAGTACACCAATGTATCCATCTTTTCATAATGCTCCACTTCACTGTTCAGCAGGCTGCGGGTAATATCGGGTTGATTTTTATATTGTGCCGGAAACTTATCGGTCATCTTCAGCTTTTTCAGGTCGCCGTACAGCTCGCTCCGGTACTCATCCAGTTTGGCATACTTCATAAACAGGCTGTCGGGCACCGGTTGTTTATTGCGCAGCAGCAGGATAAAACTATTGTACAGCAATCGCCTGTCGGTCGTTTTCATCAACTGCTCAAAGAATCCCTGCACACCGGGGTTCTTGTCGCGGAAAGGCAGTAACAGGGCAGCATATTGGTCCAGCTCATAATTGCCTCCATCCATCTCGGGCTCCTCGTCATCATCGCCATAACCAAACAATAACATGTTCGGGCGCTTGTCTTTTTTACCTGCCCGTTCTATCTTCTCCTTGTCTTCCTTGGCCACCTGTTTCTTCAGCAATTGTTTGCCATCGAGGTACAGTTTGCTGAAATAAGGTTCATAATCGGCCGCCTTCAGGAACCCACTGTCCACCATCTTTCTCAACAGGTTCATCATCTGATTTTCATAATCATCTACATGCATCAGTTGCAGAATATCCGGAAAAATGGTTTTGGTGAGGGCAAGCGTATCCAGCAGGTTCTCCCAGCCCTCTTTCGTTGTCTCAATACCATATGCCCGGAACTTTCCGGCAGAAAGAGGAGGATAGGCCGTCCATGCGCCCCTGAGTCCCATCAGCCTGTAATCAAAAGAACCACTGCCATCGTCCATAATAGGTGGCTCCTGCAGGATAAGCTCTTTAAAGGCCGCAAAAGAAGTTTTGGTACGCTGGTCCAGCAGGGCATTGAGGATAGCATGCTGCAGCTCGGCTGTGTCTTTGATCTTCCAGTATAATTGCCGCAGGTAAGACGTGATGGTGCTGTCCTTTAACCCTCCCAGCTCACTGATCAGGTAACGTTTGGTAGACAGGTACTCCAGGTTATTCCAGTTCAGGGAGTCCACTGCCCGTTTTATGAAGGGCACATCCAGGGAATCAAACTGCACCTGGAATATAGACCTGGCGGCTTTTTTGGCTATTATACTGTCTTTGCTGAATAATTCTTTCAATGACCGCTCACCTTTACGGGTGAAGATAGATCCCCCTTTCAGGGTATCTGCCGGCGTAAAGCTGGTAAAGAAGTTCTGCAGGAAAGCACTTGGCCGGCTTAAGGTATCGGTAAGCGTGGTGATCGTAAATAAATGCCCTTCCTTGTACCAGGTTTTCACCATCAGCAGCCGGCTGCTGCCGGTATCGGAAAGATGCCATTCCCGGCATTGAATGCCTTTGGGCAGGTCATATCGCTTTTTGAAGCGGGTGATAAAAGTGCTGTCCTCATCCCATACCTTATCAAAACTCTCCTTCCAGAAGGTGGCGCTGTCTTTCCAGTAAGCGGTTTTGGGCAAAGCAGCATAGGTCACCAGTATCTTTTCTCCAATCGTATCATTGCCAATGAGCGTATACTTATTATCATCGCCTGCAAAAGCATCGCCTTCTTCGGCATCTTCAAAGGCCATCCGGTACAGGTCTTCCATACCTGTAGCTTCATCCTTCTTGGTGGTATCCGGCCATACGGGCGATTGTACGGTATAGTGCAATGACGTGTCTGTACGGGGTTTTACTTCCGGGTAAATAAACGGCTGCGGGGTAAAGGATTCTATGAACCGGCGCACATTGGCATTCTCCTTTTTATAATGGGCTATGACGGCATAATATACCGGTCCGCGGATAATGTACTTCACTGCACTGAAACTACCGTCTTTATGGCTGTACTTGCTTTCGAGCGCCGGATAACCTTTGAGGGAAGTGAATTGCCGGCTCAGTTGTTTTTCAATAAAGGAAGAATAACCATAGCTTTCATCCATCAGGTTCAGCTCAAAGCTGTCCTCTTCCACAAAAGAGTAATTGTGCAGGTTCACTTTCATCACCAGGTAATTGTTGCCATCCTGCTTGTCCCAGGCGCTGTATTCCAACCTGTCGGTACCCATATTATTGTCCCTTAACAAGGCCGGTGTATGCGGCGCCTGTATGCTGAAACCTCCTGTAGCGGGTTGCCAGTTAACCCATTCGCCGACATGGTATTCTTTGAGGTGTATAGACTGAAAGAATTTATCGGCTTCGGCGCCATGGAGAATGTATTCACCATTACCGCTCATTTTAAATACAACCAGCTCAAAGGGCGTAACGAATAGCTGGTACCGCTGGTGGTCGCCGCGGCGGGTGCGGTTGAGGATATCATACCCTTTGTACCCGTTCCTGGTGATCGGTGTTTTCTTTAATATTTTACCCGGCACATTTTCATAGAGCAGGCTATCCACTTTTTTGTACACGGTTTCGGTACTATGGCCAAAGGCGAGGCTGTTGGTCTTGATACGTGTGACCATGTAATAAGCGCCATTCACCATATCGGCATACTGCACCACATCCATGCCGCTCCATTCGGTAAACTGGTAGAATTTCTTACCGGGAATGTTGACCTTATAGAAACCATCGCCCGATGTTTGGGTCACAAAGGGATGGTCCATCCGTATTTTTTCAATGGCTTCCTTTTGTACGCTGTTACGGTCATCCATGATCACCGGCCGCAGGGAATAGCCTTTCTGCCGCAGCATTTCTATCACGCCTCTTTTACCCGGCAGGTGCGCGGCGCCTACCCCCACAAACAACGATTGCTTTTTGATGATGGAGTCAATAGAGTTGGCCTGGATCTCATTACGCTTGTAGAGGAACTTTTCCTGGAAGGCGTCTGAAAACACGGTCAGGGCCTCCAGGGAATCCAGCAGGTCAAGGTCGCCCCGGCGGTAAGCTTCTTCCACTTTTTTGGGATTGGTGATCATGCCTTCCATATCAAAGCTTTTCCGCTTCCTGTTCCGGTCGCGGATCATATCCCGGTAGGCTTCCATCACAAGCTTCTCGCTTTCTTCAAAATTCTCCACCCCGCTGAGGCGTTTGCCCAGCTTCTTGCCCACCTGGAAGATGTACATATCCAGGAAGGTATCTTCTTCAAAATCGTCCATGCGGGTGCCATAGGTGCGGTAGAGCATGCCATTGATCATGGAAGGTTCAACAGACAGGGCCGCTTTGATAGCCTCATCGTAGGTATCTATGGCAAAGGTGGTGATGCGCATATTGTCGGTCACAGGCTGCCATCCGCCCCGGAGTATATAACTATCCCGGCCGCCCCGCGATCCGAAAAAGGACGATTTGCTGTAGTCATCCTGCCAGCTTTCAGGATTGGTTTCCAGCGCTACCACATCGGCGCTTTTGATGGCATTGTAGAAGGTATCGCCGAGGTGAAAGGCCAGCTTATCGCTCACGTGCATGGTGCCGAAGAGGTAAGAAGGCTTTTTCATGCCCTTGCCGGTGATCTCCCAGAGCAGACTGGGGTACTTCTTTTCGATGCTCTTCATGGCAGTGCTGGCAGCCGGCGGCGAAGACGGCAATTTGGCCGGCCGCTTGCGCTGTTGGGCCCGGGAAGGCATCGCAAAAAAGATAAGCAGGGCAATAACAGGCAGGATAATTTTTCTCATAACGAGGAAGGGTTTACAGGGGGTATTCAGGCATCATGCCGGCGCCCCTGTGAAAGATGCTAAAAACGCCTGAGATCATAAAATAATTATTGTTTTTGTTTTCTTAAAATGGCCTTTTGCGGTGCCCCCCGGTCATTTTCCTGGTATGGACGGCCCCGGCCGGATTCTTTATTTTTTCATATGCTTGTTTTTTCCTACCTTCGCCCGCTTGAAATTTAGGCCTGACATGCTATCAAACCTGGTGCCGTAAGACCTGGTTTGCCCGGAGCACTCACCCCGATGTACCCGCTCTTACTACCGCTTGGTATCATGTGGCTACCTACCGTAATAAAATTGTTATAATTCACATGAAACTGTCACAGTTCAGGTTTGATTTACCGCTTAATCTCATTGCCCAACACCCTACGAAGAAACGTGAAGATGCCCGCATGATGGTGGTGCACCGTAAGACCGGCCAGATTGAAAACAAGCATTTCCGCGACATCATGGATTATTTTGATGACAAGGATGTATTTGTAGTCAACAATACCAAAGTATTCCCTGCCCGGATGTATGGCCGCAAAGAAAAAACAGGCGCCAAGATTGAAGTATTCCTTTTAAGAGAATTGAATAAGCCCAACCGCCTTTGGGATGTGATCGTTGATCCCGCCCGTAAGATCCGTGTGGGCAATAAATTGTACTTCGGCGAAAATGATGAACTGGTAGCCGAAGTCATTGACAATACCACCTCCCGCGGCAGAACGATCCGCTTCCTGTGGGATGGCACCGACGATGAGTTTCGCCAGATGCTGGAATTCCTGGGTGAAACACCCCTGCCCAAATACATTAAGCGTAAACCGGAAGCAGAAGACAAAGAGCGCTTCCAGACCGTTTACGCCAAGCACGAAGGCGCTGTAGCCGCCCCCACTGCCGGCCTCCACTTCAGCATTGAGCTGATCAAAAGGCTGGAGATTAAGGGTATCCGCTTCGCCGAAGTAACCCTGCATACCGGCCTCGGTACTTTCCGCCCGATTGAAGTGGAAGACCTGAGCAAGCACAAGATGGATGCAGAATACTACCGCATAGAAGATACTGCCTGCAAGATCGTGAACAAGGCAATTGAAGGCGGTCACCGTATCTGCTCCGTAGGTACTACCACCATGCGGGCGCTGGAATCTTCCTACACCGCCGAAAAGCTGCTGAAGCCTTCTGAAGGCTGGACGAATATCTTCATCCACCCGCCTTACCAGTTCAATATCGCCGATGCCCTGGTGACCAACCTGCACCTGCCCAAAACAAGCCTGCTGATCATGACCTGCGCTTTTGCCGGTTATGACCTGGCCATGGAAGCTTATAAGAAGGCGATCAAGGACAAATACCGCTTCTTCAGCTATGGAGATGCGATGATCGTGATCTAAGACGTTCCGGATTTGGGGTCCCGTGTTCCGGGTTCTTCCTGCTCAACAACATAATGAACAAAAGCTCCACTTAAGTGGGGCTTTTTTCTTTTCCCCTTTCATGTCTTAACCCCATGTATTACTTTCGTGGCCGTATGAGCACTTCCAATAAAATACGCATTCTGGAAACGATCAGGCAGGGACAGATCGGTGGCGGGGAAAGTCATTTATTAAGCCTGGTAGAGAACCTGGACAAGAGCCGCTTTGAGCCTGTAGTACTTTCTTTTACCGATGGCCCCATGGTAGACCGGCTGAAGGAAATGGGCATACAAACGGAAGTGATCTATACAGAGAAACCATTCGATATCGGCAAATGGAAAAGAGTAAAGGCCTTTATTGAATCGAATAATATTCAACTGGTGCATGCCCATGGCACCCGGGCCAATTCCAATGTATTCTGGGCCACCAAAAAGCTGAAACTCCCCCTCGTATATACCATTCATGGATGGTCGTTCCATGATGACCAGAACCCGTTGATCAAAAAAGTGCGGGTGCTGGGTGAACAATTGCTGACCAAAAGATCGGATATCAATATTTCTGTTTCTGCCTCCAACCAACAAAGCGGCAAGCAATATTTCAGCGGGTTTGAATCGGTGGTAGTGAATAATGGCATTGACCAGCACAAGTTCAACCCTGCCCGTTCTTTTAAAGATGTACGCAGTGAGCTGCATATACCTAAAGACGTAACGCTGGTATTGTTCGTAGCCCGCTTTATTCACCAGAAACAACCCCTGAAGCTGATCAGTGCTTTTGCCCGGGCGGTGAAGCAATTGCCTTCCCTGCGCCTGCTGATGGTGGGTGATGGTGACCAGAAACCGGAAGCATTGGAAATGGTAAAGCAATTGGGTATTACTGACCAGGTGATCTTCTCCCCCTTCCGGCAGGATGTACCCGATGTGCTGGCAGCCGCTGATATTTTCGTGCTGCCCTCTTTATGGGAAGGATTGCCCATCGGTTTATTGGAAGCCATGGCCATGGGCAAGGCGATTATCGGCACGAAAGTAGACGGCACTTCAGAAGTGATACAGCATGATGTAAACGGCCTGCTGCTGCCGGTAGAAACGCTGGACAATACCCTTCCTCAAACGATTATACAACTTACGGATGCTTCATTACGGGAGCGCCTGGGCCGGGAAGCGAGAACTACCATCAGCTCCACTTATAGTGCCGCCAACATGACAAAACAGATTGAAGCGATATATGACCAATTACTGAAACGATAGCCGCTCACTATTTACCACTTGCTTTCTCGCTTACCTCGTGAACCGGAACACATAGGTCCTTTCACCATCATACAGATAAGCCGTGAAGCGGTTGGTGCCTGTGAACACAATTTCGTCAAAGTATTCAGACCGCACATCGTGGGTTACAAAATCAGTCACATTGATACTAAGCGTACGCACATAACGGCCATCACAAACTGAGTTGCCATTTTCATCTATATAACAGTCCGGGATATTGCGGCTGCGGATATCCCAGCGGCCTTCATAAAAACCGCCATAGCCATCTTCATATTCCACCTGTCCGTTGCCATAAAAAGTAAACCGGCCACCGGTAAAGTTGAGGTTGGTGCTGCCCCAGCCTACCTTGTCTACGTCGGTCAATTCCCACACACCTTCAATGCGGTCATCGTATGGTTTAAAAATATCTTTGCTACAACCGGTGAAGCCTATTAAAACAACAAGTAATGTTGAAAGGGAGTATAGCTTTTTCATAAACGTCTGGTTTATTGTATGACCTGAAGGTAGACTCATAAGTTACATGAGTCAATGTCTCCCACCCCTGTTTTAACTTAATATTCTGTGAAAGAAAAGTAAAGGGAAGCTGCTCCGTTTTGCATTATATTTGATCAATAACTCACACCATATGAAAAGTACGCTGATCACGTTATCCTTTTTTTGTATTATCCAGACTGCTATGTCACAAACCACGATCCCCTTGTATGAAAACGGCATTCCCAATTCAAAGCCGGTACCTGATAAAGAAAGCTCCGTAGTGAGCCCTGCAGATGGCAAACTGCGCATCAGCTATGTTACCAATCCCACCCTCACGGTTTATCCCGCACCGCCGGAAAAAGCAACCGGCACAGCCATCGTCATCTGCCCCGGTGGTGGTTATTCCATCTTAGCCGCCAGCCACGAAGGATCGGATGTAGCCCGCCGGTTCAATGAAATGGGCGTTACCGCCATTGTATTGAAATACCGCCTGCCCAATGATACCAGCATGGTCAATAAAGAGATCGGGCCCCTGCAGGATGCGCAAAAGGCCATCGAAGTAGTGCGGGCAAAGGCAGCCGAATGGAATATTAACAAAGACCAGGTAGGTATTATCGGGTTCTCAGCAGGCGGGCACCTCGCTTCTACAGCAGGCACCCATTTTAACTATGACTACCTTACCAACCACGCTTATAAGAAGGCTAAAAAGTCGCCGCTGCGGCCCAACTTTATGGTCCTCATCTACCCTGTGATCAGCTTCAGTGATAGCCTCGCCCACAAAGGCTCCCGCACCAAACTGCTGGGTGAGCACCCCACTACCGAAAAGATGATCCAATACTCCAACGAATTACAGGTTACCAAAGCGACACCGCCCACCTTCCTGGTGCATGCCAAAGACGATAAAACAGTGGTGGTACAAAACAGTGAACACTTTTATGAAGCCTTACAAGAGCACCATGTGCCTGCTGAAATATACCTGTATGAAAAAGGAGGCCATGGCTTCGGCATGATCAATAAAACCAGCGAAGTGAAATGGATGGACCTGGTGGAACAATGGATGAGAAGCAATAAGTGGATTAAGTAGCAAACCACCGGCTAAAAACTATCTTATCCTTTCCGGATCATAATCCACCGGGAGCATGTGGGCAATCTTTTCACTCCAGGCCCAGTAGCCAAGAGAAAAAAGCTCCTGTGGCGGATAATAGACACCTGACGCTTCCACCACCACCGGGCCGCCCTGCAGCAGCACAATGTCCGACCGAGGATACCAGGGCTTACGATTTTGGAGGAAACGATCTAGGTAAGCCTCTTCTTCCTTTCCATTTTTATAGGTGATGTGGAGGTAATGCGGAAATTGGAGCAAACGCGCAGAGTCCGTATCCTTGCGGATAACGATACTGTCGGCCGTCAGCAAAGGCGGAAAAACAATATCCTTAAAGTCCGGCTGTTGCAAAATGCGGTTGTAATAGGCGGTGGAATCGCTTACGATGGCCGTAACGCCGCCGCCTTTCATAACCATCCTTTGTCCCGTACCTATATTCCTTCTCCACAGGGAGGCATATTCTTTTTTCACCCGCTCCTTTTCAAAGTTGGGCTCCTTGACCATGCGCTGCACTTCAAATCCATCTTGCTTCAGTTGGTTGGCATGCAACGATCGCATGAAATGCATCATAGACCCTTCATACGCATGTTTACGATTGTTGATCCACCGCCGGGGGATCCGGTTACGGTCTTCCGACAGGTCTTCAAACAAAGTATAACCCACAAACAGCAGGGCACGCTCCTTCATGTTGTAGATAAAATCTTCCAACTGGTATTGTATCCGGTATCCCAGCGCTTTGTTCTCAATGATGAGGGGTTCATCGGCCACAGCGATCAGTTTATTCTCTTTCTTCGAATAACGGAACCTGATGACCTGGGAATTTTTGATCACGCATTGACGGGAGGCAGCCGTAGTACCAATGAAGTTTTCCGTAAACACGCGGCCCCACTTTGCCCATCCGTCCTTTTCCCAAGGCTCTACCACTACTGATTCCAGTTCTGTTACTTTGGGCTTTAACTGAATGGAGAGAAAAAGTGGCAACGAATCGGCAGAGAATGGCCGTATAACCGTAGTAAAACCAATGGAAGATATGATGAGCTCATAAGAACCTTTGGGTGGCAGGTCTGTCAACGCAAAATGCCCACTGGCATTGGTAGCTGTTCCTTTGGAAGTGCCATTGACGAAGATACTGGCACTGGCAATAGCGGCGCCGGTGGCAGCATTGGTAATGGTACCTGAAATACGGTATTTATCCTGCGCCAGCGTGGAAAAAGTACATAGCAACAGCAATCCTGCAAACCACACAATGTTGACAACGTTTCTCACTACTATAAAATATAGGTAAGGGTTTTCACCCGCTTGATCAATCTCCGGCTTTCGTATTCGACTGCCAAAAAAGAAAAGCCGGTATGTATAATACCGGCTAAGATAATAAACAAGTTTGGGAGGTTATAACCACTGTTAAAGAAACCCTCCTATATTGGGCAATTTTAATATTAATCGCTCCCCAAATGGGGGAAAATTGCCATACAATACCCGGTTTGTGGTATTGTTTATTTACTTTTTTTATGCTAATCCAAACAATCCTTTATTCAGCAATTGCAGGGTTTGTGTTTTATAGGAAGAAGGAAGCAGGATAGACACATTGTGTTTGCTGCCACCATAGCTTACCATGCGCACAGGCACCGGTGTGAGCGCTTCAAACAGTTTGCTCAGCACATTCTGCGTTTGGGCAATTTCGTTACCTACAACAGAGATGATGGTATGATCGGCTTCCACTTCAATGGTGCCAAATGGTTCCAGTTCCTTGACAATCGCTTTGAGGTGTGTACCACTGTCAATCGTTACGGATACCGCCACTTCCGAAGTGGTGATCATATCAATAGGCGTGCGGTATTTTTCAAACACCTCGAATATCTTACGCAGGAAACCATAGGCCAGCAACATACGGCTGCTCTTGATGTTGATGGCGATGATGCCATCTTTGGCAGCTACAGCTTTTACGCCTACAGAACCTGCTTCCTGTGTGATCACCGTGCCTGCTGCCTGCGGCTGCATGGTATTGAGCAGCTTCACCGGCACCTTCTGTTGTTGCGCAGGCCATATACAGGTAGGGTGTAAGATCTTGGCGCCGAAGTAAGCCAGCTCGGCTGCTTCTTCAAAGCTCAGTTGTTCTATCGGCAGGGTCTTCTTCACCACGCGCGGATCATTATTGTGCATGCCGTCAATGTCGGTCCATATTTCACATACAGAAGCATTCACTGCGGCAGCCACGAGAGAAGCGGTATAATCACTGCCACCACGCTTCAGGTTATCCACCTCGCCACGCACATTGCGGCAGATGTATCCCTGGGTGATAAACAGTTTTTTACTCTTTTGTTGCTCCAGGATGGGCATGAGCTTCGCCTTGATGGCCGGCACCTGTGGTTCATCATGAATGTCAATGCTCATGAACTCCAGGGCTGGTAACAGTGCATGATCTATCCCTTTTTCTTCGAGATAAACACTGAAGAGTTTGGTAGAAAGCAGCTCACCCTGCGCCAGGATATCCTTGCTCAGTGCTTCGCTGAATGATATTTTGAGTATGATGGTCAGGAATTCGAAATGTTCTGCTACGATACGCTTCGCCTTTTCCAGCGTAGCATCGGTCTTTAACAGTTCACGGATGAAAGACTGGTAATGGGCTTCCAGCTTTTCAATTTGCTGCTTAGCAGTTTCGCGGTCTCCTCCAGCCATGGATTCACCGATAGATACCAGTGCATTGGTAGTACCACTGAGGGCGCTCAACACTACAATCTTAGGTTCTGCATCTTTGGTGATCAGCTCTGCCACCTGATGCATACGCTCCGGCTTACCTACTGAGGTACCGCCGAATTTCATAATTTTCATGATTTACTCTCCTGTTCCGCTACTGGCGGAATGTTTTGGTTGGAAAATAATTTTTTTGGCAGGCAAAGATAAGGCTTGAAGCGTTTCGGGTCTCGGGTTTTAAGTTTCGGGTTCTTTCTGTGCTACTACGGACTAAAAGGTAAAAGCCAGAATGTGCCACCATTAACCAGGTTGTCCAGGTCGCGGAGCAACCCGAAACGCCGAACCCGGCACCCGGAACCTATAACTGTATGCCAAACTTCTCTCCCAGCAGCTCCAGGTCTTCCGACACAGAGTTCAACAGCGGGATCCCTGCCTTCATGCGGTTAGCTTCCATCTCCCGTTCAGGATCGCCGGGAATCAGTACCTGCTCTTCTCCGGCTACAGGCGTAGCGCTGCGGAAGCGGCGTATCCACTTGTCCATGTGGAATTTAAAGTCGGCCGCCGGACGAAAGGCATCCACCCGCATGGCCCCAAAGAAATGGCCTATCCCCTTGCCCGGCATCTCCGTAGGCATGGGTACATAGGCAGGAAAAGGAGGCACCCAGGGGCCGTAATTGGCGCCGCTCAATACTGCAGAGAAGATATCCACCACTGCGCCCAGTGCATAGCCTTTATGGCTGCCATGCTCCCTGTCGCCGCCAAGGGGCAGTAAGGCCCCGCCTGATTTCAGCTCATGGGGATTGGTGGAGGGGTTGCCCTCCTTATCCTGTACCCAGCCGGTGGGGGTCTCCTTGCTCTTGCGTTGCAATATTTCCAGTTTGCCGTTGGCAGCGGTCGTAGTGGCCAGGTCGGCCACAAAAGCGGGCTCCTCCCCGGCTGGTATGGCTACACAGATGGGATTGGTGCCCAGCAGTCTTTCTACCGAAAAAGTGGGTGCTACCAGCGGACTGGCATTGGTCATGGCAATGCCGATCATATCCTGTTCCAGGGCCATCATGGCATGGTAGCCTGCTATGCCAAAATGATTGCTGTTCTGTACGCTCACCCAGCCGGTACCCACCTGTTTGGCTTTGTCAATAGCTACCTGCATAGCAAAAGGCGCTACCACCAGGCCCAGTCCGCCATCACCATCCACCACCGCAGTGGAGGGGGTTTCATGGATGATATGCACATGGGGGTTTGTATTGGCGCGTTTGGCTTCCCACAGGCGTACATACCCGCTCAGGCGGGCCACGCCATGGGAATCCACCCCCCGCAGGTCGGCCGACAACAATACTTTGGTAGCGATATCAGCATCTGCCGCAGAACAACCGATCTGCTCAAACACTGCTTTGGTAAATTTGAATAACTGTTGGTAGGGATATATTCTTTCTGACATGATTGATTTTTAATGTTGATATTGAATTCACTATTGACCATTCACTATGCCTTTTCTTCCCAGTCTTTCATTTACTTTATCCAGCACCGCTTCCGGCGTGATCAGTTGCATACATTTAAAATGTCCTTTCGGGCATTTGTTGTAACCTATTTTGGAACAGGGGCGGCAGGACAGGTTTTTGATCTCCATGATATCGTACGATTGTTGCCGCATGTAAGGGTACATACCAAATTCAGGCACGGTATTGCCCCAAAGAGAGATAATGGGCTTGTTAAAAGCCGCAGCAATATGCATTAACCCGGTATCATTGGTAACGATCAGTTTGGCGCGCCTGACCAGGTCGGCCGATTCATGCAGGTTGAACTTGCCGCAGGCATTGTAGATCTTCACCGGGTCGGTTGCAGCAATAGCTTCTCCATCTGCCACATCCTCCTTACCGCCCAGTAAAATGATGGGATGCTGTAGGGAAGCGCAAAACGCCTTCAGTTTTTCCAGCGGGTACTTTTTGGTATTGAGCGCTGCACCGATCACCACCCCAATATAACCTGCATGGTGGGCAGTGGGAATATCGCTTTCCTGTACCTTGTCCTGCTCAGGAATAAAATAATCCAGCCCGGCGCCGTCGTTGCGGATGCCGAAGGACTGCAGGGTATCGAGGTAGCGGTCTACAATATGTACCTCCGGCAGGCGGTTGATCTTAAAATTGGTGAGCAGCCATTTGGGGATGTTGAGCTTATTGAAGGAAAAGGATTGCTTGCCCAATGCCCGCTTTACCTTCAGCGTGCGCAGGTTATGGTGCAGGTCGATCACATAATCAAAATCTTCTTCCCGCAGGGAGGCGATCATGGCCTCAAAATCATCCTGCAGGTAATGCACCTTATCGATATAGGGGTTGGTATTTACAATGGCGCCATAGGAAGGTTTGGTGAGGTAATGCACCTCAGCCGTCAACACCTGTTTTTTCAGGCATCGCACAACCGGTGTGGTCAATACGATATCACCAATGGAGGAAAAACGGATGATGAGAAATTTCATGCCCGCGAAGTTAAGGCTTCCTATTTCTCCACATAATTCAGGTCCTTATGAAAAGTTTCCTGGGTAAAATAAGCGGCAACCAGTGAAATGACCATCACAATAATGCCGGTTACAACCGCACTGTAAATAAATCCCCATTTCCAGGAGTCCTGGAATACATCTTTGAACATGATATTGATCAGTGGCAGCGCCCCCCGCACCATATTGGGTATGGTGGTGGCGGCAGTAGCCCGCAGGTTGGTGCCAAACTGTTCGGCGCCCATGGTTACAAAGATGGCCCAGAAGCCGGTGCTGAAGCCCAGCGCCGCACAGGCCGCATACATAGTCGCATCATTTTTGATATTGCCGCTGAAGAAATAGATACCCGATACAATGGAGAAAAAGTAGAACAGGTACAGTGCTTTCTTCCTGCTTTTAAAGTATTGGCTGACGAGCCCCACCAGGATATCGCCTATGGCAATAGCTGCATAGGCAAACATGATGGCCCGGCCTGATTCTATGTTGTTTTTACCATAAAACTCAGTAGCAAACCGGTTGCTGAGGTTCACCAATATGCCAATGACATACCAGGTAGGCAACCCAATGAGGATGGCAAGGATGTATTTCCGGAAACGTTCGCCATTGGTGAAGAACATGAACAGGTTGCCCTTTTGTACATGTTCCTGTGATTTTACAGCCTTGAACATGCCGCTTTCAGCTACGCTGATGCGGAGCACTAACAGCACGATGCCCAGGCCGCCACCTATTTTATAGCAAAGACGCCAGTCCTGATCGGTAAACTGGAACGTAAAATAAGCGAATACGGCGCCAAACAAACCAATACCGGCTACCAGTGAGGTACCAATACCTCTTTTATTTTTAGGCAGTAATTCACTAACGAGGGTAATACCGGCGCCCAGTTCCCCTGCCAGGCCAAGACCTGCTACAAAACGCGCCCAGGCATATTGGTCGGTATCCTTTACATACCCGGTAAGAAAGTTGGCAACAGAATACAACAGGATGGAACCGAATAATACGCTCAGGCGTCCCTTTTTATCACCCATAATACCCCATACAATACCGCCGATGAGTAACCCCACCATTTGCCAGTTGATGATCTTGGTACTGGCGGCAAGGACCATCTTGGTATTTGTCAGGTCTACACCCAGACCTGCCAGACTAGGTTCGCGTACAATGGTAAACAGAAGCAGATCATAAATGTCTACGAAATATCCAAGGGCAGCTACAATGACAGCAATGTTAAAAACAGAAGCAGGTTTCTGTTGCATAGGCTATTCGGGCGTTGTTTCGTTAGTAGGCGGCAGCTTTTCTTCGCCGGCCTTTCTTTTTCCAAAGAATATTTTGAAGAGTACCGGCGCCGTAGTCACCAGTATAATACTAATTACAATGACCTCCAGGTGCTGTTTCAGGTCAA
The DNA here is from genome assembly GCF_011759375.1 of Paraflavitalea devenefica. NCBI lineage: Bacteria > Pseudomonadati > Bacteroidota > Chitinophagia > Chitinophagales > Chitinophagaceae > Paraflavitalea > Paraflavitalea devenefica. The sequence goes on along the minus strand of NZ_JAARML010000003.1, from coordinate 493,681 downwards.
ATCCAAACTGCGACAGGATCCATTTTTGCAGGAAGTGGCCGGCAAAGAGCATACTGAATACCCAGGCCAGGCAGCCTACTATATTATAATAGGTAAATTTCTTTCTATCCATTTGCACAATACCAGCCACAATGGGGGCAAAAGTGCGGATGATGGGCAGGAAACGGGCTATTACAATGGCGCTCCCCCCTCTCTTTTCATAAAAATCATGCGCCTGGTGCAGGTAGTGTTTCTTGAATAGCATGTTATCTTTCCAATGGTACATGGCCGGCCCGATCTTACGGCCGGTCCAGTAGCCCACCATATTGCCCAGTATACCCATGAACGAAATAAGCAGCCACAGCAGGATGAGGTCCAGCCATTCATTGCGTACATGACCCAGGCCCACCAATTGTAATAATTCATTCGTAATACCCGGCTTACCGCCTTCCCCTTCATGGGCATAGATGCCTGCTACAAACAGGAGGGAATCGCCCGGTAAAAAAAAGCCGGCAAATAATCCGGTTTCAGCAAATACCACGAACAGCAATAACCACAAGCCACCATTCTCTATATAGAACTGAGGGTTTAATAACTGCTTCCAGTGAAAATCCAGTAAGATCATGTCCAGCAAACTCATACTACGTGCTTAAAAGTATTAAGGTATTAGCGTTTAGGTTAATCAGCTTTAAATGCCATTGCCTTTTCATCATCAAATTCGCCTTCCCACCGTGCAATGACGCAACTGGCCAGGGTATTACCGATCACATTTACCGATGTCCTGGCCATATCCATCAGTTCATCAATTCCCAAAATAGCCATAATAGGCCATAACGGTAATCCGAAAGAAGCCGCCGTTCCCAACAGGATAACCAATGAAGCCCTGGGTACGCCTGCCACTCCTTTGCTGGTTAACATGAGCGTTAGTCCCATCATCGCCTGTTGACCAATACTCATATGTATGCCGGCCGCCTGCGCCACAAATACGGAAGCCAGCGATAAATATAAAGTAGTGCCATCCAGGTTAAATGTGTACCCTGTAGGTAGCACGAACGACACAATTTTGCGCGGCACACCAAACTTCTCCATATTTTCCATGGCGATTGGCAAAGCGGATTCAGAACTGGTAGTGGCAAAGGCAATGGAAACCGGTTCTGAAATGGCCTTTATAAATTGTTTGATGGGAATGCGTATAATGGATGCAATAGTGAACAACACAACAACGAGGAAGACAAATAAGGCTACATATAAGGTGATCAGTAATTTTAATAAAGAGGCAAGGACCCCTATCCCCAGGTGACCTACCGTAACAGCAATGGCTGCCCCCACCCCAAATGGCGCAAAGTGCATAATAATATTGGTGAACTTAAACATGGTTTCTGCCAGGCTTTCAGAGAACTTCAACAAAGGTTTGCGTTTCTCTTCTGTGAGCAGGGCCAGTGAAATACCAAAAATTACACTGAATACTACAATGGGCAAAACATCGCCATTATAAACAGATTTTACAAAATTCTCGGGGAAGATATGCAGGATGACTTCCTGCCATGATTGCGGCTTTGTTTCGGGCAACTCCTGGTTAAAGCCTTCCGGTATGGTAATGCCCACACCAGCCTGTGAAATGTTTATAGCGATCAATCCAATGGCCAGGGCCAGGGTGGTTACAATCTCGAAATACAGAATAGATTTCCACCCCATCCGCCCTACCTGCTTCAGGTTTGAATGGCCCGCAATACCTACTACCAGGGTGGCAAACAGGATGGGTGCAATAATGGTTTTGACCATACGCAGGAAAATCTGGCTGAGAAACCGGAGATTTTGAGCAAATGCAGGAAAATCCAACCCGATCCCTATTCCTATCACCATGCTGACCAGTATCCAGGTAGTAAGCGACCGCCTGGCAATGGCAAATAAGATAAGACTGGCGATGAACAGCCAATGGGCTGCCTGTAATATGGCTTTGGGAATGGGAGCAATGTTATAAAAGTGGAGGAAATAAAGAACTGCTACAAGGCTAAGCAGCAGCAATACAAGAATCCCAATCCTGCGTTTATTCATAATGTAGTATATGGTGAGGCTTTGAAACGAATGAGCGTTTCCTATAAATAATAGCCTGCAATATAAGGTATATCGCTAAAAAACAATGGCCTGTAAAACCGGAGTATTGCATATAACCATATATGGTGATAAAGCCCGCCACTGGCCCATTTTAAAAAAATTGTGATTAATAAATCCTTATCTTTCCGCCTTTATTTATTTTATTGGTCACATTATAAACTATAACCAACTGTATGAGTTTGTTCGTTAAGAAACCCCTCGGGTCCTTACTAGCCGAAGCGCAGGATACCGGAGGCCACACCCTTAAGAGAACCCTTGGCGCCGGTGCACTGATCGCACTCGGTATTGGCGCTATCATCGGCGCTGGTCTTTTCTCCATCACCGGTGGTGCGGCTGCTAACCAGGCAGGTCCGGCCATCACCATCTCTTTCATTGTAGCGGCAGCGGGTTGCGCCTTTGCCGGTTTATGTTATGCAGAATTTGCTTCTATGATCCCGGTAGCCGGTAGCGCCTATACCTATAGTTATGCTACCATGGGTGAATTTATTGCCTGGATCATCGGATGGGACCTGGTACTGGAATATGCCGTGGGCGCTGCTACCGTAAGTATCAGTTGGAGCCGGTACCTGGTGAAATTCCTCGAAGGCTTTGACATCCACCTGCCGGCGGCCCTGGTTACAGGACCCTGGGATGGCGGCGTGATCAACCTCCCTGCTGTATTCATTGTGGTATTGATGAGCTCCCTGCTGATCAAGGGTACCAAGGAAAGCGCCACCGTCAATGCCGTCATCGTTGCCCTGAAAGTAACCGTGGTATTGATCTTCATCTTCCTGGGCTGGCAATACATTAACAACGACAACTATACGCCCTACATCCCGGAGAATACCGGCAAGTTTGGCGAATTTGGTTTCAGCGGTATCATCCGTGCAGCCGCCATTGTGTTCTTTGCCTACATCGGCTTTGATGCGGTGAGTACGGCGGCACAGGAAGCCAAGAACCCCCGGAAACACATGCCTATTGGTATCCTCGGTTCACTGGCCATCTGTACCGTATTATATATATTGTTCGCCCACGTAATGACCGGCGTTACCAACTACCAGACCTTCAAAGGTCAGGATGGTATTGCCCCGGTAGCCGTAGCTATTGATCACATGGGTACAACCGATGCAGCCGGCGTGATACACCCCGACTATCCCTGGCTGAACCGCGCCATCGTGGTAGCCATCCTGGCGGGTTATGCTTCTGTAATCCTGGTGATGCTCATGGGCCAAAGCCGCGTATTCTTCAGTATGAGTAAAGACGGCCTGTTGCCCGGCGTATTCTCTGATGTACATAAAAAATTCCGCACACCTGCCAAGAACAACCTGTTGTTCATGCTGTTCGTGAGCCTTTTTGCGGCCTTCGTTCCCGCCCGCGTGGTAGGTGAAATGACCAGTATCGGTACCTTGTTTGCCTTCATCCTGGTATCTATCGGGGTGGTGGTGATGCGTAAAACCATGCCCGATGCACCCCGCGCTTTCAAAACCCCGCTGGTGCCCATCGTTCCCTTCCTCGGCGTGGCTACCTGCCTGTTCATGATGGTATTCCTGCCGCTGGACACCTGGATCCGTTTGATCGTGTGGATGCTGATCGGTTTTGATATTTACCTGGCTTACAGCATTCGCCACAGTGAATTATCGTCCAAACTGCCCCGTACTGCCTCACAAAGTAATAAAGTGGTAGGCTGGACCGGCCTGATATTGGCGCTTGTACTGGCGGGTGTTGCCTTCCTGCATCATTACCTGACACTGGAAGATCAAAAGAAAGACGCTTCTATAACGCCCGATACCGGCATTTACTATTTCTCGCTGATCTTTGCCGCCCTCCATGCTATTTACTTTGGCAGCAAAATCGCTAAAAAGAAATAAGCCCTCGCTTTGTAATTTGCCTTCAAATAGATATAAAAAGCCCGTTCATCTCCCGTGAACGGGCTTTTTTTCTATTTTTGCACCCCCGCCTGCGGCGCCAGGGCTACGGTGGGTAAAACCAGAACAAGAAACTTCGAAACTATAAACTATCATGGGTCGCATATTTGAAGTCCGTAAGTCTACCATGTTCGCCCGCTGGGACCGCATGGCCAAACAGTTCAGCCGTATTGGAAAAGAAATTGCCATCGCCGTAAAAGCCGGTGGCCCCGATCCCAATACCAACCCCGCCTTGCGGCGGTGTATGCAAAACGCCAAGAGCGTAAACATGCCCAAAGACCGGGTGGAAGCGGCCATCAAGCGGGCATCGGGCAAGGAAATGGAGAACTATGAGGAGATCCTGTATGAAGGATATGGCCCTCATGGCATAGCCATCCTGGTAGAAACCGCTACCGACAACCACGTACGCACGGTTGCCAACGTAAAGTCCATCTTCAATAAAGGCAATGGTACCCTCGGCAATAGCGGCAGCGTAAGCTTCCAGTTTAAGAAAATGGGTGTTTTCAAGTTAAAGCCTGAAGGCCTGAACCAGGAAGACCTGGAGCTGGAACTGATTGACCACGGCCTGGAAGAACTGGGTGAAGGCACCGGTGAGAATGGCGAAACGGTATTGGTAGTACGGGTAGGCTTTACCGATTTTGGCAATATGCAGAAAGCCCTGGAAGAAAAAGGCATTACGCCCATCAGCGCAGAAGTAGAATGGATTCCCGGCACACCCGTAGAGTTGGGAGAAGAACAAGCCCAGGAAGTACTGAAGCTGGTAGATAAGCTGGAACAGGACGATGATGTGCAGAAGGTGTTCCATAACCTCGCTTAATGTAAGAATCCAGCATTCAGAATACAGAAGAAGGCCGTAAGTAATTGCAGTGGCAAATACTTACGGCCTTACTCTTTTACGTACCTGTATTTATGCTGAATGCTGGATTCTGTATGCTGGGTTCTTTTCCTATTCACTCCTAAGCGCTGTCACCGGATTCGCCAACAATACGGTCGGCCGGTTTATTCACCACTGATCTTACGGATCTTATAATTGTACCGGTCGGCCACATAAAAGGCGCCCTGCCTGTCAATACAAATACCATAAAGACCATTAAACTTTGCGCCGGTAGCACCGCCATCTATATAACCCACTGAGCTGCCGGCCAATGTAGTTACTACACCGGTCCCGTTAGCCAACGGGATGATCCTACGCACTTTATTATTAGTAAACTCTGTTGTGTACAGATTACCTTGCGGATCGATGCATATGCCACTGGGTGCAGAAAATCGTGCTGCCGTACCAATGCCATCGCTATCGCCTGCAGTACTGCCGGCCAGCGTACTTACCTCCCCGGTCCCGTTAGTTAACGGGATGATCTTGCGGATCCTCGTGTTGGCCGCATCGACCACGAATAAATTACCCTGTGTATCTGCACATATACCCCTCGGTGAGGAAAACTTCGCCGCCGCACCAGTACCGTCAGCATAGCCTTGTGTACTGCCTGCCAGGGTAGTGACCACACCGGCCGGCGTGATCTTGCGGATCACATGACTGGCTTCATCTGTTACATATAAATTGCCTTGCATATCTGCACAAATGCCTGCGGGGGCATTAAATTGTGCAGCCGACCCGCTTCCATCGGCATGCCCTTGCGTACTACCTGCTAAGGTGCTTACCACCCCGGCCGGCGTGATCTTGCGGATCTTGTATTCATTGATATCCGTTACATAGATATTTCCCTGCGCATCTGAACAGATCCCCCAGGGACCTTTAAACTGCGCTGCCGTACCATTGCCATCCGCATAACCAAATACACTGCCGGCAAAGGTGCTCACGATACCTCCGGGCGTGATTTTTCGCACCTTGTAATTATTTACATCAGCTACATATATGTTCCCTTGCGCATCTGTGCAAACACTCATAGGGCTTACAAATTGCGCAGCAGTTCCTGTACCATCCGCAAATCCGCCGGTACTGCCGGCCAGGGTGGTTACAGAATAGATATAAGTGTAGTTGAATACAGGACCGGCAACAGTTTTTCCGCCCACCTTAACAGTGACCGGGCCAGTGCCGGCGCCTTTCGGTACTTCCACGGTAAGCTGTGCTGCAGTGGCAGTCACCACTCTTGCCGGCTTGCCGTTGAACAGTACTTCATTATTGGCAGGTGTAGCCGAAAAATTACTCCCTTGCAGGGTTACGATGGTACTCCATACACCATTGTCGGGAAATATAGAACTGATAGCCGGTGAGGGACTATCCTTGCTTTTACCACAACCAACCGATAAGGCAAGGATCAGGATAACGAATAACTTTTTAATCGCATTCATGTAGGTTATTTTGGTTTAAGAGATAAGCCTCCGCCAAAAATAACCGGCCAATAAGAATAGGCCACTACATGATGATGTAGTAGTAACTGATAAGGAATGAATGAAATAGGTAGTGTGTTGACTCAGGTTGTTTTATCATCAGCAGCGGTGTTGTCCGCAGACAGCTCGTCCATTAGTTTGCCTTTTGTGACTTCACGGTGTATGAGCTTTTTGAATTTCTTTTCGTTGTTGAACCAAGTGCCAAGGGCAATGGTTACAGACACTACGGCACTGATGATAATTACAGAAACAAAATAATCTACCCCGACAATAGCGAACATGGAAAGCAGAAAAGCGGTGAGTATACCACACAGGAAGGTTCCTACCGGTATGTATAAAGCAAAGTAAGACCAGCGGCCGCCTGTACGCTGCTCTTCCCAGTATTTGATAAATCGTTTTTCTTTCGCTGATAACACGTCTGTTGTTTTAAAAACCTGACAGGTTGATTTCCCCTTTCATAAAGAACACGCCTTTGCCCGCTATGGTAACCCGTTCACCCAGGTATTCACACCACAACTCGCCACCACGCCGGGAAAGCTGTTTCGCCCGCAAGTTAGTCTTTCCCAGCTTTTCTGCCCAATAAGGAATCAATTGTGAATGGGCCGAACCCGTTACCGGATCTTCATCAACCCCTACTACCGGGGCAAAGAAACGGGACACAAAATCCACGGCATTGCCCTGGGCAGTGATGATCACCTTCTCTCCCATTTTTTTCAGCCGGGTAAAATCGGGCTGACAGTTCCTCACCGCTTCCTCATTGTCCAGCTCTACCAGGAAATCACGTTGTTTATATACCTGCTTAAACGGAACAAAACCCAATGCCACTGCCAGGTCTGCCGGGAAATCCTTTACGGGTTCCGGCTTCCAGGCCGGAAAATCCATACTAATAATATCATCCCGGCGGGTAATGGTGAGCAGCCCGCTTTTGCAATAAAACCGGATAGTGGGTTTGTCATAGCCCAGCATATAATACAATACCCAGGCCGATGCCAGGGTAGCATGCCCGCAGAGGTTGATCTCTGCAGCAGGCGTAAACCAGCGTATATGGTAATCGTACGCGTCTGTGGCAGCAGCGGGTACAAAGAAGACTGTTTCACTGAGGTTATTTTCCAATGCCAGTTGCTGCATCAGCTCATCATTGATCCATTCCTGCAAGGGAATAACAGCGGCGGGATTGCCACCAAACAATTTATCGGTAAAAGCATCTACCTGGTAAAGCGTGAGTTTCATAGTATCATGGTCTTTGATAGTAAAATTAATTGTTCCTCCCCTCATATACCCGCGGCAGCATCAGTTTATAGCGCATGGCAATAATACGGATCAATACAATGACCAGTATAGAGATAATGGTATTCCAGTCGGCAGGCAGTCCGGTTTCCCGTAATAACAGGTAAAGCCCTCCACCCAGGATGCAGGCAGAAGCATAGATCTCCCGGTGAAAAATGAGCGGCACATTGTTGAGCAGCACATCCCGTATCACTCCGCCAAAGCAGGCGGTAATGGTACCCAATGCAATACAGATACCGGGGCTCAGCTCCATTTGTAATCCTTTCTCCAGCCCGATGAGGGTAAACACGCCGAGACCAAGGGCATCAAACAGGAAGAGCGTTTTATTGAACTGCTTTACATAACGGCCAAAGAACAAAGTAACAAAGGCGGTAACCAGGATAACGATGGCCGTCACATCATTCTGCAACCAGGCCACCGGCAAATTACCAATGAGTATATCCCGCAACGTACCGCCACCAATGGCCGTAACAAAGGCCAGAATGACCACGCCAAAAGGGTCCAGCTTCCTGTCCATAGCAGAAAAAGCACCGGAGGCCGCGAAGGCTACTGTTCCGAGGATGTCAATAATAAAAAGGAAACTGGTATCCATTGAAGGTTACACATTGCAAGGTTACTGGTTGCTAGTTTCTGGTAACCAGTAACCAGCTACTTTTATTCTGCGACCATCTCCCTGATCACATCAATAATTTCTTCGAGGTTGGGCTTGCTGAAGTAATCGCCATCACTGCCATAACTGGGACGATGCGCTTTAGCTGTAATGGTACGGGGCGATACATCGAGCCAGCGATAGCCACCCTGCTTTTCCATGACTTCATTGTACATATAGCCGCAGGCGCCACCCGGCACATCTTCATCTACAAACAGTATGCGGTTGGTTTTCTTCAGGGAAGCCAGGATATGATGGCCAATATCGAAAGGCAACAGGGTTTGTACATCCACCACTTCGCAACTGATACCGGATTTCTCCAGCACCACCGCCGCCTCCTGCACAATACGCAGGGTAGAGCCATAAGATACAACAGTAATGTCTGTTCCTTCCCGCACTATTTCAGGTACGCCTAATGGTACGCGGTAATCGAGTAAGTTGGAAGGCAGCTTTTCCTTGAGGCGGTAACCATTGAGCGACTCTACCACAATGGCCGGATCATTTCCTGCCAGCAGGGTATTGTACATACCGGCTGCCTGCACCATGTTGCGTGGCACGCAGATGTGCATACCCCGCAGGGAATGGATCATCATGCCCATGGGCGATCCGCTGTGCCAGATACCTTCCAGGCGATGGCCGCGCGTACGTACGATGAGAGGGCAGCTCTGGCGGCCTCTGGTACGCCAGTGCAGACTGGCCGCATCATCGCTCAGCGGTTGCAGACCGTATAGTAAGTAATCGAGGTATTGTATTTCGGCAATAGGACGCAGCCCGCGCATAGCCAGGCCAATGCCCTGCCCCATAATGGTAAGCTCCCGGATAGCAGTATCAAAGATGCGGTGCTCTCCGTATTTGGCCTGCAGGCCGGCAAAGCCCTGGTTCACATCCCCGATCTTCCCTACATCTTCTCCAAATGCCAGTACTTTGGGATTGCTGTTGAAGAGCGCATCAAAGTACTTGTTCAGTATTTCATAACCATTGATCAGGGGCGCTTCCTGTGCATATTCAACAACCACCGGTTTTATTTTCAGCGGGCTCTTCGGACTTTCGTCATACAGGTAAGTGCTGTAAGAGTGATAGCCATCCTGCTTAAGCAAAGCATACAAAGCTTTTACTTCACCGGCCATTAAAGAATCGCCGGCAGCATCCATTACCTTGTGCAGGGTTTGCAGTATATCTTTCCGCGCCGGTTCCCGGTTGGATGCCAGTTCCCGTTTTGCTTTTTCAATATCGCCATGCACATCCACTCCCTGCATGATCAGGGCATCGAATAATTCCACACAATGCGCCACCTGCTGTTTGATGGGCGTTATGTATTTTTCCCAGGCATGATTCTTACTATCGCGCACCAGTTCTTTACTTTCTATCTCTATATCGTGCAATTCATCTTCACTGGCCAGTTCATTTTCCAGTATCCATTCGCGCATTTTTTTGTTGCCGTCCCATTCCCGTTCCCATTCCAGTTGCTCCGGGCTCTTATAGCGTTCATGGCTACCAGAGGTGGAATGTCCCTGCGGCTGTGTTACTTCTTCCACATGGAATAAGGCAGGAATATGGGTGGTGCGTATTTTCTGGATAGCTGTTTCCAGTATTTCACACATACCGGCATAGTCCCATGCCTTCAGCTTATAGATATCAAAACCATTGGTATGGTCTTTTTTCTGCATTCCCCGGAGGGCTTCAGAAATAGAGCCTTTGGTAGTTTGGTATTTTTTAGGCACTGAAATACCATATCCGTCATCCCATACAAATACAGCCAGGGGCACCTGCAGTACACCGGCCGCATTGACGGTTTCCCAGAAATGGCCTTCCGAGGTAGAGGCATCGCCAATGGTGCAAAAACAGATCTCGTTGCCATTATCGCTCAGTTCGTGCATATCCTGTAAGGCAGGAGAATGGCGGAACAGGGTAGATGCCAGTGCAAAACCCAGTGAGCGGGGCATTTGAGCGGCGGTAGGCGCCATGCCGGCAGCAATATTCTTACGATTCACAAGGTCCAGCCAGTTGCCATTACTGTCTACATTAGGCGTAGCAAAATGGGAGTTCATCTGGCGGCCCGCACTATGAGGGTCATTCGCCGTATCGGGATCGGCGTACAACTGGGAGAAAAACTCTTCGAGGGTAGCCTGCCCCGTGGCAAAGGCGAGGGTCTGATCGCGGTAGTACCCCGACAGGAAGTCGCCGGGTTTAAAGAATTTGGAGACAGCGATCTGGGCTACTTCCTTACCATCGCCGAAAATGCCAAATTTTGCCTTTCCCGTCAATACCTCTTTACGACCCATCAGGCTGGCTTCCCGGCTTTCACAGGCCATCCGGTAGTCCCGGAGCACTTCTTCCCTGAACTTGTCGAAAGAAAGTTTCTCGCTGGTCAGCAATGGGTTGTGAATCGTGTTTTCCATGGCGTAAAAGTATTAATAATCTGCCCCCGTTGAGCCGCTTTTCCCCGGATGTTAAAAAATTGTCATTACCCCGAAAATTAATTACCTGCAAGTACGTTAAAAATGTAATTTTGAAGGGTTCCCTAACCAAAATTCTTACTATGAAAAAATGGTTAACATTTATGCTGGTAGCTGGTTTGGCTACCGCCACACAGGCTCAAAACGCCACCCCCGATTCCAAGGCCCCGGCGGCTGAGGTAATCACGCTGAAACAGACCAGTTTCGATTTCGGCAAGATACCCCAGGGGCGCCCTGTAACCCACAATTTTGAGGTGACCAATACCGGCACCGAAGTATTGCGGCTGGACAACGTGCAGGCATCCTGCGGCTGTACCACCCCCGAATGGAGCCGTGAGCCCATTCAGCCCGGCACTTCCACCACCATTAAAGTGGGGTATAATGCGGCCTCTGAAGGCGGCTTCAACAAAACGGTGACTATTGTGTATAACAATAATCAAACGAAAACAATTGTAATTTCCGGAACAGTTTATAAAGCGCCGGCAACTTCTGCGCCCGCAAATGCGTCATTAACTTTACTGAAACAATAAACCAATAAATAATAAACCAATTAAATATGAAACGATTTGTATTAGCTATTAGCGCATTGATCTTATCCGCCACCATGTTTGCTCAGAATGCAGCACCCGCGCAAAAGACTGCTGAGGTGATCAAATTCAAGGAAATAGTACACGATTTTGGCAAGATAAAACAAGGAGTACCTGTTACTTATGACTTTGTTTTCGCCAATGTAAGCGGCAAACCCGTAGTTATTGAATCAGCCATTGCTTCCTGCGGTTGCACTACCCCCGTGAAGCCCGAAGCTCCTGTAGCCAAAGGCAAACAGGACAAGATCACTGCCGGTTTCAATGCCCAGACACTTGGCACTTTCACCAAGCCTATTACTGTTAAAATAGCCGGTGTTGACGCCCCCATCGAGATCAAGATCACCGGTGAGGTATTGAACGAAGTGGATTATGCCAAATACGAAAAGGAAAAAGGCTCCAAAAAAGGTTAATTTCCCATAATTAATTGATATACATCCCCATAGCTTCTAGCTATGGGGATTTTTTTTGCCCTGGCAGGCTATTGTGTTCTACCTCTATAGATCAACAACAGTCCTCCTATAGATCAGTTATGGTCCATGTATAGGTAATCAATGAGTTACGTAATGATGCAGCATAGATACAGCATATATAGAACATATATTCAGCATAGATACAGCATACCTATATAGGTATGCTGTATCTATGCTGAAAGATAGTTTAATCATACCTGGCTTTTTGCTTATCCTTTATCTGACCAGAAAAGAGACCATTAAGTAGCCTCATAGTAGCTATAAAGGATCCTGATAGTGTAGATTTGCGAACCATTTAAAATACTAACCCATGCCTCCAGCTTCAAAGAAAAAAACGCTTGCCACCCCGGAATACCGGGTATTTTATCCCATTAAAGTGGCCCAAAGCAGGATTGACGGGCAGGGCGCCTATGCCCTGCAACGCATCCCCGCCCGCAAAAAGATCGGCGACCTGGGCGGCGTGATCATTACCCTCCGGGAGGCCCGGCGTATTACCGCCCAAACCAAGCGGGTAGCCATGGTGGAGTTTGACAATGGCGAGGCGCTGAATGCCTCTGTGAATAGCAATGAGCTGCGCTATATCAACCACTCCTGCGACCCTAATACCTATATGCGCCTTACCCATCGCCGGGTAGAATTTTATGCTTTACGCCCCATTAAAGTGAATGAGGAACTGACCTGTAATTATGGCGAAACGCATCATGATGGGAAGCTGCCTTGCCAGTGCGGCGCTAAGAATTGTAAAGGATTTATTTAATGTCGGGTTCCGGGTTTGGCGTTTCGGGTTCTTTAGGCGTAACTACCTGACTAACTTTTTACAGCCCAAGCAATAACCTACCTTTTAGCTGCATGCAGGAAATGCGGAGCAACGCGAAACGCTACACCCGAAACACGAAATTTCTTATACTTTTGCGCCATGTTAACAATCAGTCATCGCGGGCAAACCATGCCCCCTTCTCCGATCCGTAAGCTGGTCCCTTACGCCGAGGCAGCTAAGAAGAAAGGCGTCAAAGTGTATCACCTCAATATTGGGCAGCCAGACATTGAAACGCCCAAGGCGGCGCTGGATGCCGTGCGCCATGCCGATTTTAAAGTATTGGAGTACAGCCACAGCGCGGGTAATGAAAGCTACCGCCGCAAGCTGGTGCAATACTATAAAAAAAGAGGTATTGAGATTGATCATACACAGATCATCGTAACCACCGGCGGCTCAGAAGCCATCCTCTTTGGTTTTATGGCCTGCCTGGATGCGGGTGATGAAGTGATCATTCCCGAACCTTTTTATGCCAACTACAACGGATTTGCAGTAGCAGCCGATGTAGTGGTAAAACCCATTACTTCGCATATTGAAAATGGTTTTGCCCTTCCTCCTATTTCTGATTTTGAGAAAGCCATTGGCCCCAAAACAAAGGCCATTGTGCTGTGCAATCCCAACAATCCTACCGGTTACCTGTACAGCCGGGAAGAAATGGAAACCCTGAAAGAGATCATCATCAAACACAACCTGTACCTGTTTGCCGATGAAGCTTACCGGGAGTTTTGCTATGGCGGAGAACATATCAGCGCGATGCATTTGAAAGGCGTAAATGAGCATGTGGTATTGATGGACACTATTTCCAAGCGGTACAGCGCCTGCGGCGGCCGTATCGGCGCTTTCATTACCCGCAATAAACAGGTGTTGGATACTGCGATGAAATTTGCACAAGCCCGCCTGAGTCCGCCCTCTTTTGCCCAGATACTGGGAGAAGCAGCGGTAGACCTGCCGGAAGATTATTTTGATGCTACCAAGGCAGAGTACCAGAAACGCCGCGACACCATGGTTCGCCGGCTGAATGCCATGCCAGGTGTTTTCTGTCCCAATCCCGGTGGTGCTTTTTATGCCATTGCCCGTTTGCCTATTGATGATGCAGATATTTTTTGTCAGTGGTTGCTGGAATCTTTCTCGCACCATAAACAAACAGTGATGCTGGCCCCGGCTACCGGCTTTTATGGCACGAAAGGGCTTGGACTGAATGAGGTACGGCTGGCCTATGTATTGAATGTAGACGATCTTAATAAAGCGATGGATTGCCTGGAAGCGGCGCTACAAGAATATCCCGGCAGAAAAGGCTAAGCGTTATACACTACGTCATCAGCATTCCCATAAATATTGATCCCGCACTATCCGTGCGGGATTTTTAGTAAGGTGCTAATGCGCCACTGCCTGCGTGATTGGGTATCAGGCGGCAATGATCCTCTTTAGTTTTTCCTTTACGTTGTTGATGTATAGTTTTTTTACTTCTTCAGACAGGAAAGAGGCGTTGATCAATGTTTTCATTGATTCTTCTTTGGCAGGAAACTGGTCAATAATTCTTAATGCCCTGGCTTCGACTATCCCGAACCGATTGGCCAGTTCCATGAAACTGCTTCTGCCATAGCAACCATAGGTAGCATAAAAGGGAGCATCCATATCACCCTCATACAAGCCCAGGGCGGTATCTGATTCATTGGGTGTATGTATAACAGTACTCATCAGGTCGTAGGCAGGTGTTAATGTGTATTCGCCATTTTCCCGGCGAATAAGAGAGAAGTTCTTTAAATGCGCATCTCCATTTGAGATGACATAATTGAATACGATAAGCTTAAAGAAATTTTCCAGTACAGCCCTGGCAGCACCCACATATTGTTTGATCAATAGCCCAATTTCTTCGTATGTGCCGTTGTACTTGAATGCAGCGCCGTGGGTGGGTTTTGAACGCCTTGTTAGTTGTGCAAAATCTTCCTGTTGATACTTTCGCCCGTCGTTCCTTACATCGAAGCGCCTTGTTATATAGGCCGGTTCTTTATCCCTGAAATAAATGAGGGCATTGGCGGCTGTATTGATTTGAAATACCTGGCTGGCCATTTGCATGGTCAGGTGTTCATTCTCCGGGACATCATTTACATATAAAAGGGTTCTGATGGGTGGAACAGGTTTCAACAGGTAGTGTCCATCTTTTTCGCAGAGGATAAGTGATGTTTTTTCCCGGTGCAGGGAATATTTCAATTGAACGCCGGAGATGGACATTCTTTTAGAGTGCTCCTGGAACAGATCCCTATTATTGATATTGGGCGCGTCGAAGGCCAACAACGAAGAAACCTTAGCTTTATCAAACAGGATTTTCCTGCAGGATAAACAATAGGCTTCTTTAGATTCCGTATAACATCCTAAACAATTCATCATTTTCCGGTTTTACAGTGATAGCTCCTATGGTGTCTTCCCTGGATGTTAATAGCAACCGGGTAAAGTCGTCATCTTCATCAAGCTGGTACAGTCTGCATTGTATATCCTTATTGATCCCTTCTGAAAGCAGGCCCTGGAAAAAAGGAAATAGCTCATTGGCTGTATATTCCTGTTGGGTTTTAGGCAGGGTTAAGCTTATGTGGGGTGCTTGTTGCATATTAAAATAATGGTCTTCATACCGGAATATGTACTTCCCGGTATCGTCTTTCTCGATCATCCCGGCTAACAGGCCGTTATTATACACCAGTCCTTTCATTCAGCCATTTTTTTGATATCAACAAAAATGTCCAACCCCAGTACATCCAATATTTCCCGAAGGGTATCCAATGAGGGGTTCCCTTTACCATTTTCAATCAGGTAGATCGTTTTGGTGGTGATGCCGGTCATTTCTGCCAGATCATGCTGTTTTAAGTTCAGCAATCCTCTTCTTTCGGCTATCAAGCGTCCAATTTGGCCATTATCCATCGGTAATATATTTCTTATTTTGCCTAAAATTAGTGATTAAAGAGCAAAAAGAAGACGTTTTAAGAAATATATTACCGATTTCTGGGATTCTGAGATGAGCTTGAGCGCCAACGAAATAGGAATTGCAACTAATTGGAGGGGAACCTATTCTATTTTAGGGGCTTAAAAGATGTCTAAGCTTCTTATAATTAAAGTTTTGCCGAAAGGTGATTTTAGCTATTTTTGCAGCCCGTTTTAAACCCTTGGGCTGAGAAATGGGCCAGAAAAAGGGAACCAACTCTCTTCCTGGATATAATTGGCGAGGTAGCTCAGTTGGTTAGAGCGCAGGATTCATAACCCTGAGGTGATGGGTTCAATTCCCATCCTCGCTACACAGACAAAAGGCTTCACGATGAGTGAGGCCTTTTTCATGCTATGAATAACGACGCATGAAGGCTACTCCTGTCTCTAAGCGAACGAGGAAGGTCAGCGCCCAAATGGGCATTACAATCAGCGCAAGACGCTCAAATGTACCGGCATAGCCTGTAGAACTCGTACTCCAGATGGCATAGACAGTCACACAGGCAACCATTGCAACGGCCATAAGCACTGAGTACACGGCCCAGCCATACCATAAAGGGTCGCCGGCAAAACGCCACGCCATGACCAGCAAACCCACTACTGAACTTAGTGCGGCAATACCTGCAAATAAAAGATGCATTAACCCGCGTAGCGTGGGGGCCTTCAATGCGAGGCCCTCCGGATCGTAACCGGGCGCGGGATCCTGCGGAACAAGGCCGCAAACAATAAGACTCGCTCCCGTTAATGCAGTGAGGATGGAAAAGGCCATCGCTCCCCTTCCACCAGCCAGCATCTTATGCCAGACGGTAACTGTACTTAAGATAATTGTACCGAATAGGAGGAAGTTGAATAGCTGAACCGATCCACCTGACCCCAGGCTCAGCGCACTGATAGCCTGGTGCCAGGCGTCATAGTCCGGCCGTCGTGCGCCCTCAATGCCCGCGATCATCATGAATAAGCCCGAACCTATAACCCCGTACCATAGTCTACGCCGTATATGAGGCGGCACTGGAATTGTTTCCCTGACGCCCTTTTCTTCAGCTGTTTGTTGCTGCATAGTGTTAATACTTTAAGATGCAGTTACCCGGAAGGTGGCTTATCAATCCATTTTCAAATTTTTCACGGGATTAGCTAATGCTGCTTTTATTGACTGAAAACTGATTGTTACCAGGGCTATGAACATAGACAATATACCTGCCAATCCAAATACCCACCAGCTTATATGGATGCGGTAGGCAAAATCCTGTAACCAGTGGTTCATACAGAAAAAAGCAACCGGAAAAATAATGACCATTGATACGGCCAACAGACGCAGGAAGTCTTTTGAGAACAGCAATACAATATCCGCAATGCCCGCGCCCAGTACTTTACGAATACCGATTTCTTTGGTTCGCTGCAGAACAACAAAAGAAATAAGCCCTAATAATCCCAAACAGCTAATAATGATGGCTATCCCCGTAGTTGTCTTAATCAGCTTGCTTAACAAATCTTCTTTGTGATAGAATTCATCAATCTGTTCATCTAAATAGCGGTATTCAAATTCGCTTTCAGGGTAAGCAGCCTGCCACTCTTTGCGTATGATATCCCTTGCTTCATTTTGGGTATGCGGGGCAAGGGTAATAGCTGCATAGCGGTACCTGCTGCGCTGTGTTGTAATAAGCACCGGCGCAATAGGCGTATACAGTGAATGAACATTGAAATCTTTTACGATCCCCGTAATGGTTGCAGAACGGCTATCAAGTCCACCCACTACCAACCGGTGCCCTAATACCTGTTCCGGCTTGTTAAAACCCAAGCGCTGTAACATGGACTGATTAATAAGCACCTGGTTGACAGTATCACTTTCTACAAGGTTGGCGCCTGCTATAAGCTTTAGCCCAAAAGTGTTTACATAGGCAGAATCGCCCATAATGATCCCCGCCGAAAAATCTTCCCATGGCCGGTGATCAAACTGAACAGAGCCGCCTGTATAAGCATCCGACGAAGGCGCCTGGTAACAAAAAGATACAGACTGTATTTTCGGATCCATTAATAGCTGGTTCCGCAGGTAGGTCATTTTGCTCTTACTGTTCTCCGGAATAGCAACCATCAGTACTGCATTCTTATTAAAACCCAGGTCGGCAGTTTTAAGGTGCCTTACCTGCAGTACGATGATAAGCGTGCAAACAATCAGCCCCTGTACAATCATGTTCTGTACAACTATCAATCCTCTCCTGTATTTTGTGGTACCGGTGCCAGCTTTCTGGCTTTTTAATGCTTCTATAGGCTTAAACCTGCTCAATACCAGCGCCGGGTAAATGCCACTGGCCAGTATCACAAAAACCAGCAGCAGAAGAATAGCAGGGAGCAATACCCGGTCTTGCAGGATGTTTATTTGTAGCGTTGTTTGTAACCAGGTGTTGACTACCGGGAGAGATAAGAATATCCACACAAATGCCAAAGCAGTTGCCCCTAAAACAATACAGGATATTTCGGTAATAAACTGCCAGAAGATAGAGGCGGGCGTTCCGCCGAGCACTTTCCGGGTGCCGATTTCTTTGGCCCTTTTTACACTTTGGGCACTTGCCATATTAATAAAATTAAAGCAGGCAATTACTACAAGAAATAATCCCACCAGGCCCAATGTTGTTAATAATGATTTACGTATTACTCCACCATATCGTCCGTCAAAATGCAGTTCTTTTAAAGGCAATAAATGAAATTGGTAGGCAGCAGCTACACTGGGATCAAAATGTTCTTTTATAAGCCCGGCCATTGCCTCTTCTACCTTCTTTACTGGTACATCCATGGGTAAGGAAATAAAAGATTGGGTGGTGGCATTTATCCAACTCCAATCCCTGTTCATATCTGTTGCCTGTGCCGGATAAAAAGAGCTGAAAGATGAGCCGGAGATAAACATATCAAACTTAAGATCTGTATTGCCAGGGTAATTTTCTAATACGCCGGTAACAGTAAGGTTGTTTTTATTGTCGAGCCGTAAAACTTTGCCCGTGGCATCTGTATTGCCAAAATATTTTTCTGCCAATCTTCGGGTAATTACCACGGTGCCAGGTTCCGTTAATAGCTTTGCTGTACTGCCTGTTGCTCCTTCATAGCTGAACATGTTGAACCAATTTGCATCAGCGAATGCAATATTGCCATGCTCTGAGAAATATTTTACCTGGTTGTCCAGCGGAACACCGATGGTTGCCGACTTTAAGGTTAGCAATACCGTTTCATCTTTTACCTGGGGTATTCTATTTTTCAACGCCTTGGTGAGTGGCAAAGGGCTTCCCCCTTCATGTATTACGGAGCCATCCGGCAGGTGCAGTTCTGTAACCACTTTATACAACTGCCCGGCATTGGGATGATAGCTATCAAAGCTGGAATGATAGCGTATAAACTGGAACAGGATTATTCCGACCGCAATACCTAATGACAGACCAAATACATTTAAAGCGGTATAAAACCGCTGATTCCAAAGCGTGCGAAGCGCCATTTTAAAACGTTGCCTGTACATTATGTGGGCTATTTTGGTTGATGAATCTAAGAAAAATGGGAGATATCGTATAAAATTTTACGCATTCTCCCGGCTTTTCCTTTCTCACCAAAAAGCTACAGCCAGGAAAGGCAACCTTCCTGGCTGTAAGACTTTAACATAAATCTTCAACTAAAGAGGAGCAGCAATAGCCCAGCTCCCTTTTATGTCTTATAATTTTTTACATGGGCGTGTAGGTGAATCTTTGGCCGCCCAATGCAGCTTCCAGCATCAGCCCGTCTTTTCCCTGGGTGAATACCATAACCCCATCCCTGTATTTCACATCGGCAGAGGCACCCTCCTTAACAGCAATCGCCGAGAATTGCCCGGCAAATTCAAGCTTGTTACTCGTAAAGCGGTCCAGGGCGTCTTTGTTTTCAAAAAAGATCACTTCCCGGTAAGCCTGTCCGCCAAACTGAAAACCTGCGCTCACCTGTATCATTTTTGCAGTACCGATGTGTTTTCCACGTTCATATACAGCCCCTGTACCGGCTGCCCCGCCGACACCAATTGCCCCTTTCCCCACATTGGGGAATATTACGTACCCATAACTGTTCGCAAAAAGGTTCTTCATTAACCCATCTGACTTGATAAATGCAGCTTTGGCCTTTTTACTGTCGTCCATAATACGTTGTTCTTTATTCTGGCTCATCAGGAGCATGGGCAACAACAATCCTAACCATGTGAATACCACAAGGTTCATTATGTTCTTTTTCATAACTGTATTTTTGGAAAAACAGATGCAAGCCATATGCCAGCAGCCGACCGGGTATATAATATATCATATCCGGGGAAGCCACATGCCGCGGACAGCACCTATTGTGCCTATTACAATGCCAATTGTGATAACAAAGAGTAATAGGGAGAAAGCCCATTTTGTAGAGGGAGAGCCCGAAAATTTAGCTTTAAAATAGAAAGCGACTATAGCCTGGGGAAGGATGTAAACAAGTACCGCCAGGGCATTTAAGAAAGGCCCTGTAAATGTTTCAGGATCAAAACCAACAGGAGCCCTGTGAATGACCATCCAGAGCATAAAAAATACACGGAATAACCATACACCACTCATGGCCAATAACAGGTGTACTGCCCATTGATTATGCAACTTAATTTTTCTTTGCATGGCATATTTAACCGCAAAGAATGCACAGACAATAATGATCAGCGCATTAAAGGTGATCCCTATAGCACTAAATAGTCCGCCCACTGAACCTCTTACCCAGGTAAGGTATAAACCTGCTATACTAATTAGGAACGCTGAAAAGATATACACCCTGCCACTGATCCTGTGAAACCGGGGTGCTTTCGTTCTGATCCAGGTTACTAATTGTAACGGCCCCAGCATAGTTATTACAACGGCCAAAGCCACGTGTAGGCCAAAGATCAGGTTGCCAACCCTATCGCCTTTCATGTAGAAATGCGGATTGGCGGTATTCCACTTTTCGAAATCCCCCAGTGCAGTTGATTTCCAATACAGCATTAGTATATAGTAGGCAAAGATCAACTGCCCCAAATAGGTTACCACAAACCAAAAACGGGTGACGTTCCTAAAGAGGTGTACAGCTACAGTTTGGGTTCTTTGTTTCATGGTGCTGAAGTGATGGATTAAAGATAACTTCAGCCTGATGATTCCAACTTAACAATTGTTAAGAAATCTCCCGCCTTATCCTGCTAAGGCTTTCAGGTTTTATGCCGAGGTAGGAAGCAATATATTTAAGTGGTACATTTTTTATTATAGCCGGACAATCCTTCATCAATTTCACATACCGCTGTTCGGCTGTAAGCGTGGCCAGGTCATTCATCCGTTGTCTGTCTTCTTCCTGTATTTGCTGGAACAACCTGATCGTATAGTCTTTTTGCGTAATGCTTGTTTTGGCAGAACTGTCGGCATCGGCCTTGGTGATCCTGAGCAACTCGCAATCCGTAATGCAATAGAGGTATTCATTGGAGATCGTCTGGTTCACAAAAGGGAAATAGGAGGTAAAGAACCGGGGACCATTATTTAAGTCGACCGTTATTTCTTCGCCTTTATCATTGATATAAAATTTCCGCATAAAACCTGACACAATAAAGTTATGATGCACCGGAACTTTGCCGGCCACCTCCAGCATAGTATCCCTGGCTACCCGTAATGGTTTAAAATTATTGCGGCATTGGGCTCTGTCATGTTCGGGAATATCGATTATCTGAGAGATGTATTCGAAAAGCGTATCATAGTAGTGCTGCATTCCCCGGGGTTTACAATAAATGTACAAATATCACAGATGAACTGTTTAATATTTTCTCCAAAAGTCCGGATATCAATAGCAGCCCTTTACTCCCCATCAGGATCAACAACATCTATCTCTGCTACACGGCCAACCTGCCCATCCTCCAGGCGTACTTTTATCCCTCTTGAATGGTACGCTGCTGATGTTAGCAGGTCTTTGACAATGCCATAGGTCAACTTACCTGTTCGCTGGTCTTTTTTAAGGATAATCGCTACTTCCTGCCCGGGATAAATGTCTTTTCTGTATTGGCCATTCATGTACTTTCTGTTTATCAGCCGTAAATTATGTCAACACGCTGAAATTACCCCCAGTTCCCGGCCAACTTTTTCGATTTGCTCCAACGCATAGTCCATCTGCGCCTGGGTATGGTTGGCAGATAGGGATATCCTGATCCGGGTTAGCTTTTTGGGAACAGCAGGGTAAGGAACAGCATTGACCAGTATGCCCGCCCGGTGAAGGCGCCGGGTCATTTCTTTTACGAGGGTGTCGTTGCCAATAATAACAGGGATAATAGCAGTTTCTGAAAGGCCTGTATCGAAGCCCATAGCCTGTAAAGCGTTCCGGAAGTACCGGATATTGTTCCACAGTGCCTGCATAAGCCCCGGATCGATTGCTATGATATCCAAAGCCTCCAGCATGGCTGCTGCTGCCGGTATTGGTAATGAGGTGGAGAACATGTATGACCTGGTGGCGATCTGTAAGTAGTTGATGAGTTCATTGCTGCCTGCCACAAATCCTCCCACACCGCCCAGGGCCTTGCTGAATGTGCCGGTGATAATGTCCGCTTTTCCTTCCAAGCCAAAATAAGCTTCTGTTCCCTCGCCATTTGGCCCAATCACTCCTGTGGCATGTGCTTCATCGCATAGTACCCAGGCCCCATAAGCATGGGCAAGTTGTAGTATTTCATCCAGCCGGGCAATGTCTCCTTCCATGGAATATACACCATCAATTACAACGATCTTGTTGTTATAGCTGGCCGCTTTCTCCAATGCTCTTTTGAGCGATCCCATATCATTATGAGCAAAGAACAACTGGTTGGTATGCGTACAACCATCCATTAGGCTGGCATGGGCGTACCTGTCGCAAATAGCTACATCGGTTTCCCGCAGCAAGGCCCTGAGCACGCCTGTATTGGCGCCATACCCACTTGTAAAAAGCATGGCAGATTCCCGGTTGTATAAAGCCGCGATCTTATCTTCCAGTTTTTTGTGCAGGCTGTGTGTACCTGCCAGCATAGCGGCACTACCACTGCCAAAACCAAACCGGTTGACAGCATCTGCTGCGGCCTTCTTTAATTGCGGGTGTATGGAAAGATTGAGGTAATCATTGGAAGCGAGGTTGATCATGCGTCGCATTCCGCTATTTTCATTACACTTCACTATTACTTCCGCATCGCAGGGACTTAGCAGTTCCCGGCGGTATGTATAATGCTGCACAGCTTTTGTCCCGGCAATAAAGCTGTTCATGATCTCATGCCGCTGTTTGAATGACAGGTGATCAAGGCGCTTATCATGCAATACCTCCAGCAGACTGTAACGTTGCGGGTCAATCATGCCCGGACTACTTTCTTCAAAATGAAGATGGGCTGTTTCGCCATTCAATAAATAAGGGTAGTCAAGCCCTTCCGTGTTTGTCGCCTGGGTTGTATTCATACATAGGGTTTTAAGCAGCAGCATGCTGCAGTGCCTCCTGTTGATCGGGCGGGATGAAATTAAGCGACGAAGAGAAGACCTTCAATGAAGTATTAGCAAACGGCAGGAAAGTTGAAGTGGATTGCCGGAAAGGGAGGGTTGTTGGCAGCGACGGGTGCACAAGGTTTTGAACAATACACTACGCTATTGCAGCCGTCCCACATATACCTTCGTATCATAACTGATCTTTATTGAATCATGTTGCTGGTACTGATCATACAGACGTTGCAGACCGGTTATCATGGCATCATAACCAGCGTATATTAAAAAACACTTATCTTTAAATAAGGAAGGTGTACTGCCCGCTTCTTCCTTTGACAAATCCACCTTCTTCCTTTCCCTATTGACAAGGCTTACCTGCACATCCATTAGTAGTATTATTTATTCTTCTTCACTAAACATTAAACACATCGTTATGAAAAATTCATTGTGCTATGTGATCATTTCTTTTCTACTGGTCTTCTTTTTCTCCTGTGACAATCCGGCTGCTGGTCCTTCCGCAGACGCCGGGAAAGATACCGATTTCGCCGCAGCGCACCAGGTGATGGTGGATAGCAGCGAGGTACTGGAAAACAGCGTATTGACCCAGGAACAACAAAATGCCTTAACTCCAGCGGAGGTATTAAATATCTTAAAAGAAGGCAATGATGATTTTGTAAATGACCGCCTGACTATCCGTAACACCTCCTCCCGGATAAGGGCTGCTGCTATGAGTCAGTATCCTAAAGCGGTCATACTTTCCTGTTTAGATTCACGGGTACCGGTGGAGGATGTGTTTCACCGGGGGATTGGGGATATTTTTGTAGCGCGGGTGGCAGGCAATATTGAAAATGAAGATATCCTGGGCAGTATGGAGTATGGATGCAAGGTGTCGGGCGCCAGATTAATCCTGGTATTGGGTCATGAGCATTGCGGTGCTATTAAATCAGCTATTGATGATGTAAAGCTGGGCAATATTACGGCCCTATTGGCAAAGATAAGACCCGCCGTAACAAGCTTAACCGGGTTCAACGGAGATAAAAGCTCCAAAAATGACAGTTTTGTTCATGCGGTGTGTGAACAGAATGTAAAGCTCACGATAGAAAATATACGCAAGCATAGTCCCATCCTGGCAACCATGGAAAAAGACAAGACGATCATTATCCAGGGCGCCATATATAATATGGGAAGTGGGAAGGTGATCTTTCTATAACAAGTAGCATTCCCCCACTCGCTACTAGCGACTTGCTCAATTTTACAGATTTCCCTTTTTCAGTTCTTCCATTGCATGGTTGGCGGCGCGGGCCGTGAGGGCCATGTAGGTGAGGGACGGGTTTTGGGTAGCCGTGGACGTCATGCAGGCGCCATCGGTAACGAACACGTTGGAACAGGCATGTAGCTGGTTCCATTTGTTGAGCAGGGAGGTTTTGGGGTCGTGGCCCATCCGCACGCCGCCCATTTCATGGATATCCAAACCGGGGTTCCGTGGTGTAATATGGGTTTTGATGTTGGTGAAGCCGGCAGCGGCAAACATGGCCGTAAACTGCTCATGATAATCCCGGCGCATTTTTTCGTCGTTCTCATCATAGGCTACATTGACCCGCAGTAAGGGAACACCCCAATCATCTTTCTGCTCCTTATCCAATGCGATGAAGTTGGTTGCTTTGGGAATGGTCTCCCCCATCATGTGACTTCCTACCCGCCAGAGGCCGGGCTGAGGATTCAGCAATTGCTTTTTCCAGTCTTCCCCAATGGCATCGGGCCGGGGATTACTGGTGGAGCGGTGGGCATTGAAACCTGCGGCATAGCCCCGCAGAAAATCGGTTTCCTGCTTGTAGAGGTTCCTGAAACGGGGGACATAACCGCCGCCCGCAGGATTACGGCCATCGGTAGTATAGTTGAGGTATCCTTCGTATTCGGCGGAGATGGTGGCGCTGTAGTTGTGGAACGCAATGTATTTGCCCAGCAGTCCATTGTCGTTGCCCAATCCCTGTGGGAACCTGCCGGAGGTTGAATTCAGCAGAATGAGGTTGGTATTCAATGCAGCCGCATTGACAAAGATGATGCGGGCATTGTAGACGATCTCCTGTTTGGTCTGGGTATCAATAACGCGTACTCCGGTGGCCTTCCCTTTCTTCTCATCATATATAATGGAATGGACTACGGAATGCGGACGCAGGGTGAGCTTCCCCGTTTTGGCCGCCCAGGGCAAGGTGGAAGCATTGCTGCTGAAGTAGCCTCCAAAGGGACAGCCGCGCTGGCAAAGCACGCGGTTCTGACATTTGGCCCTGCCCTGCTCCAGGTGAATGGGCTGCGGCTGTGACAGGTGAGCAGCACGGGCGCTGATGAGATGACGGGTGTTGAATTTTTGCTTCAGGGTATTTTTAAAATGGTCTTCTACGATGTTCAGGGGCCAGGCGGGCAGGAAGTCGCCGTCGGGCAGGCTGTCCAGTCCGTCCCGGTTGCCGGCAATACCGGCAAAACGTTCTACATGACTGTACCAGGGAGCCAGATCGGCATAGCGGATAGGCCAGTCTACCGCAAAGCCATCGCGGACAGGGCCTTCGAAATCAAAATCGCTCCAGCGCTGTGTTTGCCGCGCCCACAATAATGATTTACCACCTACCTGGTAGCCGCGTATCCAATCAAAAGGTTTCTCCTGTATGTAAGGATGTTCTGCATCTTTTACAAAGAAGTGGAGGGCATCTTCCCGGAAAGCATAGCAACGGCTGGCGATGGGATTGGCTTCCTGTATTTCCTGGGTAAGGCGGCCACGGTGTTCAAATTCATAGGGCATGAGGCTGGTGGTAGGATAATCCACCAGGTGTTTCACATCCCGGCCTCTTTCCAATACAAGGGTAGTAAGCCCTTTTTCTGTGAGCTCTTTAGCGGCCCAGCCGCCACTGATACCAGAGCCTATCACGATGGCATCGAAAGTATTCTGCATGTTGTATAGTGTATTGTGCTATTAAGCCGTTTGCTGTTTGAGTAAGACATAACCATTGTACCGGCCAGGTACCAGTTCGTAAGGCAGCAGTTTCGTCATTACAAATTTGCTTTTAAGATAGCCTTCGCGGGTAAGTTCCCGCAGCAGTTTGTAAAACTGACCTGTTTCAGCAGTATGGGTAGACAATGCCTGTAATATTTTTATTTTCTCTTCTGTGCTGCACTTGTCAAACGACCGGTGGAATAGTTTCTCTGCTACCGCTGGTGATTGTTGTAATCCTTTTACAAAACCGGCCTGCTGGTCTTTGGGATAGCAATCATCCACCATCATTAGTACAAAGCGGTCTATTTCCAATGCTTTGGCGCCAGGCGTATCGGTAGCCGGAATGAGGGTTTCCACCATTTCCCCTACGAGGGCCTCCTCACCGGCAGTAAGGGAAAGGTGTTTCCAGGCCGATGCTTTTTTTTCTTCTTTGCCACCACAGGCGGGAATGAATACCATACCTCCGCCGAGGATGATCGCATGTTTTAATAAGGTTCTCCTGTTCATGAATATAATGTTTAGGCCAAGGTGAGCCGCCCCCGCAAAGCGGGCAAGCTCTGGAGGGCGACCCACCCTTTGACAGGCCTTCGACAGGCTGCCATGGCAATAGTATGATTTTTTTGCTGTACGACAGGCTCAGCTTGATATTTTGCTATAAAATGTTAAAATACCATTACTATATACCAACCGGTATATTTGTATCAGTTTTCCCGTGTTTTGTATAAATAGTTGCCCGGGGGCCGGGATAGCTTTGCTGTACAATTAAAATTTATCAGTATGGCAAAGACAATTTTTATAACAGGCGCTTCCCGGGGATTCGGGAAGCTTTGGGCAGCAGCTTTTTTGGAACGTGGCGACCAGGTAGTAGCCACCGCCAGGAACCTCGACACGCTTAAAGACCTCCAACAGCAATACGGCGATGCCTTGCTTCCTATTCAACTGGATGTAAATAACCGGGCTGCCAGTTTCGCGGCTGTGCAGCAAGCCTATAAGCACTTTGGCAGGATTGATGTGCTGATCAATAATGCGGGCTATGGCCTTTTTGGTACGATTGAAGAAGCAAGTGAACAGGAGGCCCGTGACCAGCTGGAAACGAATGTGTTTGGCCTGTTGTGGGCCACCCAGGCGGTCATTCCCATCATGCGGGCACAGGGCAAAGGACATATTATCCAGGTATCCAGTGTATTGGGCCTGATTACGTTGCCTGTCCTGGGACTGTACAATGCGTCCAAATGGGCAGTGGAAGGATTGAGTGAAACACTGGCCGCAGAAGTGAAAGGTTTTGGTATTGATGTAACTTTAGTGGAGCCTAATGGATTTACCACCGACTGGGGCGGCGCTTCCGCCGTACATAGCCAACCTCTTGCTGTATATGAGGGAGTGAAAGCAGCTTTTGCAGCCGGCGTAACACCCGACATTTTTGGAAATCCTGCAGCTACACCAGCCGCCATATTAAAGCTGGTTGATACAGCCAATCCACCATTGCGCCTTTTCCTGGGGAAAGTAGCATTGCCCTGGACTAAGCAGGTGTATGCAGAACGCCTCGCTACCTGGGAGGAATGGGATGAAGTGGCAGTGGCTGCGCATGGGTAGGGAGAAGGCAACGAGGCATTGAGACAACGAGAAATTCGATAGGCTCAGTCACCCGGAACGGAAACATGCTTTGACATTCGTTACCAGGCCGCCTCTTCGGAGGCGGCTTATAATATGAACAGATATGCTACATTTTAAGAGTTTGAGCGAGATGCATCGCGCCACTGGTTTTCCGCCGCCAGAGAATCCTATGCTGAGTCTTTTCCGGTGCAACCAAACCTGCTCTTATGGTAATACGGCGTTTACTTCGGATTTCTATATGATCGCGCTGAAGAAGATGAAAGCCGGGGTGATCGTGTATGGCAGAACAAAATACGATCATGACAGTGGGGGCTCCCTGTATTTTACGAAGCCACGGCAGGTTATAGAGATGCGCGATATAGAATTGGAAGAAGACGGGTTTGTCATTTATTTCCATGAAGATTTTTTAAATGGTCATCCGCTCCATGCCGACATAAAGAAGTATCATTATTTCGAGTATGAAGCGAATGAAGCACTGCACCTGTCGCCGCGGGAAGAAGAAATCATCTGGGAACTGTATAATAAGATCGCTACAGAATACCACAATAACCAGGATGAGTACAGCCGCGATATTATCCTTACGCATATTGATTCTATCCTCAAGTATTCCCAGCGCTTTTATAAACGTCAGTTCATTAACCGCACGGAAGTTTCAGGTAAAGCCGTATCGAAGTTTAACCAGGCATTGCTTTCTTATTTTGAAAAGGGCCTTTTAACGGAGAAGGGATTGCCTACAGTAACATCCATGGCTGCAACGTTACATATGTCGACCCGCTACTTAAGTGATACGCTGAAGCAGGAGACCGGCAAGACCGCCATTGAGCTGATCCATATTTTCCTGGTGTCGGAAGCAAAGAACAGGTTGAAAGGGGAAGATACCACGATTGCTGAGATTGCTTTCAGCCTGGGGTTTGAGAACCTGCCTTATTTCTCCCGATTGTTTAAGAAGGAAGTGGGAGTGAGTCCGAACCAGTATAAGAAGCAGTTTAATTAGGGAGTGGCGAGTGGTAAATGGCAAGTGGCGAGTGGGCGTTTGCTTCGATCTTTTGCTTCGAGAGCAGGGCACAAGGTACTCTTCCGCACGTGGCCAGGCTGCATACTTGCGCCAAATTCGGGGATTCGAAATGACAACTAACGGTGTTGTTCAAAGAAGTAGACGCCTTTTTTGTTGGAGGTGATGATGTCCAATAACCCATCCTTATTGATATCGCTTACGACGAAGCTGTTGCCGATACCGGAGTTGTTGTCAATTTCATGCGGTATCCAACGGGATGTTTTGCCAGGCAGGTATTCAAACCAATAGAGTACGGCCGGCTCTGCGGCGCCGGGATCTTTTTCATTGTGCGCCCCAAAACGTTTACCGGTAATAAGATCGGGATGCCCATCGCCATTGATATCTTCCATGGCCATGGCATGCGACTGGGAAAATAGTTTACTGATGTCATGGGTAGTCCAGGCAGTTGCACCCTTATCATTTTTCAATTGTTCATGCCACCAGATGCCATAATCATGGGCCGATGAACTCAGGATATCTATATCACCATCCTTGTCTGCATCCAATGCAAACATGTTGGCGCAATCCGCACCGAGGCTGGCCTCGTGAAAGGTCCAGTTTGTACGCGTTACATCGTCCGGTGATTCCCACCAACCGCTTTTGATAATGATATCCTTTTTGCCATCGAGATTTACATCGCCCCAACCCAGGCCATGCGTATACCGGTGCGTGGCTCTTACGCTGTCGCTGCTGATCACGTAACGTTGCCAGGTGGTATCATTCTTCCCTGCCGGGGATTTTAACCAGATGACCTGTTTGGCCGCCGCATCGTTACAAATGATGTCTTTCCTTCCATCCAGGTCCACATCGGTGAAGAGCGGGTTTTCAATACCTGCAGAAGACAGGATCAGCCGGCGTTTCCAAAGCGTATTGACTGTTTTTGGATTTTCATACCAGGTACATTCACCACCGGGCACATCAAATTTTATGAGATCGGCCCAGCCATCATTGTTCACATCCATGCAAAAGTTGAGGAAGGTGGTGCTGTATCCTTTTACCGGGTTGAGTGTATCTGCATGCACGAGGCGTCGCTTCCAGGTGGGTGCTTCATACCAGTATGCACCGGCGAGAATGTCTATGCGACCGTCGTTGTTCACATCACCGGTGGCAGCACCTTCGGATACAAACACACTACTCACCACCTGCTTTTTGAACGACACGGCATTCTTTTGTGCGCCCTGCCCCTGGCCATCCATGATGATCATTACTGCTGTGAGCACAGCAAGCATCCTGTTCAGGTAAAAGTCAGTCCGCTTCATAGTAATGTTTTAATCTGCACCATGCAGGTGATTAAAGTAGCAGCTCCTGTGCAGGGGCGCCAGCAACCCTGCTGTTTTGTGGTGAAAACTGCTGTTTTTGCTGAAATGGGTCAACTATAGCTTAGGTATAGCGTTGGTATAGCTTAGGTATAGAGTTCCCATAGTCCAGGTATAGAGTATCTATAGACTAACTATACACCATCCTGCCATTACCCCTACCCTCTCCATTGCCAGGTACTACGGGTGAATGGGTAAAAACCTGTCAATAGTTCTGCACCTGTCTTTTTGTCTTTTGTTCTTTTAACAAACGTAAGGTGATTTCAGGATTGTGCCAAAGCAGCCTGAACGAAAGTGAAAACTTTGATGAAAAATGATAATAATGATCACCTGATCCAGGTTACCAGGAAGCGCTTATTGCTTTATATAGAAGGGGATATTGGCGGTGGCTACGTTGTTATGGCCGTCTGTGACATAAACAAATAAACGGTAAGCGCCTTCCTTTTCAGGTGCTTTTAAGGTGGCTTTCCCTTCACCGGTAGTAGTAACCAACCCTGCTATTGGTTTCGGCCTTGCTTCGAAGTCGCCGCCTTCACTGAGTTGGGTGGGTTCCGGCAATACTTCCCAGCGATAGCTGAGTTTATCTTTATCAGGATCAGCCACTGCCGTGACGGCATTGTAACTGCTGCCTGGTTGGAGGTATATATTGTCCAGCGCTTTTTTGTTGTTCAACTGCAGGGAATACAGATGAGGCGCTTTGTTGGCCGGCCATTTTCCCGACCAGAGGTATTGCATGACATCCACGACTTCCGACTCCTCTCCTTTTTCGGTAAATAAACCATACCAGGTAGGCGTACGCTCCTGCTTTTGTCCCCACAGGAAAACATAGGAACCCAGGCATTTTTCCCTGTCCCTTTCCACAGAATATTCATACCGGCTTTTGTATACAGCTGCTTTTTCGCTGCTGGTTTCTTCAATAGATGATTGCCAGGCTGTTTGCAGGCATTCCCAATGACCGGTAGGTCCCCATTCCGTTACGAGGTAAGCGCCCTCCCAGCCCGACTGCCGCAGGGTTTGTGGCAAGGTGGCCAGTGGTCCATACATGTTAATAGCCAGCAGGTCAATATCCGTTGTTCTTGCTTTGAGGTGATCAACGAGGCCCTTGTTAACACCGGCCAATACGGTAGTGGTAGGATGATTGGGGTCTATGGCATGGATCATTTTTGAAATGTCATTGGCCGCATTCCATACTTTGACATTCGAATAATGCAGGTTCAATTCGTTGCCAATGCCCCAGGCCAGTAAAGCGGGATGGTCTTTGTATTTTAATACTTCGCCTCTCAGTTTTTCCAATTGCTTTCTTACGGCCGTTGTATCATCATAGTTGAAGCCATGCCGTTCGCTCGCTACATGAAGGCCCAACAATACGGTCAATCCATATTTACTGGCAGAATCAAGGATGCGTTGCGCTCCTTCGGTGCCCCAGGTGCGGATGGAATTACCGCCATAAGCAGCAATGCGCGCGGGAAAGTCATCGCCGCCCGCTCCTTTTACAAAGTAAGGTTGGCCATTTCTGTATAGCTGGTATCCTGTGGCTGTTTTGCGGAGTGCTGTTTTTACGGGTGTAGTGGGGTTACCGGATTGTGCGTGTATAGCAATCGTTGTGATTAAAAATGTAGCTGCAAGAAGGAAGGCTTTCATATATCCAAATGTAGCTCTTTATCCTTTCCTAGATTACTGAAAGCTCCAGCGCTCCCTGCCTACTTCGGCAAAGGCGGGCAGTTCGCCGGCATTGCGGTCGGGTGGCTCCACGCCCATAAGGTGTTTTACAAAGAAATCGCGCTTCCGCATCCTGCCATACACGCCACCATCACTGTGCCCCATGCCGGGTATGGAGAGGAGGTCAAAGCTCTTGCCTGCTTTTATCAAGGCATCTGCCACGCGGTAGGTAGATTCGGGCGGCACGTTGGTATCGGCCTCTCCCACGATGAGCAATAGTTTACCCTGCAACTTTGGCGCATTGGTTACATTGGATTGCTCGTCATAATGCTTGCCCACCGGAAAGCCCATCCACTGTTCATTCCACCATTGTTTGTCTACCCGGTTATCATGACAACCGCAGGCGGATACGGCTGCTTTGTAAAATTCCGGGTGAAAGAGCAGCGCACCGGTAGAGCTTTGTCCGCCGGCAGAGGTACCATAGATACCCACCCTTTCTGCATCCACAAAAGGATATTTCTGTGCCAGTGCTTTTATCCATCCTATCCTGTCGGGCAGGCCGGCATCGGCCAGGTTCTTCCAGCATACATCATGAAAGGCTTTGGATCGATTGGCGGTACCCATGCCATCAATCATGACCACAATGAAACCCAGTTCTGCGAGGCTTTGCATTTCACTGTAGGGCGTGAAGTTCTTGGGTACAAAGGCATCATGCGGACCAGCATAGATGTTTTCCAGCACCGGGTATTTTTTAGCAGGATCATAATCAGAAGGTTTGCTCACAATGCCCCAGATGTCTGTAACGCCATCCCGCGCTTTCGCTACAAATACTTCGGGTGGGCTTACGCCTGCCAGCTTGTATATGGAAAGATCGGCTTCTTCCAGCAGCATGATCTCTTTGGCATCGGCTGTGCGCCCCAATACCGTTCTTGGCGCTATGTTTACCTGCGAATACGTATCGGTAAAGTAAGTTTTATCATCAGAGAAGACTACGGTATGATTGCCCGGGGCTGGCGTGAGGGATGTAAGTTTTTTGCCATCGAATCCTATGCGATAATAATGGATGTTGTAGGGATCTTCGCCGGCGTTCATACCACTGGCGCGGAACCAGATCTCTTTTTTAACTGCGTCAATGCTGTCTACCCCGCGCACCACCCAGTTGCCTGTTGTAACCGGCTGTTCTTTACCGGTGATGAGGTCAACGAGGTAGATATGGTTCCAGCCATCTTTTTCAGAAGTACGCAGCAGTTGATTGGTAGCGGTGAGGTAATGCGTATAGTTCCGGCTATTGTAGATGAAGGTGCTGGTTTGCTCATCTATTACCGTGCGGGTGGAAGCATTGGCTGCATCCACTTCTATGACGCGGAAACGCTGGTGGCCGCGGTCCATTTTTTCATAGGTGAAGTAGCGGGCATCACCCTTGCGCCAATGTGGTTCCGGCGCATTTAAGAAGTCAATGGGTTCCGCCTTTACTTTCATGGCCTTCTGCTGCTCTATATTGAACAAGAAAGGCGCGTAAAGTGTCCAGGCATCGCCGGGTTGTTTGTAGGGTTGTGAACGCAGTTGCCCGCGCATGGTGCCAGACAGCGAGGTAAGTATATAGTATACCGAAGAATCCCTGACGAGGTTGATGTGATAGCCTGCGAGGTATTTGCTGTCGGGACTCCAGTAAGCCGCTCCATAAGGTTTATCGGGCGTGCCATCGGTGGTGAATTGTATGGGCGTGCCGCCACCATTGGCGGGCTTTATAAAGAGGTTACCTTTTTCTATGTAGGCTTCCCACTGCTTATCGGGTGAGGTACTGCCGGCAGGAAATGGATTGTTGAACCCACCACGGAAACGTCCCTGCCCGCTACCAGCCGCTGGTTCGACAGGCATCGGTATCCTGGTGCAGGTATAGTTATTTAAGTTGCATTCGATACGCTGACCCTGCACGGTGAACCGCAGGAGTGGCTTGCCTGCCGGCAGTTCTATTGCAGAGAGAAAAGGCCGGAGGGAATCAATGGTAATGCCTGCCTGTTGTAACCCTTCAGCCAGCCGCTGCCGGTGGAACAAGGATTGTTTCTTTGCTTTCACCACATCCACATAGATGTATTCCTGCACACTATCTTTCAATAGATTCCGGTACCAGCATGATTTCCCACCGGGCAGCCATACGGCCGTTACGCTGGTTTTGAATACGGCATTTTTGGTGGCGCTGTCTATCCGTGACGCGCGCAGGTAGCGCTGCACCATTTCGGGGTGGGTAGGTTGAAAACGGGTAACTGTTTGCGCGGTGATGAGCTGGCTGTATAGTATTGCGGCCAGTGTGACAGAATGTATTTTATGCATAGTGAGCAACTTCTTTATCGCGATAAAATTATTACTAATGCGCCGGTAAACAGGTATTAATGTTTAACAGATCATATCCGGTTCTTAGCTGATAATAACCCGCCCGGGTCGCAAAAATCCCCCTTATTGGTCGCTTCTGCACATTATTGATGAGCCTTGTGTGATCTATGTTTGTATTGTTAATATTCACCCATTATAAACATGAAAAACAAATAAAGCAATGAAAACAATCAACACCCGTTTACAGGCAATTGCATTCATGGCATGCCTGTGTATGTTATCCATTGGCACCGTCCATGCTCAACAGGTAATGAAACCTACTTCATCGGGCTATGCGCCGGTGAATGGTTTGAAAATGTATTATGAAGTGTATGGCCAGGGGAAACCCATTGTATTGCTGCATGGCAGTTATATGACGATCGGATTGAACTGGAGCCAGCTTATCCCGGAACTCGCTAAATCACATAAAGTGATCGCGCTGGAAATACAGGGACATGGCCATACGGCCGATATTGACCGGACGCCTTCCTATAAAGCAATGGCCAGCGATGTGGCAGGTGTATTAAAGCATTTGAAGATTGACAGCGCTGATGTACTGGGCTATAGCCTGGGCGGTACAATCGCTTATCAACTGGCCATTGATAACCCTGGCCTGGTGAGTAAGCTGATCATTGTTTCCTCTGTTTATAAATACAAAGGATGGCAGCCTGAAGTGCTGAATGTGTTAAAGATGATGACCCCTGAATTTTTAGACGGTACGCCTTTGAAAACCGAGTATGAAAAGGTAGCTCCCCGTCCGGGCGACTGGCGAAAGTTCCTTGCTAAGTTTATCGCTTTCGACAAGGAAGATTTTGACCTGGGAGATGACAAGATCAAAGCCATTCAATCGCCGGTACTGCTGATCAATGGCGACAATGATGGGGTAGATAAGGAACATGTGATCCAATCGTATAAGCTATTTGGCGGAAGCGTATTTGCCGATATGAATGGTTTCCCGCGTTCCCGCCTCGCTATTGTGCCCGCTACCTCCCACGTAACCCTGATGATGGAAACGCAAAAGCTGTGGGCCATTATACAACCTTTCATTGATAATGTGCCGCCGATGACGATGCATTGAGGAAGAAGGCAACGAGGATGCCCGGGCCGGTTACTTCGTAACCGGCTTAATGCCTTTATGGGTAGGAATTGTTTGCAGGATATTACCCTGTGCATCAAATTCCAGTTTGTCTATGCATACTTCCCGGTGAAAACCTCCTGCATCTCCCATGGTTATTCCTTTAGGGAAATTGAACCGGTGGTATACAATGTACCATTCATCTTTGCCGGGGATCTGCAATACCGTATTGTGCCCGGTAGCATAGATGCCTGTTGTGGTATCTTTTGCAATAACGAGGTTATTGGCCGGAACGGTGATTGACCCATCGGGCTTATCAGCCGTACCATACCGCACGCGGTAGTTAACGCTGCGGGTATCATCTTCGGACCACAGGAAGTAGTATTTGCCATTGCGGAAGAAAACGGTGGTGCCTTCGCGGAAGGTGTTATCGGGTGTAATGACTTTGGTAGTGCCGGGCTTCAGGGAGATCATGTCATCTTCCAACTCTGCACAGGCCATGTAGCCATTGCCCCAGTAGAGGTAATTTTTCTGTGTTTGCGGATCAGTAAATACTTCGGGATCTATTTCCTGTCCGTGTTTCACTCCTTCCGGGTGTTTATCCACCAGTGGCTTATCCGTTGCACGGAATGGTCCGGCCGGATGATCACTTACCGCCACACCGATCTTTTGTGCCCCCGTAAAATAGAAATAATATTTGTAGCCGTTGCCCGTCTTCTTTTCGATGATACAGGGCGCCCAGGCATTTCTTTTGGCCCAACTCACGTCTTTCACCAGGTCGAGTATGACGCCTTCGTCTTTCCAGTTGACAAGGTCTTTTGAAGAGAATGTTTTAAAGTAGGTGCCTCCCCAATTATGGAACCCATCACTGGTTGGGTAGATGTAGTATTTCCCGGTTTCGTTGGAGTACAGCATATCGGGATCGGCATAGTAACCGTCCAATACAGGATTGCCTGCCTGTGCTGCTTCTACACGCCACACCTGTGGTTGCTGTCCTTTGATCTGCACCGTGTACGGAACAAGTCCTTTTGTAAAATCCTGCGGCGTATTGGGTTTTATGGTGACGCCGGGGATAGTTGAAAAGCCGGGATTGAATGCCCGCAGGTTGGTACCTGGTTTTACCGGCAGGTAAAGTTGCTTTTTAAGGGTGTCTATTTGCAGGTTGTATTTTTTGATGGCAGGCGCCTTTACGGAAGAGAGTATGTCTTCCGGACGTCCCCATTTGCTCATGAGCCTTTCTGCTTCTGCCTGCGTAATGGCGATTACTGTTCCATGACGGGGATGAAAGTTCATAGACACCAGGGAGTCCATTACCTTAAAATGTTTGAAGTCGCTGGTGCGGGTAAACTGGTACCTGCCCTTGGTATATACATCATACATGAGGATGTAATCCTTGCTGTTGTTGAGCTTGAACACGCCGGCCCCTTCCACCGGATCGGTGGTTTGCTGTATGTATTTCTCCTGCGGTACGTAACCGCCGGTGAGTTTATCTGATACTGCCACTTTGATACCCGGGCTTCTGTCCTCTGTTTTAAAGAAGAGGTAGCATTTACCGTCTTTCTGTATGATATCGCCATCAATACAGGCATCGTTGGTGGGGCTGAAGAAGAGTTGTTGCGGGGCGGTCTCCAGATCGGTAAAGTTGGCATTGGCATAGGCATAGTAGATCTTATCGGGGTCATTACCATGTTTCATAGACCAATAGATCATGTATTTGCCTGCTTTGGCATCATAGATGGTTTGCGGAGCCCATACCCGCAGCAGTTCTTCATTGCCGGGAAACCGTTGCTGCATGTTGACCACTGCCGACTTCCAGTTGACGAGGTCGGTTGACCGCATTAATACCATCGCCCTGTTGGAATTCCATCCATTGGCCGATACCATGTCGGTAGCCACCATGTAAAAGGATTTTCCATCGGCTCCCCGGAGTATATGCGGATCGCGGATGCCACCGGTAGAACTGATGTCCGCAGAAGGAATGACCGGCTTGTTGTTGTTGAGCGCTCTGAAAGCGTAACCGTCGGTACTGAGGGCAAAGCGGATGGCTTCTTCCTGTTTTGCGTTGCCTGTAAAGTAGGTGAACAGGTAGGCTGTCATTTTTTCCTGGGCCTTTGATACCTGTAATGATCCGGTCAGTAGTAATGCCAATACAATATTCTTCATACAGTGTGCAGCAATAAGATGTGCTAGTTTCTGGATTATCGAAAAAGTGTCTATTTTACAATTAATAGCCCAAATTAACAGCGTGAAGTTAATAGCCTAGGGGGACATTCAAACACAAAAAAGGGGATAAATTCGTATTATCCCTCCTGACCTGTTAAAAGATGTTAATTTTTTCAAGGATAATTAAACTCCCGTTGCCTATCCGGGAGCACCTTTACGCTGGTGTTTACTTAAACCTGATATTAAGCGACAGGCTGTTGGCATTCATATTGTTACTCCTGGTGTAACGTCCGTACCGCAACTCGATCATATTGAAATGCTGCATACCGAGTATACCTTTGGGCGGCGCCAGCCGGATACCGGCTCCCAGGAAGTTACTATTGAACTCCGACAGGTCGTAGTTGCTGGTAAAATATTTATCCGTGGAAGTATGCTCCTGGTAAGGCGCAAACCAGGTAGCGGCTGTTTGGGTGTAGAACCGGTAAAAAGGACTGATGGACACAAAAGGCGTGATCTTTACCGGCACTTCCAGGTTGGCTGTATGAGCGGTAATGCCCCAATCGTCATGATAAAAACGATAGTAGGTCCTGATAATAACCTTGTCGCCTAAAAAATAATTGGCCCTGAAACCCAGCGGGATTTTAAACCGGCTGCCAGGCAGTTTCTCCTGGTGTACAGTTCCATCATTAAAGTATACACGATAAAAAGGAAGGCTCAGGAAGCCCTGTTGGTGCACCAGATCGGCCAGTACCATTACCTGCAGGTTTTTATTGATCACCTGCGACCAGGAGAGTGAACCCGCCACAGTGGTCCGGTTATCGGTATCATAACCATCGCCGCCTCCCCCGCCTGCACCAGACCTTAATTCTATTGGTGTTAGCAGTTTTACCTGATCAAAGTATCCTTGCAGGCGGACGCTGAACTCCCCATTCCTGTCCCTGGTCTTTTGTGTAAAACTGATATTGGCGCCAAAAGAGTGGTAATCGAACTCAGCCGAAGACGAAAGACCGATGCCGAAGCTACGCCCTTTCTTTTCGTTCTCCACTGTCCATGTCAAAGAAGGATAAATCCTGGTGTCGGACCAGGAAGCGGATGAATTAGCTTTCAGGTCTATTTTATCGTAGGAAGCAGAGGAGAAATGATCGATGCCCACTTCCAGGCCGAAAGTATGCTTGCGCAATTTGCGATCGTATTTAGCGAGCCGGATGTCAAATACGTTGGCTATATCGGTTAGCTTTTGTGCACCCAGGCCGCCGGTAACAGCCCCATGATCGCCTGTTTGCCCATAATAGCTTGACACCAGGTTTACTTCTTCTATCTTCAGCTTCCTGTTCTCATACCCCGTTGTATCGGGCGCCTGTTGCGTGTACGACTTCAGCAGGGCGAGTATCCCCAGGGCAGTTAAAAACACCTGTTTCATACAATACCTTTAATCAATAAAATGTTACTTCAGTTACAACCGCAACCGCCGCCACTTTTACCGGCATTGGCACCGGAAGCGCCTTCCCGGTACGATTGGAAATTGAGCTCTGTTTTCTCCACCTTCCGGTTACTCAGGATCATTTCTGCATCATTGAGTTTATTTTTCTGGTACTCTTTTACTGTAGTACAGGAGACAGCTCCTATCACCAGTACTGCTGCCAGTGTCATTATACTTTTTGTGTTGCTCATGACAAATGGATGTTTTTTGAAGAATAGATCTTATTATGATCGTCTACAATGATACAGCCCAAGTGATCGATCTGGTTAAGGAGGTGAAGGCCTGCCTGCACACCCATTACCATCACCGGAGTGGCCATGGCATCGGCGATCTCCGCATAAGGGCTGATGATGGTGACGCTTTTGATACCCGATACCGGCATCCCTGTTTTTGGATGGATGGTATGCGAATATTTTTTGCCATCGATCATTACGTACTTCTCATAATTGCCGGAGGTAGCAATGGCCAGGTCAGCAATATTGAGCCAGGAAAAGGCAGCCCGTGCATCATCCGGATGGGCAATACCAATGGTCCAGGGCTTGCCATCGGCCTGCGTGCCCCAGGTGATGAGATCTCCGGAAGCATTGACAATGCCGCTTTGCACACCTTCTTTCACCAGTAATGCTTTGGCCCTGTCGGCCGCATAGCCTTTACCAATGCCGCCAAAGCCGATGCGCATGCCTTTTTCTTTCAGCATCACACTTCCTTCGACTTCGTTCAGCAATACATGGCGGTAATTGATCAGCTTTACCGCCGCTCTGGCGGTTTGCGGATCGGGCAATTGCTTCATGTTCCGGTCAAAATTCCACAGGCATTTGTCTACTGAACCGTAGGTGATATCAAAGGCACCCTCTGTAACCGCTGATATTTTGAGGGAACGCCGGATCAGTTCAAACACTTCCCGGTCTACCTGCACCGGACGGATGCCTGCGTACCGGTTTATCCTGTTGGTCTGGCTGTGCTCATCAAAGGTTGTCAGGAGCTTTTCGATCCGCCTGATCTCCGCAATGGCCAGCGCTATCTTTTCACGCGCCCAGGCCTCCTCCCGTGCTACCACGGTTATTTCGAAGGTATTGCCCATCAGCCTTTCTGACTGCCTGTACTCAACCAGGGGCGTATCAGTGATGATGAGCATCGTATACGGATTTTATCTGTTCGATAAACAGGGTGCTGTTGCCCTGGTAGCCGTCCCATGTTCTTACCACTTTCCCCTCCGCAGTCAGTAACAGGGTAAAAGGGAATTTACCTTGTGGGTTATATTGATCGGCCAGGGCATCATTGCGCTTTTGCAGATCTTCGGGCAACTGGTTCTTTTTATTACGGGGGAAATCCGCCTCGTACAGCACCAGCGAACTGTCGGACATTGTTGTGAACGCATCGCTGTCGAATACTTCTTTGTGTAACCGGATGCAGGGACCGCACCAGTCGGAGCCGGAAAAATTCAACAGTATCAACCGGTCCTTTTCTTTAGCGATCTTTTTAGCAGTCTCAAAATCTGCCTGCCATCCGGTGAACGACAGCCCCATGCCAGTCAGCAGCGAAAAAAGGATCAGTTTCATGAGCAATCCATTTAATAAAATTATCAGCCGGATCAAAAAAGCTCCTCCCGTCAGAACGGGAAGAGCTTTGTATATAAGCATGTAGGTTAAAATAAACCTGTTCAGGCCGGCAGCCTATATCTTCATCAGGGTGGCCAGCCTTCTTATACTTCCCTGTTCTACCACGATATAGTAGGTTCCCTGCTGCCAGCTTGAGCCTACACTCAAGGTGATACTGGTACCGGTCCTTTCGATACGCTCTACCAGGTTACCCCGGCTATTGTATACACCAATGACAATGGGAGTACTGCCGTTAGTGCTGGTGATCTGCAGGGTAAAAGTACTGTAGGATGGATTAGGCCCCGCCTTCAGCGTAAGGACTGTTGATCCTTCTGACGGCTGTGCTTTCACGGTGATCGTTACATCATCCTGTGCCGTTGACCCTTTGCTGTCTTTTACCTGCAGGCGGAAAACATATACGCCTTCCACGAGGTTGGAGAGCACAGGAGAAATGGCATCCGGGGTGTTCAAGGTATACTGTGAAGGGCCGCTTACTTTTGTCCAGGTATAAGATATGATCGTACCATCCGTATCCTGGGAAGCCGATCCGTTCAACACCGTTACATTGACCGGCAGGCTGATAACAACATCAGAACCAGCATTGGCTACCGGCGGCTTATTCGCCACGTCGCTAACCGTCACTGTAACATCATCCTGGTGGGTAGCGCCTTTACTATCGGTTACTTTTAAGCGGAACACATACACACCTGCCACGAGATTGGTCAGCGCCGTAGTGGCTGCTGCCGGGCTGGCAATGGTGAATTGTGTGGGGCCGCTCACTTTTGACCAGGCATAGGCTGCAATGCTGCCATCCGGGTCTTTGGAAGCCGAACCATTGAGCGTAGTACTGTTGACCGGCAGGGTAAGCGTAATATCTGTTCCTGCATTGGCCACCGGCGATTGATTAGCTGCCGCATTGACTGTTACAGTAACATCATCTTCATGGATAGCGCCTTTATCGTCTGTTACTTTCAGCCGGAATATATACGCCCCTGCCGCCAGGTTGGTCAAGGCAGTAGTAGCAGCGGCGGGATTGGAAATGGTAAACTGTGTGGGGCCGCTCACTTTTGACCAGGCATAGGATGCAATGCTACCATCCGGGTCTTTGGAAGCCGAACCATTGAGCGTAGTGCTGTTGGCAGGCAGGGTGAGCACAATATCAGTTCCTGCATTGGCTACCGGCGTTTGGTTGGCCGTTGCATTCACGGTTACAGTAACATCATCTTCATGGGTAGCGCCTTTGTTATCGGTCACTTTTAACCGGAACACATAGGTTCCTGCCACCAGGTTGGTCAAGGCAGTAGTAACTGCTGCCGGGCTGGCAATGGTGAATTGTGTGGGGCCACTCAGTTTTGACCAGGCATAGGCAGTAATGCTGCCATCGGGATCTTTGGAAGCCGAACCATTGAGCGTAGTGCTGTTGGTTGGCAGGGTGAGCACAATATCCGCTCCTGCATTGGCAATGGGCACCTGGTTGGCAGGGGCAACTACCGCATCACTGTATAACTGGCTTTGTGGTACATATTCCAGTGCCAGGCTGGGACTGGTCCACAGTAAACCCATACCTGTACCGCCACTCGTGTTAAAATACTCCAGTTTAATATCATAAAGTTGTCCTGCCACGAGTGTGATGGGAATGGATTTGAAAGAATCCGGGTAATGCTCCACCCAGCTATCCAGTATCAGTTTGCCATCTATCCAAAGCCGGTGACCACCACCGGAACCGAGGTAAAAGGTATATGCTTCTGAATACTGGGGCATTATTTTTCCTGTCCACCTTACAGAATAGGTGCTGCCTGTAATGGCATAATGCACGCCGGCGCTCCATTCGGTAAAGCTCACATTGGAGTCAATACGCGTCATGGCCGCGTTGGTGAAGCTGGCACTGTTGAAGTATTCCCCTTTTAATCCTTTGCCCGTGCCCCATATCGTAGGAGCGAAGGCAGCTATATTACTTGTTCCTGACTGGGTGATCTGGTAAGACTGTCCGGATTTGGGCTGTACCCGGATGGTTTCCCCTGCTGCTGCATCTTTGTGCAGTGAGATGGCCCCGGTGACGGTACACTGAATGAGATCGGTAGAATGCACTTCCGGCGCCGCGGAATCGAGGATAGCGGCTACCTTACATCCCTTGATGGTGAGGTTGCGCATGAATACAGGACGGTCACCAGGCAAGGGGCTATGGATAACCTGGATACCATAATCAATGATACCAGCGCCATCAATGGTAATGTTTTCCAATCTTACGCGGTTGGTATTGGCAGAGGCTGCTTTGACCTCTATACCATTACCATAAAAGTATCCTCCATTGTAGGTATAGCTATTGGCATAGGCACCATGGAACATTCCCCAATTGTTATGATAGGCAATAAAATCATCTATGACGTGGTTCCGGGTAGAGTTTTGCCATACCCGCAGGCCACAACCGCAATTGTGGGCCATGTTATTAGTAAAGATCCATACGCCTTCATTGATCACGGCCTCCCAGTTATAGGCACCTCCATCGGCATGATCACCTTCACCCCCGGCTACCACTACATTGTTCCTGGCAATATTACCATCGCCGGTATTGAGGCCAAAACCACTGGATGAAAAAGTAGGCGCGTCTTCTGCATTCATGTTTAATGAACCGCCCAGGTATTTACAGATGGCCACAATATTATGGTCATAGATCACATCATGCGTAGGATCGCCCGGATCCCACCAGAAGGCAGTCTCCATTACATTATACGCTACGTTATCTATGAATTTGATGCCGTGCGACACGTGTGGCACATAGCTGTGGTTGCCGGTATCCCTGACCACATTACCTTCTATGACAGAACCCCGGCTACCATCCATGGAGTGATGGAAGTGCATACCATACCTGCCTGCCACCAACTCCGTAGCGGTGGAACCTCCCCTATCTTTGCGGGGACCCATATACCGGATGGCAACATATTTAATGGACTGCGTTTGTGTGGACCGGATGTATATATGCCCTTTGCCAGTAGATGTTCCTTCAATCCTTACATTGCGAGTAAGGTTCATCACTTCTGCAGCCCACTGGTTATTCACTACGGGATGTGAACGGCTGGCGCCACTGCTGAGGGTAATGGAATTTCCGGATACACTTTTGATCGTTCTTTCCTCAAAACCTGTGGAGAAAGCAGCACCCACTGTAGGAGGTTCGGTAGGCGTAATGCTGATCTCATCGCCCACCTGCCAGCCTGCTGCCCCTTCTACTGCGACTGTGGTTGCACCAGCAGCCACGGCACCTGAAACCCTTGTCCAGGACGTTTTAGCAGTGCCTGCAAGGTCCAGCTTACCGGCGCCCATGACCCATAGGCCCACATCGGTAGCCAGTACATCCATACCGCCACCTATAAATTTAGTTTCATCAATGCCTGTAAAACGCAGTGTTTGAATCACTGCAGCCGTAGCAGGACGCATCTCTAACTTTCCCTGTACCACCACATTGGCCGTTGTTTGTAAGGTAGTGGATTGTGCAGGATCGAATGAAAGTACACCGCCGCTGTTGATGTTAATCCCTGCCACCGTAACTTGCGTCACATCATATATAACTGTATGTCCGGCAGCAATGAGTGGTGTATCAGTGGCAGCAGGCACCTTGCCTCCCCATGTTGCAGGGTCGGACCATTTACCTGATTGTACACTGCTCACTGTACCTGT
Source organism: Paraflavitalea devenefica (assembly GCF_011759375.1). Lineage (NCBI taxonomy): Bacteria > Pseudomonadati > Bacteroidota > Chitinophagia > Chitinophagales > Chitinophagaceae > Paraflavitalea > Paraflavitalea devenefica. The sequence goes on along the minus strand of NZ_JAARML010000003.1, from coordinate 449,657 downwards.
AAGCGCGAACATTTTTTGGGGAGCACAAGCAATAGTAGAAGAACGACGGGTACTTTTTTTGTTAGCGCCAACCGGAGGGGGAAGTAGAACCATACCGGTGGCAGTCAGAGATACGCTTTGCAGAAAGCGTCTTCTGGTGTTTTTCATAAAGGTGATTAATTTATTAGGTTTTTCTCTTAAGAAATCAGTGGCTAGATTGACACAAGTATGGTGCCTGAAATGCCAACTTTTAGAAGAATCACTATCTGTAAAGGATTTTATTCACATGCACAATATGTGTAAAATTGACGCGCATCAAGCTTTTGATGGCGAGTAATAACAATTGAATAACGAATGAACGTTTGCCTGGATGGAATAGAAAGAGAAGAAATGTAAGAGATGGAAAGTGAAGATGGGCGTGCGTTTGCTTCGATAGCAGATGACAAGAGAAGAGAAAGACGTTACTGGTTCGTGAGGACACGAACCAGGGCGGGTTGGACACAAGTACGCCAGGCACATGGCTGAGCTGCATACTTGCGCCAGAGTAGGGAAATAGAATGAGAAGGAAATGTAAAGAAATGAGAAGGGAAGAACCGGCAATACATTAAAATGACAAGAGGGGGGATTACATTTTGATGAGCTTGTAGGCTTTCCTGATACCGTTTAGTTTCAGGAATAAAGCTCCCTTGCTAAAGTGAGAGACGTAAATGTAATTGGTGCCCTGTATGAGTGCGCCACGTTTCAAGAGGCGACCAAGTGGATCATAGAGTTGATAAAATGAATTATCCGGGCTTTGTATTTCTATATAATTCTGTACAATGCGGCCCACTACTATTGTTTCCTGCACGGGTGGCAGTGGTGTGGGAGATGTGATGGCCTCCGCATACAACTGGCTTTGGGGCACATATTCCAGGGGCAGGCTGGGGCTGCTCCACAGTAATCCCATACCAGTGCCTCCTGTCGTATTAAAGTATTCGAGCCTGACCGCATATTTTTCTCCTGCTACCAATGTTACCGGTGCAGCGCGGTATACATCGGGATAGTGCTCTGTCCAGCTATCTAATATGAGCTTATTACCAATCCACAAGCGGTGCCCTCCACCGGAGCCGAGGTAGAAGGTGTGGGTTTCGGAGAACTGCGCTTCGATCAGGCCTGTCCACCGCACTGAATAGGTATTGCCGGTGATGGTATAATGCACGCCAGCACTCCATTCTGTAAAGCTGATATTAGAATCAATGCGCGTCATGGCAGGATTGGTAAAATTGCTGCTGTTGAAGTATTCGCCTTTCAGCCCCTTGCCGGCGCCCCAGATCGTAGCTGCAAAAGGTGTAATGTTGGTTGTTCCGGATTTGGTGAGCTTGTAGGCTTGTCCTTCCCGGGGTTGTACCCGTATGGTCTCTCCTGCTGCTGCATCTCTATGTAAAATAATGGCGCCTTCCATGGTGCATTGAATAAGATCGGTGGAGTGTACTTCAGGTGCAGCCGAATCTACAATAGCAGCCACTTTACATCCCCGGATGGTGACGTTGCGGATGAATACAGGACGATCGCCGGGCAAAGGACTATGGATCACTTCAATGCCATGAGCAATAATGCCTGCGCCATCAATGGTCATGTTCTCTACCCGTACCCGGTTGGAGTTGGAGGAGGCTGCTTTTATGTAGAGGGCATTACCATATAATATACCACCATTGTAGGTATAGCTGTTGGCATACGCCCCATGAAAGATGCCTACACCATTATAATAAGCAATGAAGTCTTCCACTACATGGTTACGGGTGGAATTTTGCCATACCCGCAGGCCATTGCCATTGTTGTGCGCCATATTGCCTGTGAAGGTCCATATACCTTCATTGATGACCGCTTCCCAGTTGTAGGCGCCACCATCGGCATAATCGCCCTCACCGCCGGCCACCACAACATTGTTCCTGCAAATGTTGCTATCGCCGCTATTGAGGCCAAAGCCGCTGGAAGAAAAAGTGGGTGCATTCTCTGCATTCATGTTGAGGGAGTCACGGACAAACCCGCAAATGGCCACTATGTTATGATCATAGATCACATCATGGGTAGGCTCGCCGGGGTCCCACCAGAAGGCGGTCTCTAATATATTATAGGCTATGTTGTCTACGAATTTGATGCCGTTTGATACGTGCGGTACGTAACTATGGTTACCGGTATCCCTGATCACATTGCCTTCCACCAGCGAGCCGCGGCTGCCATCGAGTGAATAGTGAAAGTGCATACCATACCTGCCTGCCACCAGTTCGGTAGCATTGGACCCCCCCCTGTCTTTGCGCGGCCCCATGTACCGGATGGCTGTATACACAATGGTTTGCGGACTGGAAGAGCGGATGAAGATATGCGCTCTTCCCTTCTCTGTGCCTTCAATCCTTACATTGCGGGTGAGGTTCATGACCTCTGCCGTCCACAGGTTGTTGACCATTGGATGCGGCCGGCCGGCGCCGCTGCTGAGGGTGATGGAAGTACCGGATATGCTTTTAATTGTTCTTTCCTCGAAGCCTGTTGTGAAAGCAATACCCACCGTGGGCGGCTCAGTAGGTGTAATGCTGATCTCATCGCCCACACGCCAGCCAATAGCGCTCTCTACCGGAACTGTTGCAGCACCGGCATTGATAGGACCAGTGGCTCTTGTCCACGATGTTTTGGAAGTACCTGCCAGGTCCAGTTGACCCGCGCCCATGACCCATAAGCCCACATCGGTGGCCAATACATTCATACCACCACCTACAAATTTATTTTCATTAATGCTTGTAAAGCGCAATGTTTGAATAACAGCCGCTGCAGCAGGACGCATTACTAATTTCCCTTCCACTACTACATTGGCCGTGGTTTGTAAGGTAGCAGACATCCTATCGTCGAACAAAAGCACTGCACCACTGCTGATATTGATCCCAGCTACCGTGTCTTGTGCTATATCATATATTATGGTATGTCCTGTAGTAATAACCGGCGTATCTGCATTGCCCGGTATTTTTCCTCCCCAGGTAGCGGGGTCGGACCATTTGCCTGATTGTACACTGCTGACAGTGCCGGTGATGCCTGTAACGCTATCGGCTCCGGTGGGTGAACAACCCATGGCAAAGCGCCGCAGCTTTCTTTTCCGCGCGCCTACGCCTGGTATGAGGAAGAGGCAAACAATTGTTAGTAAAATGTTCCGGAGAAAGTTTCTTCTGTTCATAATACACGGTTAATGAACTCAGCGAATAAGTATAAAGAGTCCTTTATGCAATATTTTTTTGCCTGACGCTTCATCGAGGTAGGATACCATATATATATAGGTACCGGCAGGTTGCTGTGCACTGCCCAGGTAACCATTCCATCCTTTGGATGGATCGGTGGTTTGAAATAGTAATTGTCCCCACCGGTTGAATACCTGCAGGCTGAAGGTTTTGAGCCCTGCAGCATTGAGTACGCGGAAGGTATTGTTGCTGGTTTTGTCCGGTGTGAATGCATTGGGAATAGCGAGGCGACAGGAACCTTTCCTGATGACGACTTCATCACGTATAATGCCGCATTCACTGGTTATTGATACCGAATAAACACCAGGTTCTGTTACTGTAAAAGAAGGTTGGGTACTTCCGTTTTGCCAGGTATAGGGAATGCCGCTAATGCCGGGATCAAGCACCAATACCTGCCCCGGGCACATTTCTTTATCAGGCCCCAGGTCGGGTCTTGGCGTTATTTTATAGCTTATTGAAATGGTGTCGGACCGGCTGCAGCCAGCCTTGCTCACTGTTACATGATACATACCACTGTTATTTATGCGGTACCGGGGTTGTGTGGAACCATTCTGCCACAGGTATTGGTCGCCTGCATTACTGACATCCAATAGCAAGGTATTTCCCTCGCATAGTATGGAATCGTTGCCCAAAGAAAATACAGGCAGTGGCCGTATGGCCACCCGGATGCTATCGCGCCAGGGACATCCTGCCGGGTTAACCCCTTCACACCAATACAAGCCGCTATCTGTAACGATGATGTTATCCGACTGGCTGCCATTACTCCAGGTATAAGCCGCAAAGCCGCCGGCAATGCCAAGCGGTAACTGCTGCTGCTCACATATTGATGTATCGTTGCCCAAATTGAAAGTGGTAACGGGCCTGGTGGTTACCCGTATCGAATCCCTGGCCAAACAGTCATTGAGTGCGGCTTCCAGCCAGTAAGTGCCCTGGCCGGTGACGAGGTAATTGTTATTGACGGAACTATCCTGCCACAGGTAGGTGGCACCGGGAATGGTTTGCTGCAGCCACAAGGGATAATTATTGGCGCAGAGGGCAGTGTCTTTCCCCAGGTTGATCACTGGTTTTGGACCCCAGATGACCTGCAGGGTATCCCGGTAAATGCAGTTGTTGTGGTTAATTTCCACCCAATAGGTACCAGGCGCTGTGATGACCAGGGAATCCCTGGTTGATCCATCCTGCCATAGAAAGGTGGTGCCAGGTAAACGCACCCTGGCAACCACCCTTCCCCCTTCACAAAGCGTCGTATCCTCACTTAATAAAGTCCGTTTGTATCCTGCTACTGAAGTGGGTAATCCAACACCGCTGATCGTTCCGGGCGACAGGCCCACATATTGCCTGACATGGCCACATCCCAGGCCCTCTATATCAGGATTGGTAATAGCGCCCAGGAAAGGCTGCTGGTCATAAGCAATGTAGATCTTGCCATCGGGGCCCAGTTGCAGCGCTCCGGCAGCATTGGCATATCCCGAATCAACGGCTGTCCGGGAATCAACGATGTCCGGCGTATCAATTTTATACTGGAAAATAAAGAAGGCGCCGGAAGCATTGTTGTTGTAGGATTCACTTACGTACAAGAGTTTTGAGTTGCCGGAAAATTCAATACCATAAGGACCGGTGATGTTGTTGGGATTGGCCACAATGATACGCGGGTTGGTAATGGCGCCCGTTAATATATCAAAGTCGAATACTTCTACTACAGAAGTAAAGCCGGCCATGGCCAGTGTAGTACCATCGGGCGATGCTTTGAGGTAACCGATGGAGTTGGTTATCCTATCGGCCATATTACCAACAGCCATGATGCGGGGTGTGGTATTGAGGCCCGCACAATTGATTTCATATACATAAAACTCATTGGTGCCGAACTTATGTGTGATGACCCATATATCATTGGCGTTGCCGTGCTTTACGGCAGTGACTTTTTCACATACCGGGGTGAGCAGCGGTATATTCTTTTGTGCTACCACCACATCGCCCAGCCCACCGTTGAGCTTCCTGTTAACAAGCGTGTACTGAAGTCCTTTCGGTTCGGTCTCTTTCGCTACCGTAAAGATATAGAAGAGGGAATCATTGCCCGGATAACCGGTAATGAGCGCCGATTGTGTGCAAAGGGTATCTCCTGAGAGGTTAGCACCATTGGGCATTACCTGGTGCAGCTTATCCCATACGGCAATACCATCTGTATAGAACAGCAGGTTGCCATTCCTGTCACTAATTGACGAGCATCCTTCCCAGCTCCGTAAGCTACCGGGTGTTGCTACCGGAGCGCCGCTGCTAAAGTTCAATCCGCCATTGTATCCAAAAAACCAGTTGTTAATTTCCTGCTGTGCATAGGCCGCCTGAATGACACACATCTTCATGATCAAAAAAAGCAGGCACGCTTTCATGATATGGTTATTGGCTTGACATCAGTATAATGATTTTGAATGCATTTCAACCATTAATAAGCGGCTTCCCGTCGTATGTAGCCTCTTTTTAATGGTATATGGTCCAGTTCTTCAAATTCGGAGTTGTTGCTCATAAATTCCGGCACCAGCTCTTTCATCTTTTTCACGAGCGCATAATCATCTCCATGCCTGCTGATGCTGATAAGTTCTTCTATTTCTATCACCGCCTCATCACAACAGGGTACTACCCGCGCAATTTTTATTTTATCGTGATGGGTAGGCAATGTTTTTTCTTCCCTGTTGAGTAATTCTTCGTAGAGTTTTTCGCCGGGCCTCAAACCTGTATATACGATCTTTATATCTTCCTCCGGCACCAGACCGGCCAGCCGGATCATTTTCTTTGCCAGGTCAACAATTTTAACCGGCCGCCCCATGTCAAATACAAAGATCTCTGACCCTTTGCCCATGGTAGCCGCTTCCAGCACCAATTGTACTGCTTCGGGAATGGTCATGAAAAAGCGGGTGATCATGGGGTGGGTAACAGTGACCGGTCCGCCTGCTTCAATCTGCGCATGGAACCGGGGAATGACAGAGCCGTTCGACCCGAGCACATTACCAAAGCGGGTGGTGATGAATTTTGTTTGGGAGTGCATGGCATTAAAAACGAATTGCCGGCTCCAGGAGTTATGAATGTGAACGATATCATCGGCCGATTTATTCTGTACCATGTTGCTGAGCGATTGCACATACATTTCAGCAATACGTTTGGAGGTGCCCATTACGTTGGAAGGGTTCACGGCCTTATCGGTAGAGATCATCACAAATTTATGCACGTTGAAGAAGACGGCCAGGTCGGCCACGATCTTGGTGCCCATCACATTGGTCAGGATAGCTTCTGCCGGATGTTTTTCCATCATGGGCACATGTTTATAAGCCGCTGCATGGAATACGATATCGGGATGGTATTCCCGGAAAGGGATCTCCATGCGGTTGCGGTCCCTGATGCTGGCAATAAATATTTTGATGTTGACATCAGGATATTTCCCTTCCACTTCCAGTTGCATTTCATGCAGGTCCGATTCGGCCTGGTCACAAAGGATGACTGTATGCGGCTGATAAGACAATACCTGGTGCACAATCTCGGCCCCGATAGAACCGGCAGCTCCTGTGATCAGGATACGTTTGCCACACAGGTCACTGCTTATGTTCTGGTCATTGATGACAATGGGCTCACGTTGCAGCAGGTCTTCAATGCTCAGTTCCTGGATCTGCCGTATGCTTAGCCTGCCATACACCCATTGATCGGCAGGCGGCACGGTGAGCACTTTGATTCCCACCTGCAGGCATCTTTCAATAACGGCTTTTTTATCCTGGCTGGTCAGTTGATTGTTCATCAGGATGAGCTTATCCACGTTCTTTTTGATTTTCAGGAGACCCAGTGCCCGGATATGGAAGATCTTTACCTGCTGAATATAAGAGTTAATACGGTCGGGATTGGTATCGATAAAGCCTGCTATTACAAATTTATTGGTGGGACTGGATTCTATGGCCTGCTTAATAAGGATAGCTTCTGTATCCGTTCCATAGACCAGCACATTTTCCCTGTGCGTATTGGATATTCTTTTCACATAGTAATAGAAACCTCTCACCACCGTACGCAACAGGATGAGCAGGGAAGAGGCGATGAAGAAGTTGACGATGAGTACGCCGGCTATGTTCAAAGAACGTATGTTGTACCGCCTGGCCACAAAAAACTCAATAGCTACCGGGTACAGGAGGCTTACCAGCAGCACCGCCAGGAATATGCGCATCATATCATGGATGTTGGAATACCGGATGATGCCTGTATGGATACGCATACCATAAAAGATCAACAGGGTCATGATGCAATACACGCCTGTGTAGATAAAGAAATGCCCGCGCAGTATGATGGGGAATTCGAATTGCTTAACAATAAAGTAAGACAGTGAGAAAGAGGCGCCGCTGATGACTATGTCCACCATCAATACAACCCACCTGGGGACTGATCTGGCAGTAAAGAATAATTTTTTCATGATTGGCAGTAGCTTTAAGTGAATGATTGCCGTGAGTGGTCAGTGGTGATCGGTGAGTACGTTTGCTTCGATAGCGGCGGCAGCGCGTACACGCCCCACTACCCTGTTCAGGTCGTTTTCTGTAAGGTTGGAACCGGAGGGTAAGCATAGCCCTGCTTCAAAAAGCCGGTCGCTGGTATTGTTGCCATAATAAGGCGTGCCGGCAAATACCGGTTGCAGGTGCATGGGTTTCCAGAGGGGTCTGCAATCAATGTTATCGCGAATAAGCGCCAGGCGTATTTGCTCGCGCGTAAACTGGCTCCCTTCTATGAGTACTGTAGTTAACCAATGATTGGAATAATAAGCCGGGCCTGGTTCTTCCATACACCGTATGCCGGGTATGTCACCAAAGGCCTTTTTGTAAAAGTTAAAGTTGTTGCGGCGCTGGAGAATACGTTGCGGCAGTACTTCCATCTGGCCCCGGCCTATGCCCGCACACACATTGCTCATACGGTAATTGTAACCTATTTGTGAATGCTGATAATGCGGCGCTGTATCAAGGGCCTGGGTGGCCAGGAACCTGGCCTTGCTGACATATTCCGCATTGCGGGATACCAGCGCACCACCACCGGAAGTGGTAATGATCTTATTGCCATTAAAAGAAAAGATGCCTATATCCCCGAATGTACCTGCCTGTTGGCCATTATAAACAGAGCCCAGCGCTTCAGCAGCATCTTCTATCAACGGTATTTCATATTGCCGCGCAATAGACAGGATAGTGTCCATTTGGGCCGGCATACCATACAGGTGCACTACAATAATGGCTTTCGGCTTTTTACCCAGCCGTATACGGTCATGAATAGCCAGTTCGAGCAATTCAGGCGACATGTTCCAGGTAGCTTCTTCACTGTCCACAAATACCGGAACAGCTCCCTGGTATACGATGGGATTGGCTGATGCTGCAAATGTCATCGACTGACAAATGACCTCATCTCCTGCTTTTACGCCCAGCAGCACCAGGGCCAGGTGTAAAGCTGCCGTACCTGAGCTTAACGCTGCTACTTCTACTTCCTCCTGTAAAAATGCCCTCAGGTCCTGCTCAAATCCATTGACATGCGGTCCCAATGGCGCAATCCAGTTGGTATCAAAAGCCTCCTTCACATAGCCTGATTCCCTGCCTCCCATGTGGGGAGATGACAACCATATTTTTTCCTCCATGCTGTTTACTGTATAAGCTGTACGTCATCGAAAGAAGTGATCACCCAGGCAGGACAAGGGGATGCAGTGAATGTTTGTGGATGAATATTCGTGCCCCTGTCTTTGAGACAAACAGTGACCCAGCCAAGCCGGGCCGGCGCAACAAAATCCTTTCCGGTATTATCACCGAAGTAATAGAATTCATGACCAGGATATTTGTCCTCGAAATACCGGTAATTCCTTTCATCGGGTTTTGCTGAACCAAATTCTTCGGAAATGATAACATCTCGGAAGTAGTTTTCCAGTTGCAATGCTTTCAGCTTGTTCCTTTGTGTAATGCTTCTGCCGTCGGTGATGAGACCGGCCGGAATAGAAAGCGTCGCCAAACGCTGTAATAAGCCGGCAGCATCCCGGCTCAAGGTGATATGCGGTACATGTTCCCGGTATTCCTGTAATAAGCAATCCATCGTAAGGTCTGGCAGTAATGCATGGTATTGATCAATGATCCATTGAAATACATGCTCTCCGTTATGATACCGCTGCATCATTTCTTCATAAATACCTATCCCGCTCACGGGAACCAGTTTTGCAGCAATGGCCTTAAACCCTGACCTGAGGAAGTCTATCTCAGGGAATAATGTATCATCCAGGTCGAAGATGAAAAAGTGGCCGGGCTTAATTGGTATATCCATGTATGATCACTTCATCATCATAACGAAGCATTAATAACTGGTCTTCCCAATCTTCTGTATAAGCAATTGCTCCACCCTTAAAGTATTCTTCGATGAGCCAGCCGGGGTAATTGGCCCCTGCCTGGTAGCTGAGGGGGAAACCGCCGCCAAACCGTGCATTGATCTCGATGGCAATGATCCTGGCTGACAATCTGTGCAGGAAGAACTGCGCTGTGAGACAGCCGGCAGCGCCTTCAATCCAGGCCAGCTTTTCTTTGAGGTAAGTAAGCAAACCGTTCTTGCTGGTGATGCCTTTATTGATCTCACCGGCCCTTACCAGCATGCGTTTGCGTGGTACGATGCATTTAACATGACCTGTTCTGTCGTAATACATATCCACGGTATACTCATCATGGTACTCCCTGGACAGGTATTCCATAAAAAGAAAACGCTCACTGGTCAGGTGGTATTCAGACAGATCAGCTTCCCGGTGAACAACATAGGTGTCTACGCTGAGGCTTCCGTTGTAAGGTTTAATAAACAAGGGGAACCGGGGATGTTGTTTATCAATAGCCGCGGGTATGTCAATACCTCTTTGCTGAAAGAATACATGGGTCTTCCGCTTGTCCCTGCATTGCTCTATAAAGGAAGGGGAAGATATAATGATATGAATGCCTTCCCTGCTGAATATTTCTTTCTGAAATGCCAGCACCATCAGCTCTGTATCAATGGTGGGCACCACCATTTTAATGTTGTTGTTGCGGCAAAGCTCCAGTAGTTCGTCTATATACGCCGGGTCGGTAACTTTACGTACACGAAAATATCCGTCAGATACATTGCAGGCAGCACTTAATTCAGGACACATATCGGTAGTAAATACCTGGCACCCGGGGTAGGCTTTTGTTAATTCCTTTTTAAAGGCCCTTACGAGGGAAACCCTTTGTCCGGCAGATGTGATAAGAATGTTCATGAATTGTCTGCGCCTTTAAACCAGGGCATCGTAGCATGTCCCTGCTGGCTGATGCCTTCTGTTTTAAATACTTTTTTTATGGTAAGCCATAGTATCTTATTATCCAATTGCCAGCTTAGGTGATCAACATACCATATATCCAGTTCAAACTTCTGTTCCCAACTGATGGCATTGCGCCCGTTGACCTGCGCCCAGCCGGTGATGCCCGGCCGTATTTCATGCCGCCTGTTTTGCCTGGCCGAATACAAAGGCAGGTACTCTATCAATAAAGGCCGCGGACCGATCAGGCTCATTTCGCCTTTGATCACATTGATGAGTTGCAGCAACTCATCCAGGGAGGTTTTACGAATGAACTTTCCAAAACCGGTAAGGCGTGCTTCATCGGGCAGGAGGTTGCCTGCTGCATCTTTCCTGTTGTTCATGGTCCTGAATTTCAACAGCCGGAATATCCGCCCATTCCTGCCGGGCCTGTGCTGAAAGAAGAAAGGATCTCCCCTGTTCACCAGGCAAAGCAGCACGGTGATGAGCACAATAACCGGCAGCAGCAGCCCGAAAGCAATGCAGCTAACGACGAGGTCAATGAACCGCTTGCCATAGTGGCGATACAGGTACATGTTTGCTTAGTTGATCGGTGTATTCATGCAACAAGAGACTCCAGAAATGTTTTTGTTCATACCGCTCCACAATCATTTGCCGGGCCTGCCTTTTCAATTGGGCATACAGCACCTGGTTGACCATCAATATTTCCATAGCATCCCGGAGCGCCTCCCTGTTCTTTACAGGGATCACCCATCCATTGCGCTCCTGTTCTATGATCTCATTACAACCGTTGATATCGGTAACAATGGCCGGCAGGTGAAAGCAACCGGCCTGCATGGGTACGTTGGGAAAACCTTCCCGGTAGGAAGGAAATACCAATAGATGGCTTATCGCCAGCCAGGGACGTATATCCTGCTGGAAGCCGGCGTGAATAATATCTTTATCAGACGCAATGGTGGCGGCAGTATGCTGCGGCAGCGGATCAAGATCGGGTTCAAAGGGGCCTACCAGCAAAAGTTTTATACCCGTATATTTTTTCTTCAATGCCATAAAAGCATCTACCAGCTCTTCAATGCCTTTATCCCTGACGAGCCTGCCAATAAAAACAAACACAAAATCGCCGGTACCCAATGACAGCTCTTTTCGTAATTGACTGGCCGTTACTCCCAGTTCTTCGGTCAACCGGAAGAAATCCGTATCAATGCCATTGCTGCTGCCATTGCCTATTACCTGTATTTTACCAGCCTTACAGAACCTGTGCTGCAGCAGGAAGCCGGCCAGGTTACGGGAGTTGGGATATACTTTGGTAGCGCATAGATAGGTTACACGTTCGGTATATTGCAGTATTTTTCTTCTGAAGCCTTTTTGTTCCATGAGCGGAAGTCCTGCCACCGTGTGCAGCCGTATGGGTACGCCGGCTATGCGCGCCGCTATCATTCCCAGCAGCCCGGCTTTGGGCGTATGGGTGTGTACTATGTCTGGCTTTTCTTTTTTGAATAACCGGTATAAGCGCCATAAAGCCTTCAGGTCTTTCAGTGGTGTAATGGACCGCGTCATAGCAACAGGCACAGTTCTTACGCCTTCATTCCCGCCTGCTTCTTCCAGCTCCTTACCGGGCGATGAAACGGCCAGTATTTCAAAATGGTCCGACATGAATTGGAGCTGCTGCCGCAACAATACTTTCAATGAAACAGGTACTGTAGTGATGCGGATGAGTTTTGGCTTCATTTTGGCAAGTGGTGAGTGGTGAATGGCAAGTGGGCGTTTGCTTCGACTTTCTTTTGCTTCGTTGGTGCGGTACTCATTCCTCACATGGAGCGCGCGGCAGCGCAGCTCCCGGAGGAATGAGCATCCGCTGTATAAGTTGTTAAAACAACTCCAGGTCACCGATGGAATAACACCAGTTTTTGGTGTTTAATAAATACTTAAAATTCTCCTGCATGTTAAGGTCCTTCAGCGTAATTACAGGCCCCAATTGCCGTACCGGCAATAAGCCCATCCACCGGAAGCAGCGCCGGTAAGCCCGGTACTGGTAACCGGAGAAGGAGATAAAATCTATCTGGTGCTGCTCACAAAATGACAGTACCTGCTTTTTAATGGCCTTGCGTAAGTAAGACTCATCGGCGCGTAGGTCGAACTGCACAAAATCAACCAGCCGCAGCTCTTTGGCATAAGCATGCCGCTTGATACGGCCGATGAGCAGGAACTGCTCCTGATCGGTAAAATAATTGTAGGTGTACAGTGGATTATTAGCATACCGCCAGGATATGTACTGCGGTGAAAGCACCGTTGATAACTGTCCCTCCTGCTGAACGTAATCATCCGGGATATTCAATACATCAAATGTCCACTTCTGGAAAGGAGTCGGATCTCCTTCCTGGCGGGCATATTTTTTTTTGTCAAAAAGCCGGACCCGGACTATGGAGAAAGGCCGCAGAAGTTTGCACTTGAGCGGCATTCTGCCCTGTACTATCCATCCCATTTTCAAATAGCCGGGCCGGCTTTGCCCGTTGGGTGTATTGAATACAAACAATACACCCTGTTGGCGGCAACTCTCCGCTTGCTGCAGTGTAAGTTTTTTAAAGATCCCTTTTCCCTGGAAATCCGGATGGGTGGCTGTATCCACCGCACGGACAGCCCTGTATATTTTTCCATTGCGCACCCACTCCCATTGCATAAAGGCCCTGACCCCAATGAGCTGCCCCTCTTCTTCCGCCACCAATATGTAAGAGGGTCCAAACGGATTTTGCTCATGTTTCCACTGCCATAAAGCTTCTGATTTGGGAATAGACGATTCACCCAGTGATTTACGGAGCAGGTCTATGATCGCCGTCCTGTCATTGGGGGTAGCTGGTCGCACCAACATGGCTTTGTATACAATTTTGCTGACTTACTCCAAACAGATGGGTGGCATACTCTCCCATGTTCCAGCTTTTCATACCATATTGCTCCCTGCATGTTGTGTATTGCTGTAACAGGATGCGAAGGCTTTCCATGTTTTCTTCCGGATGATCGCCAAAGTTTTCCGGGTGCCACCAAAGGTGATAGCATTCTTTCCGGATGGCAGCCGTACGCAGTTCCTGGCATAGCCGCCTTAAACGCCATTTGTTGGCAAACCTGTATTCAGATCGCCAGGGGCGCAGAAAGCGGCTGGCAGGTAAACGTAATGGCTCACCTGGTATTACCTGGACACTGCTCAACGGGTAAGAGGTCCTGGTACCACCTACCTGTATATACGCATCTGCTGTGCGCATTATTTTACGGAGAATGCCCGCCCCCCTGTTGCTCACGGGGCTCCAGAACCAGTGAACCGGATTGGTACGTATAGTAGTAATGCCTTGTTCGAAGCATGTTTTGAGATAAGCCGGGTTGAATTGATTCCTGGGGAATACCAGGGAGGTAAGTTTTGTATTGAACAAGGCAGCCGCCCTTTGTGCTGCCCGGCAATCAGCTTCAAAAGCCATTGGCTCGTGCTGTTGTTCCAGGCAATAGAAATGACTGAAGGTATGTGAACCCAGTTCCTGTCCGGGATAACGGAGGATTTCTTTAATGGTTTGCGGGGCAAAATGCGCCCAGTGGTATTGCGGAGAAAGTCCATGCTGCGCTACCCACCGGTAAGCTGAATATTGCTCCAGGCTGTAGCCGGGCTCAATGGCCGGCTTCAACAATTCCCACTCCTGCTGGTCTTTTGCAAATAAACTTCCTACCGTAGCCCAGGTTACATGTACGTTGGCGGCAGCAAACTGCTCCAGCATACGGGGTATTAACTGCAGGGTATTCCGGTAACAGGCTGCTCTTTTCTGCCGGTCCTTTTTATCAAAGACGCCCCAGTGGAGTTCAAAATCGAGTGATATAGTAAAGATGCCTTCCATATTGCAAGGATTTTCTTAGATGTAGCACTTCTTACAGAGCAGGGGCCTGTGACAGCCTCCTTTCCATAGCCTTTTTCTTTTTATTGACTACGATGCCTTTTTTATAATCCATGAAGGCGAGCAGGATGAAGAGAAAAAAATACATGACCATACTTTTTTGCCGGATGATGATGCCGAGGTTGGATAGGGCGCCGGATAAAGCAAAGGAAGTGGCCAGGAAAACAACTGCACTGGTTTTTACCAGTGCCGGACTTTTTCGCATGAACCCGGTAAAGTTACCGTTGAACACGCCGGCAGCCATCCATAAGTAGAACAGGTTTTCAAAAGATACAATGAAGCCAATGGGACCGGGTGCATCCACAAACAGCGGGCGGAACCAAAAGGTAAATAGCTTCAATGGCAGTGGATAACCCGAAATATCAATTCCGGAACCGGCTTTGGCCAGCTCCACAGAACGTTGAGCGGCAAGCTGATCAAAACTCTCCAGCAGGTTCTCACTGTCCAGGTTGGCAAAGGCCATGACATCATCATACAAAAAGAAGACAGCTACTCCCACCCCTGCAAATACGAGGAGCTTTTGATACCACGGTACTCTTGCCCTCGCTGTTATCAATCCTGCCAGGATACCGAGGCCCATCAGGAAAAACACGTGGGGGCGTACATGATAGATGATCAGTAACCCAATGAGCAAAGCGATCTTCCTGCTCTTCAACCGGCTGAGGCCATACATGGCCATGCCAAGAGCGAGAAATATAACAGACCCCTTGCCCAGTGAGGCTGTCCAATAGTGCATATTGGGCAAAAAGATGATGAGGCTTACCAGGTCAATGCCCTGCAGGGAATGTTTAAAGCGAATGTTTTCCCGGAATACAATGTAGAAAAAAACAAATCCCCAGTAACCGAGCCAGGCAAATAATACCATCATCATTTCATAAGAGAACCCGAGATAGTTGATAAATGGCCATGCCAGGAAATCAATAAAAGGCGTGCCGGTGCCATAGGCTGCTGCCCAGCTTTCATACTCCGTTTGTGAACGCTCGTAATAAGCCACGGAATCCGAGGCAGAAGATTGTACATAGATGTAGTAAATGGCAGCAAACAGGATATGGTACCAATAGAGTTTTCTCATAAGCCCCGCCGGCAATGCCGTAAAATGTGCTTTCACCGCCTGGAGCAATGGCAGGGTAATACCAAACAGTCCTAATATTAAGAACAATGCACCCATCACCGCCTGGGATTGTTTTGTATTACCCGGTTATAGATGGTCTCCAACCAGGCTACCATTTTCTTCATGCTAAAATGCTGTACTACTGTTTGGCGGGCGGCTCTTTTCATAAGGGCTAATCTTTTCGGCTGGAATAACAAGGCCGACAGCCGGTGCGCCAGTTGCCAGGGATCGGATACCGGCACCAGCAAACCATTCACCTCATCCCGTATCACTTCGGGTATACCACCGGCATCAGTACAGGCCGGCACACACTCCATACTCATGGCTTCCAGCAAAGCAATGGGCAGCCCTTCAAATTCAGAGCACATCATAAAAATGTCCATGGCTTTGAGCCAGGGCCGCATCTCCGTTTGAAGGCCGGCAAAGTATACATGTGATTCCATATCCAGTTCCCGGGCCTTTTGATGCACTTCATTTCTTAATATACCATCTCCCACTATGATGAACCGGATACCAGGGTGTTTTTTCTGTAACCGGCTGGCTATTTCCAGCCATATTGTAAGACGCTTTTGCACACGGAATACGCAGGCAATGCCAATAACGGTGGCGTTTGCCGGGATGTTCAATTCCCTGCGTATATCCCGTTCCATGTGCCGGCAGCGGGTGAATTTGCCGGTATCAATACCATTCTGCACCACCTGTATACGGGGTCTCTCTCTATGGTAATGTGTTTGAATAGACCTGGCTACCTCGCCCGAAACGGCGATCACCTGTTGCTGGCTGGCAAAGCTTAGTTTGTTCATCCAATAAGTGAGCTTGTGGTATCGCTCCCATTTATTATGTTCCGTGTATACCACCGGTATACCGGTGAGGCGGCCTACGATGCGGCCAACAATACCGGCCCAGGGCAGGTGACAATGGATGAGCTGTATATTATGTGCTCTTACATAGGCAGCGATCTTCCCCGCTTTCATGATGATTTCAACATTGTTCTTTGCCGGGAAACATACCACCGTTCCTCCTTCCTGTTCTATTTCATGAACTACCTGGTTTTTCCAGGGCAGGAAGTACAGGTAGTGAAAGTCAAACTTTTCTTTGTCATGCGTACTCAATGATGCAGGCAACAGCAATTCTGCGCCTCCCCGGCCCAGTGATTTTATGATATGCAGGATGGCTACCCGAGGTGGTTGCAGGATATATTCCTTTTTCGAAACGGGTGTTGTTGCTGTTGTCATGTTACAGGCGCCTAGATTACTTTTTGAATATGGTATATTTCTTTCCAATGCCGTACCACTGATTCGTAAATGCTGATAAACCTCCTGGCGATCCATTTATTGAGGTATCCCGATATAACTAACTGGTAAGCATTTTGCACCAGGAAAATTGCTTCCTCTTTATTTTCGATCACTTCCCGGATAGCATTGACAAAGGCGGTTTCATCGCCTTTTTGTACAAGAAGACCGGTATCATTATTCACCAGTATTTCTTTTATCCCTCCCACATCATAAGCCACTACAGGTATTTTGCAATAAAAGGCTTCCAGGATGACGCCGGGCAGCCCTTCAATGATGCTGGGCAGGAGCAGCGCATCAGCCGCTGCAATGATGGGCATCACTTCTTTCTGTATGCCATAAAACCTGATGCTGGCGCTTAATCCTTTTTGCCGTACAATTTCTTCCATCTCTTTTTTCAGGGGGCCATCACCCACCAGGTGAAGGCGGGCATGGGGATAGATGGTTAACAGTTCCTGGAAAATAGCAATAAGCCGTATATGATTCTTTTCATAGGTAAACCCGCCTACATGCACCAATACAGGCGCCACACCGCTGCCATTGTGCCTGGCAGTATCTTTTTTTTCTATTACCGGTGTTTCTTCAATGCCTATTGGAACCACCATGATCTTGTCCCTGCAACCGGGAAACAGCACCACAAAATCAGCAGCCGATGTTTTACTGACGGAGATGATCTTATCGGCATACCGGAAAAGAAAGCCGTTCCATATTCTGGCGGGCCAGGTTTTAATATACAGGCTGATGGTGCTGGCATTCCGGAAAACAATGGGTTGTTTCCAGCCAAAGACAAGTTTGGAAAATACAGCGTATTTCAGGGTATCGCCGGCATTAGCCTGGATCACATCAGGCCGTTCTTCCCGGATGATGCGGGCCAGCCTGCGCCATGCCCGGATATTCCATAAGCGATGGCCTGGTTTTCCGCCGAGGTTGAGTGTTTTTCCATCAAATGGCAATTGAACATTACCGGGGAATACAGCCACTAAAATGACTTTATGACCATGCCGGTGTGTATGGGCGGCCAATTGCGCTGCAAAGATCTCAGCGCCCCGCATTTGAGGCTTTTGAACCAGGTGAAGGATGGTCATGTTTTTCCGGTAGTTACCTTATTCAAATAATTTTCCCATTTGCGGGCTATCGCGTCCAGTTCAAAATGCTGCAGTGCCTGTTCATGTGCTTTAGCGGCCATTTCTCCTGCCATTTGCCTGTTGCCGGTGAACCATGCCAGGGCGCCGGTAATGCCAGCTACTGAGCCGGTCTCAAACAGGTAACCGGTTTCGAGGTGCCTGATCATTTCTTTATTGGCGGGTATGTTGCTGGCCAGTACAGGTAGCCCCGACAGCATGGCTTCTACCAGGGCGCCGCTGAAGCCTTCACTCCGGGAAGGGAACACAAAACAATCATACTCCCGGATAAGCGTGGCCACATCATTCCTGTTTCCCAACAGCGTCACCTGCTCTGTTAGTTGCAGCTCCCTTATCAAGGCCGACAGGGAGGCCCGTTCGGGCCCTTCGCCGGCAATATGCAGCGTGGCGCCGGGATGAAGCTGCAGAAAGGCCTGGAAGGCCAGAATGAGATCACGCTGGCCCTTAACCAATACCAGTCTTCCAATGCTAAGGAAACGGACCGGTTTTCCCGGAAGTATGCTATGCGGCCGGAAGGTGAACTGCCGGCTGTCCCTGCCCCGATGGATCACCTCAATTTTCTCTGGCGGAATCCCCAATTGAATAGCATTCGTTTTTTTGATCGCCGCAGAGTTAGCTATAAATCCTTTACAGAACCGGGCCGTTGTTTTGTTCAGCAACCTGAATAGTGCAACCCCTATTTTTGCTTTCCCTGATAAGAACTGGTTATAGGCCTTTCCATACAGGTCACTTACCAATGTACCCACTACCGGTATATGGCAGGCGTATGCTACTATCCTCGCTACCAGCTCGGACCGTGTTAAACAGGCTACTACCAGGTCCGGCTGTTCTGTTCTGACCACTGTTTTTAATTTTTTGCAGGCACTGTAAAAGCCATATTTCTTCCGCAGGTTTATGGAGTGTACAGTAACCCCCTTGTCAATAAACTGTTGCTTTAACAGATCACCTGCGTAAAGATGGCAAACAACCGGCTGTAGCTCCTGGAAGCGGGTAACGATGTCCAGCAGGCTTTGTTCGGCGCCACCTGGCTGTAAGGTGTCAATCACAAACAAGACCTTTTTTGCTGCAGCCGGCTGTCTCCCGACCAGGAGTCTGGCGCCTTGCTTATTGTTCAGCCCTGTAGTTGTAGTGGTCGCCAATGGTTCCATTGCTTTTATTTTCTTCTATAGCAATTTTGTCTGCCGGCGAATGCTGCCCGGTATCTCCAAACAGGATAGTAATATTTTCTCCTTTAAATGACAGGGTATAATCCATATTGCTGATAGCCCGGAAAAAGGCAGCGGCACAGCCAGGCCTGAACCAATCATGTACTTCTATCACGATGCAACCCACTTTGTGCAGCCATGCGTAGTTATCAGAAAAAAGCTCTTTTTCAGATCCTTCAATATCAATTTTCAACAGGTCAATTTTCCGGAGCTGGTATATCTCTATAATGTCATTGATCGTAACGGACTGCACGACTGCTTTCTCTTCCTTACTTTCTTCTTTTACCTGGTAACTATACGCACCACCGCCATTATCAAATACCCCCAGGTTTTTATGGGAGTGCCAGATGGCATTGTTCATACAATGAACGGCTGGCAAGCCGGCAACGTTCTTCACCAGCAAATCGTAGTTGGCTTTTTCCGGTTCTACGGCAATGATCTGCGCCTGTGGATACCTGTTTTTGAAATAAATAACCGAGAGGCCGATATTGGCGCCCAGATCTACAATCACATTCACCCTTTCAGGCTTCAGTGCTTTTATATTATACTGCTCAAAAGCCAGCACCTGCCGGAATACACAAAAGTCAGTGGTGCCTTTTCGGAGATGCACATGGCGCCCTTTCCATCTGGCTTTATACTCTTCAGCCGCTGCAAAAATGCTGATACTAAGCAGTAGTGTCTTGATAAGACCCATCCTGTAAATGAACCTCAGCGTAGTTACCACCTGCTTGTTGAATTTTTGTCCTTTCACTGTGTAAGATTTAAGATGTAGGGGGGATCGTCAGGTTAATTTGTCGAAGCCGCCTTCGACAGGCTCAGGCTGACATTGGATTTTGACCTATTGAATTTCAATGTATGCGGATCAAGCGTTTTCCCTCCTATGCCCCTCATGCCGTGCCATATACCCAACAGCCTCAGTTTTATCCGCTGAAACCTGTCGGGCGCCCACAGCGCAGCCGCGATCAGGAGCTTTGCCTGCAGGAAAATATAGCCCAGTAGGTTGATCCATGAGAAGTATTGCTTTAGAATGAGCAGGTGATTCCTGGAAGAATAATATCCTCTCCACAAGGTGGCGCGCGTAAACCTGCCTTGCCCGCCCAGGTAAAGTCTGTTATCCGACCCGTTCTGTAATACGCCAATGGTAAAGCCGTGCTTCCTCAACCTCATGCAATATTCATGATCATCACACATCATAAAGAACTTTTCATTGACTACACCTACCGCCCGGATAGCCGCTGTTCTTATCAGGGCGCCGTCTATCAATGCATAATCAGCTTGCTGCAACTGAAGACCAGGGGTCAGCGGTATCTTCTTTCCAAACCGGATGCGTGCACCGTGCAGGCCAAGCAGGGAAAATTCAGTGGTTTTGATATGATCTATTAATTCCCTGAGTGCATGCTTTTCATAAAAGGTATCATCATCCAGTATCCAGAAATAATCGTAGGCGCTAAGCGTAAGCCCATAGCTCATAGCCCTGGCAATAGCCCCGGCCGACCCGATATTGGCATCGAGATACAGGCAGTGTATGTTTTCCCGGTCCTGCAGGGTGTACAGAAAATCCCGGGTGCCGTCGGTGCTGTTATTATCCGCAATGAGGATGGTGGCAGGTGGAACAGTTTGCGCCAGGATGTGCTCAAGCGCCGTTCTTAACGTTTCAAGCCGGTTATAAGTGACGATTACAGCACAAACTTTTTCAGACATGTTGTACGTTTTATTAAGCTGATGTAACAGCAGGCAGGCTGATCATAAAAATGCATATTTAAATACCCGCATGTAGTTGATCCACCGAACGGGATTATGCCGGATAGCCTTGAATAAGTATGCCACCGATTCGCTTCTCTTCCTGAGTTTATAGCTTGAAAAAGCAATGGTGGAATAAACGTTGGCTATTTCCTTCCTGTCGTTTTCATACATAAACCGGTAGTGCTTTTGTATAAACTGGATACCGCCCTCCCTTCTTCTTTTCCAGTTGGTACGGATGCGCTCGCCCTCGTGTACATTGATCTGAACGAGGTATTCATTGATCACCACCGCCTTCAGGGGGGTATTCCTCAGGTAAGCCAGCAGCCTGTAGCCAAGATCGGTTTGAATGTTGGACCTGAGGGATGCATCATACCCACCAATATCCTCAAAGACCAATCGTTTAATAAATAAAGAACCGCAGGTGAACTTGAGGTAGTATGTTTTACCAAAAAAGTGGAACTCATTCATGCCTTCCTTTGCCAGCAATCCATCCGGGTATTTGCGGATGGCGCCTGCACAAAGAATGCCGGTATCCTCTTTAATATGTTCCTGCACTGTTTGCAGCCAGCCCGGGTAGGCTTCATCATCACTGTCCAGGAAAGTAATGTAATCGCCGGTGGCGTGTGCAGCTCCTTTGTTCAGGCTATCTGCCTGCCCGGAATTAGGTTTCTTAATGTATTTAATCCTGCCATCCGACAGGTAAGGTTGTATCACCTGCTCCGTATTGTCCGTTGAGCCATCATCTACAATGATCAACTCCCAGTTACGGTAGGTTTGATCCAGTATACTCCGGATGGTGTTTTGCACCAACACTTCCCGGTTATAAGTAGGTGTAATAATAGTGATCATAAAACGGTCGGGTTGTCAGGTGAATATTATTTTCAGGCAATTGGCCAACTGTTTCTTCTTAATGAAATGTTTGATGTACCTTTTTTTTCTCCTGTTTATTTCTTTCCTGATCTCAACAGCCTGCTCCCTGTTGAAAAAGGCGGAGCGCTGCATGAGTTTCCTCGTATGTATGGTTTGCCGGTATTGCTCTACCTGGCTTTTACCGGAATAGGTGCCTCCCGCATGTATGCGATAATGAGCGCCTACAAAGCCCAGATCGGCCGCGCCGCCATAGCGGGAAAGCATGCCGAATAAAAAGGTATCCCCGCTTTTTACCTCGAATATTTCCCGGGGAAACCGGTCAATGCAGTTCCTGAATACGACTGCCAGGGTGGGGATACTGATGTGCAGAATATCCTTCCAGCTATAGAAAATGGGAACTTCTGCCGGTTCCTGCTGCTGTATGATCCTGTTATCCTGGTCGACCGAGTTGATCCGGTGAAAGCACAAAACACATTCAGGATGCTGTTCCAGGAAATCCACCTGCTTCTGTAATTTATCCGGATCCGTCCAGTAATCGTCTCCATCACAAATAGCAATGTACGGGCTGGTGATCTTTGCAAAACAATATTCAAAATGGTTCCGTGCAGCGCCTACATTCCGGTTGTGATAGATGGGCCTGATAATGTCCGGATACTTTTCTTCAAAAGACCGGATAATGTTCCGGGTATTATCAGTAGAACAATCCTCCCCGATCACGACCTCAAAAGGGAAGCTGGTTTTTTGCATCAATAACCCTTCCAGGCACTGACCAATGTATTTCTCATGGTTATAGGTGATGGTGCAAACCGATACGAGCGGAGGCATTGGGTTCAGGTATTTGCCGCAGGTTCGCTGCGGAGGATGAAAAATACTCTTCTTTCAGTATTGACATGATCACCTGGTCTTCAAATACGCCCTGCTTATAAACAGATCCTCTTAAAACCCCTTCCCGCACAAAACCGATCTTTTCGTATAGATGGATGGCCCTTGTATTCCTGACCAGCACAGTAAGGTAAATGCGGTACAGGTTAAGGTCGCAGAAGCCGTGGGCAAGCACCAGCCGGGAAGCGATCTGTCCAGCCCCTTTATTCCAATATCTCCTTTCGCCAATGGCAATAGAAAATTCAGCGGACTGATTGATGGCATGAATACCGGTTAATTGGGTAGTGCCTATCATACATTCATTGGCCTCCTCTATAATGGCAAAACGTTTTGCCTTATCCCTGTTCTGCAGGTATTGTTCAAACCAGGCATCATCCACATCGCGTGAAATATACAGGAAGTTATTGCCCAGCAGGCTGATGATCTCCGGGTCATTGCGCCACCGGTTGATCAATGGCAGGTCGTCATGACGGATCTCTCTTAATATAAATGACATATCATCGGTTTTGCTTATCCCTGCCCTGGCTTATAAAATCTTTTGGCAGGAGGTTGGTACCATTCATCCAGGTCAACCGGCACCCGGGCATTATAGCCAATTACCTGGCGCACCTCTTCTGAAAACTCCTCATCGTTGTTACGGTCGTAGCCAATCAGGCGGGGGTAATCGAGTTGCTGCTTCATAAAAGGCCGGGAAAAGGTGAGTGTAAGCGCCCTTCTAGCTTTATCGGTTGTATTTTTTCCAGCGGCATGCCACACCAGTGAATCGAACAGGATAATATCACCGGCTTTCCCTATGGCCCTGTCGGCATGCTCATAAAAATATATTTCATCAGGTCTTTCATCGTATTTGTTAGAACCTGACAAAAAATAGGTTGCCCCATTTTCCAATGTAAAATCATCCAGCATCACCAGCATGTTCATCATCATGGGAATATTATAAAAGGTGCGGATATCGCGGTGCATGTTGCATACGTAGGAAGCTTTATGCGGCAAATTAATAACCCCTCCAAAAGAATTCAGGATATAAGGAACACTAAAAAACGATTTTATATAATCATGTAACTCCAGCCTTTTAATAAATTGCAGAAAGACCGGTTGTTGACCAAGCACATGATGTACAGTACCATCTGTATTCCCGGCCAGCCCATTTCTAAGCTGTATATTCCGGCAGATCTCATAGGTTGTTACCAGTGCGCTGTTTAGTTCGTCTACAAAAGCGGGTTCGAGACATTGTTTAAAGTGTACCCAGCCATTTTCTTTAATAGCAGTAAGAAAATCTGTTATCGGCATCATAATATAATATTTTGTAACTAAAAAGCAATATTGATGATCAATCACAATATGCTTAGGCCAACCGATACTTATCCAGCATATTAATAACCTGTTCTTTGGGATTAAACATCAAGACGTCTATTATTGAAAGATGAGGAACAAAGTATCTCTTAAACTGAGGATAAGTAACAATTCCGCTATCAATAAAAAAGAGATCAACCCCATGTTCTTTGAACAGTTCTTTGTTGTACAAGCTTCTTCCGCCGATAAGGTTTATATATTCTGTTGAGTTACTCTGCCTGCAGATATCCAGTATTCTTTCTATTGATTT
This sequence comes from Paraflavitalea devenefica, assembly GCF_011759375.1. Taxonomy (NCBI): domain Bacteria; kingdom Pseudomonadati; phylum Bacteroidota; class Chitinophagia; order Chitinophagales; family Chitinophagaceae; genus Paraflavitalea; species Paraflavitalea devenefica. The sequence continues at coordinate 425,344 of NZ_JAARML010000003.1, read as the reverse complement.
AAGGTGAGCGTTATTGTATATTTTTGAGCTCTCCACAAAATCTTTTTTAATTTCAAGATAAGCCATTACTTCTTCAATACTCTTTCTCGAATAATCTACCAGTCTGTTACTTTTAATATACACAACAGAGGCTACCAACGGGAATACCTCTTTTAAGAAGGGCGCCTTCGCATAGTTCAATCGTATCGACTTCAGTAATTTGTCCTTCCATTGGATCCTGTCATTTACTATTATTTCATCGATATGCTTAAAGGGACTGGCATTTTTCATTATTACATTGATATAGGAAGGAATACCGTTTATTAAAATACGGTTACGATTGATCCATCCCCCCTTGATATAATTGACATCATCATAAAAAACGAACCTGTCAACAGCCTTTACCATTTGGTAATAGGCGATATAAGGGAAAAAATAGGGTTGCATGATAGCAAGCTTCACGGATGCTTAATTTTTGAGTTAAGGGGAAATAAACAACATCAATAATTTCAGGTATCATACTTATCGGATCTATGCTATAAATATTTTAAAGGAATTCAGCAGTTCGTACTTTTTAATAAAATACTTGATGTACAATATTTTCCTCTTCCTGATCTCCTTGTGAATTTCTGTTTTTTGCTCTTTGGCAAATAGGGAGCACTGTTTCATCAATTTCCTCGTTTCAATAGTCTGTTTAAACTGGTCCACCAGTTTTTTAGGACTGTATACACCGCCACTGTGCTTACGGTACCTGGCACCGACAAATCCCAGGTCGGCCGCCTTTCCATATCCCGACAGCAAACCAAACAGGAAAGTGTCGCCGCTTTTTGCTTTGAACATCTCAGGGGGTATCACCTCAAAGCATTTCCTGAATACCACAGACAGGGTGGGAATACTGATATGAAAGATTTCCCGTGGATCGTAAGAGGCTATACTGTTCAATGCTTCCTGTCCATTGAGCAGCTTATCATTTTCATCCACGCTTTGTACGCGGTGGAAACACATTACATACGCCGGATGCCGTTCCAGGAAGTCAACCTGTTTCTGCAATTTGCAGTTGTCGGTCCAGTAATCATCTCCTTCACATATAGCTATATACTTACCGGTTAACCGGGGATAACAAAACTCGTACCCATTCCTGGCGCCTCCCACGTTGGCTGTATGGTATACCGGCTTGATGATGCCTGGATACCTGGCTTCAAATTCCGCAACAATACGCCGGGTATTGTCGGTAGAGCAATCCTCCCCAATGACCACTTCAAAGGGAAAATCGGTTTGTTGCATTACCACCCCTTCCAGGCACTGCCTGATGTAATTTTCGTGGTTGAACGTGATAATACATACCGAGACCAATGGCCTTGTCATCTGATTGTGTTTTTTGTATACTGTTTCAGGCAGGGGGTATCTGTTTATTAAAGCTGGTCCGCTTCTTTGTTGGCATTATCCCGGTGGGCCTGCAAATCATACATGTGCCGTGTAAAGATCATTTTCTCCAGCATCATTTCTTTATTGGTATCGTAGTACTCTGATATCTTCCGGAAGCCAACTGATTGACCCAATATGATCGCCGCAGCATTCCTGGAGTTGATCTGTACGTAGATCGTATCCAGCATTAATTCATTAAACCCATGGTCAAATATTAAACAGATGGCCTCGTAAGCCCTTCGTTTGCCCCAGTACTCCATTTCACCGATAAAAATGTGCATTTGCCCTTCCCTGTCGAGGATGTCCGTCAGGAAAATGTTCCCTATGTATCTATTATCTCCTTGCAGGCATATCGCAAACCGCCTTTCGTTCTCCCGCTGAAGCACCTCCATAAGCCAGGCAGTTTCTATTTCGGGGGTAATGTATTTATCGGGTCTTGCGCCGGTAAACCGCCATATCCGGGGGTTATTACGCCATTGGTAGGACACCAGTGCATCCTGAATGACGAGGGGTCGTATGTACACTGAGTAGTTCATGTCAGGTTTTTTATCAGCTTTACCATCCTTTCCATATCTACCTGGTTATACCGGTGGTCAATGGGAAGCGGCAATAAATGATCCGAGACTAATTTTTCAATTTCAAAACCAGGGTAATCCCGTTCCCGCACATCTGTCCAATAGGTGGGAATAAATACCTGGTGATCGCCAAACAACTTTCTGCTTACCGGCTTATTCAACAGTACCGGGTATACCATGGGCACACAATCGTCACGGCCCTCCGGTGGAAATAAATGCTGCTCCCGGAAAACAGTATCGAGGTAACTGTAGTTGCTATACCGTTTGCCGATCACCATTTCATAATTAATGTTGGAAAGCAGGTATTCACTCAATTTGGACATACCGGTAATTTCAGTGCCGCACAGCACCTCATTTTCAAGAAAGGCCCGGTATCCTTCCTGTACATGATCGTTGAACCTGGTGATCAGGTGGGAAACGAGGTATTGTTCATTCCTGCCGGAATAGCCAGACAGGTTGATGTGTTGCGGGGCATACAGGAATGATCCGTCGGGTACGCCAAAGTATTTACGGCATGAATTAAAGAACCATGACCAGCCATTGCCTTTCATAAAGAAGGCCTGCGTACAATCAACAATGAGCCTATCCCTGTATTTATCGGAAAGACGCTGTACAAATTGTCGCTTAACATCAAAATAGTTGATGTACAGGAAATATTCATGTGGCCCCAGTTCCGGCAATTCATCAGGCTCCAGCAGGTGATTGATCTCATAGAACAGGTAATGGGTTTGGGCAGCCTCAAAAGATTCCAGCAAACCATTGCAGGTATAGAAGGGAACGTATACCAGCGACGGCTTTACCAACTGAAGAATGTAATGAAGCGCCGACCGGCCGCTCTTAAAGGTATAAGGGGTGGTATGATAACGATGTGCCCCCCTGGTCAGTTCCAGCTCGTAATACCCACCTATGGGAGTCATAATAACTGATAATCATTTAACATTTCATGAATCTCAACAGGATGATTGAACATCATAATATCAATAATAGACAGGCCAGGCAAAAATCCATTATTGTATTGATTGTATTCCCTGAGATTGGGTTTTACGAAATGCAGCTCAATATTGCTTTTTCCGAACACCTCCTTTTCGTAAAGCTCCCTTCCGCCGGGCGGATTAAAATAGGCAGTAGCGCCCAGTTGTTCGCAGATCTTCAAAGCCCAGTCGCCGGTAACCTGTACCTCTGAATAATTAAGACCCAGTTCTGATGAGATAGCCATGTTGTATTGAATGCCGATATAGTTACAGGTTGCCTGCAGGCAGCGGCTGTTCAATTTGGTGATGTTTGTTTCTTCCTGCTGCAGGCAATCGTGTATCAATTGCCTGACCTGTTCATAGTAAGGCGCTTTTTTCCGGTAATATTCCACCTGCCGGAGTATCGTACGCTTCCAGGTACCCCCTTCCACCACCCGGATGTCCTTAATGGGATCATGACTTTTATGTTTCGATACCGGTACGATGATGTATTGATAACCCTCTCCCGGACTGAGTATCCTGTTCCTGTTGATCCATCCATGCCGGATGTACTGAACATCATCGCATAATATAAACCGGTCAACAACATGAATAAGCTGAAACTGCCCAAGATAAGGGAAGAAATACGGTTGCATGATGGCCATCTTCATCGTTCAATAGTTCTGTGCTCTGAACAATATCCTTATTACAAAGTTTACCTCCTCTGTGGTCAACTTATGATGCATGGGCAGGCACATAACCCGTTTGGAAATACAAAGACTCACCGGGCATTCGTATTGGTCTACAAATTTCAATGTATGCAGGGATGGGTAAAAATACCTTCTTGGGTAAATCAGGTTGGCATTGAGGTACATTTCAATTTTTTTGATCAGTTCCTCAGAAGGCAGCAGGATAGGTAAATAGGAATAATTGTATACCGTGTTCTTCTGGATTAGCTGCAGCTCTTTATCCAGCCGCTCCAGGTTCTCTGTATAATATAGATACAGCTCTTTTCTTTTGGACAGAATTTCATCCACATATTTCAGGTTCGCCAGCCCCATGGCCGCATGGAATTCAGAGTTCTTGGCATTGATGCCCACACAGGCAAAATTCTCAGGCCCGTCAAAGCCAAAGTTGCGCATATAGGCCATTTTCTTCAGCAGTTCGGGATCCTGGGTGAATACAGCGCCTCCTTCCACCGTATGAAAAATTTTGGTGGCATGAAAGCTGGTGGTGCTGATATCGCCATAGGCATATACCGACCGGCCATTGTATTTCGTACCAAAGCAATGGGAAGCGTCATAGATCACTTTCAGGTTATGCGCTTTGGCAATGTCATCAATGGCAGCGATGTCGCAGGGATTTCCAAATACATGGGTGGCCAGTATGGCCGAGGTGCGGGGAGTGATGGCCGCTTCAATCCTGTCAGGATCTATATTGAGCGTGGCAGGATGTATGTCTACAAATACCGGTTTACAATTCTCCCACATAGCACTGCTGGTAGTGGCTATGAAGGAAAAGGGCGTAGTGATCACTTCACCTGTTAATTCCAGCGCCCGGATGGCCAGTTGTAACGCAATGGTTCCATTGGCCACGTACAACATGTGGGGCACATCGAGGTACATTTTTATCCTCAACTCAAATTCATTGACCAGGGGGCCATTATTGGTCAGCCATTGGCGCTGCCAGATATCCCTGATGTAGGATTCATATTCCTCCACCGGTGGCAGGAAGGGTTTAGTAACAGGTATCATGAGTCGTGGGTTAAAACGCCTGAAGCGCTACTAATTTTTTAAACCTGGAGGACTTATGGATCATTTCATCGAAAGAGCCGGAGGCAGCCACTTTACCTTGTTCGATGAGGTAGATGGTATCGGCCCTTTTAATGGTAGATAAGCGATGGGCAATCAGGATCATCGTAAGGTTTCCGTATAGCTTTTCAATATTCTCCCGGATAATTTTTTCTGTTTCGGTGTCAAGGGCGGAGGTCGCTTCATCAAAGATCAGTATCTCGGTATTCTTATACAGCTCACGTGCAATGGAAATACGCTGCTTTTGTCCGCCGGAGATCAGTATGCCATTATCACCCAGCACGGTATGTTCCTGTTGGGGCCTGGAACGTACAAATGCGGTGAGGGAAGCCATTTCAATTACCTCGTCAAACCGCTTTTTATTGCCGGGTGTGGGTTCTGCCCAGAAAGTAACATTATTGAAAATAGAATCATTGAAGATGACCGATTCCTGGGAGATATAACCGATCCGGTCGCGGTAGCTGTCGAGGTCTATTTCGCGGATAGGGACAGCATCAATGAGCAGTTCACCGCCGGCAGGATAGATCAGTCCCGCGATCATATTGGCAATGGTGGTTTTCCCCGCGCCGCTTTCACCCACAAGCGCTACTGTATTTTTTTTCGGGATGGTAATATTGATGCCATCCAATACAGGCTTACTATCATACTGGAAAGTTACCTGTTGCAAACTGATCTGCTTTTCAATGGCCGTAAACGGTGTAGAGCCTTTTACTTCATGCAGCAGGCTCATTTCGTCCAGCATACAGGCCACGGCATTCATGCCGCCTATATTCTCTATGAAGCCCTGCCAATGGTTTTGTACGGTTACCAGGAAGCTCAATGCCCGGTAGAAAAGCAAGAGGCTTAAAATAATGGTGCTTAAGCTGGCGCCCATCCAGTTCAGTTGTAATAATATGACCGCCGTTACGACCAGAATGATCATGGGCTCTTTGACGCTGGTGGTAATGGCATTCATGTTACCGATCCTCCGGTTGAGGTATTCCGCGTCATTGATCACCTGCTTTAGTTTCCGGGCATAGCGGCTAAAGGTATTGGTGGATTTCAGGTATTTAAAGTACAGCGTGGTCTGCGACAGGAAGCCATTAAAGTCACTTCCTTTTTTGGACAGCTCCACCGACATCCGTTTGGTAGCCTTATAGATCCTCCGGTAAATAAAGTTGGATGAAGCCGCACCTATACACACCAGGAAAGCAAACTGGTAATTGGCCAGGAAGGCCAGCACCATATAAGTACTCAGCATCACAAAGGCCTGGGCCGCATCAAAATAAAATCTCATGGTCTGGAACAGCCGCTGCACATCTACCGTCAACGTGTTCTGTATCCTGCCGGCATCCAGCTTTGAAAAAGCGCTGTAGGACAATGCCTGCAAGTTATTAACCAGGCTGAACCGTATTTTTTTGATGAAGACCTGCCTTAGTTTGGCATAATAGCTAAGCTGCGCAAACCGCATGAGCCCTTTTAATGTAAACAAAGCCACCAGGGTCATTAAAATGGTGGTAACGGTCAGGTCCCATCCAAGCAGCCGGATAAAGTGGGTAAAATACCGGAGCTGTCCCAATGCATCCTCACTCCCGGCATTGCTTCCTTCTGATACTACCTGCAGCAAGGGAATGAACATAGCCAGTCCAATGCCGTCGAGACAACTGATCAGTACACTTAATCCCAGGAACAGCAGTAACCTGTTGCCAATGATCTGGTAGTAAAATTTGAGATACCCCCAAAAACCGTTCTTATATTTTAGCTGCACAGGCGGTAGTGATGTATGATTTTCATAAAGAAGCGTTTACCTGTTGTTTCAGGCAATTTTTAGATTAGTGCGATCTTTATTCTTTTTCCGCTTCATCCTGGTCATATCTCCATATCCATAACCATAGCCATGTACATTGTTGAATCCTTCACCGGGCTTAATGCCATTTACGATCAGGCCGGGACGTGGGATCTTCTGGTCTTCATACAACCGGTTCATACGCACCAGGGACGACCGTAAAGAATATTTATGGCGGATAACAAAGAAGGAGCAGTCGGCCCATTTGCCAAGCGCCAGCGCATCAGATACCGCTTCAATAGGCGGCGTATCCAGGATGATAAAATCAAATTCCTTTTTCAGGGTATCAAACAACAATTGCATCCTGTTATTGAGAATGATCTCGCCCGGATTGGCCGGCAAGGGATTGCCTGAACTGATAAAGAACAGGTTTTCGTATTCTGTCACCGGTTGAATGATGGACGCTACATCTGTTTCTTCGGCCAGGAAATTAGCAATACCAGTGGTATTGGCAGCGCCAAGGCTGGCCGATAAACCTGGATTGCGCAGGTCAAATTCTACCAATACCACTTTCCTGTTGCTAATGGCCAATGTATTAGCCAAGTTCAAACTGATAAAGCTTTTCCCCTCGCCACTGATACCGGAAGTGATCAATACCACTTTGGCCGAGGCGCCCTTGTTGACGTATAACATATTTGTACGGAGGGTCCTGAACTGTTCGGCCACCGGTGATACATTGTCTTTTTTCATCACCATCTCCTGTTCGAGACGTGACACCAGGGCAATTTCCCCTGCAATGGGCAGCGTGGTCGTTTTGTAGATGTCTGCCGGTGTTTCAATGCGCTTATTCAGCAGGAACCTTATCAATATCACCATCACCGGCAACAGGAGCCCTGCAAGAAAAGCTGCGGCATAGACGATGGAAGGCTTGGGGTCCTGTACGCCATTCACCCCCCAGTCAACGATGCGTGATCCCGATATACCTGATGAAGCGAATTCAATATTCTTGTCTTCTTTTTTTTGCAGCAGGAAGACGTACAATGATTGCTTGATATTCAGCAGGCGGTTTACCTGTATATAATCTTTTTCCTTTTCCGGCAATGTTACAAACCTGCCGGTGGTACTGCGTTCCTGGCTGGCCAGGAAATTATTGCTTGTAGCCAGCTCCTGCCGGATGCTGGCAATGCGGTTTACAATATGCACCCTGGTACTCTCCAGTTTTACATTGATAGGCGGTAACCGCAGGTCCTTGGGCGCGCCCTGTTCCAGTATATTGCTCTTCTGCGAAACGAGGTCATTGTATTTGGCTACCAGGTTGGCCAGGTCTACATCCTGCAAACCGGGTACATTGATCCTTTCTTCCCTGCCCCCCGCTGCCTGGATATTCGCTTCTATCAGCTTCAACAAGCTTTCCTTATAATCATTGTCGCTCTTTTTGGAATCAATACTGGTAAGGCTGCTCAGCAATTGGTTGGCCGAAGAGGATACATCATTGATCTTGTTGCTGGCTTTAAAATTGCGCACATAATTTTCCTGGGTATTCAGTTCTTCATTAACAGTAGCCAGCCTGTTGTCGAGAAATGCTATTTCTGAACGCAGGGCCTTATTCTTAAAAATATAATTGGCAAGATCATATTTATAGATCAATACATTAACGATCTGTTGAGCCCGTTCGGGTTTTTCATCCCGCATCACTACCTGCAACATGCCCATCCCTCCTTTGGGAACAGGCGCCACGATCAGTCGCCGGGCAATGCCCGCTATGGCAGCTTCCCTGTTTACCTGCACTTTCCCCTTTGGGGTTATTTTTATATCCAGCTTCAACGAATCCACCACCTCCCCGATCAATGCTGCAGATTGCAGTTTAAATATTTCACCATTTACATCAGGATAGTTCCTGGCATTGGCATTGCCGGTAGAAGAAAAGGGAGAACCGCCCAATATATTAGCAGCTTCATTGGGTGGTTGTACCTGGATAAAAGCTGCCACCTGGTACAAGGGTACCGTAACCCGTAACCAGGTATAAGCCGCGGCCATACAAAGAACAACGGCAGCAATACACCAGCCGTAATTCTTCCCTACTTTAGTCAGGAACCGCTTTACATCAAAGCTACTGCTGCTTTCTCTTTCATCAACATAAGACTGTTCCATGTCTTTTGTTTTTACTAATTAGAAATAGCGAACCCGAGGGTGACCACGCTCACCACCAGCGTAACAATAGAAGCCACCAAACTAAAGTCTTCCCTGAAAATTGACCCACGCCTGGTTTGTACGTATAGTACGTCATTGGGCTTCATCTGGAACGTTTGCTGGTTATACAGCAGGCTCTTATTGGTAAGGTCTATCTGAGTAACGGAACGTTCCCCGTTATAATCCCGGTAAAGATGAACATTGTATTTTTTAGCCGTATGCGGCAGATCGCCTGCAGCAGCCAATGCCTCGAGTACAGTGGTCCGTTGCGCCCCGGACAGGTTAAAGGTGCCAGGCGTTCGTACTTCTCCCAAGACAGTAACACTGAAGGAAGTGAATTTCACTTCTACTATCGGGTCTTTCAGGTAAGGACTTACCATGGCAGTCAACTTGCTCTTCAGTTGCCGGGAGGTCAGGCCCTTTACCTCAATCGTTCCCAATACCGGCATTTCTATTTTACCGGATGGATCAACTGTATAAGCCTGAGAAGGTATACTGGCCGGCTGTGCACCAGGCGTACCCGTGAGCACAGCCGTACTGGCCTGTTTGTTAAACGGGCTTACGGCGTCCTGGTCTTTTGCATTGAATACAATATCCAGGTTATCGCCTTTTTCAATGACCCGTTCTTCTTCTTTGACCTGCGGCAGACGCACGAAGGTTGAATCGGGCAGGTTATTGAAATAATTCAATTTCCTGGAAGCCGTGCACGATACAGCACTTAGCGCCAGCGCGAGGAAGAAGCAAGCCATCCCCGGTTGAATGGCCGGTGAATGATTTTTTTTCATGGAAATATATTTATGTGTACAGAATGCGGTTTGATCTTTTATACCACTCTACTGCCATCTCCAACCCTTTGCGTACATTAATGTAAGGCTGGTAGCCTATCAGCCGGTGTGCTTTGCTGATATCGGCCAGGCTATGCTTTACGTCGCCTTTTCTTTCATTCCTGAATACGGGCAGCAATTCTGTATCCAGGATGTCACAGATATGGTCCCATAGCTGGTTGAGCGTAGTAGATTCGCCTACAGCAATATTTATTACTTCATGTTGTGTAAGCCCGGCAGTGAACAAAGCCCTGATATTGGCCTGTACCGCATTTTCAACGAAGGTGAAATCGCGGCTGGTGGTGCCATCTCCATTAATGAACGGGCTTTCATTTTTCAAGGCTGCTTCAATAAATAGGGGTATCACAGCGGCATAAGGGCCGGCCGGGTTCTGGCGGGGGCCAAATACATTAAAGTAACGCAGGCCGATGGTATGAAAGTCATACAACGAGGAACAGACATTCGCATACAGCTCATTCACGTACTTGGTAATGGCATAGGGGGAAAGCGGCCTGCCGATCACGTCTTCCACCTTGGGCAGGTCCGGATGATCGCCATAGGTGCTGGAGCTGGCCGCATATACCATTCTTTTAACAGCAGCATTACGGGCGGCCATTAATATGTTGAGGAAGCCGCCTATGTTCACTTCGTTGGTGGTGACTGGGTCATTAATGGAGCGGGGCACTGATCCCAACGCCGCCTGGTGTGAACAATAATCCACTCCTTCAAGCGCTTTTTGGCAGGTATGCGGATCGCGGATATCGCCTCTCATTAATTCAAAATTGGGAAGACTCATGAACGGTTCTATATTTTTCAGGGAGCCGGTGGAAAAGTTATCCAGCACCCGGACATGGCCCGCCTGGTATTGCACCAGGTATTCAACAATATTGGACCCAATAAACCCGGCGCCTCCTGTAACAAGGAAACTGTGACCGTTGAGATCAATCGTATGGAACTGCTGGTAATGCATATACAGGTAGTATTATAAGCGTGCGTCTACCAATTCTTTATCCAACACTGATTTCACATCGAACAGGATGTTCCGGCCATTGGATATTTTCCTGATCATTTCGTAGGTGAACTGCTGGTGGGCCACTGTTACAATGACTGCATCATAGTTATTGCCGGCGGGCAGTTCGCGCAGGGTGCTGATGCAATATTCATGTTGCACTTCTATGGGATCGGCCCAGGGATCATAAACATCCACATGAATATGGTATCCCTTCAGGTACTTTATAATATCAATCACTTTGGTATTTCTTACATCCGGACAATTTTCTTTAAACGTGATACCCATCACCAATGCCTTACTGCCTGCCACTGGTATGCCTTTTCTGACCATCATTTTTATCACTTCGCTTGCTACATAGGCGCCCATGCCATCGTTGAGCCTGCGGCCGGCCAGGATGATTTCCGGATGATAGCCTGCTTCGAGGGCTTTTTGCGCCAGGTAATAAGGATCTACGCCTATACAATGCCCGCCTACCAGGCCCGGCTTAAAGGGAAGGAAATTCCATTTGGTAGCTGCTGCGGCCAGCACATCGCCGGTATCAATGTTCAGGCAATTGAATATCTTGGCCAGTTCATTGATGAAAGCAATGTTGATATCGCGCTGGGCATTCTCTATGACTTTCGCGGCTTCCGCCACTTTTATAGAAGGGGCCAGGTGGGTGCCGGCAGTAATGATGCTGGCATAGAGCTCGTTGATGACCTGGGCAGACTCGGGCGTGGAGCCGGAAGTAACCTTTTTTATTTTGGTAACGGTATGCTCTTTATCGCCGGGATTAATACGTTCGGGGGAATAGCCTACATAAAAATCCTTGTTGAAGATAAGGCCCGACACATTTTCCAGCACCGGCACACACTCTTCCTCGGTAACGCCCGGGTATACAGTAGACTCATACACCACTATATCGCCTTTTCTTAACACTCTGCCAACCGTGGCGCTCGACTTTCTTAAAGGAGTAAGGTCGGGCCTGTTATATTTATCAACAGGTGTGGGCACGGTAACGATGTATATATTGACGCTCCATAGCATTTCAGGCTGACAGGTAACAAACAGGCCCGGCAGATCATCATTCTCTTCTTTTAATACTTCCTGCAGCTCATCAGGGCTGGTTTCCAGTGTACAATCATTCCCCCCGCGCAGGTCCTCTATCCGTTTTTCTTTGATATCAAAACCAACCACCGGGTATTTCTTTGCAAATTCCACAGCCAGTGGAAGGCCTACATAGCCCAGGCCGATGATGGCAATTTTATGCTCTTTCATATTGATTGACTATTTCGCCAGGTTTGCTTTTTCTATTTCAGCGGTCATTGCAAATCCGAGGGATGGCAATAATACTTTTACAGTTTTATGTTTTACTTCCACCACATCCCCTTCCATCATCATCAAGGGGCCGCTCACGATCCTCACATGGTCATTCACATTGAACTCGATCCGTTCCAGCCTGATATTCCTGTATTCGTTCAGGAACTGTTTAATGGTGTCAATCTCTTCGTCGCGGATAACAGCGGGTTTTCCGAGGTAATGCACGAAGTTGAGGACTCCATTCACCTGCCTTACGGCCAATTGTTCTTTTTCCCTGACATGCACAAATACATACGATTTGAACAATGGCTCCATAATAATTTTCTTCCTGTCGCTCCATCGTCGTTGTATCCTTTGCAGAGGGCAATAATGCTCTATTCCATACATGACCATCAATCCGGCCACTTTTTTTTCCCAGCAGGGTTTGGTATATACGGCATACCATTGTATTCCCATTTGCATAATGTAAATAGATTAGTCAGGATGTATGTTGCAGGCAAGAGCTTCGCTATCCCCTGTCACAGCGGGGTGTTATTGATCGGTAATAGCGGTGTGTTAATCCAAGAGCCCTTTCAATCCCATTTAAGCGGGATTGAAAACAAATGCTGGATAAGTAATTGCGTTACTGCCACTGCAGCAGGTTGCAATTGATAGGAATGTGCGGCAAGAAAGTGGTGTGCGGAAACCGGGCTATTCACAAGGAACAGGATGGATCAACTTGAAGGAATACAAAGGAAAAAACTTAGGAGGACATTGAGAGGATAATTGGCGTAGCAATCGTGAGCGTAAAGGTGCATTGTTTTTTTTCGTATTTTTTTTCCATTAATATCCATTAATTATTATTTATAATGATATTGACTCTGATTTAGTCAACTGCAGGTCGAATTCCCGGAAGTAAACGAAGCCTGTTTTTTTAACCAGGTACTGTACCTGCTCATTCACTTCCTTCCGCACAATAGCCTTGGGAAATAAGCTGCGTTTCAGGAAGAGCAGGTAAAAGGAAAGGTAATCGTGTAAGAGAACAGGCAGCGGCTTATCGTTCAATTCGGCATACAGCGACAAGGCCCTTTTGGTGCTGATATGATTGGAAAAGAAGCCGCTCATTAATTTTAAGATATTCAGGTGCGTAACAAATTCATCCCGGAGGCAGCCTGTAAGGAAGGAAGGCTTTATTTCATCACTGTTCAATACCTCCCATGACCGGCCAAACTCACCCGCCAGCAATAATGCCTCCCCTACCAGGTAACCTGCACAATAACATGATTTGGCATGTGATGACCAGATATCAAAATCGGCCAGTTCGTTCATGCTATCGAGGCTGTTAATTTCCTTTTTCTGCATGATCTGGTTAAAGACCAATACGGCATAATACCGGTCCACCAGCAAGGGGTGGAAATTCATTATTTCCGATTGCCGGAATACATTGAGCAGGTTAAAATATTTCTGGAATAAGGTGGCATTCGCTGTTAAAAAATACCGGTAGCAGTAAAGCACATAGGCAAAGAATTTCTGTTCCCTGTTGTGCGCGTTCAGCAGGTAATACTGCAATCCATCGCCATAAACACTATCAAGGGCATCTATATTTACAAACTGTTCAAAAAAGAATTTCCGCCCGAATACACTGGGCGCCATGGCACAATATACATCGGCCGCCAGTTGACGGTCATCCGCCATTAATGTAGCGATGTTTTTTATTACCTGCAGAATGCCGGGCTCTATTTTGTCTTCCGTATCTATTTGTGAGAAAACATCTACGATAAACTTTGAGGAGAAAGTAGCGTTGATCTGTTCCGCTTTCTTGCCGGCATTCAGTGTTTCAAACTCGGAAAAAGATTTATAACCCACATACCGGGCAAGGGTGTCGAGCGTATGAACAGAGGGATTAAAGCCGGTGCGAATGATACCGAAAAAACGGTTTAATGTTTGAGCGCTCAGGGATTCACCAGTTACCAGTTGAACATCATGTTGTAGTTGTTGTATATGAGAGGAGGTACTGCAATCGAGGTTCAACTTAATTTTTATCAGGCGCTTCAACAGTTGCAAAGCATTTTCATTGACAGCAGTTCGTTTCCTGGCCATATCATACCATTTAAATCTTGTAACTATTTGATTGAGATCATAGCATTCCTGCCTGCTCAATCAATCCTGTCAAGGGATAACAGATACTACACATTACATGGTTAAAAGGTCATCCAGAGGAAAGAATTCAGACTGTCGTATATGAAAAGTAAATAAATTCCGGGATTAAATAAAATATTTTTATAATAGAACAGGTACCGATGCATGATTATGCGGAATGTGTGGCGGGTTGTACACGGCCAAGTTTAAAGAACGCAAGGATCACCAGCCCGGTGATAATAACCACACTGCTGCCGGCCGCTATTTGCAGTCCGGCCACAAAGGCATCGTGTGCTGCGTTGAGCAATGCATCGCCTGAAGGCCCTGTCAACTGGCCTGCTTCCACCACTGCACTACCCAGGGTTTGTTTGGCCGCCTCCGCCGCCCCGGCTGGTATACCATCGGGAACGGTTATATTCATTTTACTGCGGTAAACGGCTGTACCCACACTACCCAGGACGGCCATTCCCAAAGCGCCGCCAAATTCAGCACTTGTTTCTGAGATGGCCCCAGCCGCTCCTGCACGTTCTGGTGGCGCCGCCCCAATGATGAGATCGGTAGCCATGGTAACCACCGGTGCAAAGCCGAGCGAAGAACAAAGCAATCCCACGATCAGCAGGCCAATACCTGTATCAGCCGTTACCTGGGTAAGGATAACAAAACCAATCGCTGCCAGCACCAGTGCGCTGGCCATGAATTTCCCTGGCGTAAGATAACGGAGAAAGAAAGGCCCCGCCATGGAGCCAACTATAAAGCCGGCAAAAGAAGGCAATGACCAGAGGCCCGCCTTAATGGGTGATAATCCCAGCACCAGTTGCAGGTATTGAAAGGTAAAGAAGAAAGAACCAAACATCACAAAGCATCCCATTCCGTAGATCATTAAGGAAGCGCTAAAAGCTGGTATTTTAAACAAGCGGACATCTATGAGCGGATCGGCCAGCTTTGCCTGCCTTTGCAGGAAAAGGATACCTATGCCTATGCCCGCCACGATAAAGATTACCGGCACCCAGCCAACACCTTCGGCAGCAATTTGCTTAAGTCCATAGATGATGCACAATACAGCGGTAAGCGATAGCACGGCGCTAAAGAAATCCAACCGGCCGGCCTGGGGATCTTTGAACTCAGGCAACAGAACAGGCCCCAGGGTGAGCAGCAGGATCATAACAGGAATAGCCAGCAGGAATACAGAACCCCACCAGAAATGTTCCAGCATCAATCCGCCTATCAGCGGACCAATAGCGCCACCGGCTGAATAACTGGCAGCCCATACACCGATGGCCATGGTACGCTGACCAGGGTCCAGGAACATATTGCGGATGAGGGATAGTGTAGACGGCGCGAGTGTGGCGCCGGCAATACCCAAAATAGCGCGGGCGGCAATGAGCATACCGGCGGTATTAGCGAACGCCGCCAATATGGAAGCCACCCCAAATGCAGCAGCACCTATCATCAACAGTTTACGCCGCCCGATCCGGTCGCCCAGGGTGCCCATGGTGATGAGGAAACCTGCTACCAGGAATCCATAAATATCCATGATCCACAAGAGTTGTGTGCTGGAGGGTTTAAGGCTGGCGCTCAATTGCGGCACGGCGAGGTTCAGCACCGTAAGGTCCATGGAATACAGTACGCAGGGAAGGGCTATAACAGCCAGTCCCATCCATTCTTTACGGGTAGCTTTTGGTGGCGCCGTTGCAGCCGCCGTTGTTTCCTGCTCAGTGTTTATCATGGCTATACTTTATCTACAAACCTACCCGTATTCCGGCATATACAGGGGGTGCAATTACGGCATTGTACGGGGTTGATTGCGACAGTGTTTCTCCTTAATTTTAGGATATGAAACATTTATCCATACTGGTCCCGGAAGGCGCCATGCTGGGCGCCGTTGAAGGACCGCATAAGCTGTTTACAGAGGTGAACGGTATATTGGCCAATATGGGCAGGGAACCCCTGTTCAAGGTACAACTGGTGGGCCTTACGCCGGCTACCAAACTGAATAACGGGTTATTCACCGTACATCCGGAACTGACGATCAGGGAGGATTTTAAAACAGACCTGATCATTGTGCCGGCTGTAGCGGGCAACCTGGAAAAAGCAGTGGCCATCAACCAGGATTTCATTCCCTGGATCCAATACCAGTACAAGATGGGCGCAGAAGTAGCAAGCCTTTGCCTGGGCGCTTTCCTGCTGGCTTCTACCGGCCTGCTGAAAGGAAAGAAATGCGCTACCCATTGGCTGAGCGCGAATGATTTCCGGAGAATGTTCCCCGAAGTAGATCTGGTGATCGATAAGATCATTACCGATGAGCAGGGCATTTATTCCAGTGGCGGCGCTTATTCTTACCTCAACCTGGTATTGTACATTATTGAAAAATATGCAGGTCGTGATGTGGCCATCCTGTGCTCCAAAGTATTCGGGATAGAAATTGACCGGGGCACACAGTCACCCTTCATCATGTTCAACGGACAGAAAGAACACGAAGATGAGCCAATCAAACAGGCACAGGTATTTATTGAAAAGAACTTCCAGGAAAAGATCACGGTGGAACAACTGGCCGGGATGTTTGCCATGGGACGCCGGAACCTGGAGCGCCGCTTCAAGAAAGCCACTTCCAATACAGTCGTAGAATATATACAGCGCGTAAAGATCGAAGCCGCCAAACTCAGCCTGGAATCCTCCCGCGAGAATGTGAATGAAGTGATGTACAAAGTAGGTTATTCAGATACCAAGGCATTCCGTACTACTTTTAAAAAGCTCACGGGGTTATCGCCGGTGCAGTACAGGAATAAGTACAATCGTCCCGTTACAGCGTGACCGGGTCATTGCAGCTCAAATTTAATAACGGTGTTATTGCCCCTGCTAAGCCCGTAAAATACAGGATTCCTTTTCGCGGAAGGGTCTAACGCAATGCCCTGGCCATACACGGGAACAGGTATTGTTTTTATATGTTTAAGGGTATAACCCATCTCCGGTAGCTGCATCACATACAATTCAGGGTTATCATGCCCGGTGATGTACAATAAACCGTCTTTACCCCATACGCCGCCTGAATTGCTTTTGGTACCAAATTTTTCTATGATGCCGGCAGGATAGATCCAGGATTGCACCATCTGCCAGCTTTTGGTAAACTGCACCAGACAACTCCAGCGGTTGTCTTTTCCCTCTGCAGCGCCACGGCCGGTATAATGGGCAAATGCTACCCACCAATGCCCGTCATGTTCATCTATCCAGGTTACAGAACCATAGCCAATACCAAAGCTATGATTACCGGTATGCTGCATAGTAGCCACATCAAATATTTCTATGGAACCGGCCATGGGCGATTGAGGATAGTTGGAATTGGCGCAATACAGCTTTCCTTTTATCACAACGCCACTGTTGAGGTGCTTCACACTATCCTTTGTGCCATCCCAGACAGCTATTTGTTCACCGGTCGCTTTCCGGTGTTTGGTAATGGTGCTGTTATTGATCACATAGAAATGATCTTTATCTACTGCCACGGCCTGCTTGGCCTCCTTTACAGGAAACTGCTGTACATTAATCACTGTTTGACTAAACACATAACAGGGTAAGAACAGGAAAACAAGTTTAATGATCAATCGCATAATTTTAAATTATTATTTCTCCCACCATCCTTTTACCGTGCTTATATCTTTTCCACCGAGAGCCTGTATGGCCTTCTGCAGGTTATCGGGGTTTAGTGACTGCAGGTAACCGGGATAGAGGAAGCGGGAAGGGAACTGGTTTTCTGCAGGAATACCACTGCCTCTTGGCAGTATAGGATAACCTGTTCTCCTTTTTTCAAACCATGCCTGGCAGTCAACAAAATAATACGCATAATATTTCTGCAGCATGATCTGTTCCAACTGGCTTTCCGTGCTTCCTGCCTCGTTGTATACAACGCCTGGTTGTTGCAGATAGCCGGCAGGCATTACAGCTCCCCACTGCGCCATAGAAGCAGTGATGCCGTTCTCATAATGCTTCTTTGCTGTATTACCGGTAGCAAAGCCCTTCAGAGCCAGTTCTGCTTTGATAAATTCCAGTTCGGCGCAGGTCATCATCACCCCCAGCAGCGGAGAAGTTTTTAAAGCATCTTTATAACTGGAATTTTTATCGGTTACGTATACGGTGGTACTTGGGTAGCCGCTTTCAATACCGGTATAGGTATCCACCCCATTTACTTTTACGGTGGTGGCCCACACTCCCCGCCGGGGGTCGTCGTCGGTATTCATTTTATTCATGAAGAACAAGGTGTAATAATCATTTTGCCGCCAGCCCAGGTCTCTTTCATTATAATACGGGTTATAATAAGGATTGGTGCCGGGATAACGAAGAATAGCGTCATCTGTGGTAGCAGTGAACACCGGGTATTTAGCCGCATCACTTAAAATGGTATTGATCTGTCCGTTCACATCTATTTCCCCGTTACGCTTTGAGATACGCAGCAATAAACGCAGCTTTAAAGAGTTACAGAACTTCTTCCATTTAAGTACTCCCGCACCACCTGTTCCCGGACTTGGGTTCGCATTGTACACAATATCCCCGGAATAGGTCAGCGCTTTGGAAGTATTGAGCAGGTTATTGGCAGTATCGAGGTATTCCAGCAGCGTTACATAAATGTCCTTCTGACTGTCAAACGCAGGTGTTACAATGCCCTCTTTTGCCCGCGCCGTTTGTGAAAAAGGGATATCACCAAAACCATCTGTAAGTATGGAATAAGACCAGGCCTTATAGATCAGCGCAATAGCTTTGTAGTTATCTTCTTTCAGCGTAGTGGATATAGTATACAGGTCTTCCAGGTCGGTCATCCTCGAATAAAATCCATCCCATAAGCTGCTGCCGGTTTCCCCGGTTATCACGTAACGGTGAGCGCCGCCACTGGTGCTTTCACGCGGGGCGGTTACCTGCATCAGTTCATGCGTAAAGCCTTTAGCCCTCGCAATACTGGTATTCACAAAACGGTACTGCATTTGTCCCAGCAAAACGCCGGGTGTAATGGTGGTAGGACGTATGGGATCGGTATTGATCTCCTCAAAGTTTTTGGTGCAGGAAGCCAGGAAAACCCCACAGCACAAAATGATAAAGTATAGTATACGGTTACACATAAATAACTGCTTTTGCAATAAGTTAGAATTTGAATGTAAGATTGATACCCATATTCCTGGTAGAAGGGAACTGCGCCAGTTCTACACCGGGCGTAAGGGTACCGCTATTGAGGTTGCCACCTTCCGGATCAAAGGCCGGGAATTTGGTGAAGTTGAACAGCTCCCTTCCGTACACCGCAATGGTGGTTTGTTTAAACCTTATTTTACTCAATAATTTTGGGGGCAGGTTGTATTCAATACGTGCTTCCCTGATCTTGAGGAAGGAGGCATCGAAAATATTCATCTCTGCATTGCTTCTCGCATATACGTTCTCATAATAGGCCCTTGCATTCACCTTCACCGTATTGGGCTGATATTTTCCATCAGCGCCCAATACCACCCCATCGCCCACAATACCGCCATCACGGCCAGGCAAGGTGACTTTGGTATTGCCAAACTCGTTGTTCTTGTGGTTGGTCTGTGAAAACATATCACCACCTTTCTGTCCATCCACCAGGAGGCTTATTCTGAAATTTTTAATGGTAAATTCATTCAGCCAACCAGCCTTCCAGTCGGCAAAGGCATTGCCCCACTTTCTGGCCACAGGGTCCAATGTAGCAGGAACACCGGTAGAAGTATAGATGATCTTTCCTTCCGGTGAACGTTGAAATCCTTTACCATACAGATCGCCCATACGTCCTCCTACCCTTGCTTCGATGGTAACATCAGAACCATGCGCATAAATAACCTGGCTGGTGATGCCGTCGGCCAGTTCTTTTACGTAACTGCGGTTCAAGGACCAGGTGAGTGTAGAAGTCCAGTTAAATCGCCGCCCTTCAACAGGCTTACCGGTGAGCTTCACCTCCACACCGCGGCTATTGATCAACCCGGCATTCACCATTTTACTGTAATACCCCGAAGTCTGGTCCAGTGGTATGGCAATGATCTGGTTACGGCTGTTATTGGTGTACACTGCCACATCAAGACCCAGCCGGTTCCTGAATAAACGAAGATCAATGCCTGCCTCATAGCTGGTGGTGATCTCTGGTTTCAGGTTGGCGTTATAGAGTACGGACGGATTGGTAAAGCTATTGCCATAAATGCCATTATAGTATTTACTGGTTTGATAAGGCCTGGTATCATTGCCCACCTGCGCCCAGGACAAGCGCAGCTTGGCAAAGGAAACCGCCGCCGGAAGCGTAAACAGTTGGTCCAGCACAAAGCTGGTGCTCACAGAAGGATAAAAGAAAGAATTGTTGGAATAAGGCAGGGTGCTTGACCAGTCGTTACGGCCGGTAACATCCACAAAGATCTTTTCGTCATAGGAAATTTGCCCCAGGCCATACAGGCTGTTGATCGCTTTCCTGCTGCGCTGTGGATCGGCCACGGCAGGATCAAGGCTGTTGGATATCTGGTATACGCCGGGTTGCGATAACTGATCGGCGTACATACCGTCAAAATCATAAGACTGGCGCATGGCATTGGCGCCTGCTGAAACACTGTACTTGATCTTATGGGTAAGCTGGTCGCGCCAGGTAAGCAACGCATCTGTATTTACTTCATAGCTGAATACATCCTGTGTACGGAACATGCCCCGCGGGTATTTGGTCATGCTGAACGGACGTTGCTGGGAACGCAGTTCCATACCCATATCAATGCCCGATCGTACCATCAGCTCCAGTTTGGGAGAGAATTCATAGGTAGCAGAGATATTACCGGTTACACTGTTCTTCTTCATCTTATTCAGCATCTCATACATACCGAGGTAAGGATTATCGGGGCCAGCATAAAAAGGCCGGCGCTGTTGCACCTGTTCCAGGCCCGGCATCCAGTAAGGCTTGAACCATTCAGGTTTTACATTAGTAGTAGTACCAATGATGAGGAAGTACATCAGCGTTTGGTTATTATAGCCCGCCGCCGGCAGGTTATCACTTTGCTTGTGGGCATAATTTACCTTGGCATTGATCTTCAGCTTATCCGTCACTTTTTGCATGACCGACAAAGCAGCATTGATCCTTTCATAACCGGTATTGGGAATGATCCATTCATTTTTTAAGTGGGTAACCGATAAACGCATACTGCCTTTATCACCGGCACCTTCAATGGCTATACTGTTTGAAATGGTATGGCCCACCCGGAAATAGCCTTTGCGCGAATCTTTATAAGGCACCCAGGGCGTACGTTCGGTAGGTTTGCCATCAGGTGCATTGGGATTGTATTGAAAATATAGTTGTCCATTGTATTTAGGACCCCAGGAACGGCCCCCTCCTGCCGAAGTACTGGTATTGGCGCCATCCGGACTATCGCCATAGGAATAATAAGTATCTACACGTCCTTCTCCATATTCATATTGATAATCGGGCCAGCGGTTCACATCATCTATGCTTACATTCAGGTTATAGGTAATACCCAATCCTTTATCACGACCGCCCGATTTAGTAGTGATGATAATAGCCCCGCCGGCAGCACGGCTGCCATACAGCGCTGTAGCTCCCGGCCCTTTCAGCACCGTTATCTTTTCGATATCATCCGGGTTAATGTCCGATACATTGGAACCATAATCTACCGGGTTATCGGCCGACAGGTGTGAGCTGAAACCCGTACCGGTAATTTTGCTGCTGATGGGTACGCCATCTATCACGATCAATGCCTGGTTATTGTCGAGGTTTAGCGACGATTCGCCCCGCAGGGTGATCCTTGAAGAACCCATGGGTCCCGATCCGGTTCCCATAATGTTCAACCCGGCTACTTTTCCTGTGAGGGCATTTGCCCAGTTGTTGGTCTTTGCATCTTTTACCGTTTTCTCTCCCACCGTTTGGGCAGCATAGCCCAGTGACCGTTCTTCCCGGCGAATGCCCAGCGCTGTTACCACTACATTCTCCAGTTGAGCCTGGTCTCTTTTTAAGGTGATGTGCAAAGGATTGGTGATCTCAGCAGCGGGTATTGACTTTGTGATATACCCTACTGAGCTGATCTGCAGGGAAGCTTTACCATCGGGTAACAGGACAGAGAAAGCACCTGTAGAATCAGTAAGCGTCATTTTATTGCCTGTACTGATCACCGCGCCGGGCACACCTTCCCCGCTTTGATTATCTTTAAGGGTACCATGGATGGTACGTTCACCCGCGGCCATGTTTTCTTTTTTTCCTGCAGCAGCCAGTTTTTTAACAGCAATGTTTTTTCCGGACACCAGGAAAGACAAACGATGTTTATCCTGCAACCACAACAGCACTTCCCGCAGCGGTGTATGCTCAAAACGGACATTGGAAAGTTTTACTGCCGACATAACCGGCTTCTCAAAAGAAAAAACATAATCCGTCTGACTTTGTAACGATTCCATCAGCATGGCCACATCGGCAACCGGCGCTGTAAAATTGACCTTTTGGGTCAGGTCGCTGAAGCGCTCCTGGGCAATGCCTTTTTGAAAAACGGTCAGCAGGAATACCATACAGCAAATGCCTGCGCGTAACAGGAGATGGAAGAATGCATGATTCAGCATAACTTTGGTTTGAGTTTTAAGAACCTTGTAAAAGAGGTTTTTTACCGGCAGGGTTGTTCGCTGCAACCCTGCTTTCTTTTACCTGCTCCTGGTAGTATTAATATATTTCTATCTGGTCGTTTCCTTTTTTCCTGTGTTGACAGCCGGTGATAAACCCGATAATATCCAGCATTTGTCCGGTAGTTTCATTCTTAAATACGGTGCTTACCCGCTTGCGGCTGTTGCTGATCTTATCGTCATAAATAAAGGAAACATGATTTCTCGCCGCAATACGCCGGAGTGCATCCGGCAGCGGCACATCGTTCAGTACAAGGTATCCACCGGTCCACTGCCGGATATCAGTAATGATCAGGGTCTCTTTACGGGTAGTACTATCGGCCTTCCGGTAACTCAGCATTTCACCAGGTTGCAATGTTTCGATGGTCTGTATATGATCCGGTCCTGCCCATTGCTTTTCTATAGCCACTTTTCCCCGCACCAGCGACACCCGCACTGCCGGTTCATGCCGGTAGGATTCAATATTGAAGGCAGTGCCCAATACCCTTGTGTTGATATTACCGGTTTGTACTATAAAAGGTGCATCCCGATGATGGGTCACATCGAAGAAAGCTTCTCCTTCCAACTGCACTATACGCCGGCCATGATTATGCATATTCCAGCGCAGGGTACTGTTGGGGCTTATCCACGCGGTTGAACTATCGGGCAATGTGATATGTATGGAAGTACTTCCGGCATTGGACACAGAATCCCATACGGCAACAGCCACAACCTGCTCCGGCTTGGGAGAACGCCACAAAAAGAGGGGTATTACGATGGCTGCCACCATTACTGCAGCAGCATAATAGAGGTACCGGAGGGAACGCCGGCGCATAGGTACTACACCGTTTACATCCGGGTACAATTGGTCCCGCAACTTTTGCAAGTGCTTCATGGTTTCCTCTTCCGGCACAATGGCATTATTGCTTTGCTGCCAGGAGTCATGCAGCAATGCATCCATGCCGGGAAGGTTATTGTCATTACCGGCCAGGTATTTCCTCACCAATAATTTTTCTTCTTCGGTGCATTGACCATCCAGGTACCTGCGCAGTAATTCTTTTTCCAGCATACCTGTATAACACGACACCCAAAGCCTTTGCCACTACTCCCTTTTTGGAGTTAATACATCCTTAACATTGCACAGCCGGTTCCAATTAAGGAATTATTAATTCTCCTGTATAGCCGTCATTTCAAAAACAGGATGATCAACTTTGCCTCACCTATTTTAATGCAGGGCTTCATCTCCTTTCCATGGCATTCTCCATCAACAATAAAAAGGCACTGACAGCGCGCTATGAAAAGATGTACTTTTCAACGAAGGACCGCCTCATTGGTTTCGTACAACACAACGTACGGAATCCTGCGGTGGCCGATGATATTGTACAGGAATGTTACATCAGGCTTTGGGAAAAGATGGACAAAGTGCAGGATGACGATACCATCCTTCACCTTCTGCGTAAGTATGCGCACAACCTGATCATTGATTATGTGCGGAAGTCTGCCCGGGAAGCACTGCGGGAAAATCGCTACCAGCAACAGCAGGCTGCTGTTTGCACCGCCGATGAGCAACTGTTATTGAAAGAGGTATTACAGGATTATGATAAGGCGGTACAAGCCCTGCCACCGAGGCGCAGGATCATTTACCGCCTGGTGAAGGAAGAGGGCCTGTCGCACCGGGAAATAGCCGACCAACTCCAGATTAGCACCAATACTATTGAAAAACAGATGAATGAGGCGCTGTATACCCTGCGTAATCATTTTACGCCGGAGAGGCTATCGGCCCTGATCCTTGTGATCTCCACGCTCAGGGGGTAAGTGCGCCTTTACCACGGCGCTCAGTTGGAGGATAGCCGGAAGACAAGCGGCTCTAAAGCCTGACAAAGCTTGTCCCACTGCCAGGCATGATCTCGCTTGCCACAGAACATGGCCAAATCTGCCAGATTTTAGCACGGGACCTCCCAAACCTCCTCCTCGTCCAATCCTTCTTCCATCTTTGTGTCATCTATATATTGAGTGCGCTATAACCCACAAGGATCACACAAGGATGATACATGGTTTGTATATCCCTGCCATTTTACCCACTTCATGGTATTGTCCTGGTAGCCAACATTTATTAATTTTAAGCAGTATATGTTATTAACAGTTTATGTTCAATGGCTAAATTCACCGGCATACCACCCATTACGGGCACCATTGGTCCCGTGTGCATCTACAAGATGTATGGGAAGTATTTTATGCGTACCGCCAGTTCGCTGACCGGTAAAAGGGTGAAGAAAGACCCGGCCTTCCGCAAAACGATGCAATATGCCGGTCTGCTGGCCAAAGCCTCCCGCATTGCATCGGCCGTATATCGCACACTGCCGGCTGATCGGAAACAACACAGCCTGTACCGCAAGCTCACCGGTGAAGCCATGACCTGGCTGAAGGAGGAATGGACTGTTGAAGAAGTGCTGGCTTACCTGCTCAAAATGTATACTGTTCAACCAGTTCAGGCCAGTGAACCCGAGACAATTGTAGTGAAAGCTACTGCATATCGCCAAACACAACGTGTAAAAGGAAAGGCCCGCCGGCAACACAAAACAATGGCTGCCAGCAAGCCTTCTTACCATCTTTATACTTCCCGCTATTTGGGTGGCCCCGATGGGGCCAATACGTTTTCGGTTATACCTCTACAAAGCGGTGGCCCCTAAAAGGGCGAAGACGCTTCATGAATGGTTCACACAACAGTATCATTATTTGTAGCAACGCACTGCAAAAACCGCCGCCGGCACATCAGCAGAAGGGTGTTCTACTTCAATGACCAGCTTTTTTATAGTAACCGGTTGCTGCAAGGATATACGGTTATGCGTTTGATAATTGTCTTTTTGCTCCGCAAGGATATTCCCCGCTTCATCTTTTACGCGGTACTTGCGTACACAAAAAGGCATGACTGATTCCGGATGCTGCATTAATACGGACTCCATCGGATGATCATAGTCGGCATCAAAGAACAGGTCTATGTGACTGATCTCCTGTGGTGTCTTCCAGCTAAGCGTAAGTTGCGGCGCTTTATCATGCCAGTCAGCTACCCAGGCATTGGGCTGGTCTGTAGGCCTGTCTATCCCATTGCGTATATGCTCCGCTTTGAATACCGGTAATCCTGCCGGATATTTAAACGCAATATTGTGTCCTTCCGGGCGACGTTGCGGGCACCAGAATTCAAAAGCCTCCATGCCAATATCTTCCGGCGGGGTTTGCTTACCATAGTTACTCACCGCTTTATTAACGCTGTTGAATACCGATAAGATACCAGTAACCCGCTTCTTTGAAAAATGAAGCTGTACCTCTGGGTTCTTCAGGAAAGTGATGAAGGCATAGGTAGTATTGTCCAGCACCCCATCAAATTGCACCTGCATGCAGTTCCTGCCGGGATGAATGTCCAGCACCTGGGTGGCGATAGTAATATCGGGGGTATGATTGGCCGGTTTACTGCTGACGCGCAGCTCTACCTGTAAGGTAGTAGCAATATCAGACTGTGCATGAAAAACAAAAGGTTCAACCTTTCCTTTTTGCAGCGGCACCATCTGCGCTACGGAAAGCTCCAACCGTTTCAGGAAATTATCTTCGGGCAGTTCCTGCAATACCAGCTCACTCGAAGCAGTGATGGCAGCCGTTTGCACCAGGTCTGTTGTATCGTGCAAGGTCAGTCCCGGAATGTGTTGACCGCTTTTCATCAACCGCTGCTGCAGGTGTGTGATATACTGGTTGCTGATGATAGCAGCCGGCAGTATATTTCTTTCTGTACACACAGCAGCAGCCATGCCCACGGCCTGGGAAGCATAGGCCGCAGTAGCCATTACGCGGGTGGAACCAAACGCTACATGGGAAGCACTGATGAGACGGCCACCCAAAAAGAGGTTAGTAATATTTTTACTGTACAGACTGCGATAAGGTATTTGATAGATGCCTTTGCTATGCCATTGGTTACAGCCCGGCTTTTCACTGAATACACCATCGGCAGGATGCAGGTCGATAGACCAGCCGCCAAAGGCCACGGCATCTTCCTGCAGACGCTGCTCCACAATGTCCTGCTGTATCATCATATAATCTCCTTCAAAGCGGCGGCTCTCCCGTTTGCCGGGAATAGTGCCTACCCATTCGAGGGTAAGGTTTTCCGCTTCCGGAAAGTTGCCGGAGTTCTTGATGTAATTCCATACGCCATATACCACTTTCCATAGTTCCCATTTGATCTGCTCGGTATCATGCACCGTATCCAGGCGGCCACCGTATTCTATCCACCACAGCTTACAGCCAAAGTCTTTTGCATTGAAGGTTTTGAAGCGGGGGATCTCTGTGATGTCTGTCAAAGCAAAGGACGGCGGCGTGTACTTCACCGGCCGGCCGGTATCCTTGCTGTAGAAGTACAACGTATGGCCCAGCAGTTCGCCATATTCTGCGGAGGGAGCAAACTGCTCACCAAACTCTTCTTTGCTTTCTGCTCCCATGCGGAAGGCCGCGCCTGCGAGGAAGCCAACGACTCCATCGCCTGACGCATCACAGAACAAGGGAGCGGATAAAATATATTCTGTCTGGTTTTGACTGCAGAATGCTTTTACGGCCTGGATCGTATTTTCGTCTTTCTTTTCCACTTCATAGACTGCTGTATTCAGCAGCAGTTTGATGTTCGGCTCACTCACTACTTTATCCAGTAAGATGGTATCGAAGATAACCGGATTGCCTTCCGGATTACGGTAAGTATTCTCTACCAGTATTTCATCTACTACACCACCTTCCCTGGCCCAGCGATTGTTATTGCCCATGTGCGAGGTAGCGCCCAATATCCATAAACGCACTTCACTGCTGGAGTTGCCGCCCAATACCGGCCTGTCCTGCACCAGCACTACTTTACAACCCTGCCGGGCGGCTGTAATGGCACAGCATACACCCGAAAGGCCTCCGCCTGTTACAATTAAGTCTGCTTCTATTTTCCTGTTGACAAAAGAACGTTTACTGCTACTGTTGTTCTCCAATTTCATCATTTCCGGATTAATGTTATTTGATAAGGTTTTATTTAAAAGTCTTGCTTACTGCTGTGAATCCTCCCGGTTTTAGTAATGACACTTTCACGCCGTCCGTGGTAACTGGTATTGTTACCTCCTGTCTTTCACCTGGCTTTAATGTTTTCAGTTTTATCGTTTCGTCTCCGTATTGCAACTGGTAATTGCGCAGGGTATAGGACGGGAAACCGGTGCGTGCAGCCACAGCTATCGTCAGCTTTCCTGCTTCGCGCTTTACTACTTCCAGCACAGCCGGCGCAAATTCCTCCTGCAGGTATACATAACTGTCCCTTACTACACGGTCAGGCGTTACCAATCCCCAGGCCCTGTACCCATCTTCATCGGTGCCGGGAAACCGGCTCAGGTAATCATTCAGTGTCCATACTGAAGCGCCAACTAAATAGTCGCATTGCCTGAAGGCTTCCATGGCCTTCCTGAAATGAGCCACGCGGGGCTCTTCTTTATTGGCAGCATTAAACCGCATACCAAACTCACTGATGTAAATGGGCTTGTTGGGATATATGCCATGTATCTTTTGCAGCAATTTTAAATGATTGCCGTAGACATTGGCGCTGATGAAATCTACATATTGCGAGGCTTCATCTTCGGGTTTTTGCACATAATCGCGAAACACCGTGTAGCTGGCAAAGGTGAGGAGGCGGGTAGTATCAATGGTTTTCACAAAAGCACCCATGTCCCGCACCCAGGCCTGCCCTTCGGGTGTTTGTGCCTGGAATTCATTGCCCAGGCTATATGCTATGATGCAGGGATGGTTCCAGTCGCGCTCCATCATCTCTTTCATTTGTGCCTGGAATTTGGCGCGCATGAGCGGATCGGCCATTTGCCGCGGTGTCATTTGCCAGTTGCCGGCTTCGGCAATGATGAGCAGGCCATTTTTATCGGCCCAGTTCAGCAGGCTTTCCGACATTGGATAATGACTCAGACGGGAGAATTCCATACTACCGTTCCGGATGAGGGCCAGGTCTTTCTCCAATACCACATCAGGATCGAGGGAACCATAGCCGGGATAATCCAATGGCCGGTTACAACCACCCATGCGGATAGGCTCGCCATTTAATAAGAGTTGGGTGCCTTTAACAGCAATGGTGCGGATACCAAAGGGGGTGTTCAGCGTATCCCTTCCGGTTATGATCTCTGCCGTATACAGGTTGGGTTCATCAGGGTACCAACGCTTAACAGCTGCCGCCGGCAATACACCCTCCAGCACAACGGGCGTACTACCATTGGCAGCCACACTGGCAACTACCGGTTTGAGCTTAGTATTGATTTTCTGACCACCATAATAAATGTTGGCAGTCAAAGAAGTTTGAACAGGTTGCGTACCCAGGTTACTGATGAATGCTTTGATCCTGATGCGGGCCTCTCCTTTGGGTTGATCAGGCAGGGCAATGACCTGCGCCTTTTGCAGGAATACGTCCGGACGTATGATTAATCGGACCGGTCTGGTGATGCCACCATAGTTGATCCAGGGATAGAGCTGGGAATGATCGGTACGTGAATAAGCATCAGAAGTTTTAGCGCCGGGGATGGTGGTGGTATCCCACTCATTATTGACGGACAGTGCAAGCGTGTTCTTCGCCTGCAGGTGCTCCGTTACGTCCAGCTCAAAAGGTGTATAGCCGCCTTCATGTGCACCTACTTTCTTATCATTGAGCCATACGGTTGTTTTATAGAATACGGCTTCAAATTGCAGGAAAGCCCGCTGACCTGGTTGCACCGCAGCTGAAGGGAAGTTCTTAAAATACCAGGCGGTGCCGGTATAAAAGGAATACCGTTTGTCAACAGAGAAGCTGTGCGGCACCTGTACTTTATCAAAGCCAGTGGTCACAAAATCCGTTGCATACCAATGATTGGCCTCCCCTACTTTCACCGGGTCGAGGGTAAAGATCCAGGCACCGTTGAGGGAGAGACTTGTTCTGCCCTGTGCGCCTGCCAGCAGCGGCCAGCCTAATAAGATGATACTATATATTAATTTCATATTTCTGAATACTTTAGGTATTTGTAAAAGGCAAGTGGTGAATGGTAAGTGGCACTACTTGCCACTCGCCATTTACCACTAGCTGCTTTATTTACTTTACTGCGCCCATCACCACTCCTTCACTTTTCACTTCTTTACCGTCTATACCGGTAAGCGATAAATAGAAGGGCACCCTTGCTTCTTTATCCACCGGTACCGTGAACTCAAAAGGATAGGCTGTATCTTCTATTCTTGCTTCCTTTCCGTTGGCATCTGTATATACCAGTGTCGCCTGCCGGTATTTATTGTCATCATCTTCGAGGTATACATAGAGGCGGCGGCCATATTGCCCCAGTTGAAACAGCAGCGCATGCGCATTGCCCGTGGCCAGCTTTGCATAATCCCGGCCGGTATCTACCTGACGGGTATCCAGTATTTTTTGCTGGAAAGCCGATTTGATAACCGCCTGCTGCACCGCCACTGCAGTTATACCATTGGCAGGTACCGTGATGGTAAAACTGCTGTTGGTAAGCGCCTTATTTATTTTACCAGTATACGCAGTCACAATGCTCTTGCCATTCAATGTTACCCAGGCCGGATTGATGGTGATGGTGGCCGTCACCGGCTTAGCAGATTGATTGGTGAAAGCCAGTAATAACTTATCGTCTTTCCGCGCCGCTATGTAGTTAAGCTCTGTATTATTGATCTGCAGCAACCGGACAGGCATCCAGAGTTGTACTTCCTTTTCTGTATAGAAGCTGCCTTTTTGCGCGCCGTAAAGTTTGTTCTGCAAATAGGCATAACCTTCCATGTATTCAGATGGAAAGTTGATCCTGCCCTGGCTACGCACAAAAGCATCGGTTACCAAATAATCGAGTAACATCGATGCCATGGGCAATATATGGTTGTAGTGAAAGGAGTTTACGCTCTGGTCTTTGTGCGCATGCAGGGGAAAATCTACCTTTTCATACGCCGTCGTGCGCTCTGTATTGATATGATAGCCCGGAAAGTTCCTGTACCGGCCGATGATGGATGCTTTCGCTACATTCATGAGGAAGGTATCGCGGGTATAATAACCGATGCGCAACATCCACGGTGCATAGTTGGCCATGAAGATACCCCGGTGACCGGTGGAAGTACCGGATGATTCGGGCGTGAGCCCTATCTCCGACAAGCGCCAGGCCGGTGCCTGCTCTTCCGGGTAATACATTTGTTGGTGGCCCTTTGATTTCAGGTACCAGTACATGGGCGCCTTGCCGCCTTTGTTGACGGTGATCAGGCTATCGGGTATCAGCGGGCACATCCAGGTGAACATGGTATACTGGCGTGCGCCCTGCTGCGCTGCTTCGAGGTAGCGTTTATCACCGGTCAGTTCATACAATTGCAGGAACTCTATCCACCGCCCGGTAAAGGTGGGCCAGAAGAAATAACCCGTTTGCAGGGGATCCGCAAAACCGGTTTGTGGTTTGTTGATGCGTTGTGCCAGGTATTGATTGGCCTTGGTCACTGCATCCTGTAAATATTTTTTATCGCGGGTGGCTGTATAGAGGTACATGGCATTGATCCAGGTATTGCCTTTTTCTTTTCCATCCATATTACGCACGCGGTCCCGGCCATACTCCTGCTGTGCCATGAGCAGGTAGAAATCATTTTGCTTACCGAATATATTATACAGTGCTGCCAGTTCTGATAAAGGCGCTATCGGCCCTTTCAGTTTGCGGGAAGGGCTTTGTATTTTTTGGGTACTGTCCAGGCTGAAGAGGAATTTTTCGCGCGAGAGCATGAACTCTATCAGGGGATACGCGCGCTTCTCAAACATCACCGCATCATCCCTTACCAGGGCCAGCTCCAGGGGATTGAGGCTGGATACATTCTTTACAGCGCCCGGCACATCGGTAGAATAAGCGCAGCCTTTCAGGCTGTCTATAAACCAGGCATATTGTGATAAGGAATAATCCACCATATTGTCCAGCGCGGTATTGAGCGAAGCAATATCATTGTGCCGGTAGTCCTTAAAGCCGAATACCTGTTGCGCTATCTTTTGATAGGTTTCCGTAACCGGCTTTGGTTCTGTAACAAGGTAAAAGGAGAAATCAAATACTTCATTGGCCTTCATCTGCGACCCGTAACCGCCGGGAATAGGCGCATATACCTGCGGCTGCAGTTGGCGCTGTTCATTCAGCAGCGATACGCCAAAGCGGCTGTTGGGCAGCATGGGCAATGGCTGGAAAGGGATCTCTTTAGGAGCTGCCAGTACACCAACGGTATTAACACCATCGTATACCATGGTAGCGGGCAGGGTGGCCATAAATGCCGGCGTGAGGTAAGCTGCATCGGGTATACGCTTCTCCTGCCAGATAAGCGGCTGCCATACAGCAGCCGCCTTTTCGGGAGTACAGGCCGGGGCACCTGTATATCCAATGCTATAATAACCAGGCCGCGAAGGCCTGAAGGAATACTGCAATAAAGGGTACGGCTTTGCAGTTGTCAATAGATAGACGGATAGTTTGTATGGGGGAGTTTCGGGAAAAACAAAGAAAACGGTATCACCTTGCTGCCGGGTGCCGGTAGCTTTTATGGCTGTTCTTTCACCGGCATTGAAAATATTGGCCGTTCTCCATTCTGCTTTGCCGTGCAGGATACGGTCGTCAAAGCCATCACCGGCCACCGCAGCGCTCACTTTCTTTTGGGCAAAGTCGGCACGACTGCTATCCTTTACTTTCCAGGTGAGCACATTGTATTCTACTTTTTTGATACCGGAAGGTTTCAGGGCCATACCCGGATCGGTAGCATTGTACAATACCACAAAAGAAGGCGTAAAGGCATAACTGCGCTGTCCGCTTCTGATGATGATATCACTTTGTCCGGCTGGCACACTCACCTGCGCCTGCGCTGCATTCACCAGCAGGCAACATTGTATAATGACGAATATTTTACTAATCTTCTTATACATCCTATACTATTCACTTTTGATTTGGATGACCAGTCCACCATTGGGCTGCAGGTCAAAATGCTGGTCATGGCCGTTATCCATTTTCAGGACGGTAGTTACAAACCCCGTATCCCCGCCGGCATCTGTAACTACGGTTGCCTTGTATTGCTTTTTAAGAAAGGAAGGCTTTACCGTAAAGCCTGTTGTTTGACCGGTTCCATTGATCACTGCTATGTACCAGTCTTTTCCGGCACGGCGGGCAAAGGCTGCCAATGCTCCGATCTTACTGCCCGGCAATACGATGGTCTCGTCCCAGGTTACGGGTAAGGTCCTTAATAAGGGCAACACCACTTTGTATACCGGATCATTCAACAGGGTAACCGGGTTTTCGGCTATACACTGAAAAGGCGAATTAAACAGGTACAGCAGCGCCAGTTGATGGGTGAAAGTGGTATTGGCCTTATTGCTGAAGAAGCCGGGCGTATAATCGCCATGGCCACAAAGCAGGCGGGTGAAGGGCAGGGCCGCATTGTGCCAGGCCGGAATAGGTTCTTTCATGATGTTGAGCTCCATACCCCGGATGCCTTCCCGCGTCATTTCATTGGGGAAGGTTTTGCTTTCACCGGCGGGCGACTGACAGCCATGAAAGTTGACCATGAGTTGCCGCCGGGCAGCAGCAGTTAGTAATCCTATCTCAAAATCAATAAGGTCTTTGGCCTCGCTGTTCATGAAGTCGGTTTTGATACCTGCAGCACCGGCCAGGCGAACACTATCGAGGAAATGATTGCGCTGTAGGGTGTCCCTGATATCTTTTGAATGTTTCCATACCCATACCCGCACCTTCTTTTGTGCGGCATAGGCGCAGAGCTCCTGCAACTGCTTCCATTTGTCGGGCCATTTGGTTTCCCATCCTTCATCGAGGAGCGTATATTCAAATTGCAGCGCCGCCGCCGCATCAATGAATTTTCTTTCTTCCGCCGGCTCCATGTAGTGCTCATTGCGGGTGATCCAGCTCCATACCGACTTGCCGGGCTTTATATAATCCGTTTGCGCAAAGAGGGTATCATCCGGCGCCGGGTTGAGGTTTTCAATGATCTTATTGTTCACCAGCTCCTGCAGGTTATTGGCATAGCTGATCACCCGCCAGGGCGTACACAGCTTTCCATTGACGGCAAAACCAGCCTTGCCTTCTGTACAATTTACCTGCAGCGTATTGTTGCCAATAGCTTTCAGCCGCATGCCACTGTAGTCATAGAGCGCGGCTTCTGTCAATACAATG
Organism: Paraflavitalea devenefica; assembly: GCF_011759375.1. Classification (NCBI taxonomy): domain Bacteria; kingdom Pseudomonadati; phylum Bacteroidota; class Chitinophagia; order Chitinophagales; family Chitinophagaceae; genus Paraflavitalea; species Paraflavitalea devenefica. The sequence continues at coordinate 391,555 of NZ_JAARML010000003.1, read as the reverse complement.
TATTTTTTGGTGGGCAGCTCTACCACCAACGGCTTACCCTGTATGGGTCCCTGGGAAGAAACGGTGGGTAGCTTTTCTACCGTGGTATGCTGCCAGAGGCCGGCATAGGATTTCAGTTTCCATTCACTGTTCCTTTCAAAATACCATACCGTGGAGTTGGCCGGCAACCTGAAAGCGGTCAATTCTTCCTGCACCTGCCGGTGATGATCGCCTGCCGGCTTGTACCGGAAAGCGCAGCCATTATCGTATAACCTGAATTCGATGGTATCGGACAGGTTTTCTCCCTGCAGGGCGATCAGGTATACGGTACAGTGATTGATGGCTTCCTGGCTATTCAGGCGGGAAGCTTGTTTTTCTTTGATGGTATATTGACGGGCAATAGTCAAACTGCTTACACCTGTTCCCACGCTCCGGTTATCCAGTTGTATGCCCAATAAGGATGGTTCTATCAGCGTGGCCTGACCGGCATTCACCCGGTACAGGACATTGCCTTTTTCGAGGAATACGGTTGCCTGTAGTTGTTTGTGCGGACTTTTCAGCAGAAGGGCATCTGCGGCCTGCCCTGTGAGGCAGTAAAATAGACTCAATATGGTAAGCAATAAGCGCATAAATGATCTGCAGTCAAATTTAGTCAGGCCCAGGACTTGGGTGTAAGGCTTTGGGTGCAAAAATGATGTGGGAATGTTCCCAATTTGCGGGAATGTTCCCAATAGTACTGGCCGGTAAGGCGGGAATGACCTCTGAGTTATTTCAGCACTTCGCCCCGCACCAGTATCTTCCCTATGTATACTACCGTTCTATCGTATTTGGCAGGGTTAGCCGTGATATCAGCCAACTGCTTACTGCCTAGGATAGCCGCCTTATCGGACTTCTGTGCCGAGAGGGTAATGGTGACCACATGCTCACCCGGTGTTACCGCGATCAATTCATATTGGCCCCGGTACCGGTTGTTGCAGAAGGTGAAGAAACGGTTCACCACTTCATGACCCTGGTCATTGATCTCCAGCGTGCGGGAGCCTTTGATGCCTTTTTCTTTTACCCTTACCGGCTTACCGTCTACCCGCACTTCCACCTGTCCCGATTCAGGTCCGCCAATATCAAAGAAACCAAACATACTGCCCCTGAAGCGAAAGGTAAAGGAAGCGCCGGGCTGCTCTGCCATCATTACATAAGGGAACCAGCCGGCAAACTGTTTCAGCTTTTCGTCCTGCGCAGTGCTTACTTTCTTAAACTCTTTACTGAATTGGGCTACGGAAGGGGCTACCATTTTTGCGTCTTCCCAGTTATCAGGGATCAATGGAGCAGGTAAGGTGTATTTCACCATCGCCGCTTTATTTTGCATAGCGTTGAATGCACGGGCAATGGCTGCAGCGTATAAGTTGCCACCTTCCTCCAATGGATGCGTACCATCACGGGAAAAAAGGACCTTACCGGGCACTGCTGAATCCCCTTTCCAGGTCAGCTTATCTGCCTTCTCCAGCATAGCAGCTTCCATACCCAGGTGTATAGAAGGAATATTGTAATACGCGGTAATTGCTTCCAGGCCCTGAATGTTTTCGGGCACTTCGCCCGCTGCATATATCTTTGTTTGTTCGCCGTGGATGGTGTAGATGAGACAAATATCAATATGGGGATCATATTGTCTGATCTGCCGGATCATGCCTTCCATGCCATCACGGTAAGCTCCGTTGACGGCAAATTCAATGAAGATGAGATCGGGATGGTATTGCAGTACTTGTTCCTGTAAACGGCAGGACCCCAGATCAGTACCCGTTCCCGACACACCGGCATTGATAGCCTTCATGGGTGTGGAAGGGAATAGCGATTGAATATACCGCGCACTCCGGGTACGGTAACCATAGATGGCCTGGGTAATGCTGCCGCCGATATACGCTATAGTAACCGGCTTACCGGCTTTGGCCTTGTGAAAGAAATTGGGCAGGCCATGGCGTACAACAAATTCACCGAGATCGTTGAAATCACCGGGTTGAATAACCGGTATATCCCTCGCGGCAGGATCAAAGAATAAAGGAGAAGCGCCCGACTGGGAAGCGGCAATGAGCTTTTCCCGCTCTGTATCTTCGGCGCTCTTGTTCTGCGCAAGCGCCAAGTTTGATAATAATACCGCTGTTAAAAGACAGAGATAACTACGCATAATTAACCGGTTTACCGGCTCAGGGTGAGCCGTCCCGACTAAAGTACGGGACGATCCACCCTAAGCCCGTTGTTTATTCAAATTCAACAGTAACTTCTTTGGTCTTGCCATCGGCCGTTCTCAGTTGCACTACGCCCTTCACCGGCTGGCCGGCTGTTATTTTGTAGAATGACCATTCATAAGGATACGCCTCTTTGGTAATGGTGTTTCCATTGAAGGTGGCTGTTACTACAGCGCCCTCTACCGGCCCCGCTTCGAGGTAACCATAGATGGAATCCCAGCCAAAGGGTGAGCGTATCCTGAACAGATAGCATTTGCCAAAGGGAGCGCCCAGGTCTATCACTTTCATGCCACCTGCTACCGGCGCCAGGGTGGAGGGTGCTGGTTTGGTCGCCAGCGGTAATGACAAGGCAGTAAGTCCTTTTGATGGCAACGATACCTTGATGTTCCTGTTTTTCATGGCTATGGTTTCCTGCTTGCCTGTTTCTCCATTGTACCCTTTCACTGCTGTTGCATCAGCTACCGGCACTGCTGCACCCAGTTTGATCGTGGCCTGTACCCCGCCCTGCTCTTCATTGAGCAGTAATATCCAGAAGCGATCGTCGGAGATAGCCGTTACATAATTCACTGCCGGCTTATCAATGATGACCAGCCCCTTCTTCATCCACAGACTGGCAGATGCATCACCAAACACAGTTCCCTTTCCGCCGCCATATACACGGTTGTTGAACCACACAAAACCATCCTGCTTGCCATAGGGAAATTGCACTTTGGCATTGGATCGCTGTATGGCTTCCGTGATGAGGTAATCCAGCGTGAAGGATAAATGCGGCGGTATATGGTGATAGTAAACAGAACTTACATCGGGGCCTTTATACGGGAAATCCGGTTGCAGGGTAATGTCTGTAAACCCGGATGCATAGTAACCGGGATAATTCGTGAAGCGGCCGATCACCGCATTGCGGGCATAGGTTTGGAAAATGCTTTTATGATTGTATTGATACAAACGCAGGAGGTGCGGCGCCCAGCTCGACATGAATACCGGTCTGACTGTTTTGCCTGCATCGAAATAAGTAAAGGGTTGTTCAAAGCCCAGCCCTACCGGCGATACCAGCCCTTGCGGCACCTGCTTTTCCGGTGCATCGCCTTTGACGCGTGGGAATCCCAACCGGTATTTTTTGTCGCCCTTCCACCACAGGGTGGTATTGCCTTCAAATTCATTACCGGGGTGAATGGTTTGCAGCGTATCTTTCACTTGCGGATAAGCGCGGATGCCGATCAGGGTATGATAGGCAGACACATCGGCTGCCTGCAGGAAGCGTGGCTCTTTTGTGGCCTCATACAGGTCTATCAGGTCCCACCAATAGGCGTAAAAAGAAGTATTGTAAAAAGGTAATCTTGATAATGGCTTGGTAAGATTTCCATTTACCTGGGTAGCGATGAATTGATCAGCATCCGCTTTGGCGGCTGTTAACCATTTCTCTTCTTTGGTCAGTCGCCAGGCCGCCAGGTCCTGTGTGTAAACCGGCACCTCTACCGAATAACCCCTGGCCGGGCGCACTTTGCCACCGGGCAATGCAATGTCCTTCAGCCAGGGATTGGCTTCGCCCAGCAATTGGTACAGCCCTTCAAAATAGTTGGTGGTAAACTGGGAACCAAAGGGACTCAGTTGTAAGGATTTTTTATCACTGTTGAAGGGTGTACCCGATACGGCCTTTGCCCAGCGGAAACCACTGCGCGACAAGGTATATTCAATGGTAGGCAAAGCGCGGGTAATGTACAATTCTTCATCACGGCTTAATACGGCTGCCGATACCATGGTAAGCGGTGAGGAATGAACCACCGTAGGCACTACGGCCGGATTGGCTTCAATGTCATAGAATCCTTTGAGGGCTGCATCCCATCCTGCCGCCTGATCATTCTTCACCAAATCAATCATATTGAAAGCGGCATCGGAAAGCGAAGCAGTGTGCTGCTGACGGTAATCCTTCACTTTATAAATGCTGTCAGATACGTAGGTCAGCACTTCATTCCATCCACCAGCTATGGCGCCGATCACAAAACCGCGCTGGATGGTTTGTCCGGCAGTGAGCTTTGAATCCTCCAGTCCCATCACCGGCGCAAAAGCTACCGGCTGTATCCTGTTCACTTCATTCTTAATGCTGAAACCCATGGGGCTACTGTAAGCGCTGCCCCAATCTGATGCCTTAAAGTTGCTAGCCAGGCCACTGGTAAAGGTGGAGAATAAACCGGCGCCTGTTTTGGTTTCTGCAATGGCTACAGGCTGCGGCATCATCCCGGAAGGCAGGAGTACCGGCTGTGGTGATAAACGCCTGTACTGGAACATGGGTGGCAACTGGATATTGGTCACACTATCAGCCGCCATACTTTGAAAGGCGGCTATGCCCATGCTGTAATAGCCATTGCTGGTGGGTGTAAACTGCAGGGTGACGGCAACGTGTCGCGCACCGGGCGTCAGGGTCCACCATCCTTTCAACATGCCCTCACCAGCCACGGTATAATTCACTTCAATGGTTTGCTTATTGACAGACTTTACCGATACAGGAATAGCTTCTGTGAGCTTGCCCGACAGGAAAGGATTGAGCGTATTGTCTGTTTCCAGTATACTGTATTCCTTCCCGTTATTGGTGAAAGAAGTGAGTCCTACCGAACCATTCCAGGAAGGAAAGAAATTGCCAAAACCAAGCTGGGGATTATCAGACCGGAGGATGTATACTTTATGATCTTCGCGCTGCTCATCCATGCTGATCCAGCGTCCCTTTTGTTTGATCTCCGTTTTCGCGGCGAGTCGCTTTTCATTGCTGCCGGGCATAGTAACCGGTACAAAACGCACCCGTACCTGTTCATTGGCAATGGTGGCAGCCGCCGTAGCGCGGGAATCTGTGGTTACTGGCGGCAGTGCAGGATATTTCACCGGTGTGGCCTGCTGGGCCACGGGTTTGATCTTATAGGCAGCCAATGCGGTCAGTGTTTGTGTATTGGGATCAAAGTCTGCTGCGGGGGATAAGAGGATAGCATCACAGCGGCCGAAGTTGCCCCGGCTGTCGTTGAGGCGCATCACCACTTCACCCGCGGAGAGGGTGGCCTCCCCTGCTTTTTCCCAATAAAGACCAGCCTTGCCATGCTTGCCCGATTCCTGTGGCATGGGTTGTTCATTTACATACACCCGGAATAAACGGGTGCCGGGCCTGTCATTGGGGAAATCCATGGTACGTACCCATACCGTATAAGTGCCAGTCTGTTTAATGCTAATAACAGTGAGGGCATCTACTGCTTTTGTTTTGCCCGACATCACCCGTAACAACTGGTTGCCGGAAAATCCTTTGCCGCCTTCCTGTTCTATCACCCAGCCGCCTTTGAACTGGAAGTCTTCTGCTTCCAGGAGATAATTTTGCTGTGCATGAACAGAAAAGCCGGTCATGACACCCATCAGGAGGGTATTCAATACATTTTTATAGAGCGCTTTCATAATATCTTGATGAGCCTGTCGGGTTTTAATAGCTGATCTCAATCACTTGTATCCCATAAGCAGGTATAGTAGTTTGCCAGTTGTTGGTGCTGTTCAGCAATGTTCTTTTGCCATTGGCATGGATAGCGTAAACAGTCCTGGGTTGTATGGTTGTTGTATCCAGTATTTTACTATAATCTATTTTGAGCGTGGTTTGTAAAGGCTCGTCATCATCATTCAACAACAGGAGGAATAATTTTTTCTGTGCTTTGTTAATCGCGCCAAAGTAATCGAGGTATGGCGTGCCGGTATCCAGCATACCTTCTTTCAGCAAGAGATCGGCTTTAGCACCATAGATCGTTCCTGCTGCAAAGCCATAGCTCTGGTGCGGACCTACCTTGGGCGTGATGAACCCGCGGGGGAAACTGATCTTGCCTCCGGAACGCAGGGTTGCTTCCGACAGCAGGTAATCCGTGATCCAGCCGATCTGCCACCAGGCATGGTGCGGATAAGGACCAGCCCCTTTGTTCATGGTATTCCAGTAATAAGAAGCTACACTGGTAGCAGGATCTACAAAAGCATCGCGGCCTAAAGCAGCAGTCCGCGCCATGGTAAGGAACAATGAATCATGCGTAAGGGAGAACATACGGATAAATAGACCGGCATGACTGGCCAGCAGGATAGGTCCGTGTTTAGTGGCAGAGCCGATGCTGCCGCCATGTTCAAAGCTCAGGCCTGCCTGGCTGATCTCCCAATCCTGCCGCAACTTGCCACCGGCTGTTTTGGGTGTACGGTTGGGAATGGGATGCGTGTAGATAGACGTGGTGTACAATTTCGCGGTAGTAATGGCCGCCTGCAGATAGTATTGGTTTTTCGTGATGTCGTAGAGATCAAGGAGGGCCTGCGCACTTTGCCCGGTAGCAAAGTCGGGTGCAAAGCGGGTATCACCACACACACCGGTAAAACGTCCCCTGTTTACCGCATGGGTGATATACCAGGCGGCACCTTTGATAGCGCCCTGTAAATATTTTTGATCGCCCAGCATTTTATAGGCAATCACGAGCCCATAGAAAGTAGGACGCAGGTCTTCCACCTCGGTAAATAGGGGTTCACGTGTAGCATGATCATAGGCTACCTGCCATTGGCCATCCTTGCTCATCCAGGATAACAGCTTATCGGCTGCCGCTTTCAGTTCGCGTTTCAGCGTCGTATCGCCCGGATTAAACAATAAGATATTACCCGCATCCATCAGCACGTAGTAGGTAGTACCAATCGGTTCCACATAAGGCCCCCACTCTTCGGTGAACTTTTTGCGCTTGGGCAGGTAATATTGTCCGGCTGCTGCTCCATAAAAGAATCCCGGTGTATTATCCTGCTGTGTGATCTTGAAATTGCGGGCATAAGGAAGGCGGGTCTGTTGCAATACCGGGTCATTGGTAATGCGGGCCAGCATCCACATAGCGCCATAGTCGGCATTCTTGATGGCATCTCCATCACCACCGTACACACCGCCAAGGTAATCCTGCGCACCAATGGTGAGGTCCTGGTATTGTTCTGTGCGCCATTTGGACGTGCTGTCATCCACCACGTATTTGTGCATGGACAAGATGCGATTGGTGAGTGACTGCTTTGTTTCTTTTAAGGCAAGGAAATCTTTCAGCTTGTATATATCATTTACGGCATGTTTGTATACCGTGTACCAGTTGGCCGGTTGTACTGTATAGCGGAAAGAAAAATGTACACTTTCACCGCTTTTGAGCCATGATCCTTTTTGTCCCAATACCGGATGCCAGGCCGTAGGCGTTAATTGCGCCTGCCTGTTCATCACAGACAAACCAAGCTGCCAGGTACTATTGGTAAGGCGATCGCTTTCCCAGGGATCACGGCCCATACCAGGTTCGGGTATCACGGCCATGGTAATACCTTGTTTTGTGCTGATCAGCGGCGCAAGGGTAGAAGCCGAACGTTCACGGCTTACTACGGGCTTATCGGGAATGCCCTGCCCGTAAGCAAAGGCCTTGACAAAATTCTTTTCAATGGCATTGCCCTGAAAGTGTCCGGGCACCATGCCCCAGGACAGTTCTTTATTGGCAACAATGGCCAGTGATGGTGAAGCGATGGAGAAATATCCATCCTGTTTGGCGGTCAGGGTGATGGTCACCAGGATATCGCCTGCATATCGCGGCTCCATGCGCCAGGCAGCCTTTACCCTTGCTTCCCTGGCTTCCTGTAAGAATAATAACTCCTGGTTGCCGGATTGTACGGCAGCCGGATAAAAACGGATGGCTTCTCCCGCTACGTTCATAGCAACGGGTGAAGTGGCTTCTTTCCATACCGGGATGGTATAACGATAGTGCGCTTCCGGGAATAGTACGGGCTTTCCGGCTGCGTCGTAGATGGGTGGTGGTATAGAGTCGGGCTTTTGTGGTGCATACAACACTGTGTATTCTCCGCTGGCGCCGGGCAGGCTGATCCATTGACTGCCTTTCTTTACAGCTAACTGTTGCAACTGCCAGCCATTGCTTCCCTTGCTCCAGTTCAATTGCAAAGCAGGTGAGGCAAGCGTAGCCCTCGTGCTGGTTATTGTTTGTGCGGTGGATTTGTTGGTGAACAACCCGCATCCGATGAGGATACACAATACGGCTGTGGTTGGCTGTAATTTCACTTTGCGGGCTGCACGGAATGGTATGAATGCGCACACTAAGATCACCGCCGCAATACCGGCCACCATACCTGCGCCGGAGGTGGTGAGCAGGCTCAATATGAATAATAGCACCGCAATAAAAGCAAGGGAGAAGGCGATGACCTGCAGGCCAAACTTATTCTGTTTTTTGATCTCATAGGTCTCTTCTGCACTGGCTTCCAGCGCATCTTCTTTGCGCTGCGCCTTGCGTTGCAGGTATAAAGCATAATCCGGGTTGTCAACGCCTTTTGCCCTGGCGTACAGCTCATACAGGGCCAGCATGAGGAAAGGCAATCCCACGCCCACCAGCATTTCTGAAGCACGGCTCAGCTTAAAGCCTATGGTAAGCGGCAGGATCATTTTGAATACCAGGTTTACCGACAAACTGATGAGGGTAATAAAGATGGTGGCTTTACCGGTGAGGCGTTTGGAAAACAGCGCCCAGATAGGTGGAGCCAGTAAAGGACCGCCGGTGACGGCGCCAATGCTTAAGGTAAACTCCACTATACCGCCGATATACGGTACAATAAGCGCTATACCGATCATACCCAGGCCAAAGAACCAGGAAGAGATACGGGCAATGCTCATGAGCTTTTTATCAGAAGCCTTTGGATTAATAGAGCCTTTATAAATATCATTGGTGAATACAGCCGATACCACATTGAGGGCGGTATTGGCCGAAGCTGAAGTAGAGAAGTACATGCCGGTAAGGATCAATCCCATTAAACCGGCAGGTAATACATGCTTACAGATCATAAGATAGGCATTCTCTGTATCCAGGCCCGATAAAGAAGGATTGATGGTTTTGTACACCATTGGCGGCAGCATCCATAAGATGGGACTGATGATGTACAGGGCGGCAAACAGGTAGGCTACTTTGGAGGCCGACTTTGGCGTATCTACACTGGTATAGCGTTGCACAAAGGTCCAGTTGCCCCCGATATAAAAAATATGGTACAGCGCAAAGGCCAGTATAAAGCCCCAGGTATATTCTCCGTTCACCAGTTTAAAAAATCCTTCGGGCGCTTTGTCCAGGAAATGACCAGCGCCACCGGCCGCATTGAAAGCAAGCGGCAGGATGATGAGGATAGCAGCGGTGAGGATGACAAATTGCAAAATATCAGTTACCATCACGGCCCATAAACCACCCACCGCCGTATAGGCAATCATAAACAGTCCCAGCACAATGGTAACCGGTACTAACGGAAAGCCTAAAGAAGATCCTACCAGTTTGGCGACAGAATACAATACCGATCCTTTGATGAACAAGGATACCAGCATAAAGATGTAGATGTAACTTTTCTGTACACCGGCGCCGAGGCGCTCACGGATGAACTCGGCAGCCGTCAGGTTGCCGGTAGCCTTCCATTTGGGGGCGAGGTAGAGGCCGGTGATCAGGCCGCCAATGCACATCGTCCACTGGATGGTGATGGCCACCCATCCATATTTGTACGCAATAGAGCCCCAGGCCACGAAGGTGCCTGCCGAAAAGAAGCTCATGAATAACGACAATCCACCGATGAACCAGGGCACCGCTTCACCACCGGCAAAAAAAGATTTCAGGTTCCTGCCCGTACGTGCGAACAGGAAACCGATCAACATGATGAAAACCGAGAATACGATGATGACGGTGGTATCTATAGTAGGATTCATAGAGTAAATAGTAAATGGCGAGTGGTTAATGGCGAGTGGCGAGTAGCAGGCCCACTTGCTACTTGCCACTTACCACTTGCTCTTACGGTGTTATCGTTAACGTAATTTCTTTCACTACCTGTTCCCTGTTTTCATAGGAAGCATTGGTAGCCACAAAAACTACTTTATAGGTACCAGGCTTCGTATACACGTTGTTGGTTACATATTTTTTCAGGTCAAAAGTTATATCCTTAATGGATACTCCTTTATCAGGAGATGCCGCATTGGGATTGTAGCTCCTGCTCAATACCCAGTCGTCATCAGTAGAATCTTTGGTACCAGCCATCAATAATTGCTGGCTGGTGATCGACCAAACGGCAGCTATATTTTTAAAGCTCACAGCTTTCCAGCCGGTAGTACTCATGGTGGAAATGGAAGTAACCGTACCATCCGGCGCTTGGTAATCGGCATTAAAGGTACGCACCACCCAGCGATTCTGTGAAGCCGCAGGGGCCGCCTGGTACCGGAATGCAATGGTAGCGGATTTATTCCCATCGGTAAATTCAGACAGGTCAAGGGTACCTGAAGGCACCTGGTCGGCCCCCTGAGAAAGGGTAGCCCTGCTGGTGATATCGGTCCAGGTGGCTTTTTTTACGTTGGTGGTATCATAGGTACCGTTAAAATCGTTCGACACCAGCACGGTCATATTGTTCCGTATGCCAAATTGCTGGTAGGTATTGAACCTTACCAATAATTTATACCCGGTATTGAACAGCCTGTCGCGGTATTGGTACTCATGTCCGGGCGTGCCCGACCAGAAACTGATGTACTGTGCATTGCCGGAGAAATTGAAAGCGATGGTATCCCCTATTTTATAAGTAGTGGAAGGAGTGGTCACATTGAATTCGGGTACGCCTACTTCATCGCGCTTGTTGCAGGCAAGTACCACAAGACCTATACTGAGCAGACTAATGATTTTTTGCATAGCCATGGTGTTCGGGTTAATGTATAATGTCAGGCTGAGCTTGTCGAAGCCCTTCGATAGGCTCAGGGCGACAGTTTGATTACCAACCGGGATTTTGTGACAAATAGGGGTTGACCGCAATCTCACTGCTGGGTATGGGAAACAATACACTCCTGTCTGTTACCCTGCTTGCCTGGCCCACGGCAGCCTGCAGCATAGCGGAGGGCATGGTAGCCTGGTAATCGGTTACCAACAGCTGCATAGTAGATACATAGCTACCCCACCGGGTCAGGTCGTGCTTACGCAGCCCCTCATAGGCCAGCTCACAGAAACGCTCTTTCTTCAAAGCCTCCAGGAAGTCTACCTGGGCGAGGCCCGCAGGCAGATCGGCCACAGGATCGGAAGTATTAACCGGTTTCCCGAAACCGCGCCGGCGTACCTGGTTCACTGCTTCATACGCTTCCGGGGTAGGTCCGTTGATATGATTTTCTGCTTCGGCAAACATCAGCAAAACATCCGAATAACGCAATAGGGGAAAATTGATGGGCGTTGCATCCGCAATCTTGGGCTTGAACGTTTCATATTCCCTTCTCCATTTTCCGGCGCTCCTTTCATAGATCTGGCTGGTATTCCAGTTGGTCCTGGTAACAGGCGGATTAGTAATGCCGGTAACATTAGGTTTGAAATAGTAAGGAGCAATGGTCCAGTCGCGCCGGGCATCCCCTGCTTCATACGCATTGTACAATTTGGCAGTGGCGTGTATATAGTCATTGGCGAAGCCGGTATCTATATTTGGACAGTAAACGCCCATCCAGGCGCCAAGGAAGCCGGCTTCCTTAACAACTTCCAGGCCATTGCCATAGAACTCCAGCTCCCACAGGCATTCCTTGATATCATATTTATCCTGTGCATGGTTGATAAAGATCTGCTTGAAATCGGCGTTGAGCGCATGCTTCTCCGATTTGATCACCCTATCGGCATATTCCCTGGCATCGGCGTATTTTGTTTCGTCGTATAAAGGATAACCCGCCATAGTGAGGTACACCCGCGCCAGGATACCCTGTACCACCGTTTTGGTGATCCGGCTGTTATAACCATAGGAAGTAATGTCTTTCACCAGTCCTTCCGCTTCTTTCATATCCTTGATGATCTGCGCATATACATCCGCTATGGACGTGCGGGGCAAAGGAGGCTCGGTAGGCGATTTGGTGGAAGTGAGCTTCAGGGGAACAGCTCCCCAATTGTCTACCAGGGTGAAATAGTAGAATCCACGCAGGAACAAAGCCTGTCCTTTTATCTCTTTTTTTAAGTCATCGCTCACATTTGCTCCATCCATATGATCCAGCAACATATTGGCCCGCTCGATGCCGGCATAGATTGACTGCCAGCTACGGTTGATCTCCAACATGGAAGCATCGAGGGTATTGGACATATAGCCGGTGGGTTGCCCTTTGATGAAGAACTCATCGCTGAAGCAAAGATATCCCCACAAAGCCTGGCCATATACACGGCGGTCACCCAGCCGGTCATATACCGCCGCCAGGGCCCTGTTCAGGTCCTCTTCCGTTTTATAATAGGTTTCGGGGGTAATGGAATCCACGGGTTTAGTCTCCAGGAATTTGTTGCAGCTTCCCAGCAGCACAATAGCCAATGCAGTAGCTATGAGCCACGAGCTACGAGCTGCGAGCATGGCCGATTGCCGGTTGCCGATTACCGATTCTTTATTGCCGATTACTGATTGCCGATTCACGTTCATATACAAAGCAATTTTATCGTTAGAAAGTTACATTCACACCAAGGGTAATGGTCCGGGCCTTGGGATAAGGCGACCAGTCGAAGCCGGGGGTAAGTGCGCTGTTCCTGACCGACACTTCCGGATCAACACCTGAATAGTTGGTCCAGGTAACCAGGTTCTGTGCAGCGGTATAAACCCGTATACTTTTGATCTTTATCCGCTTCAATACCGGGACAGGAATATTATATCCCAACGACACTGTTTTCAGCCGCAGGTAAGAACCATCCTCCACCACACGGGTCGATAATACATTGGGGCTGGAGTTGCCGGCGGCAGGGATCAGGGAACCGGTATTCTCGGGCGACCACCTGTTCTCAAAAGATTTAAACATATTCAGGTTTTGCCTGGCCTCAGCACCCTCGAATACCACGCGGTTGGCATTCAGCACATCATTGCCATAAGACCATTGGAAGAATACATTCAAATCGAAATTGTAGTAGCGGAAATTATTTGAAAACCCACCGATGTGGATCGGCAGGGGATTGCCGATGACCGTCCGGTCGCCGCTGGTGATCAGTCCATCGCCATCGAGGTCTACATATTTTATGAATCCCGGTTTGATCGATCCACGGTCATTGCCATTAGTCGGTACGTTTTCGCGCAGCACCAAACTACCATTGGGCAACTGATCAAAATCTTCCAGTTGGTACAGGCCATCAAACAAGTATCCATAAAAGGAGGCAACCGGCATACCAGGCCTGGCCATGTAAGGCGGATTGTTGTTGAAATTGTCATTCCAGGTAAGCAGGGTCAACAAACTGGGCTGGTTATCATTCAATTCCAGTATTTTATTCCGGTTGAAGGAGATATTAAAATTGGTAGACCAGGTAAAGTTCTTATTATTGATGTTGACGGTGTTCAGGGTAAACTCCAACCCTTCATTGGAAACCTTTCCAATATTCTTGAAGCCGGTAAGGTAACCGGAAGAGGGCGCCATGGAAGCATTCAACAACAGATCGCTGGTCTTTTTATAATAATAATCTACCGTCAGTGCTATCCTGTTATTCAGGAAACCGATGTCCAGTCCGATATCCGTTTGAGCGGTACGCTCCCATTTGAGATCCTTGTTTCCTACTTCCACCGGTGCGGAACCCGGAATGTGCGCATTACCAAAATAATAGCCAGGTGTAGTATTACCGCTACCATTGGTAAATCCGGTTTGCCTTAATACGGACAGGTAAGCGAAATCGGCTACCCGGTTATTACCGGTTACCCCATAGCTTGCTCTCAGTTTAGCATCGGAAATGAACGGGAGGTTTTTCATGAACTTTTCTTCACTGAGGCGCCAGGCTATACCGCCGGAGGGGAAATACCCCCATTTATTACCAAGGGCGAATTTGGATGACCCGTCTGCCCGGAAAGAAACGGTGAACAGGTATTTTGATTTCAGGTTATAGTTGATCCGTCCGAGAAAGGAGGCTTGTGCCGCTTCCGATTCGGAAGAGAAGTTAACCTGGGGCGTGCCTTCATCCAGGCCGCTGATACCGAGGGATTCATTGGGTACGCGATTGGCAGAGAACCCATCTATGAGGGTCTTCGTCTTTTGTAGGGTGAAACCGCCCACCACATTTAAGATATGGTCTTTATTGATGCGCTTGTTCCACGTAAGGGTATTTTCATTGAGCCAACTGCTGAGTACGTTGTTGTTGATGGAACCATTGACGCCATTGATAGCTCCATAATTGGTACGGGGATTACCGGCCGCTGTTTTGGTGTTGTTGAAGATCTCCCGCCGTACGGCATTGCGGGTAATGCCACCCGTAACCCGGAGGGTAAGGTCTTTCCAGATCTTATACTCGAGGTAAGTATTAGCCATTAAAGCATTGGTAAAAGCAACATTGTGCGCATTTTTTGCCGACACGATCGGATTCACGCGCAGATCAACGGTTGAAGTGATATCCGGATCAAAGGCATCTTCTTCAAAGGTTAGATTGGACAGGGAATCACCGGTGATGGGGCGATATCCCCACGCATTGTAAAACAGGTAGGAAGATGCATTGATGCCATTATCGCCTCCGCTGGTGGCGATCTGCCCGGTAGTTTTGAGGGCCGAGTAGTTGGCATTCACGCCTATTTTCAATTTGGCATTCACCGTTTGGTCCAGTACTATCCTGCCCTGGTAGCGGCTAAAACCGCTGTTGATGAGAATACCATCCTGGTCCAAAATGGAACCGGAAAATGAATACCTGGTCTTATCATTGCCTCCATTGAGCGAAAGACTATGGCTTTGCATGGGAGCTACGCGGAAGATCTGATCCTGCCAGTCCACCCCCTGTGCATTCCTGTACGATTCGAGGGTTTTCCCATTTTTGAGATAAAGGCCGGCAGCCGCGGAGGATAGCTCCAATTGGTATTTTACGAACTCATAGGGACTCATGACCTCCATCCGGTTGATCTCCTGTTGCAACCCATACCAGCCATTATAAGTAATGGCTGGCATGCCGATCTTTCCTTTTTTAGTCGTCACCAGGATCACCCCATTGGCGCCGCGCGCACCATAGATGGCAGTAGCAGAGGCATCCCTTAATACTTCGGTAGATTCAATATCATCCGGATTGAGGGTATTGCTGACAGAACTTTCGACAGGAAAACCGTCTATCACATATAAAGGTCCATTGCTTTGTGTAATGGAGTTGCCACCGCGGATGGTGATGAGGTTAGCGCTGCCTGGCTGGCCATCGATACTCCCCACCTGCACACCGGCGATGCGGCCGCCCAGCGCATCTTCAAAAGACGCTACCGGCGCTTTGCGGATCTCCTCCATTTTCACCTGGCCTACCGATCCTGTCAGGTCTTTCTTCTTCACAGTGCCATAGCCGATCACGATCACATCTTCCATGTCTTTGGGATTGTGATCGAGCTTTACATTATATAAGGTAGCATTGGCATTCAGCTTTACTTCTTTGTTCAGGTAGCCGACAGACGAGAAGACCAGCACAACTCCCTGTAGATTGTCGAGCGGGATGCTGTAAATACCTCCTTCATTGGATGTGACGGAAGCCTGTTTACCTTTTACCTGTACGGTAACGCCTTCGAGCGGCTCATTTTCTGCGTTGGTGATCTTACCGGTAATGACTTTCGGCGTAGCGGGCGTTTGCCGCGCAAAGGAACCGGTAGCGGCTAGTAATACAATCGTAAGCAGGGCAAGACGAATGGCAGGCAATAATTTTTTCATACGGCGTAACTTCTGAAACAAAAATGCCGAATACAAACAGTAAGACAAAAAAAGTTAGGATTAATTTATTGTGGGAACATTCCCATTTTACGGGAACATTCCCATTGTGACTCATTTTCCATTTCTTTGTATTAGGAAGGCAAGTGGTAAGTGGCGAGTAGCGAGTGGGCTTTCTACTCGCCATTCACCACTAGCCACTAGCCCACTCACATTCTTTTGTTTCGCTAATACGACCATTAAAATATCATTAAGAGAAATACGTTAAAAATGAAACGCCACCAGATAACGATTGTAGACATTGCCCAGAAGCTCAACTTATCCAAATCCACCGTATCGCGCGTATTAACCGGCCATCCCAGTGTAAGTGAGAAAACCCGCAAGGCCGTACTGGAGCTGGCGGAACAACTGGATTACCAGCGGAATATGCTGTCTGTGAGCCTGCTTAACAAAAGAAGCAATACGATCGGCATTATTGTTCCTGAATTCCTCAGCTCTTATTTCCCACAGGTGATCGTAGGCGCCCAGGAAGTAGCGGCCAGGGACGGATATAATGTGATCATCTGCCATTCCAATGAAACGTATGAAACAGAAGTAGCCAATACCAAACTGATGCTGGCCAACCAGGTGGATGGCTTACTGGTATCCATTACCAAAGAGACACGGAATTTCGATCACCTGAAGGTATTTGAGCGCAAGGGCATCCCCATTGTGTTCTTTAACCGGGTGTGTGAAGATATGAATGTGCCCAAGGTAGTGGTAGATGATTATGAAGGCGCTTTCCGGGCAGTGGAGCATCTTATTAAACGAAAGAAGAAAAGGATTGCCCACCTCGCAGGACCTGATACGCTGGCCATCAGTGTAAAGAGGTTACGCGGCTACCGCGATGCCTTAAAGAAATACAATATTCCCATTGATGAGGAACTGATCATTCCCTATGATCTTACCATTGCCAAGGTAAAGATCTATGTGAACCACCTGCTGCGGCTCGACAATCCGCCCGATGCCATCTTTGCTATTAATGACCCTACTGCTATTGAAGCGCTGCAGATCGTGAAGAAGAAAGGACTGCAGGTGCCAAAGGATATTGCCATTGTTGGTTTCAGCAATGATTTTGTGTCGGGCCTCATTGAGCCGTCTTTAACCACGGTATCACAACCGGTGAAGGAAATAGGGCAAACAGCCGCGCAGTTACTCATTGATCAGATCAGCCGGGATATTTCGGAATGGAAGTCCATTATCCGCGTGTTGAAGACAGAGTTGATTGTACGTAAGTCGAGTTAAATTCACTCGCCAGCGTCCCGCTGGTGAGGTCTATTTACAAGCCTCCGGCTTGTTGTAGCAAGCCAGAGGCTTGCCAATACACTCACTCGCCGGAGGCGAGCGAGTGAAAGACAGGTCTTATAAGATAGATAGTTTTTAATTCT
Organism: Paraflavitalea devenefica; assembly: GCF_011759375.1. Taxonomy (NCBI): domain Bacteria; kingdom Pseudomonadati; phylum Bacteroidota; class Chitinophagia; order Chitinophagales; family Chitinophagaceae; genus Paraflavitalea; species Paraflavitalea devenefica. Next base: position 374,258 of record NZ_JAARML010000003.1, on the reverse strand, counting down.
TCAATATCGTAAACTCTACCCTACGGTTCAACTGTCTGTGCTCATCGCTATCATTGGCCACCACGGGTTTCGTTTCGCCATAGCCTTTTGATATAATGCGGCTTTCCGGTATGCCTTTGGACAGGATGTATTCCCGTACGGATTTGGCGCGGTTATCACTCAACTTAAAGTTGTACTCATCTGTACCATGACTATCGGTGTGTGCGCTCATTTCGATCTCAATCTTCGGATTCTCTTTCAGCAAGGTAACCACACGGTCAAGCTCTACAAAAGACTCCGGGCGCAGGTCCCATTTATCAAAGTCAAAGAATACATTGTTCAACCGCACTACCTGTCCTATTTCAATGGGCACCAGGTACAGGTCTTTGTGTATTTCCTTATAACCTGCTTTGATCATAGAGTCAAGGTTCAGGTTTTCTGATACAGCAAAGAACTTATCGGCCGTGGCATGGATACTATAGTTCTTATCGTACGGCAATACGATCTTAAAGGCGCCATCTACAGGACTGCTCACCCCATTGCCTGCTTCTACGCCATCCGGCAAGGTTTCATATACCAGCGAGGCGCTGAGCGGTTCTTTTGTTTTCTGGTTGTATACATTGCCACTCACCAGGATCACCGGGTTGGGCTTTTCTTTCTCCAGCAGCTTCACCCGCACAATATCACTTTCACCATAGGTATTTAAGTTGGTAGTTAAGTAGGCGTATTCTCCACCAGCATCAAGCGTGAAGAAAGCATCCCAGCCCTTGGTGTTGATGGGAGCGCCCAGGTTCACCGGTTCACTCCATTTCTGCCAGCTCTTGTCCAGCCGCCTCGTCATCCAGATATCATTGTCGCCAATGCCACCCGGGCGGTTACTGCTAAAATACATGGTAACGCCATCGGCGGCTACATAAGGCGTCATTTCATCATAACCAGGTAAGCTGATCTGCTTGCCAAGGGTCCTGGGTTCTGACCAGGAACCGTCAGGTTGCCGGAAGCAGGCATACAGGTCGTTCAGGCTGCTGCCTTTATCGGGCGTCATATACAACAACAGGGTTTGCGCATCATGCGTCATGGAAGCGCCGGACAATAATCCCCGGTCATATTTTTCATAGTTCTTAATGTACAACCTCTGCGGTTCGCTCCAGCGGCCACTGGTCTTGCGGTAACTCATGCTCACGCCTTTGCCGTGATAACCACCGTCAATAAATGCACCGCGAATGAGTATCCGGTTCTTATCGGGCGATATCCAGTACACGGCATTATAGTGGGAAGTATTCAACGGCGCTTTCAGGTGGCGCGCTTCACTCCACTTACCCATACTGTCCCTTTCCGAATACCAGATATCCTGTGAATTGGGAATGGAATTGTATTTGGTGTTAGCGGGGTGATTCTCGCAAATGAAGAACAAGAGATTGCCATCGGCAGAAACAGTAGGCCTTAACTCCGGCAAATCGGAATTAATATTAATACCTAAATTTTCAATCTTGAGAATAGTATTGGCAGTAATAATATTGTCCTTTTGCTGCTTCAGTCCGGCAGCGGAATCTGATTGCTGGGCAGAAGGTTGTGCCAATGCGTGTTGCATGACCAACACCAGCAGGCAGGGGGTTAGGAGTGTTCTCACGGTATCGGATTTGTGCCAAAATAAGGCAAAAGCCTATAATCTCCTACCCTTTGGGGATAAATATGCTTCAACAGTTGCAGGTGCGTTCTATACGACTGTAAATCAATCCAAAAGCATCCTGCAGTTTGGCTCAACCGCATTAACCTTGCCGAAACAGGCGCCGTTACAGGCTGTCTTTCCACGCTCATCCCCTGTTCTGCTTCACTCCCCTACCTTCTTTTTTCCGCTTGCCCGGGATCACCTTACTTTGTTCAGCATTACAATTTTCCGATGAGCATAAAGATGCCGTTATCACTTTATTGGAAATGCCAGCTCATAGGCTGGTCGGCCGCTTCGGCCTACTGGGGTTATGCTGCTTTCAGGACCAGTATTGAGTTTGATTTCGGGCAGGGCATCGCTGACTTTATCGGCGATGTACTGGCAGGCATCCTGCTTACACATGCTTACCGGAATTTTGCGCTGCGCCGGCAATGGCATACCCTCACCCTCAAAGCCCTGGTGGGGAGAATGGCCACCGCCATCATCATATTGTCTTTACTGTATATGGTCCTCATCCTTTGCAAATTGTACCTGATCCGTTCCCTGTTCAGCCCACAATTCCTGGTCCCTGTCCGGCAATTCTTTACGGCCAACTGGCTCACCATCTTTATTACGGGCACGCGGTTACTGTCCATCTGGGTATTGGCCTGGCACCTGTACCATTATGCACAAAGGGAGATCCATACTGCCAAAGAAAATGCCCGTTTATCGGTGATTGAAAAAGAGGCGCGCTTAAACAAATTGTCTGCACAGCTCAATCCTCATTTCTTTTTCAACTCCCTGAGCAATATCAAATTCATGGTAACGGAAAACCCGGGATCAGCCCGCAGGGCCATTGACCTCTTGTCGGACCTGCTGCGGAATTCCCTCTATGGCAAGGATGATGCACTGATCCCTGCCCGGGAAGAAGTGAGCCTGGTAAAAGACTACCTCGAACTGGAAAAGCTACGCTTTGAAGAACGGTTGCAGACAGCCATTACAGCAGAGGAGGCATTACTGGATACGCTTATCCCGCCTTTCAGCATCCAGGTACTGGTGGAGAATGCCATTAAACATGGTATAGAAAAAACAAAGGAAGGCGGACTGATAACGATGAATATAGCCATGAAAGACGGACAGATCATGATCACAGTGCAAAGTCCGGGTGAGCTCCATATACAGCAGCACGCACGGGGCCTGGGATTAAACAACCTGGAAGAAAGGTTGCGGCTGCAGTACAATGGAAAAGCATCCTTTGCCATCCGGGAAATGCCCGGTAAACAAGTATTGGCCACCCTACTAATTCCTGCCGCATGAAAAAGATCGGGGTCATTGTGATTGATGATGAACGCTCCGCCCGGGAAGAACTGAAGCGGGCACTGAAAAGTTATCCCGACTTTGAAGTGACCGGCGAAGCAAAAAATGCAGAAGAAGCCAAAGAACAGATCGAAGCAAAACGGCCCGACCTGATCTTCCTGGATATCCAGATGCCAGATAAATCGGGCTTTGAGCTGCTGGAGATGCTGGATGAAGTGCCGGCGGTGATATTCACCACTGCCTTTAATCAATATGCCGTACAGGCATTTGAGATCAATGCGCTGGATTATCTCATGAAGCCTGTACGCGATGAGCGCTTTACCAAAGCCATGGAGAAGGCGCGCCATACTATTCAGCAAAAAAGCGCGGCGGAGAATATGCCAGCCGACCGGCAGCTATTTATCAAAGATGGAGAGCAATGCTTTTTTGTGCAGATGAGTGATATCTACCTGATCGAATCGCTCGACAATTATTCGCGCCTGTATTTCCAGGGAAAAAAAGTATTGCTGAAACGTTCCCTCAGGCAATGGGAGGAAATACTGGAAGCACTCCCCTTCTTCCGGATCAACCGTACACAGCTTATCAATACCCGTTATATACAACAGGTACATCGCTTGCCCAATGGCCGGCTTACCATCAGTCTAAAAACTGGTGAGCAATTGGAAGTATCAAGTCGCCAATCAGTGAAGTTCAAAACCCTGAATGGTTTGTAACAGTATTCTTTTTAAAATATTACTATAATGAAACGAGTTATCTTTTTAGCGATAGCTGTTATCGCTTCGTCATGCCTTACCGCACAAATGCCTGCGGAAGATGATGCGCAACGTTATCTCCTACAAGACAGCGTGCTGATTAAAACCACTTACGGCATTACACTTTCCGCCATAATAGTCAGGCCAAAAGACGTTTCCATACCTCAACCTGCCGTACTGGCATTTACCATCTATGCCGATTCCAATAACCTGCGACAGGCCAAAACAGGCGCTGCGTATGGTTATGCCAGTGTGCTGGCGCTGGCGCGCGGCAAGGGCCTGAGCCCGGATGAGGTGGTACCTTATGAGGCAGAAGTGCAGGACGTCAATGCGGTGATTGACTGGATCATTCAACAGCCGTGGAGCAATGGCCAGGTAGGCATGTATGGCGGCAGTTACAATGGATTTGCCGCATGGGCCGCTACCAAACACCTGCATCCTGCCCTGAAAACCATTGTACCTTATGTGGCTGCCATACCGGGACAGGGCGTACCTATGGAGAACAATGTGTTCATCAATGCCAATTATGGCTGGGCATTCTATGTAAGCAATAACAAGTACCTCGATGATAAAGTATATCGTGATCCCAAACGGTGGAATACGCTGTCCCGCACCTGGTATGCCAGCGGTGTGCCTTACCGGAAGATAGACAGCATAGACGGCACACCCAACCCATGGTTGCAACGCTGGCTGCAACACCCGGCGTTTGACAAGTACTGGCAGGATATGATCCCCTACGGGCCCGATTTTGCCCACATCAATATCCCCGTATTGAGCATTACAGGATATTATGATGATGGACAGATCTCGGCCCTGCAGTATGTGCAGGAGCATTATAAATACAATAAGAATGCGGAACACTACCTCATCATCGGACCTTATGATCATTTTGGCGCACAGGTGGGCGGCGCGCCGGTATTGCGGGAATATAAGGTAGACTCCGTAGCACTGATCAGTACCCGGAATATCACTTTTGAATGGATGGATTATATACTGAAGAATGGTAAGAAACCCATCCTGTTAAAAGATAAGATCAACTTTGAAGTGATGGGCGCCAATCAATGGCGGCATGCCCCTTCCCTCGAAACGATGAGCAATGACACACTGATGCTGTACCTTACCAATAGCAGGCTGGGCAATTACTACCAACTGTCTGCAAAGAAGCCCGCCCACCGGGGATATCTTACACAGACGATCAATTTTGCCGATACGCAAACCGCCAACAATACCGACTATTATCCCTACCCCATTATTAAACAGCAGTTGCAGGATAGCAGCGGGCTCTATTTTATCACGGAGCCATTTGATCAACCGGTATCAGTGAACGGCACTTTTGCAGGATCGCTGATCGCCAGCATCAACAAAAAGGATATGGATATCGGTGTCACATTTTATGAGTTAATGCCCGATGGGCGGTACTTTCACTTGTCCTATTTTTTAGGCAGGGCCAGTTATGCTAAGGACAAGACCGTACGGCAATTGCTAACGCCCGGAGAGATCACGACTATCCCCTTCGACAGGACCCGCCTGGTGAGCCGTCAACTAAGTAAGGGAAGCCGTCTGCTGGTGGTATTGAACATCAACAGGAATCCCTTTGCCCAGGTGAATTATGGTACCGGAAAAGATGTAAGCGATGAAAGCATACAGGATGCCGGTGCACCCTTGCAGGTGCAGTGGTATAATGATAGTTTTATCAGAGTTCCTGTGTGGAAATAGAGAAATCTGTTTTGCAATCTTAAGCCTCGCCTTTAAATAAGAAACCGCCCCGTTGGGCGGCTTCTTATTTAATTATCTGATCAGACTAAATGTTATTTAGTTTTAGTCGATGTTCTTGTATTTTTCCTGGATTTGCTGGTTTTAATATAACGTACGGTCTCTTCAATGTCCTTTTTAACCTGCGCATTGGTTCGCTTATCCTGTGTACCCACAAACCCTATTTCATCCAATCCGTAATATCGTTTTTTGTCAGCCACTGATGTAGTTTTTATAATACGAATTTACTAATTTTTTAGCAGAAATCCCTGAAATACACATCCTGTCTTTGAATATTAGCTCGGCTCCCAATGTATCAACATAGTGTTGAATCAGTTGCGTTTTAGCTCTGAATCCTACAAAGCCTTCAAACCCTGTATCAAAGCTCATTTTGCAGGCAAAAGCAACCAGGTTACCTGGTACACCAACATACTTTTTTGATTTACCATAATTATGAGGGGCAGTTTCTATCAAATGTAACTCTATATAGTTTTCAACAGGCTGCAGGCTAATCAAACCCTGTATATTGACATCTCCTTCCACTAATATTTTATACAACTGCCGTTCTGCGTGTTTATGTTCTTTTCTCCAGTTAAAACGCCATCCATTCTTTTTAAGAACAGTTTTAAAGTCAGTCAATTCCACAGGTACAACCTCCGTCTTATAACTTTTTCCGGTCTGCGCATCTTCGATGCTATTCGTTATTTTATCAATCAAGAACGAGTGCCTATGCATAGTTTATCAGTAGGATGGTTTAGATGTTTGGATTTCAGATGCCTGAGCACACATTGTTATAACAAATAAACGACACTTATGTACTAACAGAAATCCGACTATTTTTTACCTTCTGGCACATAAAAGCATCTTGCCGGTCTGGCTACACTGTAAGAACACGCTAGAATATACGTGAAAAACACCCTTTCCCATCCCCTTGTTCCGGTGTTACCTTCAGCCTATCCGCTACCGCCAAGGAAAAAAGGGTTCACTTCAATTGTACTTACATCTTAAATCAGGTTATTATGAAAAAAATAATGGTTTATCCGGGCGACCATCCCGCTAATGTTCTATCCCTGATCCCGCAGTTTGGTAATATTCTGGCCAATTACGGTCAATCCATTTTGGTACAGGCTGATGACAATGCAGTTCAAATCCTGCAGGATCATGCTATACGGTTTAGAGAGATCCCTGAACAACCACTCCTGCAAACCGGGGCCTTTATTGTTGATACCGACAATATAAACATGCATGCTACCTCGGCACAGGCAGCAGAACGTGCTTTTGCGGATGTAAGCGCCACCTCCGGCTCCACCTATCATATTCTCCGTTTGGCCGGCCCCCTGCATCCCGACTGGAAAACCCAACTGGAAGATACCGGTGTACGGTTTGAACAAAGCATGGATGAATACTTTTACCTTGTTGAGATCAACAATGACCGGGTAGATGATGTTCAGCAATTGCCTTTTGTAGAAACGGTAACTGTGTATGAACCGGAATTAAAGATAAATCCCGTTCTTTTTTCTGTGCCGCTGAAAACAAACCTTTCCTTTAAAAGTGGTTTAATGCTGCTGGAAACAACAGATGATATACAGCCTGTTGACAGTCCCATTACTGATATTACAGAGACCTCCCGGGCAACACCTCCTTACCAGCCGGAAACAGACGGTAATATAGAAGTGATCGTAAAGCCTGCTGCCAGTGAAGCAGTTCCCGCTGCTATTGAATCGGCCGGCGGAAAAGTCATTTCGGTTAATGAAGACCGCATCATTGCCTTTGCCCCTCCTGAAAATCTTATGAATATCGCCCGTATTGAAGCGATAAAGGAACTCAATCCCTATGCCCCTTACAAACTGCATAACAATATAGCAGGCGGCATTATACAGGTGACGCCTTTCCACAACGGACAAGGACTGCGGGGAGCAGGCCAGGTGGTGGCTGTTGCTGATACGGGCCTCGATACGGGTAAAGATAATGCCACCCTATCTGCCGACTTCAGGAACCGGATCGTAAAAATTGTTCCGTTAGGACGGCCCGGAGATGCCAGTGATACAGATGGCCATGGCACCCATGTAGCAGGATCGGTATTGGGCAGCGGCGCCAACTCCAACAGCAATGTGCAGGGAATGGCCCCGGAAGCAAGTTTGTTCTTTCAATCGGTATTGGACAGTAGCGGGGGACTTCGCGGGCTTCCTTCCAATTTACGAAACCTCTTTTCACCGGCGCTCCAAAATGGCGCCTTCATCCATACCAACTCATGGGGATTTACCATTGGCGATGGGTCATATAATTCCAATTCGGGGGAGGCAGATGAGTTTGCTTTCAGGAACCGGGATTTCCTGATCCTGTTTGCAGCAGGCAACGAAGGCAGGAAACCCAAGAATAAGATCACGCCACCCGGTACGGCTAAAAATGTGCTGACTGTTGGTGCGAGTAAAAGCGTCAGGACTTTGCCAGGTTCAGTTACTTTTCCGGCAAGTCCCCGATTCCCGGGTGGCGCTGTGCTCAACATAGGATCAGAAGCCGGCAACCACAACCAGATGGCTGATTTCAGCAGTGTGGGGCCGGTACAAAACAATCGCCGTAAACCCGATATTGTAGCACCGGGGTCGTGGATACTCTCTGCACGGTCAACAGTGGCGGTGGCTGATCATGGCCTTGATGGCCTTCCGCTAACCGGCGATGAAACCGGCGTGCCCACCCATCATGACGCAGTAGGGATTGGATTACCGGGCGGACCAGTCCGTGGTAAAGGCAATCAAAATACGCCTGCTTTACCTGCCGGAGCAGGGACCGCAGCTAATCAGCTATATATGTATGAGAGTGGCACCAGTATGGCTACCCCGATCGTTGCCGGCGCCTGCACGCTGCTACGGCAATATTTAATTACAAAGCGCGGCCATTCGCCATCCGCGGCCCTGATCAAGGCCTTTGCCATCAATGGCGCTGTTGATATGGGTATGGGTGTTCCGCATCCTGCCCAGGGCTGGGGACGGCTTGACCTGTCGAATACATTATCCGACACAGTTAAATTTGATGACACGCTTAACCATGCGTTACGGACAGGAGATACTCATACGTACAATGTGGTGGTTGCCGCTGCAAATACTTTGGCTGTTACATTGGTATGGCGTGATGCGCCGGGAGCTACCCTCCAGAACCGGCTGCACCTCCGGGTGATACATACCAGCTCCAATACTGTATTGATGTCTGATCCTATCAATGATATCCGCAACAATGTCCAGAAAGTGGTAGTTAAGAATGCTACTCCCGGCAACTACCGGATTGAAGTGGAAGGCGTAAACATCAGCATTGGAATACCTGAATTTGCCGGCGCTATCCGCCAGGACTATGCCCTCGCGGTAATCAATGCAACAGGACCAGGGCTATTATAACGTTTACCGCATAATCTGCCACTTCAATCGTTGCTTGGCGTCGCGGCATACGGGGCAGATTATCTCCACGATGTACATGGCTGAAGCCAGTGATGGCATCACCCTGTTCAGGGCAGTATTCAGGTCATTCATCTTACCGTGTACCTTCATCACCTCTTTGCCATCCATGCTGATCACCCGCAGGGCCAGCATTCTGTCTGATACGTAAGGGCAATAGGAATATAAAGTAACATAGTAACTGCCGGGATTGGGCTTCAGTTGAAATATCACATTACAGGAGCTGTCCGCACCACCTCCACCGCCCGGCGGCGGGCAGGCTGTTATATTCACTGTGTCAGCGGCGGAGCAACTACCTATTCCAACGGTAACATAATATTTCCCGGTAGTGTTGACTGTAACAGCCGGCGTACTTTGCCCGTTGCTCCAGCTATACCAGTCATAATTGCCGCTCGTCCTGAGTTGTACCGTTTGTCCTGCACAAAGAGTGGTATCCGGTCCGAGGTCAACTGAAATAGTATTGCTATTGACCACACGAATGCTGTCTTCCCAGGTATAGCCGCAATAAGCAGCCGTTACTTTATACACGCCTGCATTATAAGCTGTAGTGGTTTGTTCCCGTGCACCATTGCTCCAATGATAGCTGGTAAAGCCTGCGCCTGCATCTAACCCAACCACCCCACTGCCGCAGATAGCGGTATCCTTACCCAGCTCCAGTTGTATCGCTGGTTTTACAGGGGACGACCCGAGGAATATCTCTACTACCTGCAGGGCCTGGCATCCATCGTCGTCCTGTCCGATCATTAGATAGGTTCCCGACTTATAGGCCTTAATATCTATGCCATTAGACGCCATTACATAATTGCCGGAAGTACCATATAAACCTATCATCATCGAAAAATTGATCAGAGGCGTTATCACCAGGGTATCTCCACAGGTATATAATTTATGGTCCGGTGCTACCATGGGTATGTTTACATACACCGAATCTTTACCTGACCCGCAATTATTGGCGTAGGTAATTCTATACCACCCCCTTACAAATACCATCAGTTCAGTGGCTACTGTATCTGTGCCATCGGGCAAGGTCCAGTGATGGGCGGTCATGCCAGCCGGCACAGAAAGTGAAGCATAACTGGCACAGGCATCCAGCGTATCCCGGTCAAAGATCTGTTGCGGTATATTCTTTTTCACCTGGATAGTGTCACTGAAATAACAATTGTTTGTAAAAACAGTAACTCTATAGGTCCCCGAATCAGTGATGGCCAGGGAAGACCCGGTTGATCCATTACTCCACAGGTAACTGGTCATGCCCGGCGGCGCCTGGAGGGTATAGTTAATGGTATTGCAGATAGACGTATCATTACCAAGATTCAGTGCAGGCAAATGGCGCCAGTTGACCATCATGGAATCGCGGTAACTGCAACCGGCCTTACTGGTTACCTGCACCCACAACCATCCTTCTGCGTGCGCGTTGATATAGTGAGCAGTATCGCCGTTACTCCATTTATATGTATCGAACCCAACACCGGCATCCTTCAACAGGTAATTGTTCTCGCACATGGTAGTGTCATTTCCTAAAAAGATATGTATAGGGTCTCCTGATACAACGATGAGCGTGTCATAGAGCATAGCGCAGGAAGCGGTACGTTGCAGAATAAGCGTATCACGGCCTGAGGCGGTAACACGCAGGGTGGTGCTTGAATCTGTAAAGGCCACCAGTTGATTCACTCCTTTATGGGTCCAGGAATAAGTAGCCCGTCCTTTTTTCTTAAATACATATTTCACCAGGGAATCGGGCGTGGTGCGGCATATTCTTTCCGGACCATAAATAACCGGCTTGATAGTATTAACACCCTGTACCTGGTTGGGTAAGCCCAGCATGTTCTTTGTATTCTGCCACAATTGCACCCCCTTTACTGCAAAGCCGCATTCGGCTATTTGTTCTGCATTGGGATTACTGATAACTGATAAATAATTGTCATATTCATTCAGCACCATATACAATTTACCATCCGGCGCCAGTTGTATCTGCCCTCCGCCAGTAGTGCTGTTTTTATAAAGCACCTTCACGGAGTTACTGATAGCTGCCGCATCGCCTGCTTCCAGGTCAAACCGCATAAGTGTTGCAGGGCTATTGGAGGTACCATATACATAGCGCTCATTGGGTGAAAAGGAAACGCCATAGATGTTTTCGGTGTGCTGGTTCTCCAGGTGAATGGTATTGGAAATTACCCCTGTCTCATTATTGAAATCAGATACTTCACAAAAGTTCCAGCCGCTATTGGCCATGACCAGTCTTTTACCGGTAGGAGATACCTCCAGTTCACCAATGGCCGCCATATAGGGGGTCAGATAATGATTAACCGAAGGATTGATCACAGTGCCTGTACGACTGATAACAGGCTGGCTGCTGATGCCGGTATCGGAAACGAGCCAGCTATAATACGCATTGCTTTCCCATTGGTGAGCAATCACCCATATACCATTACCCTGTTTGTTTTTCACCGCAGTGATCATTTCCGTAGAAACCGGTAATATCTCTATATTTTTTGTGGTCACGGCTCCTCTGCCATTATCACCCTGGCGGTCAATAATGGAATAGGAAACGCCCCGGTTATTGGGCGTATGTTCCCCTGCCTGGGCCGCTACGGTAAACAGGTATACAAAACGGTCACTGCCGGGCATAGGCACAAATAAAGCACTCTGTGTGGTGGACTCATTACCGGTAAGTCCCGTTCCATTTTGCAGAATGAGCGGTATTTGGGCATTACCTACCTTTAAACCATCCGAATAGAACAGGGGCTGCCCGTTCTCATCGCAGAACGTAGCGCTGCCTTCAATGGTTTTGATATATCCTATCCTGGGCCTGACCGGCTTAAAATTAAAATCAAGCCCGGCCAGTTCCCCAAAAAACCATACGTTGTTTTGCTTGTCGTCACTGCAATTACCTGGCCGCACATAATAAGGTTCACTCACCGTAGCACAAACGCCATTGTCCACTGTAAGCGTTACCAGCCGGCTTTTATCATCCGGCACCAGGTAGTTAAATGAAGGGCCGGTACCAGCGGCCACACCATCCACCTTCCAGGTAAGCGTACCCGTACTGGTGCTTACAAAGCTGATGGTTTCACCGGCGCTTACCAGGTCATCGGGACTGGCCGTAAAAGCAGGTGTTGCACTGCACGTCACCTGCACCTGCTTGCTCACCTGCGCAAAACAACCGGGATTGCTGTTCGTAATCGTGGCTGTAGCTGTAATATGCTTCGCCTGGTGGAAAGTAAGGGTAACTGTTGACTGGTTGGTATAGGTTTGTCCATCTATCACCCAGTTAACAAAAACAGCCGGATTGTTCAGGGTAAGCGAAAAGGTGACCGGTGTACCGGCCGCTACCACATCCGGTACATTGATGGTTGCCGTAATGGGCGTATTACATTCCGCACAGAGACCGGTATTCAGCAGCAGACTGGCCCTCGCTGTGGTAAGCGCATCGCGCATCCGTAGTTTCTGTCCTTCGGTAAATTTATCCTGGCATTGGGACAGGCCATAATCCATATAGTTACGGATCATATCGGGCTGATCACCCAAACCACCCATATTCACCGGCCTGAAGGGGTTATTGGTGCTATGGTCATTGGCATCGGTGGTACAGGTATTGGTCGCTGTACCGCAGGGAACGGCGGCTACAGAACCATCGGGCGGCGTGTCACATACACGGTCGCCATTGGTGGTACAATCATCATTTTTACAACCACCTTCAAAAGTATGGTACAGGCCCAGGTAATGGCCTACCTCATGAATAAGTACTTTGGCATTATCGGCATCGCCATTCATAAAAGCAGCTTCCAGCACAATACCATCAGCCGCGCTGCCATGTATGCTGGGCAGGTAAGCATAACCAGCTACACCGGGACCACTGGTGGAAGAGTTAATACTGCGTACGATCCAGATATTGATAAAGCTGCGCGGGTCCCATTGCCCTATCTGTTTCAAGGCTGCATCATCCTGTTCAAGGGTCATATCTGTAAGCGCCGATTCATGGCGGGTAATACCGGTTTGTATCGTACCATCCGGCGTCTGCTGCGCTATGCAGAAGCGGATCTCCACATCTACCCCATCGGTTTTTTGATAGGCATTGCGGTTGGCAAAAGCATCATTGAGCAGGTTCAGGGTATTCCTGATAGTGATCTCTGAAATATTCTCTGCGCCATTCTGGTGAATAATATGGAATACCACCGGTACGGTGTAAACGGTACCCGAAGGTTCGCGGGCCGCAAGGCGTTGAGCACGCTTTTGAGTAATGCCTTTTTCAAAGGCCTCCCAGCCGGCACGGTAAATACCTTCCCGCTGTACGATAGTACCACAGCCAGGTGTGAGTGGCCTTTTAACGGTGGATTGGGCTAATACAATATGGCAGGAGAAAAACGTAAAAAGCAAAAAGGGCAGCCGGCGAAGCTTGCCGGGCAAGGGGTTTAACATACAGGATAGTTGAGTAATCGTAAATATACTAAACCCTTTTGTGGGTTACAACACGTTAATACCACAACAGTGACCAACACCTGCTATGATACAGCAGCCGCCTGTCTTATTACACAAAAAAAGATTTAAAAATACCCATTCTCCATTACTATAATGTTTGCATTTCCGGTATTATATTTAACCGCTTATATCCTATAAATCACCAATATGAAAAAACCAATCCTTTACCTTACCATGCTCTCCTGTCTCGGCGCCTGTAAAAAAAACAAGGACGATAACAACGGACAGGAAACACCCTCCACCACCGCCAGTATTACTGTTTACAATGCGACTTTATGGACGGCCTCCTCACCTAATGGTGCGGCCACCGAAGGCGTTACAGTATCGCTGTATACATCAGCAGCGGCGTATCCTGCCAGCCCATCCTATACCGCCACCAGCAATGCGAATGGCGAGGCAGTATTCAGCAACCCCGATCCGGGTGAATACTTTGTCGTAGCAGAAACAGCGTATATGCATGAAAAAATATCTAACCTCCTGTATTTTACGAAGGGCGTAGGCGGCTTTGCTGCCGACAGCCTGTACCAGGCAGCGCCCGCAGCGCAGTCCATACCGCTCAATCCATTCGGAGCAGCCGGTAATTTCTGGTATGACGACCTCAATGGAGATGGGATTATTGACATGAATGATGGAAAAGAATTTCCGGCGGTGAAGATCAAAGTGACCAAAGATCAAAAAGTGCAACAAAAGGTATTGATCGGCCACCTGGACAACCGGGTGTTTATACGCCGCAACAATGCCACCGAGCTCAATACCGCCCTGCTGGCTGCTTATGCGGCTGTTGGCCGCTGGCATGAAACAGCCATCACGCTCGATGCAGTGTATACCGACGAATACGATTGTAACCAGCTTAGCGCCCCCTGGTGCACCATTAATACCTATCAGATACTGCCGTATGATCAAACAGTTACCAAATACTGGAAAGATGGCTTTTTATTAGTATCCGGACTGGGCAGCCTCATTGCCAATACAGAGCTGGCCACCGGCATGAACGATGTTGAGAAGAAAGCGATTACCGGTCAGGCCAAAGCGCTTAAAGCCTATATATACCTGCAACTGAACCAATATTTTGGCGGCCTTCCTGTACAGGAATGGTTATACCTGCATCCCGATGCCATCCGCCGTACGCAGGAGGAGACCGAAAATTATATAGAAAGTCTGCTGACCGCCGCCAAGGCCGACCTGCAGGCTGCCAATCTAGTTACCAACAAGAATAAACTGTCTGTATCGGCCTGCAATGCCTTACTGGCCAGACTGAGCCTGCAACAAAAGAAATATCAAAAAGCATTTGATCTTTCTGCGGGCATAATCATTGATTATAACTTGTCCCTGGACAACGGTAATAATATGTTTACGCAAACCACCAGCCCGGAGATCATCTGGAGTTCCGCCACACAGCTCTTTAACAGTGACGCCAAAAAGGTGTTTACCAAGGGAACCTTCCTGCCGGAGCTGCGCTTTGCCGAGATACTGCTGATCAATAGCGAGGCGTCGGTAGAACTGAACCTGCCTGAAAATGCCCGGAATGGTATCAACCCCCTGCGCAGCCGTGCCGGTCTTGCTGATATTACCTCAGGGGATATTGCTGTACTGAGAGGCGCGGTACAGGAAGAGTGGAAACGTGAGATGGCGCGTGAAGGCATGCGCTTTGCTTCCCTGGTGCGCTGGAATACCACCATGACCGTCCTTGGCCCGCTTGGTTTTAACGCCTACAACAGGTACCTGCCTGTACCGTTAGCGGTACTGGCGTGGAATTTCAACCTGATGCAAAATGCAGGCTACAACTAACCCGACCATATAATTGAAAAAGGCCGTCTGTTGTATACACCAGGCGGCCTCTTCTTTTTATTACCGGTGAGCAAATCACTCCAAAGGAAAAGGGAAGAAAATAGTGACCGTAGTTCCCTGCTTCAGCATGCTCTCCACTTCAATACGGCCATTCAGCCTGGCCACAAAATCGCGGATGATCCTATACCCCAGGTTAGAGCCGCTATCCGTTACAAATACATTCCCGGTATCCTGCAGTCTGCTTTGCACAGAAGCCAGGTCCTGGAAGCTCATCCCCTCTCCTGTGTCGGCCACTTTTATGACCAGTTCCTCTCCCTGTAAGAAAGCGCTTAACCGGATAGTACCTCCTTCCGTATGCTTGTTGGCATTATCTATTAAATTATGCAGTATGATCCTGAGCAATTGTTTGTCTATCCAGATTCCGATATCTTCTCCCGGCTCTATCAGGAAAGTATTATTGTTGTTGAAGCCAATACCGCTGAAAAACTCTTCTGTTTCCCGGAACAGCTCCCGTACATACAGGTATTCCCGGCGGATCTTAAAGCCTGCCTGCTGTGTGGTTAACCATACCAATAACTCACGGGTGAATTTATCCAATTGATCGGTTGATCTTTTCAGTTCAGTGGTCAATGTCATTAACCGCTGGTTATTAGCTGCTGTAAGCCCGGTGTGCAACTGGTTACTGAGCAGGTTGATAAAACGCAGCGGAGACCGTATATCGTGCAGGATAATAGAGGTGATCTTATCTTTCAGCAGGTTACTCTGGTGCAGGTTTTCCTCCGACTCCCTCAATTCCGTTACGGTGTTTTGCAGTTGCTGATTGAGCGTACTCAATGCCTTTTGCTTCTGTTTGTCTTTCCTCCTGTTCGCCACAGCCACTACAATCACACTGATCACCGCACAGATCAGCGCGGTCATTAATATCTTATACAACAGGGTTTCTGTAAAAAAAGGCGCAATGGAAAACAACTGTGTGCGGGTAATGTATTCCTTTGCGCCAAATCCACTCCACAGCCGTATCTCCAGCGTATAGTCGCCGGCCTCCAGGTAATTGAGCGCAATGGTATTATCGTCGGGTATTCTTGTCCAGGACTTGTCAACCCCGGCGATCCTGTATTCAGGCGTAAAATTGATCCTGTTGCCGAAGAATGGCGAGGAAATCTCAAAGCTAACCTTCCTGGTGCCTGCTACAAACCGTAACGTATCAGCATACTTTACTTCCTGGGTATCTATCCATACCCTGTCTATATAAATATTCCCTTCCGGTAATACAGGCTTCACCTGCTGCGGATGGAACCATACCAGCCCCTTCATAGAACACAAGGAAAAAGTACCATCGTGCAGGCGTATACCTGCCGGGCTGGTACCGCCGTTGAATTCATTGGAAGCAAATCCATCATTCCTGTCGTAATAATAATAATGCACGGGCCGGTTCCTGTTGACGGCATATTCATCCAGCGCCGCCTTTTTTACCTGGAATAAACCTTTATTGGTAGGTATCCAGAAAAAGCCCTGGTCATCTTCCATAAAATAATGGGCCGACTTCAGGTAATTCATCCGGTCTTTCGGCAATGCTATAAAATGCCCATCCCTGTAAGTATAAAAGCCATCATCATAGGTGCCGATCCAGATACTACCGTCCCTTGCCCGGTAAACATGGCGTACATATTTCTCCTTCATGGCAGGACAGACCGTAAAGGCACGGGTATTTTTATTAAAGGCAAAAAGCCCTTGGGTAGTTCCCAGCCAGATGGTGGTATCATTGAAAAAGAACAGGCACTGAGCACGGCCGAATGCGGTATAATGGGTGTATACAAACCGGAGCCGGCCACTGTCTATGCGGGCAAGACCATTATTGGTCAAATACCAGATGGTGCCTTTATCATCTTCCTGGAGGCTGATCAGGTAGGTGTCTCCGGATACGAGCCAGCGTTGCTGTTCCTGTAACCGGTTGTTTAGGCAAAACAGGGTATCGCCTCCCATGAACCAGACCCGCTGCTGCCTGTCCTTTAATAGCGTATTGGAAAGGAGCCTATCATAATTATAGATCCGCCTGGCGCCCTCTTTGGTAAACAATACCCCGTTGGAAGTGAGCACCTGTCCCGGCTGGACCTCCACCGCTGCTGTAAAGCTGTTTTCCATACCCTGCTTAAAATGCCGAACAGTAAAAGGTTGTTCCCTGACCAGGTAAAACCCATAGGTGCTGGTGGTAAATACATATAAACGATACCGTGCCGAATAAAAAACATCCTTTACCAGTGGCAGGGGGAGGTCTTGTAACAGCAGGGTGGCCCTGACCGTTTGTCCGTCGAAATCAAGTGCATATAACCGGTTGTGGTATTGCAGGAAAGTACCCGACCGGTTGGAGCAAAACCTGGTCTGCCGGATATCCGGGCGTCCTTTTTCATTAAACGGCGCCAGTATGCTTTGCAGCGAAAACCGGATGCCGGTGTTGTTGCCGGCTGTATAGACGCGGATACTACCACCAGGATCAACCGCAAACAAGGTATTCCCGATGTAAAAATGGGCATTGTCTTCCCGGTCGTAATCGTCTACCGGTTCAAAATGTCCCTGCTTAAAATAGCTGATGTCATGAGCGCTCAGGAACCAGGCATTGCCCACCGCATCGGGATAAAATTCATGCATGGCGAGGTCATGTTTGGTGGCGCGCAGTTCTTTGATGATCCGGGTGGAATCTTCCGTGGTCTTCAGGTAAGGGCGCATATCAAACAGGTACCCATGCCGGCTCATCAGGAAATTGTGCCTGGCTTTCAAACCAGGTACAGACGATAGCTGTCCATTGCTGTTTATCTTATGTACGCCTGTTTTTTCATCGGCAAAATAAATAGGGTCCTTTGCATCGCTATTGAGTGAATAGAACCGGTTGGAGGTAAGTCCGGGCACATTGTCTTTATCAAAATGCCTGAAATGCCGGCCGTCAAACTTTACCAGCCCGTTTTGTGTGGTAAACCAAAAGTACCCGTTCAGGTCTTCGAAAAAACCGGTGATGTCATTGGAGAATAACCCGCTGCTGTCATCATAATGCGTTACATAATGCCGGTCAAAAGAGGGAGGCAGCTGTTGCCGGGCTATCAGGGCAACCGGACATACGATGGAAAGACAGGCTGTGGTAAATAAGCAATACCAACGGAAAACACTCATAAGCTGCCATTAGCTTTGGACCCTTCAGGGGTCTGCTTGTTATTATACAACCGGGCAAGATCGGCCAGTTGTATAATATTGTTCACCTTTAACTTTTCAAAGATATGTGCTTTATGGGTACCAACGGTAGAAGCGTGCAGGTTCAGCGATTCGGCTATTAAGGACACGGAATCGCCGCGGGTGAGGCGCATGGCCACATCAAACTCCCGGTTGCTCAGTTCATCGAAAGGGTTTTCTTTCCTTTTTTCCAGGGCATCCATCGAGATGATCTGTGCCAGTTCCGGACTGATATACCGGTTACCTTTCAATACGGTCCAGATGGCCTTCCTGATCTCCTCTTCGGGGGATTCTTTATTCAGGAAACCTTTAACCCCCATCTTCAGGAAGCGGCGGCCATACCATTCTTCGGGATTCATGGTAAAGATCAGGATATTGAGGTGGGGCGAGGCCGTCAACAGGTAACTGATCAGGTCAATGGTATCGGTGCCGGGGATATTCACATCCAGGATAACAAGATCATAAGGATTCTTCTTCAGGAGCGTCACCGCGGCATCACCGCTCCTCGCTTCGTCAATGATAGCAGCGGGTGTATCCTGGTGGATCAGGTAGGCAATGCCCACCCTGATAATAGAATGGTCATCAATAATTAATATTCTGGCCATAAGACAGGTAATGCTTTACAAAAATATAGAATACAACAGGGTTTTCATTGGAAATACCGGTATTTATAGCTCATATAATCACTAAATTTCCATAGTTATTTTTCTACTTATGCCCGTCCTGGTCAGGACTTCTACTTAAATTTTACCCGGATACAGCCAGGAACAGCGGACATCTAAGGGTTTACCCTATCGTCAGATTTCTATAACGGGGGTAGAAATACAACGATCTTGCGCTACTGTATTGAATCTGGCTTTACATTTGTCCTGATCTTCACTGCACAATTGATTACCTCTTTTGATTCCTTTCCTTTTTACCCCTGAGGGGCTCTTCGGGCTTCCTGCGGGTTGGGCCTCTTAACAAGTAACACCATCAGTTTCGATAATTATTAGCAGGCAATATACCTGGCATCATTTTTTTGCACAGGCGATGAGAACAATGGGAAATCAGCAAGACTTCCTCGGTGTTGGTTCAAGGAGTGCAGGAGACTTTTCACATCCATGGGGGATCGTTGGGAAAGTCGAGTGTATTTTCAGCTTCACTGTAGGGAGTCTTCTGTTTTTATTCCGTACCCTATCCTTCAGGCAAGCGCCTCGTGCAGCGTTGCCGCTATTGCTTCCAATAAAGCGGGGTCTATTTTCTGCACGGCCTGGGCCTGCTCCGGTGGTATCACAGCCCGGTATTGCCTTTCTTCATCCGGTTCAAAAAATACTTCCACCTCTCCTATAAGTATCCTGAAACGATGGGTATATCCTCTCCCTTGCAACTGCGCTTCAAAGTGTCGCTCTTCTCCTTTATACGGAACAGTAATGATGATGGTTTCTTCCATGGTGTAGCAAAGATAGGTTAGGGCATCCGGGTGAAAGAATTGACTGATTAAGAAATAAAGACCACTGCTACTTTCAGCAGCCTTAACCACTTTTTGGGCTACGAACTGCATGGCCAGGGGCGTTAACTGGTAGTATTATGCTCAGGTATTGTCTGGGAATGGTCTAAGAATGGTCTGGGAATGGTCTGGGAATGATACAGTCTTAGTACTATCTTGGAGCTATCCCAGAGCTATCTTAGTACTATCTCAGAGCAATCCCCGACAATCAGGCTACCTGTTTCGTTCACTACGGGTACCATTACGCTACCATCTTTCCCGGCGGGGATCGGGTAGAATGACGCAAAAAAATGAAGGCTATTGTTTTTCCGGTGTAGTTACAGGCAACAGTATAGTAAAAGCAGTGCCTTTGCCTGGTTTACTGCTGGCGCTGATGACGCCGCCATGGCGCTCCACGATCTTCTTACATAAGGCAAGCCCAATGCCCGTACCACTGTAGAACTGGCGGTTATTGAGCCGTTTAAAGACGACAAATATCTGGTCGGCATACTTTTGTTCAAAGCCAATACCGTTATCCGTGAAAATAATTTCAGCAAAACTGCCGGATGCCTGATTGCCCATGGTTGCCTGGGCAGGCACTTTAATGATCGTAGACCTGACCTGTATACGCGGCACCTGTTCGCAAAACTTGAGTGAATTGCTGATAAGATTTCCGAAAAGCTGGCGTAACTGGGAAGCATCTCCTGCTATTACAGGCAGGGTATCTGTCTCTATCACTGCTTTTTTTTGTTCGATCAATAATTCAAAATCACTGATCACATCCTGCCACACCCCGTTGAGGTCAACCGGCCCAAAAGCCATGCCTGATTTGGATAGCCGGGAATAATTCAATACATCCTTGATAAGAGCCGACATCCGCCTGGCCGTATCATTGATCTTGCTATAGTAAGCCTCCACCGCTTCCGCATCCTGGATATGCATCTTCAGCAGTTCTGCAAAGTTTTGGATCTTCCGCAGGGGTTCCTGCAGGTCATGGCTGGCAATGTAGGCATATTGCTCCAGTTCGTGGTTCGATCTTTCCAGCTCTTCGTTGATCAGTACCAGCTCCCGGGTCCGCTCTTCCACCGTTCTTTCCAGCTTTTCCCTGAACCGTTCTTCTGTGTCCCGCAACAACCGCTCCGCTTCCTTTTGTACCGTAATATCACGGGCTATCTTGGAAGCGCCGATCACCCGGCCACTGCTGTCTTTGATGGGAGAAATGGTTAATGATATATCCAGGAGTCGCCTGTCTTTCGTGACCCGCTTGGTTTCAAAATGGTCAACACGTTCCCCTTTCCTGATCCGTTCCACGATCAGGGGCTCTTCCTGCAACCGGTTGGGGGGAATAAGCAGGGTGATGGATTGGCCAATGGCTTCAGCGGCGGTATAACCAAAGATCCTTTCCGCGGCATCATTCCAACTGGTAATGATACCTTCCAGTGTTTTACTGATAATGGCATCATCAGAAGAATCTACAATAGCAGCGAGGTGCGCCATTCTTTCTTCCACCAGCCTGCGGTCGGCAATACCATTCAGCATATTCATTACCTCCCTATTAAAGTCATTGGTCATAATCATAACTTCAGCAATTACCTACAGGAGCGCCTGTTCCTACCAGGATCATTTAAAAAAACATGCCAGCCTGTTCCTGAGCTCCATTACACTGGATTGCTTTTCGAGGTAA
Organism: Paraflavitalea devenefica; assembly: GCF_011759375.1. Classification (NCBI taxonomy): domain Bacteria; kingdom Pseudomonadati; phylum Bacteroidota; class Chitinophagia; order Chitinophagales; family Chitinophagaceae; genus Paraflavitalea; species Paraflavitalea devenefica. The sequence continues at coordinate 352,726 of NZ_JAARML010000003.1, read as the reverse complement.
TCACTGGCCCCCAGGGCGCGGGTTTCCAGGATGTCTTTTTGCTCTGAAGAAGTAGAGTAAATAATGACGGGGATGCCTTTCAACCGGTCGATCTTTTTAATCTCCCGCAGGCATTCCTTCCCATCCATACGCGGCATATTCAGGTCAAGGAAAATATAATCAGGATTAAACGTTTTTTCCTCCATCAGTCTGGTAACAGCTTCAAAACCATCATTGGCGGTGATACAGGTAATAGCCGGATTGACACTTTTCAGCACCAGGGTGAATATCTCCTGGTCGTCTGCATCGTCATCAATCAGAAAGCAGGTTTTGCCACGATTCATCAGGTAGTAGTTATATAAGGTGGAGAGCAGGCCAACCTTATATTGTTAAACGAAGTAGTCAAAGATAGACTACCCGACGCATCAGGCAGGCATTTTAATGCCATTTTTATGCAATAACGATGCCATGGGAATTATTCATTCCGGATGGCCTTGATCGGGCTGGCCAGTGCGGCTTTTAAAGCCTGGTAACTAACCGTTAAGATCGCTATGACCAGGGATGCCAGTCCGGTAAGACCAAATACCCACCAGCCAATATCAATACGGTAAGCAAAATGCTGCAACCAGCTATGCATGAGCCACCAGGCTAATGGCGAAGCCACCAGGAAGGCGATCAATACCAGTTTTAAGAAGCCGGTAGACAACAGGGCCACCAGCGCAGATACAGAAGCGCCCAATACTTTGCGCACACCGATCTCTTTCACCCGGCTTTCGGCCATGTAGGCCGCCAGCGCAAACAGGCCCAGGCAGGAAATAAAAACAGCCAACCCGGCAAAAACAGCCGCGAGCTGACCAATATCTTCCTGGCCACGGAATTTAGCCAGGTGGGATTCGGCAGCCAGGTGGTATTCAAAGGGATAATCGGGATTGTATTTTTTGAATACCTGCGCTACTTTTTCCAGTTCACTTTTGCTGGTATTTTTTAACCGGAAGGTAATGGCGCCAAACCAATCTTTATCGGGTCCCTGCAATACAATCGGCCTCACCGGCTGGAAAGGCGAGCCGGGAATGAAATCACTGACCACGCCCACCACATGCCAGTCCCTGTAATCGCCTTTGATAGTCTGCCCCAGGGGTTGTTTCAGTTTCATCCGCTTTACAGCCGACTCGGTGAGCAGCATGGCCGTGGAATCTGTCGGGTACAGGGTGGTATTAATATCGCGGCCTGCCACTACTTTCAATCCCATGGTTTGCGTAAAGTCATCATCGCTCAGGAATTGTACAAAGCCTATTTTTTCACCAGTTCCTTTACCGGGCCAGCTATAGCTGTCTGTACTGCTCCATACATCTGTGATGGGGCAATTGGTGCGGGTGACTGCTGTGGCTATTCCCCTGTTCAGCAATTCATTTTTAATAAGGGGGTAATTCTTTTTCAGGTCTCCTTTCATGTATACAAAGGCCAGGTTGTCCATATTAATCCCCATGTCCCTTTGCTGCACATGCAGTATCTGCCGGTAAATGATGAGCGTGCAAATGATGAAGATGATGGCAAAGGTAAACTGTACAACCACCAGTACCTTACGGGGTGTAACCAGTGCATGTACTGCTTTAAAAGTCCCTTTCAGCACTTTCACCGGCCTGAAGGCCGATAAGTAAAACGCGGGGTAACTGCCAGCCAGTATACCGGTGACCAATATAAAGCCTATCGCAGCGATCCAGAAACGTGGATCGGTATAAGGAATGGAAAGTTCCTGGTAGGTCAGCTTATTGAACCAGCCGAGAGCCGACTGTGCAATGAGCAATGCCAGCACACCGGCCACGCCCGCAATGATCACCGATTCGCTGATGAACTGCGTAATGAGAGAGCCCCTTCCTGCACCGGCCACTTTGCGGATGCCCACTTCTTTGGCCCGCTTTTCACTGCGGGCAGTGCTCATGTTCATATAGTTGATGCAGGCAATGAGCAATATAAAAGCGGCGATAATACCCAGTAAACGTACTATCTCTATGGCGCCGCCTGCTATCTTCCCATTTTCAAAGCGGCTCCATAATAGCCACTTACGCATAGGGTGCAGGAATATTTCAGTAGCTACCTCCGGCGCATTGTTTTTAAGAAGATTGCCAATGAGCATATTGGCCTTTTGTTCGGTTACGCCTGGCTTCAGCAACACATAAGTGGCTATAGAACTGTTGCCCCAGTTGGCATCTTCCCACCCTACTTCCTTCATATAGTTCCAGGGTACCAGGTAATCAAATTCGAAGCGGGAATTGTGGGGAATGTTTTTCAAGATACCGGTCACCGTAAAATTGATATTGCTGTCAATCCTGATCACCTTACCCAGCGCTTCCTCATCACCAAAAAGCTGACCGGCCGCTTTTTCTGTAAGCACAATGGAGTGCGGGCCATTCAGGGCAGTTTGGGGATTGCCTTTGAGCAAGGGAAAATCGAATAGAGTCAAAAAGGCCGGATCGGTGAGGTAACCTTGTGTTTGCAATTGCTTATCACCGTTCTTCAGTACAAAAGCGGCCACCCAGTTTACCCGCACGGCCTCTTCCACCTGCGGCCAGCCGGCTTTCAGTGCCGGCCCTGCCGGATGCGGGGTCCCATTCCAGGTAGCTATCTCTCCCCCATTTTCTTCCTGGCTGTATACCTGGTAAATGCGGTCTTTTTTAGTATGGAACTGATCGTAGCTATACATATTCACGATCCCTAACAGGAGCAGGATAGCGCCGGCCATCCCTACAGCAAGCCCTGCAATATTGATAGAAGAGAAAGTCTTATTGCGTGATAAAGTGCGGCAGGAGGTTTTAAAATAATTGTTCAGCATGCTGCCGCTGTTGGCCAGGGCATTGTACAGGTGAACACTTCTCCGGGGCCGTTTTTTCCAGGTAACGCGGCGGGCTATGGGAGAAGGAAACGCATCGGGTTTCAGTTTGGCCAGGCGGCGCCGTAAGCGTTCATAGGCGGCCTCCGCTTCTCCTTTATCACTGGGTGGTCCCTGCTCCCAGAAGTTCAACAGCAATTCTGCCGGATAGGTAATATCCGGGTATTTTTGCAGGAGCTCTTCCAATTCTTTGAGCTCTTCGGGGGTAGCTTCGCCGGCCAGCTTGCGGGCCATAAGCGTCCAGATATGGTCCTGTTCTTTCATGGCTATGAATCGTTAAGAATAAAAAATCACTGTATAGCAACCATAAAGATGCCAGTGTCATACATTTTTCATAATCAGCTACTTACATCTAATTTTTAGGTTCCCGGTGTTCGCTTTCGGTACAACCACTGTCCGCTTGAGACCGGGCAAGCCCAGGGAAAATGAATAGACATTAGCCTGAGGGAAAATGTTACAACCAGCGGATATTAAAATTTAAAAGTGTTGCTTTTCCAAAATTGATGACGCTGCTCAATAATCAATAATAAAGATGACCCTCTTTGCACTTTTGGGGTCTTAAAGTTCGTACCTTTTATATCCTGCATTTTTATCAGTCATCCTGTCCCTCCTCCGCATCCCTGGTCCCCAACCTACCCGCCTTATCGCCTTATCCAGCTATGATGTATTTCCAAACATTTTTTCACCACCAAAATTGTTTTTATGGAAACCTTAGTGCGTTATGGCAAAACAGTCAACAAAATGTATGATGCTTTCAGCCGCGGTGATATTCCCTATATCATCTCCTGTTTGCACAAAGATGTGATCTGGGAGGTAATGGGCGAACCGGACATTCCCCATGCCGGTATTTACCACGGACCGAATGATGTGAAAGCATTTTTCAAACAGATGGATGACGAGGTGGAGTACACAGAGTTTGTGCCGGAACACATTCTTGAAAATGAGCACCTCGTTGTATCAACCGGTTATTGCAAAGGCAGGGTAAAAGAGACTGGTAAGCTCTTTTCCTCTATCTGGGCCATGACCTCTGAGTTTAATGATGATGGCCAGCTCGTTCACTTCCGCGATTGCTATGATACGCTAGCCATGGCACGCGCCTTCAAAAAGTAATTATCCCAGGGAAAGTAGCCATGATTGCTACGGCCGGCCAGACAATTCTCACCTGTTTTAAAAAAAGGCTTCAGTGGAAACACCTGCGTGTTACCCCTGAAGCCTTGTGGTTTCAGGAGGTGTTCCGGCGATTTGATCTACATCAAATTTTTGAACATTCTTACTGCTCACCCGCCCTGGTGGCGATAAATGGCAACATTTTGGCGCAGGATGATTTGTACTATGCGCTGGTTGTACTATTTAATTTTGTAAACTTGCACCTGCATCGAACCGGTATAAATAAGGCATATACAGGTACTTTGCAATCCGGCAACCAACCAGTCCATAGCACTCTCCCCCTTATCAGATAAACTGTTTGCCGGGGTTTGATTTTTGTGATCATTTCTTCCCTGAACAGGTTAAGCCTTATCTTTTTGCTGCGCTGCTATATGGCAGACGTTGGGCTATTTTTTTTATTTTACCTAATCAAATAAAACGACCATCCCGCACCGCAATGACCCCGAAGTTCCAGGATAAAGCCGATTGGATAGCTGCCTTCCGGGAGGGTAAAGCAGGTGCTTTTGAACAGGTGTTCAAAGAACAGCACCGGCTATTGTGTTATGTGGCGGTGCAACTGGGACTTGATCCTGCAGAGGCGGAGGATGTGGTGGCAGATACTTTCACCAAGTTATGGCATGGCCGCGCCCAGTTTAACAACGAAGAACATATAAAGGGATTTCTCTATACTGCCACCCGCAATGCCTGCTTCAACCTGCTGAAGCAAAAGCAGCGCAGGCTGGCTTCCAATAATGAATTATCCTACCTGCAGGCCGCTGCGGAAGACGATTTTTCCCGTAAAATGATCGAGGCTGAATTGCTGAAGAAATTGTATCCGTATATAGAAGACCTGCCCAGGATGTGCAGGGCGGTGTTCAAGCAGTTGTATTTTGAAGGCGCCACTACCGAAGAAGCGGCTGCCAAACTGGGCATCTCGACCCGGAATGTATTGAACCAGAAAGCAAGGGCCCTTCAGTTGCTGCGTGGCAAGATCCTGGTTTTCCTGATCATGGCAGGTTGCCTGTACGGGGCAGGTCATTATCAATATAATAGGGATGACTCCCCCCTGCCCGTCGCCCCCAAAAACAACAGATCTTAAAAAAACATAAAAATCTTTTTGTCAAAAAGCCTGTACTGGTTGTTTATATATTGTATCAGACCTGTTAAGGCTCAAACACTCAATTATCACCTTATTACTTATGGAAAAGCAGGACAAAATTGAAATCATATCAAACCTGATTAGTAAGTATCGGGAAGGGACGTTGAGCCGTGAGGAGCAGGCAGAGCTGGATACCTGGTTGGCTGAATCACCTGAAAACCGCTCTTTGTTAGCTGAACTGATGAACCCGAAGGTGTTGGCAGAGAAGCTGAAAGTCTTCTCCGAGGTGGATAGTGACGCTATCTGGCAGAAAACAATGCAGCAGATAGATCCGGCCGCCCGGATAATTCAGCTTCAGCCCGCCAAAAGGATGTGGTGGAAATATGCGGCCGCCGCAGCGGTAATAGGTTTGTCAGTAGCGGGTTGGTTTTACTTCCAATCTGCTACCCAACAACAACCTGTAGTAGCAGAGCAACAGCATACCAATGGCAATGCTGAGATAAAAGATGATATCCTGCCCGGCAGTTCAAAAGCGACCTTAACCCTGATGGATGGGCAAACGGTAGCACTGGACAATACCGGTGATGAGCAAAAGATACAGCAGCACAAGATCAGTATATCAAGGACCAATGGACGGTTAATATATAGTGGAAATGAAGCCAACGGTCGGGATCCAATAGCTGTTGGATCAACAGTTCTTTACAATACTGTAACTACCCCCCGGGGTGGACAGTACGAGGTGGTACTTCCCGACGGAAGTATAGCCTGGCTCAATGCGGCTTCATCATTGCGTTTTCCTATAGCCTTCGCCGGTAGCGAAAGGAAAGTTTTGCTTACCGGTGAGGCTTTTTTTAAGATCACACCCAATAAGAATAAACCTTTCCGGGTGGAGATACAAGGACCGCAAAAAGAAGATGGCGGTACGGTGGAAGTACTGGGCACTACCTTCAATGTGAATGCCTATACCGATGACGCCCTGATCAGGACTACACTCCTGGAAGGTGCTGTAAAGCTCACCACCAAAGAAGCAAAGCAGGTATTAAAACCTGGCCAGGAGGCCGCTGTGCATACAGATGGAAAGATCCGGCAGGTAACAAAGGTTGATATTGCTACGGCAGTACCCTGGCGGAATGGATTCATCAGTTTGGAATCGGACTTAAAAGTAGTGTTGGAGAACATTGCCCGGTGGTATAATCTGGGTATTGAATACAGAGGAACATTACCCGCAATGTCATTAGCTGGTAAAATTCCAAGATCTTATTCAATAGATGTTGCGCTGGAGGCCCTGCAATCGCAGGGTATAAAGCTCGAATTAAAGCGGAAAGAGAGAAAAATAGTAGTTACAATATGATACAAATCAATCAGTTGATTGACTCCATAAAGAAGTTTCCCATTAATCATTAAGCCATCCTGTGCTGCATGCACAGAAACATGCAGCAATCTTCTTACTACTGCGAACCATGAGTTATATTTGCTCATGGTTCGCAGTTTTTGATTTTCTTTATATCCCTGTTGAAAGGCCTATAACCTGTTAGCGCCACAGGGGTTGAAAGGTTTCCTTTAGCGGGGGGACAGAGTAACCAAAACAACAGGGCTGGCGTGAAAAGAACCACTATCTTACTATTCACCATCACTTGCTTGCTATTGAGCGTCCACGGACTTGCTCAGCGGGTAACGCTTTCCTATAAGCAAGCCTCCCTCGAAACTGTTTTCAAAGATTTCGAGCGACAAACAAAACTCATCTTTATCTACGATAAATCGCTGCTACGAAACACCAAAAAAGTAATCATCGATGTAACGAATGCCCCCTACCTTGATGCACTCAAAGAGATCTTTAAAGACCAGCCTCTTGATTATGAAATACTCCAGGTAAACATCCTGGTGAAACCAAAGCAACAAACTACATCCGGCCTGTCGCTGCCGGCAGACAGGACTACTGTTACCGGAAGGGTCGTTACACCTGCCGGCGATCCTATAGCCGGCGCCACTGTAGTGGCTGCCGCCAGCGCCCGTCAAACCATCAGTGATGAAAAGGGTTATTTCCTGCTGAACAATATTCTCCGGCAGGATAGTCTTGTTGTGACCAATATCAGCTTTGAGACTGAGGTCATCAAACTGCAGGGCAAACAGGAGGTACAGATTATCCTGAAACCTGAAGCCAGTGAATTAATAGAAGTCATCGTTTCCAATGGATACCAGAAAAACACGGTGGAAAAGCTCACCGGCGCTTATGTAAAAATAAGCCCCGAATTATTGAACCGCCGGGTATCTACCAATATTCTTGACCGGCTGGACGGCGTGACCAGTGGTCTGCTGTTTAACAAGAATGTACAAACCGGCGGCAACTCCAATCAATCCTCCATCAGCATCCGGGGCAGGAGCACTATTTTCGCCAATCCCGAACCATTGATCATCCTGGACAATTTCCCCTATACCGGCGATGTGAACAATATTAACCCCAATGATATAGAAAGTGTAACAGTGCTGAAGGATGCCGCCGCCGCTTCCATCTGGGGCGCTTATGCGGCCAATGGCGTGATCGTGATCACGACCAAAACCGGTAAATACAACCAGCCCATCAAATTATCGTTCAACACCAATGTGACAGTGGGCGCCAAGCCTGACCTGTATTATCAACCCGTGTTGGGTTCCGGTGACTATATTGATGTGGAAGAGCTCTTATTTGGGCAGGACCATTACAATGAACGGGAAACAAATCCCCTGCGTCTCGCCTTGTCGCCTGCTGTAGAGATCCTGATCAAAAAACGGGAGGGCGAGTTATCACCCGAAGCCGCCAAAGACATGCTGGATGCTTTACGGCAGCAGGACGTACGCAACGACCTGGAGCAATATTTTTATCGCCACAGCATCAACCAGCAATACGCCATCAGCGCCAGTGGCGGTGGTCCTCATAACCAGTATTATTTTTCCACCGGCTATGATAAGAACCTGAACAGCCAGCGCGGCAACCAATACGAACGCATTACCCTCAATGCCAATAATACCTATGCCTGGCTGAACCGGAAGCTGGAATTAAACACCGGTATTATTTTTTCTGCGACCCAATTATGGCAGGGTGCAGTAAGCAGTTTACCATTCTTCTATCCCTATGCCGACCTGGTGGATGCCAGCGGCCAGGCGCTGACCATTCATTACAAAATGAGGCAGCCCTATATAGATACTGCCGGCGGCGGCCGGTTGCTGGACTGGAATTACCGGCCTCTTGATGAGCTGCGGTTAGCTAATAATAAAACGCAGGTCACCGATTACCGTATTAATGTGGGATTGAAATACCAGTTTCTGAAAGGCTTATCGGCAAAAGTGCTGTATCAATACAACAAGGGTTTTTCGGAACACCGTAACCTGCACGTGGAAGAAAGCTATTTTACCCGGGACCTGATCAACCAGTTTACCCAGATCGATAGCACTACCATTATCACGCCGGTGCCTTATGGGGATATACTGGATGAAGTCGACCTCAATTACCAGGCACACAATATCCGCGGACAAGTTGATTACAACCGTACCTGGAATCAGCTACATACCATTAGCGCCTTTGCAGGCGCCGAACTGAGAAGCTTCACCAACCAAGAATCTTATAACCGCCAGTACGGCTATAATCCCGACCGGCAAACGAGCATGCCTGTTGATTATGTGACCGAGTTCCCGCTTTACCAAGCCCCTTCGAAACTGCAAATGATCCCTTTCATTAAGAAAAACCGCACTACCACCGATCGCTATATTTCTTATTTTTTGAATGCCGCCTACACGTTCAAACAGCGGTATACAGTATCAGCCAGCGCCCGCAAGGATGAATCGAACATCTTTGGCGTGAAAGCCAACCAGAAAGGCGTACCACTTTGGTCGGTAGGCATGAGTTGGGAACTGAGCAAAGAAGATTTTTACCAGGCATCAAACTGGCTGCCTTACCTGCGGTTACGCCTTACCAATGGCCATAATGGCAATGTGGACCGTACTGTATCAGCCTTCACCACCGCTTTCATTGGTGGCATTAATAACTATGGGGCTGTAGCCGGCAGCATCATTAACCCGCCCAACCCGGCCCTGCGCTGGGAAAAAGTGTATATGATGAATATCGGGGTAGATTTTGCCACGCTTAACAAGGGCATTACCGGCAGCATTGAATATTACCTCCGCCGCGCCAAAGACCTGATCGGCAATAGTCCGCTGGACCCCACCACCGGCAATCCTGCTTTCCGGGGCAATACAGCCAATATGAAAGGCAGCGGCTTTGATATTACCCTCCATACACAAAATATCAATACCAAGCAATTCAGTTGGATGAGCACTATCCTCTTCAGCCATACCAGGGATGAGATAACGGAATACAAAGTGCAGCAAAACTCTATCAATTTTTATTACAATCCCGACTTTTTCAATCCGCTTGCAGAAAGGCCTGTACATTCTGTGTACAGTCTGCGCTGGATGGGTCTTGATGAGAACGGCGACCCGCAAGGGTTACTGAACAATGCTAAGAGCAAAGATTACAGTGCCATTCTTAACTCCACTGACTTCAACAACCTGCAATACAATGGCCCGGCCAATCCTGTTTTCTTTGGCAGCCTGCGCAATACCTTTAGCTGGAAACAATGGCAGCTTTCGGCCAATATGATCTGGAAAGCCGGTTATTATTTCAGGAGGTCTTCCATCAACTATGATGAACTATTCAATGGCGGCAAAGGCCATACTGATTTCAGCAAACGCTGGCAGAAAGCAGGCGATGAAACTACTACCCATGTTCCCTCCATGCAATATCCCAACAATGACCCAAGGGATGTTTTTTACAAGTATTCCAGCGTGCTGGTGGAAAAAGGCGACCATCTCCGCCTGCAGGATATCCGTATCAGTTATGATCTGAACAGCCGCCGGCTCACCAGGCTTCCCTTCGGGGCAGTACAGGTATATGTATATGCCGATAATATCGGTATTGTATGGAGAGCCAATAAACAGCATATTGATCCGGATTATATATCAGGCTATCCGGCGCCGCGTACGATTGCCGCCGGCATAAAAATAGATTTCAAATAATCAGCTTATGAAGATCACAGTCCTATTCTACCTGATCTTTCTCCTGGCAGTCATACCAGGCTGCAATAAGAAAGAATTCCTGGAAGCAAAACCGGATACCGATCTTTTTATTCCTTCCACGCTGGAGGAGTTCCAGGCATTGCTGGACAATGACCCCGTGATGAATGAAACGCCGGTATTAGGTGAACTATCGGCTGATAATTTTTATCTCCCCAACACCTTTTGGCAAGGCCTCAATCCCAAAGAAAAGAATGCCTATGTATGGAAATCCCAAACCTTTGAGGGGTTAACAGGCGATATAGCGGATTGGAATTCGCCCTACCGGCAGGTATTTTATGCCAATGTAATCCTGGAGGGCCTTGATAAAATTGAGCGCAATACCGGCAATGAAAGCTGGTGGAAAGCCATTAAGGGCGCCGCCCTCTTTGCACGGGCTTATGCATTTTATAACGTAGCGCAAATATTTGCCCCGGTCTATAGCAGCACACCCACCAAAGAAAAATGGGGCATTCCTTTACGGCTCAGCGCCGGTGTGGATGAGCCTTCTGTACGCGCTACCGTACCCGAAACCTATGAGAAGATAGTAAATGATTTAAAAGAAGCTGCCGCCCTGTTGCCGGCAGAAGTTCCTCCTGTTTACCGCAACCGTTCGTCGCGGCCGGCCGCTTTTGCCCTGCTGGCCAGGGTATACCTGAGCATGGATCATTATGCAGAGGCAAAACTGTATGCCGATAGTTGTTTGCAGCTTTACCATACATTGATTGATTACAACACTGTCAATGCGATGCTCAATTCTCCTTTTGACAAACTCAATGGCGAGACGATTTACCAAAGCCGGTTTATTACTACCAATGTATTGCGGGGAGTTTCTGTGGCCAACTGCATTGTGGATTCCAACCTTTACCGGTCTTATGCCCCAAATGATCTGCGCGATTCTATTTTTTTCGGTCCCCATCGCATAACGGGCGCCATCAATCCCAAAGGCAGCTATACCGGAGGCACTCCGCTGTTTACCGGCCTGGCCACGGATGAAGTGTACCTGATCCGGGCAGAATGTGCAGCACGTACCGGTAACCGGGCCGCCGCCCTGGATGATCTGAATACATTGTTGGTAAACCGGTGGCGGACCAGCACTTTTGTTCCGTTTACTGCTGCTGATGATAAAGAAGCTTTACGGATCATTTTAACAGAAAGAAGAAAAGAACTGCCCTTTCGCGGTTTGCGGTGGACAGACCTCCGGCGCTATAATAAAACAGATTCTTCCATTGTGTTACTACGCAAGCTGAATGGTGATACGCACCAGTTGCCTCCCCGCGACCTGCGCTATACCTTGTTGTTGCCGCCCGATGTGACGAGGATGAGCAATATGGCACAAAATCCCCGGTAAAATATATTTGTGTGGATGAACAGAAGCCCTTCGACAAGCTCTCCGAAGGAGTCCTTTGGACAGGGTGACAATATATTACAGATACCCCCAATAAAAAAGGTCCCGCCGAAGCGGGACCGCACTAATCAAATACCATTAACCATTAAACCTTATCCTATGAAAACATGAATTTAGAACTTTTTTTTGATAAGGGAACAAATTACGTATCAACAATTTCAGTAACAACTGTTCGTTTCATCTGTTACACATTGATTTACACCTCGTTAGTTGCTAAACCGTTTTAATGAAAAATAGGGTTATAAGAGCCTAAACTACGGTTGATCATGGCAACAGGTTTCCAGCAGCATTACAGATTTCACAGCTTATTTCGCTGTTGCTTTATTGGCACGAGCGCCTAACTCAATAAAATGGCCCAGTCTGCAGCCTGCATAGCTATTGGGCTGTGTACCGGGATTAGGACGCCAATAGGTGCAGGTAACGGCCGGGTCATAATCGCAATCAAAATCTTCCCCGTATACGCCTGCCGGCTGGTAGGAAGCACCATCCCAGTAATATTGGGGAGCCAAAAAACAGGGATTATCCTGCTTCGTAGCAAAAGCGCTGGTCACTGCTACAATGGCAGCGAGGTAAACGAAAAACTTCATCTTCTTCATAATTGGGTTTTTAAGTAATAAATTGCCTACTCTTTTATACAGGTTTTCGGCATCGCCTGAAAATATTCCATAGCAGCAGTTATGAAATTTTCGGCGTCAATTCTTTTCTTTTAAGCCATATACCTGTGAGCGCCACCCCCACGAAAAACAGGTTGAAGAATAAATGTTGCCCCCAGGAAAGATGTTCTATTACGCCTCCACAGGAACAAGGTGTTCTGCCAAATACATTCAGCAATACCAGCAGTGTATATACTGTGAACAGTAACATAAATATCAGTGACGCCCGAAAACCTATGAGTTGTGTTCTGTCGAACATGAGTAATCCGGCAATAAGGACCTCGGCGGCGGGAAGTGTCCAAACCAGTATGGGCGTCATCCAGTTGGGAAAAGGCTGGTTGTTCATCTCGCCAATAAATTTTTTGAATGCAAGCCATTTGCTTACGCTGGTGTACACAAAAAGGAGGATCAACAAAGAAGAGAGGATCTCAATTACAATCTTTCGTTTCATATTGATTAGGGGATAGATACAACAATGCCTGTCCTATAGATGGTAAACATCCGGGGATATTAGAAATTAAGCAGCAGAAATCGTTTTGTTGATGTTACAATCGAAAGCGGTGATAAGGTAAAATGGTGGGAAATATCTATTGGTTAACAATAGAATGGAATGCCTCTAAAACAAATGTAACTAAAAAGGTTACTAATTGTCCTAACTGGTGTATAATCATTTAGTAAATAAATGATTTCGCTTATGCAAACGATTGTTTGTTCGGTACCGGACCAGGAACAGGGTTTATACACATTGGATGGTGAGGGAAAAAGATGAGGCTTGGGGATAAGTGTGGGGGTGCCGGCTATGCGTAATCAGTGGGTAGTGACTTCAAAAAAGTTGTTACGCGATGGTGAAAATCAATAGCTACTAAAGTTAATATAAAATAATATGTGAACCAAATTTTTGTATGCAACTGCTTTGCAATCGCCCGCCTATGGATCCATTTTCTGTGGTTGGTAAAACTGGCATGAGCTGGCCTTAAAATTATGCGAATGGTCTTAAAAGGTTGTGAAGGAAGCAGTAAAGTAAAATTAACAGCTAATAATATTTATCTTCGCCGCCTTATTAAAGATAACATATAAGCGATTATTGAATGGCATTACTTGAAAAGCAACTGGTGGTAAAAACATCCAGCATACCTGGCGCCGGCAAAGGTCTGTTTACCCGAAAACCAATCCCGAAAGGTACCCGCATCGTTGAATACAAAGGCAAGGCTACTACCTGGAAAGACGTGAACCATGATGAAGGCAATAATGGTTATATCTACTATGTAAGCCGCCATTTTGTATTGGATGCGCAACACGATAAAACAGCCCTGGCACGCTATGCCAATGACGCCCGCGGTATTGGCCGGGTGAAGGGCATTGGCAATAACAGCCATTATATTACCGAAGGCAACCGGGTATTTATTGAAGCAGTGAAAGATATTCCTGCCCAAGGAGAGATACTGGTGAGCTATGGCCCCGAATACTGGAGCGTTATCAGGCATAACCGGAAGCTTGATGAAGCGGCTGAAAAAGCGCGCCTGAAAAAGGCCAACACAAAAGCCGGCAAAGCTAAGAAGACGACCCTCAAAAAGAAAACCAACGGCAAGGTGGTTAAAAGAGTGAAAGCGGCTACCAGGGTCAGGGCGTAAGCCCCCTGCCCCTGAAGGGGAATGAATAGCTGTGGAGAATAAATAACAAATGGGTGTGTTATGGAAGATTATATTATTAATGTGGGCCAGATCGAGGAATTGCAAACGATCAATGATACCAATAGCCTGGACACTATTTTCCAGCGCGCCAAAAGAACGATCGTAGGCGGGGGCATTGTGGCACTGGTGCGGCAGCAGCGGAGCGGGCAAACAGACAGGTTTGAAGAATTCTCCACCCCGGAAGACCTGGAGGCCTATAAGAAAAACGTATATAAGTACCTCACCACCTAAATACTACCAGCCCTCCGTATGATCACGACCGAAGTAATGGAACTGGCACAGCAGCTTTGGGATTACCACCATATGCAGCATGTACCTGAACGATCAGATTGCATTTTTGTGCTGGGCAGTCATGATCTGCGGGTGGCCAACAGGGGCGCCGAATTGTACCTCCAGGGCTGGGCCCCCTTACTGATCTTCTCCGGCGGTCTGGGCAATGTGACCAAAGGCATCTGGACAGAAACAGAGGCCGACCAGTTTGCCGCTATTGCTATTAAGATGGGCGTTCCTGCCAGTGCGATCCTTATAGAAAACAGGTCTACAAATACAGGCGAGAATATCGCTTTTACCGGTGAGCTGTTACGCGCGAAGGACCTGGATCCCCAATCATTCCTCGTGGTGCAAAAGCCTTATATGGAGCGCAGGAGCTATGCTACGTTTAAACGGCACTGGCCCCATAAAAAGCTGCTGGTCACCTCCCCGCAGATCTCCTTCACCGATTACCCCACGGCCGATATTCCCCTCGAAAGGGTGATCCATATTATGGTAGGCGATCTTCAACGCATCCGCCTCTATCCCGAAAAAGGTTTCCAGATCTACCAGGAAATTCCCGACACCATCTGGGGGGCCTATGAACGGCTGGTAGCGTTAGGATTTGATCAGCATTTAGTGAAGTAGGGGGTTTGTAAATCTTATCTATTACCACTTCGTGGTATTGTTAGATCTCAAATACCCGTTTTCTTTGTTGCCCAAACTAAATGTTCTCTGTTTATGAGATCCAAATCCTTGCTTCTCCTGGGTGCTTGCCTCCTTTGCTTTTCTCCTATTTTCTCCCAAAATGCTGAAATGTTTGGTTTTGACTCCCGGCGCATTACGGTGAAGTCTCCCAACGCAGCTTCCCTGGATGCCTTTTCGAGACTGGGAGTTAATTATGCTACGGGTATTCCAGATATCAATGTGCCTATTTATAATGTGGAGTTAGACAATACCATTACCCTACCTATCAGGGTCAAATACCATGCTTCCGGATTTAAGTTTGGCGAAATGCCCAGCGTGGTAGGCTTTAAATGGGCTTTAGATGCAGGCGGCATGATTTCCCGTGATATTAATGGCATGGATGATTCGGATTGGTTTTTTGATCATTATGATTCTTTGTCCTATTACATTAACCTTATGCGTAATGACGGTACCGAAGAAGGCTCTCCGGAACAGATTACGCTTAAGAATTTTATGAATAACCGGATTGACGTAAACCAGGATTATTACTCCCTGAACTATTTCAAAGGCAGCGCCAATTTACTGTATAAGAAGGGGAGATGGTATGCTGAAAACGCTCCTTACCATTTAAAAATTGAAGGATTTAATGAATTTGTGGTTACTGATGAATCAGGTTATAAATATTACTTTGGAGGAAG
This sequence comes from Paraflavitalea devenefica, assembly GCF_011759375.1. Taxonomy (NCBI): domain Bacteria; kingdom Pseudomonadati; phylum Bacteroidota; class Chitinophagia; order Chitinophagales; family Chitinophagaceae; genus Paraflavitalea; species Paraflavitalea devenefica. The sequence goes on along the minus strand of NZ_JAARML010000003.1, from coordinate 337,144 downwards.
TGGGAACAATTATTATGAGACCAGTGATGCCAGCCATGCTTCCGTACCTGGTAATAATGACCCTCTTTTTAATGATGGCCATATATCCACCACAAGTTGGATGTTAAAAAGAATTGTAACGCCGGTGGGAAAGCAAATGAATTTTGAGTACGTCAGGTATAATTTACCCTATGTTCAGCACGGCATTTCAGAAACCTATACGAAAGGAGTACCTTTTGCTTCGCCCACCGCTTGTGGCTGTCCCAGCCCGGTGGTTACCACTACCACCAATGGAGGCACTTACGCCACCAGTTTGATTGCCCGCATTTATACCGATGATACAGAAGTAAACTTCAGTTATTCAGACAATAATGCGCTGCAGTATTGGAAAAAGCAGTTGGATTCTGTTGTGGTAAAGCATATTGCTTCGGGTAAGCGGATCAAAAAGTTTGCTTTTGAGTATGGAAGTTTCAGCAGCGTTTTCCTGAAATTGACCAAAGTTCACCAGGTCAATGTATCCGATACAGCCGACAAGAAAACCTGGTCGTTTGAATACGATGAAAGTAGTACAGTGCCAGCATTAAACTCCTACGCCAGGGATATCTTTGGATATTATAATGGAGCAGTAAATAGCCGGCTGATCGTTTCAAGCCATTCTCAATATACCCAAACTTATCAATCGGCCAACAGAACACCCAATTTGACCAGAATAAAGCTGGCAATGCTCCATACCATTCGTTATCCCACTGGAGGGAAAGCTATGTTTGACTATGAACTAAATGAATCAGGAGGAAGATATGCTCCGGGGATAAGAATTAAACAGATCACACGCTATACCTCACAGGACAGTATTGCCGACAGGACACGGTACGAGTACTCGAACCTTACAGGAGGCATTAATACTTTTTCCATACCCTTTGAAACAAGGACCCTCTACAATTGTATGACCTATACTTTTAAATCAGACTATCCTTTAAATGAGCGAATTGCAAAAAACTTCTACTATGGGGCAGTCAAAGAAAAACAAATAGGCAGTACAGATACGTTAGTAAAACAGTTCGATTATGAAGCCTATGTTAACGCACAGGGCCAGTACAGCCCTTATTTGACAAGAGAAGTTAATTATAAAGGTACTTCCTCTGATAAGCTTTCCGAAATCTATAGTCTCTACCAGATAGAAGAAGTGGATACACTTCAAAACCCATCCGTCATATCTTTAGGGGCCAGTTCAACCTATACCGGTGCCCCATCAGGTCCTTATTGCTTTACCAGGTATGATGGCATCCAGGAAATGGCGCCCATGATGGCAGCCAACCTATTGCTTAGTTCAACTGAAGCAATCACCTACAGTCCTTCCGGAAACCTCAAAACAAAAGATACCTTCCTGTACCAAAGCAATAGTCACAGGTATGTTACTGAAACATGGAGAACTACCAGTAAGGGACTTGTTCAAACAAAAAGATCCAAGTATGTAAAGGATTATTTAAATATTGCTTCCCCTTCTATTCCTTCCAATGAATATTTTATTTATGATACCATGAAAACGAGGAATATGACGGGTATTGTTTTGGAACAAGAGGAAATTACGAATGGTGTACTATCCCATAAAACCAGGAGTTATTACAAGTTAGGTGGCGACAATTTTATTCATTCGGATAAGCAGCAAGCGTTTTTCAGGGATAACTCTTTCAAAGAGTTGACCAGGTTTAATAAGTTTATCGGTGACAAAGTATTGGAATTGAAGAACCCGGAGGGCGTAACAAATAGTTTTGCCTGGGAATATTTAAAACAGTACCCAACTGCCCAGGTAATCAATGCTGCTTCAGGCGAAATAGCCTATTCAGTAACTTTTGAATCACCCTGGAGTTCTCCAATAGGTGCAACGTTAACATCAGAACCTGATGCCCCCTGAATAGGCCTTGCATGGATATGACACCTCAGATTGGAGTGATGGAAACAGAGAACCTTAACTTAAGCAGTAATAAAGAATATGTAATTACCTATTGGGAAAAGAACTGCGAGTTGGCTATAGGTTCCGGAACGATTCTTTCCAATAAAATTCTACAAACGAAAGGGAGCTGGCACCTGCATGAGATCCGGTTTACCGGCATTTCTGGAAATGTCATGTTGCTTTTTGACCCTGCTGGTTTTATCCAGGAATTAAGGCTTTATCCCGTCAATGCTAAAATGACCACCTACACCTATGCTCCGCTGATTGGCATGACCAGCCAATGCGATGCCAGCAATAAAATTATTTATTATGAATACGATGGTTTTAGTCGCTTAAAGTTTATCCGTGATGAGAACAAAAACGTGCTCCAACAATTCGATTACAAATACCAGCAAGCTATTAACCAATAACCCTTATCTGCTAAAGCATGAATACGTATACAACGAACTGTCAACAAATAGTAAGACGGTACCTGGCAATAGGGTTATTGTTCCTTCAAGGCATGGGACTGGCTCAAACGCCTGTAACTCCCCCGGCTGCTTATAACAGTACTATCAAAGTTAATTTCATCCGCACCTGGACTTCCACAGCACCGGATACCAGCGCTGCCAACCTCATCACCCGTCCGCTCAAAGACGTCAAACAAACTACCGCTTACTTTGATGGGCTCGGCCGTCCTTTGCAAACGGTGGTTAAACAAGGCTCTATCACCAGCGGCAACAGCCCGGTTGATCTCGTAAGCCCCGTTGTCTATGATGAGTTTGGCAGAGAGAAATATAAATACCTGCCCTTTGCCGCCAATAATACCGGCAGCAATGTCTCCATCAGCGATGGCCTTTTCAAACTCAATCCCATCCAGCAACAGGTGCAGTTTTACAATAACCAACTCACCAGTCAGGCCGGTGAAACCAACGTTGGTCCCAACAGCCTCAACTGGGCTTATGGACAAACTACCTTCGAGGCCTCACCGCTCAACCGCGTGCAGGAAAGCTTTGCACCCGGCAGCAGTTGGGTAGGCTCTGCTGCACAAGCCAACGAGAATGACCGCCACTCTGTAAAAAGTAAATATTTTGTCAATACCGTTACGGATAGTGTGCGGATTTGGACTGTCACCGATGTGGCTAATAGCTGGGGCACTTATAGCACCACCAGCCGCTATCTGACCGGAGAGCTCTTTAAAAATATTACGGTGGATGAACACGGTAAACAGGTGATTGAGTTCAAAGATAAAGGAGGGCAAGTAGTCTTAAAAAAAGTACAACTTACTGCCAGCGTTGATAACGGTTCTGGCAGTGGTCATGTGGGCTGGCTCTGTACTTATTATGTGTATGATGACCTGGATAACCTGCGGCTGGTGATCCAACCCAAAGGCGTAGAATTCCTGCTTACAGCAGGATGGCCTTCCCCCTCCACCGGAGGGGGCTGGGGGGAGGCTCTCAATGAGCTTTGCTTCCGCTACGAATACGATGCTCGCCGTCGCCTGATCCGTAAAAAAGTACCCGGCGCCGCAGAAGTGTGGATGGTCTATGACCAGTGGGACCGGCTGGTACTCACCCAGGATGGTAACCTGCGTGTAACCAACCAATGGCTCTTCACCAAATACGATGCGCTCAACCGGCCCGTGTATAGTGGTAAATACACCAATGCCACCTACACCAGCCAAAGCGCCATGCAGGGTTATCTCAATACCCAAAACCTGGGCCGCTATGAAAACTATACCCCCGCTAGTTCCCTGCCCATGTATAGCTTGTCGCAAAGTTTTCCGGTAGTCATCTACAGCGATATCCTGTCTGTCACCTACTATGATGACTATGCCTGGACCAATGGAGTGTCTTCCGTTTACAGGACTTTTGACAACAGTTTCAGTAGTTACTTTGCCAGTGCTTCCAATACTTCCTATCCCTATCCGCAGGCAGTAACACCTGCTAATGATAATGCCCTCGGATTGGTCACCGGCACCATCCTCAAAGCACTGGATGGGGCTACCGCTTTTACCACTACGCTATTTTATGATGAAAAAGGAAGGGCGATCCAAACCAAGGCAGGGAACTATACGGCGGGTTGTGACATCACTACTACACAATACAATTTCAGCGGTCAGCCACTCACCATCGTCACCAAACATGAGAAAGTACAGGGTACCAATCCACAAACGCATATCGTGGTCACCAAAATGGATTATGACGACCTGGGCCGTTTGCTCACGACTAAAAAATCAGTGAGCAGCACCATTGGCAGTCAAACCCTCAGCAAGCCTGAACAGGTCATTGCCACCAATCAATATGACGCACTGGGGCAACTGAAAAAGAAGAAACTGGCGCCCACTACAGGACCTGGCGGAAGTTCGCTGGACAGCCTTACCTACGATTACAATATTCAAGGTTGGATGTTAGGCGCCAACCGTACTTATGCCAAAGACACCAACAGCACCACCAACTATTTTGGTTTTGACCTCGCTTATGATAAAAACGCGGTTACGGTGAACGGAGCGTCCGACCCTTATGCTGGTACCCAGTTCAATGGCAATATTGCCGGCATGCTCTGGAAAAGTGGGGGCGATAGCCGGGTAAGGCGGTATGACTTTACCTATGATGCCGTGAACCGGCTGACTGGCGCAAACTTCAAACAATTTACCGGCACCACCTTTAACCTTAATGCCGGTATTGACTTCAGTGTCAGTAACCTCAGCTATGATGCCAATGGCAATATCCTGCGCATGGACCAGAAAGGCTGGAAACCGGGCGGTAGTGCTACCATTGACAACCTGTTCTATACTTATCTGAACAATGGCAACAGCAACCGCCTGCAGAACGTCATTGACAATGCCAATGATCCGCAAACCAAACTGGGCGATTTCCGCACCTCTTCCCTGCACCCCAATGCGGGCAGTAAGAACAGCAATACCGTGGATTACTCCTATGATCCCAATGGTAACCTGAAAAAGGACTTAAATAAAGATATCGGTACCGCCGCTGCAGAAGACATTGTTTACAATCACCTGAACCTGCCGCAGACCATCACCGTGCGTACCACTGGTGGAGCCGTGAAAGGTACCATCAGTTATACCTATGATGCGGCGGGTGTCAAGCACCGCAAGCGGGTGCAGGAAACAGGTAAACCGGATAAGGTGACCTTGTACATGGCAGGCTTTGTGTATGAGAATGATACCCTGCAGTTCCTGGGCCATGAGGAAGGCAGGTTGCGGTATGTAAAGCAGCGTTTCCTGAATGGTGACAGTGCTTACCGGTTCCAGTATGACTACTTCCTCAAAGACCACCTTGGCAATGTGCGGATGGTGCTTACGGAGCAAACTGATACGACACACTACATGGCTACCATGGAAGCGGCTTACCGCGCAAAGGAAGATCAACTGTTCTATAATATCCCACAAACGGCTGTTTCTAAAAACAGTGTACCGGGTGGTTATCCGGCAGAATCTACGGGTATCAGCCCCGATACGCTGGTGGCCAAAGTCAATGGCAGCGGCAACAAAATAGGTCCGGCCCTGATACTAAAGGTCATGAGCGGCGATAAAGTGGATATTGCTGTGAAAAGCTTTTATCGTGGCAGTGGTGCCGGCAGTGGCACCAATAACCCGATAGCGGACATCCTAACCTCTCTGGCCACTGGCATCGTAGGTGTGGCGGGGGAAAGTAAGGGCGCTTTTTCTGCGTTAAGCAATAGTGGTACCAGCCCGCTGCTGGGTGCTTTGAACAGCTTCCGCAACGAGGAGAACACCACACCTTCCAACAAGCCCAAAGCCTACCTAAACTGGATATTGCTCGATGAGCAATTGCAATATGTACCTGCCGGCAGTGGTGCCGACCCGATACAGGATACCGGCTTTATCCGTCCATTGACCAGCGGCGGACCGGTCAACATCACGAAGAATGGCTTTTTGTATATTTACGTCAGCAACGAAACCCAGAACCGGGACGTGTTCTTTGATAACCTGAGCGTGCAGCATTACACTGGCCCCCTCATCGAAGAAACCCATTATTATCCGTTTGGGTTGACGATGGCGGGAATATCTTCAAAAGCCGTCGGCAAGCTATATAATAAGTATAAGTTTAATGGCAAGGAAGAACAGCGGCAGGAGTTCAGCGATGGCAGTGGGTTGGAATGGCTGGATTTTGGGGCAAGGATGTATGACAGGCAATTGGGAATATGGCGTGTGTTAGATCCAATGGGGGAAAAATTTACAGGCATTAGTCCTTATTCTTACACGGCAAATAATCCCGTACTTTTAAATGATCCAAACGGTATGGATTGGACAATAGACATTGATATAAACGAAGATGGCAGTTGGAGAATTCATTTTCATTATAAAGCACAAATTTTAAACAGTAGCAGCAATAAGTATATTAGCACACAGCAGTTGGCCGATGTAACAAGGGAACAATTTGAAAACTTCTTTAAAGGTTCATTTAAGAAGGACAAAAATGGTCCTGATATTGAAGTTAGTGCTTCTGCTGATATTACTACAATTGAAAAGAAAGAAGATTTGTCAAAGGATGCTACATTGATCGAAATCCGTAATGATGACGATCCGATCTTTGAGGTAAAAAACCCAAACGTGAAAGCTGGGGCAATTGCGGTGTCAGGGAAAGAGATATATGTTCGTAAAAGTTATGTTAGATGGGCGGCAATTACTTCTTATGGATATATGGCTCATGAAATTGGACATACAGGTGGATTGAATCATCCACATAGCGACAAATTCAATTCTACAGGATTAGTTATTCCGTATCCGTATCACCCCTCAAACTTTATGAACTGGCCGCAAACCATGATAAAGCCATATAATTACACCAATCCGACAGGAGCGACAAAGGAACAAATACTTAGAATATTTAAGCTATATTCACAAGGTTCTTTGAATAATGATGGCAATAAGCCTCATCCCGTAACCATCCCACAAATTTGGTAAATTATGATAAATAAAATTGTTATAATTAGTATGCTTTTTTTGACGCAAAAAGCAAATGCACAATCTAAGAATTACTTTAAATTCAATAGTTGTGAGTTGGGAATGCTTAAGAAAAACATTCCTTCATTGGATAATGTGGCCATATTAGATTTTAAAATGGCCAACGATCGGAATTCAAAGAAAAAATATTTAGCGGCATATTATCTCATTAAGAGTACAAAAGATACATTTAACGTCATTCAAATTTTTAATCAATCTTCGTCGGATTCCACTTTGAATCAAAATAGGGATTTTAAGGCTTGGCATTTTGAACAAATGAAAGATACTTGCATTGATTTTAGGTCTGCTTTTGATTTGAAAAAAATACTTAATCACAAGTATCCTTTGCTAATAGGAAGCATTTTCTTATACGAATATTAAATTCTGCCTTTGCGGTGTGGATTGATCTATTTTGTCGCGCCGAGGTTGCCGAGGTTTCTCATGCGGCGAAATAATACGAGACTTATCAAAGAATGAGTAATGATTGCCATGACACTGCAGCCCGCAATGCTTATCTTTAAGGACCAAAATTATTCACATGAGGTCCCTGTGCATCTTCCTGCTTATTGTTATCGCTTCTGCTGCGGCCTTTACGCAGCCCACCCAAAAGCCGCCACTGCATGGCAAACACTGGATGGCCATTACCGGTAAGCCATTGGCTGCCACCGCCGGCAGCATTATCTTCCAGCGCGGAGGCAATGCTGTAGATGCTGCCTGCGCCATGCTGGCCGCCACCTGTACGATGTGGGATGTATTGAGCTGGGGTGGCGAAACACAGGCGCTGATCTATAACCCCAAAACAAAAAAAGTGATTGGCCTGAATGCGCTGGGCATAGCGCCCACCGGCGCCACCGCCGCCTTTTTTAAAGGCAAGGGCTATGATTTCCCGCCCGAATATGGTCCGCTGGCAGCTACCACGCCCGGTACACCGGGTGGTCTTTGCTATATGCTGGCCGAATACGGAACGATGAGCCTGAAAGAAGTGCTGGCGCCAGCCATGCAATTGGCAGCCGGCTACCCTATAGAAGCGCAAACGGCCAACAGCATGGAACGCGGTAAAGCACGCATTAAAGAATGGCCGTATAGTAAAGCGGTTTTCCTCACCCACCCGGGAGAGAAAAGAGAAGCGCCCGAAGCAGGAGAGATCTTTGTACAACGCGATCTATTGGCCACCCTGCAAAAGATGGTGGATGCCGAGCAGGCTGCCTTGCAACAAAAGAAGAGCCGGAAGGAAGCGATCATGGCAGCTTATGACCGTTTTTATAAAGGCGATATTGCCAAAGAGTTTGTACGCGGCAGTAAGGAGCAGGGCGGACTGATCACCCTGGAAGACCTGGCCAAATGGAAACCGCTGTGGGAAGAACCACTACAAACAAATTATAAGGGCATAGACGTATATAAACTGCAGCAATGGACGCAAGGCCCCCTGTTATTGCAAAGCCTGAATATACTGGAGCAGTTTGACCTGAAGAAGATGGGCTACAACAGTGCCCAATATATTAATACCCTGTACCAGGCATTGAGCCTCGCTTTTGCCGACCGTGATTTTTATTATGGCGATCCCTATAAAGCGCCGGAAGAACCGATCAAAGGATTGCTTAGTAAAGCCTACGCACAGGAACGCGCCAAACTGATCAACCCCGGTAAGAACAATGCACAGATCGGCCCCGGCGATCCCTATCCTTATGAAGGGAAAACGAATCCTTACGTTGGGTTGCTGCAACAAAGGGGCTTTATTATGGATACCAGCGGAGGCCGCCGCCATTTTGTACCGGCGCATGATGTACGGACAGGCAGTACCTGGCCCTCTACCCTTTCTCCGGATGACATGGCTGCCCGCCAGGAAGCGGCTGACGACTCTGCCTACCAGGACCGTTTATGGCGCGGCACCACTTCCGTAGAAGCGGCCGATGAACAGGGCTGGGTCGTATCCATTACACCCAGTGGCGGCTGGCTGCCGGCTTGTATTGCCGGGCACACAGGCGTAGGTATGAGCCAGCGCATGCAAAGTTTTGTACTCGACTCTACCCTCAACCCTTTTAATGTAGTACATCCCGGCCAACGGCCACGGGTAACCCTGACGCCCTCACTCGCATTGAAAGATGGTAAACCCTTTTTATCCTTTGCCGTACAGGGCGGCGATACACAGGACCAAAACCTGCTGCAATGTTTCCTGAATATGGTAGAGTTTGGTATGACCGCACAGGAAGCAGCAGAAGCCGCCAATATCAACAGCAACCAACTCTGGTTATCGCTGGGCGGCACGAAAATAGCAGACCGCCAGCCAAAACCAGGCCACCTCTTATTGCACGACAAAACACCCGAAGCCGTACGTACGGCATTGAAGCAGATGGGTTATACCCTTACGTTTGATGACCGTACCAGTGGCCCCATTAACCTGATCTTTTTCGACTGGAAGCATGGCAGCTTCTGGGGCGGCAGCAGCAATCACGGAGAAGACTACGGGATTGGATGGTGAAATTAAAGGAATAGTTATATTCGTTATACAACCAAAACACCTGCCGTTATGCTGAAGAAGTTATTTAAAGCCCTCAGGGGTAAAGAAGCATCGGATATTGACCTTTCGCTGGGATATAGCCGCCTGCCTGAATTCAAAACCCTGCTGACACAGGGTAATTATGCAGCCTTTGAGACAGCATACGAAGGCCTGACCTGGGATGCCAAAAGCCTGTTGAATGAAGGCATTGGCCTGGATGCTGCCAATGCCGGGCTGATAGAACAATGGGTGGAGCAACGCCCTGATTCGTATATAGCCCACCTTTTTGCCGGTGTATCCAAAACCTGCCTGGCCTGGATAGCGAGAACCGGCGCCCTGGGATCGGCCGTATCGGAAGAAAGGGCACAACAATTCTTCGATCTGCTGGAAGAAGCATTTGATTATTTACAAAGGGCCGATGAATTGAATCCTGATGACGCGGAGATATACGCCCGGATGATCAGGGTATGTATGGGACTGCAGGCCGAACACGCTACTGCTGCCAGTTATTTTGAAGCAGCAAAGCAACTGGTGCCCAACCACCTGATCGCCCATTTAATGATGATCAATTTCCTGAACCCCAAATGGCGGGGCAGCCTGGAAGAGATGCAAACATTTGCCAGCACAATGTATGCTGAAACAGGCAGCAGCCTGCTGGTGACACTTCCACTTTTTTCGCTGACGGAAGAATGGCTGTATTATGATATAAATGATGAAAAACAGAAGAAAGCCAATTTCTTTAAAGACCCGGCAGTAAAGGAAACCATCAGGAATTTATATGCCGGTTACCGGGAAGAGGAAGATGGCAAACTACTGATCCCTTATGTATATAATTATTTTTCTTTCTTGTTCTATATGACCGGTGAACAGGAACTGGCACGTACCACAGCGCAGAAGATCATCGGCAAAATGACAGTGTATCCCTGGACGTATATTGGTATAGAAAACAATAAAGAGCTGCAGCAAACCCTAAAGCGGTGACCGGGTAGTAGTTGCTGACTAATTACTGATGCTATTAATAACCCCTTGAAAGCTCCACCGGGTTTTCGAGGGGTTCTTTTTTGAGGAAGTGATGAAGGTTGCTGATGAACTGCCGGGCTATGCCGGTAAGTTCATCGGCTTTGCCGCCACCGGTATGCTGGGTCAATATTACATTGTCCATATCCCACAAAGGGCTATTGACAGGCAGCGGTTCTTCTTCTGTAACATCCAATACAGCGCCGGCCAGTTTGCCATTATTAAGGGCTGTTATGAGCGCTTCTTCGTCCGTTGTTTCACCCCTGCCTACGCTGGCATAGATGGCCTGCGGCGGCAAGGCATTCAACATATCTGCCGACACATATTTCCCAGCACTGCCTGGCAGGGTATTGATGAGCAGCGTGGTTTGCGGAAGGGCCGCCATCAGTTCTTCAAGGGAGTGTATATCGGCGGCCGGGTTGGTGCGGGCCGTCATGCGCACGGTGCAACCAAAACCCTGCAACATTTCCTTTACATGCAGACCGATAGCACCGGCGCCCAGCACAATGGCCTGTTGATCGCCCAGCAGCCGGAGGCTGGTCCTTACTTTCTCTCCCTGCCAGTCTTTTGCTGATTGCAATTTCGTAAGCGTATGAATGCCCCGGCAAAAAGCCAGTACGCCGCCTACGATGGTCTCCGCACAGGGACGGGCAAAGAAATCGCCCATATTGACTACCGGCACCGGTGCCACCATGCCTTCATATTCACTGAAGCCGGCAGAAGCCAAGTGCCAGCACTTAAGCTGCGGCGGTAATGTGTTGAACCAGCCGCGCGGTGGATTACCCAGTATGAAATCGGCCTGCATAAATGCGGGGTAGCATTCATCAGGCTTCAGGGATGTACGGAAAACAGCCTGTATGCCTTCCGGAAGATTGGCTGTGAGGTACTGATTGGCCTGATCACTGAGTTGCTTGTATATAAAAGCTATCATTGTTGCATCGGTTTTAATGTCCTTCCCCCTGTCTCAATTAATATGCCAGTACCGAATATAGTTCATCTAATAATAACAGTTAAAATATGTTGTGGTTACGTAAAATACCGGTCTGCCGGTTTATATTTATACAACTATACGTCACTGTCATTAAATCTTATCAAATATGTCTCCGTTATTCCATCGTACCCTATTTACCTTTGCCATTGGCGCCACCCTCCTTTTAGGTTGCCGGAAAAGTTTCAACACCCAGTTGCCGGAAACATCCCTCGGGGAGAAGCAGTTTAACAGCAGCTTCAGTACCCTGGATATGCCGGAATATCTTACTGAAGAATACAATTTGCCCATCAGGGTGGACAGTAATTTTAAATGGGGTGTCAGCGGCCACCCACTGACGCAGGAACCCTACCTCAATAACCATGCGCTCCAGGCAGACCTGATCAAAGAGCTCAATGCATCTTATTACAGGATAGATATATCACATAATGCAGATGGAGAAGTCAATAATCTTTCCTATTTCAATGCTATCATTACACAAACCGCCGCTAAGAATATACAACTCATACCGATTATCTTTCCCCCGGATACCGCAACCTTGTATAGTTATACCGTTTCTGAAGCGGAAACAAAGGGCTATCTGTTGGGTAAAGGATTTGCCTCCCGGTATAAGCAATATTTCAACTATTATCAATTAGGCAATGAAGAGGACAGCAAACTTTTACCTACTGTCAGCACGCCGGCGGGCACGCTGATATCGGATTACAGCAGGACCGACCGCGTTCCTATCTGGTTAAGTTTTTTAAGAGGGATGATCACAGGCGTTAAAGAAGAAGATCCTACGGCCAAAACAATTGTCACGAATGGAGGCTGGTACCATTATGGCTATTTTTTACTGTTGGATAGCGCCGGTATTGATTATGACATTCTTGGCTATCACTGGTATAGCGGAATCCCGGATTATCTGAATATTTTAAATACCCTGCAAACTACGTTTGCCTCGAAGGAAGTATGGTTTACTGAGGTCAATGTACAGGATTCTACTATTTTGGTGACACCCACTTTACACCGTAAAAGAATTGAAGACCTGATCTCGCACCTGGATCAACGTAGCAATGTTAAAGCGTTTTTTATATATGAGCTTTTTGACGAGGATCAGCATTTTGATCCGGATGAACCCAATATTGAAGATATCTTTGGTCTAATAGACTGGACTGTCCCTTATGTATATACCAATTTCACCTATAAAGAGGGGTATAAGATGTACAAATTCAAGATTGAAGAAACCAAACACGGGTTTGAGGACTTTATTTATTCTTTGTACACTTTCGCCAACCACCGTGCCCCTGATCCCGGCGGTCTTACTTATTGGACCAACAGGTTAGCCTCCTCCCGGGATGTGCCAGCCATTGTGAATGAATTTTTGGGAGTAGAGTTTTACGGTGCTTTTGTGGAAGAACAATACCAGTTATTATTGGACAGGGTGGCCGACCCTACAGGTAAAACCTACTGGACCAACAGGCTGATGACCGATATGTCGAGGGAGAATGTAATTGCCACTTTCTGTAGCGATACAGAGTTCTGGACATTATCAGGATCAACGAACAGCGGATTTATAGACCGGGCTTTCCAGAAGTTGTTTGACCGGGCGCCGGCATCAGCAGATGTTACTTATTGGACACAACGGTTAACTACCGGAACAACGCGGATGACGATGATCGAAGAGATGATCCATAACGAGGAATACCTGCACATTTTTGTGCGCGCCCAGTATAATTTCCTGCTGAGAAGAAATGGGAATGTAGACCCCGTTTCTGAAAACTGGGCAGTAGGTCTGATGCAGGATGGCATGACCCAACGGGGCTTTATAAAGACATTATTTTACAGCAAAGAATTCTGGGAGCGTGGAGTACAGGAAGGTTATGTAAGGAATAACCCACCATACCAGTTTTAGTAATTAGATCAGGGTGAGCCGCCCCTGGAAGGTGACTCACCTTTAACCACTGACAGATTATATCCTTTGCGTTTCCTGCTCCGCACTGCTATTGCTGCGCCTGCGGGTTTCAAAGGTTTTGCCGAAGTTATAAGTGAAGTTAATGCCCAATACACGGGTATCGCCCTGGTTGCGATAATTGCCTTTGGCATTTTGCAGGTTGTTGATGATACCATAGTTGAGGCGGGTATAGAACATATCCTGTATGGTTAGTTTTATGGATCCTTTACCGTTCAATATCTTTTTCTGAATGCCGCCACTCAGGGTCCAGAAATCGCCCAGTACAAACTGGGTGGTGAGTAAATCGGCCCGGTACAGTCCCAGCAATTCTGCCGACCATCCTTTGCCCAGCCTGAACTGGCTGTTGAAGTTGGTGATATAGTTCATACCACTGGTATCGAGGTTGGTAGTATATAGTTTCGCTTTAAAACGGGCATACTGAGCCAAACCATACCAGTTGATAGTAACCCAGGGAGCCGGCTCCATACTGGCATTCACAGAGAGCGTGAGGAACTGGCTTTTGCCCACATTGGCCGGCCGGCTGTAATACTGATAACCCTGTAATTCTATGGTTTCGTTGATGTCTCCATCATAGTATTCATAGTTCAGGGTGGTAGTGATCTTGTTTTTGTAAATATGCGACAACTCCACTTTATGAGCAATGGTAGGCTGCAGGAAAGGATTGCCTACATAGTAGGTAAACTTATCCAACGGTGAAACAAACGGGTTCAGGTTGCCAAAATTGGGACGCTGTATCCGCTTGCCGTAAGAAAAGACAAGCTGATTGTTGGACGCCGAATCCAGTTTATAAGACAGGTATAGGGTCGGGAACAGGTTGATGTAATCCCGCTTAAAAGCTGAATCCGGTTTTACAGCATTACCCAACTGGTGCCCACGCATGATGGTATTTTCGCCACGCAAGCCCACCTGCATACTGAAGCGTTTCCATTCTTTGCTGAAGTTGAGATAGGCCGCATTGATGTTCTCCCGGTATGTAAAGTGATTGGTCTTGTCATAATCGGGATTGGTCACATTTTCTATGGTCACATAATATTCCGCCAGGTTATTGGTTTCAATCAAACTGCCTTTTATACCCGCTTCCGTTTTAATGCCATTGGCAAGCGGATGCGCATAATCGGCTTTGAAAGAATAGATATTAATATAAGAAGGCAATCTGCCGGTAAGGTCATCTTTTCCCTTGAGGGTATTATCAGCCCGGTAGCTGGCATTTTTGTACAACTGGGCAGCACCGGACTCATTGTACACATAATCCAGGTCAATTCCCAGCTCCCTGCCGGTTTGCTTGTATTTACGCCGGTAGTAGAGCCCTGCACTGCCACGGCTGGAGTTGCGCTCATCCATGTTATCTGCCGTGATCAAAGAATCCAGTGCGCCTGCTGCATTGTATAAATAACTCTTATTGTTTATTATGCTGCGTCCCTTATTGGTATTACCATTCAATACCAGGCCGATGGCATTGAACTTATCTATGGTGTAATCAACCCCCAGCCTCAGTGATCCGGACCGGTTTTTTCTTTTGATCCAGGAATTCTGGGAGAACAGGGAATGCGGGCTTCCGTCATCGTTTACATAGTGCCGCTGAATGAGCAGGTCGCTGAAGTTTTCGCTGTAATTGTATCCCGCGTTGGCAAAATAGTTAAATGCATTGTTGCGGAAGTTAAGGTTAAGGCTATTGAAGCTTTTGGGATAAACACCCTGCATATAGCCGGGAGACAAATTCCCATTGAACCCTTTTTGTTTCAGCTTCTTTGTCTTGATGTTAATCACGCCGGCATTGCCGGCCGCATCGTATTTGGCAGGCGGGTTGGTCATGATCTCAATGGATTCCAGTGTACCGGAGGGCAGGGACCTCAGGTAAGAAGCCAGGTCGGCGCCGTTGAGGTAAGTAGGTTTGTCATCAATGAATATGACTACACCCGATTTGCCATTCATACTTACATTCCCATCCTGGTCTACCAACAAGCCCGGCGCTTTGTCCAACACTTCCAACGCATTGGTGCCTGCATTGGAAATGAGGGCATCTACATTGATGACCGTCCTGTCTATCTTTCGTTCCACAAAAGGCTTGCGACCAGTAACGGTCACCGCATTGAGCTGACCGGCATCAGCCGCCAACAACTCGACCGTGAGTAAATGCTGCAGCTTACCTTCAGCAACGGTGATGACCTCACTGATATAAGGAGCAAAACCAATGGCCGTAATGGAAATACGGTAGGTACCAGCTTTAGAGTTATCAAATCTAAAGGACCCATCATCAGCAGTAAGTACCACTTTTACCAGGGTTGTATCAACAGCTTTTAGCAGGTTAACGGTGGCAGCGGTCACCGGCTTTTTGCTTTTATCCTGTACGGTGCCGCTGAGGGAAGGGCTGGTTTGTGCCAGCAGACAATAGGGTAACCATAGCATGCTGCATGCCAGCATGAGGCCATAACATTTTTTCATGTATGCACGTTTTATACCGGGCAGGCTGTATTGCCTGCCTTATGGTAACTATTCTATACGAGGGTGGTGAAAAAGCAATGAAGGCAACCGGTCCATCCCCCTGTTTTATTTTCCCCGGGGGCGACGTTCCAATATACGGGTGCTATAACCAGGTGGGGATGTACCGGCTGCAAAGTAATTTATCCTGGTAACTCTCTCTTTCCGCTTGTCACAATTCCGGTTAATCTACATAGACGACTGTACTGACTGTACTACCTTGTCTTGAATAAGTGTAATTGTTCGAAGGATGCTTTACATATTTTTCCCGGAACCAGCGTTTTTGTTCGGCTGAAGGCTCCTTGCCATTGACAGTAAATTCATCTTTGCTGAGCCTGAACGTCAGTTGTTCTTTCTGTGTTATGAGGCCATTCTTCAGCAGGTCCTCAACCAGGTTGTCCATAATCTTATTCTCCGTTTTTAACGCCGGTCCGTTTCTCAACTCCAATTTACCGCGGGTACGTAGTGAATCTGCACGAAACAGTTTATGGCGAGTAGGAGAAAGGGGCTGTTGAAGCTGGATCTGCTGTTTTTGCAGTACTATACTTTCACTGACAAGACTGGTGGCATTAGCATCCGCTTCCTTTATACGTGTGTTGTACGACTGATCAGCGTCGGCCTGCATTTCCCGGAAGATGCTATTAATAAGGTCCCGGTATTCTACCAGTTTTTCGTCGGGCACTTTTACCCCATCGATTTGTAAACCGGTAGCCAGGTTATTCTCGATAGTGATCTTGTATTGTTTTCCATCTTTATTATGCGTAATGGTGCCTGTCAATATGGAATTGCCTTTGCGCAATACCGGCATGGTATCTTTATAAGGAGCTATTACAGGAGTATTGGGTTTATAAGGCTTGTAAGTTGACACATAGGGTTCCTTATATCCGGAATCTCCTAAATACTCATCAATAGAGTCTGCAGGCACCTCTCCCAGGACGATCGTGTGCATGGACTGATCCCGGCTTTCGCTTATGGTGCTATCAATACTGTTATCCCGGGTCCCGGCTATGGTACTATCCCATCCTTTCGCCAGTGTATCATTTGCAGGTAACCGGAATTCCTGCTTTTGCGCTGTTACTTTCTTTACCGGATCTGCTTTGGGCGCAGGTTGTGCAAATACCATGGAGAGTATGCAGATAAGGCTGAAACAAAGTACGAGAAAGGATTTCTCTGCCCGGTCCAATGTTTTGTTACTGTTGTTAATGATGCGCTTCACCCTGTTGAGCAGGTGATCCTTTTTGCCGGGGAAAGCCATGGTATAGGCAGGCGTATCGCCCAACTGGTATTCCTGAAAAGATACCAGGGCCTGTATGTAAGCTGTTTTACTCCGGGTGGCTGCTATGGCCATGTCGTCACAACAATGCTCCCGCTCTTCACGCAATAAGGAGGATAACCACAGTACGGCCGGGTTGAAGAAGAACAGCGTTTCAGCAAAGCTTTGCGCGAGGTTCACCATAAAATCCCTGCGGCGGATATGCGCCAGTTCATGCAACAGGATGGCTTCTACCTGGCTGGTGGGCAGGTTGGCCATGAGGCCCAGGGGCACGAGTATGACTGGTTTCAGAAAACCTGCTACCAGCGGTACTTTCACGAGTTCTGATTCCAATAACCGCACGGGTACTTTTATGCCCAGTTGCTGCGCCAGTTCTTCCACGCGGCTTATCCAGGCAGCAGCCGGTCTATGTGTTTTATGGTGTTTGATACGCTGAATGTAAACCAGGCCGCTCATGAGCTTTACGGATTTGGCCAGGAAGATGAAGAACCAGATGGCCACGAATAAAGAAGCATGCTGATTGAAGTAGCCGGTAAAGCGGGCGATGTAGTCTTGTTCCTGTGCCGTTTCCACAGCCCGGTCACCGGGCAGGGAAAGCTGACCTATTACCGGCTCAGTATTCACTACAGGCGTAAGCTGGGCGATGGTAGTACCGGGACCGGGCCTGTTGAGCTCATAAACAAAGGTAAAAGCTACTATGCCCATGAACACAAAGAAAAGCATTGACAGCAGGTTGTACCGGAAGGCGGCTACAGACTTCCTGGTAAACAATACCAGTATGCCTGCCACTGCCGCCAGTATGAGTCCCTGCCATAAAGAATGGATGAGGGTCCAGCAAATAGCGCGGGTAACGCTGTCGGACAGCCACTGCTTCATGAATAGTAGTTGCATATAAATAAGTTTAGTAAGTTATTTCTTATCGTTCTCCATTTTATTCAACAGGTCTTTGATAGCCTGCAGTTCTTTTTTGGAAGTCTTTTTATTACCCAGCAATTGCATCATGAGGCTGGTGGCAGAACCATTGTACATAGATTCTACAAAACGGTCGAGCAGGAAACTCTTGGTCTTCTGTTCTTCCAGCGCAGCACTGTATACGTGTTTCATGCTGCTTTCATCGCGGTTGAGCATTTCCTTTTCTACCATGATCTGCATGAGCTTTAAGGTAGAGGTATATTGCACCGCCCGCTTTTGTTCATTGAGCTGGTCATTGACAAAACGTACCGTTGAGGGGCCATGCTGCCACAATACCTGTAGTATTTCAAGTTCTGATTTGGTAGGCTCTGCCTGCTTATGGGAAGGGTTGGTGGCTTTCATGAATTAAAGGTAGGAAACTTTTCGTACGAAACAAGGAATACCTCATATTTTTTATAAAATTTATCCGGGCCGGTGGTAGCTACCGGAAAAATATAACCGGGCGGGAGGAATTGTTTATATTGCCAATACCCGAAACACGATTCATATATGAAAAGAATTTTGCTGGTATTGGTACTGGCTGCTCCCCTGCACGTTTTTACACAAATCCTTCCTGCCGGTACTTCCCTGGAAGAAGCCAGGCAAACCGCTGCTTCCTATAATAAGATGATTGCCCTGCTGGTAGAATCAGCGACCTGTGCTGACTGTAATATGGCTGCGGAAAAAGCATTGGAGGCTCCTGCATTACAACAATACCTGGCGGACAGTTTTGTGGTATTACGCATCGGCGTGGACCATGCAGACCGCGATGAAGTGAAAAGATCGTATAATTACCAGGAAGGTAATATTGTATTGTTCCTGGATGAACAGGGTACGCTGATACACCGTATGAGCAGGAGCACTACCCGCTACCAGGATTATATAGCAGAAGGAAAAACGGCGCTCCTGAAAAAGCCGGAAGGGGAAAAGATGCGGGCGCTGGAAAAAACCGGCCTCGAAGGCAAGTTGAGCAATGATGAGTTGTATGCACTGATCAGCGCCCGAAGAGCATTAAGGATGCCTACTGATAGGTTACTGGCATTGTATGTATCCAGGTTGTCAAAGGATTCTTTGCGATCTGCTACTGTATTGCAAGGGATAGCCCGCGCCTGCCCTATATTGGGATCCGGCGCCGACAAAGCCCTGCGCCATAACCAGGAGCTTTTCACAGCCGCGTGGTATGCCTTGCCCCTGTCCGAAAGACAGGAGATCAACCGGCAGGTCATTGCCAAGACCCTCACGCTGGCCGTCGGCCAGCGGAATGATCAACTTGCCGAACAGGTAGCTGATTTTTCCAAAGCCATTCACGACGACCGCGAAGCCGGTGAACAGGCCTATACTTACAACAGGATGGAATATTACCGCCGCACGGCTAATACAAAAAAGTTCGTGGTGCTTGCCGCTACTTACTATGATCAATATTACATGACACGTAATCCGTCGGAAGTAAAAGAAAAGGATTCACTGAAACGACTCGCCCTCTTAAAGACGATACCGGGCGACACCATTAAGACCGGTCAGCGTTTTACTGTCCGGAAAACAGTCAGCGTAAGCGGGGAAGCACAGGAGATCTGCAATGTCCTGACCAATGGCGTCCGGACTGTATATGAGATGACGAATGATACCCGCTACCTGCGCAAAGCCCTTGACTGGGTCGCACATGCCAATAGCTTTTTCGATAATCCTGACACAATGGATCTTTGGGCCAGGTTATTGTACAAAGTGGAAGGTAATACCACCAGGGCCATCGAACTGGAAGAAAAAGCCATTGCCCTCCGGGAAGAACGGGGACTGGATGCCCGTAAATACCAGGAAACCCTGAAGAAGCTGAAAGCCGGAAAGCTATAAAAATATATTTACAACTCCTGCCATCCTCCTGACATAGGGCTGTCACTACCCGGTATTTCCTTTGTAGTATTAAAACAACAAACTATGTCACCTATTCAAACACTACTGAAGGAAATGAACCAGGAAGCCGAAACCACCCGTAAGATGCTGGCGCGCGTGCCGGATGACCGGTATGACTGGCAGCCCCATGAGAAAAGCATGAGCATCCGCCGGCTGGCCACCCATATTGCGGAGTTGCCCTCCTGGGTAAGCATGACGCTGACCACCAGTGAACTGGATTTTGCCCAAAACCCTTATTCAGTACCCGCTATTAATAATACAAAGGACCTGCTGACCTATTTTGAACAAAGCCTGGCAGATGGCCGTAGCCACCTGGAAAAGGCCACTGAAGAAGACCTGGAAGCTGACTGGACTTTACGTAACGGCAACCAGGTCTATAGCGTGAACAGTAAAGCGGAAGTGATCCGTATGTCGTATTGCCAGATCGTTCATCACCGGGCCCAACTGGGTGTCTACCTGCGTCTGCTGAATGTGCCTATCCCCGGAAGCTATGGCCCCAGTGCCGATGAGATGGACTTTTAATCAGGGGGGATAACTTATACTGACGGAAAGTAATGCCATGATACTTATTGTGTGGGTTCAATACAAACAGTTTATTGTATTGAACCCACACATTTTTTATTTAAGTAATGGTATATAGTTGTATGTTATTGCCGGGATATGTCTATATTACATATATAATAAAAATGTGTAAGGGAATCTTTATGGTGAGCAAACTATAAAGTCTTTTTTTACGTTTCTACCCTTATCAGCATCTTTAACCCTCGATTATGAAAAACCATTTACTCAGTGTACCATTACTGTTTATTCTCTCTTTTGCGTTTCAGCCTTTTGCATCGGCCAATGAATTGTACCCGGTATCATTGACACAACGGGTAGACCATTCCACCCTTATTGCTGAAGGGAAAGTGATAGCACAAACCAGTTTTGCTGAGCCGGGCACCGGCAATATTTATACATCCAACCGGGTGGTTGTATACCGCACATTCAAAGGAACTCTTGTGGGTGAGGAAATAGAGATCATTACACACGGCGGCCGGTTGGGTTACCGGATGGATGTCTATTCTTCTTACCTCAGTCTGTCTACAGGACAGGCAGGTATATTTTTCTGTATGCCCTCCACAATAAAGAATAGTACCAGCCGTGGTACCTCTTATATGGTATACAGCAGCATGCAGGGATTTATCGCTTATGATACCCGGCAACAAAGAGCCGCCGATCCTTTTACCCGGTATACTACCATTGATGATGCGGCAGCGGCTATCAAACAATTAACGAAAACAGAAACAAGGGTGCGGGAGAGCGCCGAACTTTTTAACCATAAAGAAACTACGTTACTCGGTACGTTGGTCACCCCTACCATCACTGGTTTCTCTCCTGCTTCTATACCAGCCGGCACAGATGCCATATTGACGATCACCGGTACCGGGTTTGGCGCCACCCAGGGAACGGGTGTTGTAGAATTCCGCAATGGTAATAATGGCGGCGCTTCCTGGGTACAGCCATTGGCAACCGATTATGTATCGTGGACCGATACGGAGATCCAGGTAATGGTTCCCTCTGTTAGTACCACGGGTACGCCTGCCGGATCGGGACAGATCCGTGTTACCAACAGCGATCCCGCCATGGATACCAGCGCCGGCACACTGATCATCCCTTATGCTTATAGCAATATTTCCTATAACAGCGCCTCCCGCATTCCAACTCACGCTAATGAAAATTCATTGGGGGGATATACTTTCCAGATGGAAACAGGCTTTGCCGGCACCGGCGCCAATGCAGCTTTTGTACGCGCCATGAATACCTGGACCTGTAATACAGGGATGAACTGGCGCGTGGGCGCCACTACCGCTACCAATGCAGCAGCCGGCGACGGGATCAATATTGTGAGGTTTGATATAGGCAGTGAACTCGGGGCTGGCATATTGGGCGTATGTGTTTCAAGGTATACTGGTTGCGCAGAGGATATCTGGTGGGTCTCAGAAATAGACGTCACTTTTGATGGCGCCAGACCCTGGGAATTCGGGCCTGGCCTGCCGATTGCTTCAGCCGTTGATTTTGAATCCGTGGCCTTACATGAACTGGGCCACGGCCAGCAACTGACCCATATTATCAGCTCCGGCGCTGTTATGCACTATGCCATAAGTGCGGGACAGGTATCCCGTACACTGGGCGCAGGCGATATTACCGGCGGCAACGATGTAACGGCCCGTGGGTTTGTAGCCAATGGCTGTGTATCACCAATGACACCCGGCGAAGTTTATACTCTGGCCGGCACAGCAGGCGGAACGCAGGTTTGTATCAGCGGTACAGTATCCGCTTTGGGAACCGGCTATTCTGATGCCTCGTGTAATGATATCGCCTATATATTACCAACCGGTGTGTCGCCTGTTTCGGGAACCATTAATGTATGTGCCAAATATGAATCGGGAGTACCCACTATCAATAGCCAGCCCTATTGTGAACGCCACTATGATATAGAGCCTGCCACCAATGCCGCTACGGCCACCGCCACGATTACCCTGTATTATACACAGGCGGAATTTGATGCGTATAATGCAGCCAATGGCGTGTACCCCGACCTGCCAACAGGCTCCGGCGATGCAGCCGGCATTGCCAACCTGCGTATTACCCAATTCCATGGCACCAGCGGCACCGGTATACCCGGTTCTTATTCCGGTTCCGCCGAGTATATTAATCCTGCAGATGGTTCTATTATATGGAACTCCGGTGGTAACCGGTGGGAGATCAGTTTTGCCGTAACCGGATTCAGCGGCTTCTTTGTACATACCGGTTCTTTTGCCCTCCCCTTACGGTTGTTGCAATTCAGCGGCACCCAATCGGGCAAAGGCAACCTGTTGCAATGGACAACGGCTGCCGAAGAAGGCACTGCTTTCTTCGATATACAACGCAGTGCAGATGGCATTAACTTCACTACGGTGGGTCAGGTAGCCGCCTCCGGCACTACCACCGGCAATAAAAATTACCGGTATACAGACAATGTGGGCAATACAGGTCAGACGGTATTTTATTACCGGTTGAAGATGATTGATCATAATGGCCGGTATACTTATAGCACGATCGTGAAGCTGGAACATGTTTACCCTGAATTACTGGTGAAAGTATTGCAGAACCCTTTCCGCCGTCAATTACAGGCAGACATCACTTCCCCGCAGGTACAGGAAGGTGTGATCACTTTAACTGATATGAATGGCAGGCTGGTGATGCAGCAAAAGGTAGTACTGCCCAAAGGCAATACCATTATTGACATACCGGGCGTTCAAAGACCGGGCGCAGGTACTTATGTGCTGACCCTGGTAACGACTACTGAAAAACGCATGATCAAGGTGATCAAAGAGCAATAATGCATCCATCAATAAAAAGAGTGGGCCGCTTCACATGAAGGCGGCCCACTCTTTTTTTATATAGCTAAAATAGCTTCAGTCCAAAATAACCAATAGTAGTGAATAGTGCGCAGCGGGTAAGTACGCCCAAGCAACACCAGGTAAGTAACCTGTTCAGCGGTACTTTAAACCCAACTCCTACCGCTATGCTCACCGGAGCGCCTACGGTCATGGTGCCGAGAAAGCCCAGGCCGATGACACCATATTTATCCCATATCCGGTAGATGATGCCGGTTTTAGGCTTTTCTTCCTTTACCGGCTTATTCCGGGAAAAGAAAGCGCGGATCTTATCACCCAAAAAAGCGGCCACATATACCCCTGTCAAACCACCGATCAAGCTGGCAAAAAATATTACCCAGGGAGACAGGTTGAAGGCAAAACCGGCTGGTATGGCCGCATAGATCTCGAAGGTAGCAAGGCCAGCAACAGTAAGTATTTTATACAGCATGGTGGTATAAGGGGTTTGAAACCTGCGAAAATAAGCCAATTTTCTGCTGTTAACCACCGGTTAACAAGCTTTGGGATTTTATTGGCTTTTGGACCGGCCTGTCAGGCGCCCGTTTCACCCATACATTTACCCCCAATACCGGTACACTGATTTATCCGTATTTTTAAAATCGTTTATTTGCCTATGTATCGTGTTAAAACCCCGGCCATTGTGACCCATATTACCGGCTGGCTTATTTTCCTGAGCCTGCCTGTGCTCTTTATAGCCGGACAGTCGGGCAGGAACAGTGCCTTGGATACGATCAGCTCTCCCTGGTACTGGCTGCTGTTTGGAAGTTATATTGCTATTTTTTACCTGCATACCTATATCCTGTTTCCCCGGCTTTACCTGAAGAAAAAGCTGGTGCTGTATATCAGCATCATGCTGCTGCTGCTGGCAGGTATTTATATACTGCGCCCTTTTGACCGCCTGTTTACCGAATTTTCCCCACCCGCTATGGACCGGATGATGGAAGAACATCGTCCTCCTCCGGAGGAGGACTTCCCTCCGCCCCAAGGTGATTTTGGGCCGGGGGAGCCAGGGCCAGGCCCCGGGCGGCAGCCACGCGGCGAGCATTTTGATATTGTGAGCATTTTCCTGTTCTTTCTTACGATGTCGTTGAGCATTGCCCTGCAAACCACCTGGCGATGGCGTATGACAGAAAAGCGCGCCCTGCAGGCCGAAGCGGAGAAGGCACAGGCAGAACTGGCTTTCCTGAAGGCCCAGATCAACCCGCATTTCCTGTTTAATACCCTGAATAATATTTATTCACTGGCCATTACCCGCAGTGAACATACCGCTGTGAGCATTATGAAGCTGTCCAATATATTACGGTATGTAACGGATGAGGTGAAACAAGATTCGGTACCCCTGCAACAGGAGATTGACTGTATACAGGATTATATTGATCTGCAACAGTTGAGGCTGGGTAAGAAAACAACGGTATCCTTCCACCTCACCGGCGACCCGGCCCCACTGTCAATAGCCCCCCTGATCCTGATGACGTTTGTAGAGAATGCCTTTAAGTATGGGGTCAGCAATCACCAGTCTTCTTCCATCCTTATTGACCTGCAGGCTACCAGTAACCAGCTGGTATTCAGTTGCAGCAATGCTTTGTTTCCCCGCAAACAAACGGAACGAACAGGCGTTGGCATTGCCAATACCCGCCAGCGCCTGGAACATTTGTATCCGCATAAACATGACTTAAACATTTCTACCGATAATAATCTTTACACCGTAACATTGACATTGAACGTGTAAACCGCCAAAAACTGTACTGTATGCCACTAAGATGTATTGCGATAGACGATGAACCGCCGGCCCTGGCAGTGATCCGGGAATATGTATCAAAGTTCCCTGCTCTTCAACTGGTACACACGTTTGATGATGCGATCAGTGGCGCCGAATATTTACGGCAGCACGCCGTTGACCTGCTGTTTATAGATATCAATATGCCGGATATTACGGGGCTGGACCTGGTACGCTCCCTGCCCGAAAAACCAATGATCATTTTCACCACTGCGTATAAAAAGTTTGCCCATGAAGGCTTTGAGCTGAATGCCATCGATTACCTGCTGAAGCCCATTAGCCTGGAGCGTTTTTCCCGGGCTGCGCACAAGGCGATTGAATATTATGATTATAAAAACAAACCGCGGTATGAGACAGAGGAAAGCCTGTTTATCTACTCGGAATACCGCATGATGAAGATCGGCCTGCAGGATATTGAATATATTGAAAGCCTGGAAGATTATATCAAGATACACCGCATTAATGACAAGCCGGTACTTACCCTGATGACCCTGAAAGGCGTACTGGAAAAATTACCTACGGCACGGTTCAGGCGTATTCACCGCAGTTATATTGTAGCCGTGGATAAAGTGAAGTCCATTCTGAACCGCAAGGTGACGCTGGTTTCCTCCACAGAACTTCCCATCAGTGACAGTTATACTTCTTTTATTGCTGAGTGGAAAAAGCCTTAACCCATTAGGGTGAACCGGCCTCAAAATCCGCTTTTCGGACCAATAGGTTAGCAGCCTGTGCTTTATGTTATTTTGCTTAACCATTACTTCATTTTCAAAGGCAGGATTGACCTGTTAAAACTACCACAATGTGGTATTGCTGCCTCCTTCTTTAACAAGTATCTTTATACGAAGCAACCTTTAAAACAACCAACTTGTATGTGTACTGATATTCCTGACCGAACGTGATCCTTTTTTTATTGCTCTCCTGCCGCTGTTCTGCCACAGACTGGTTTTCACCCTTTCCCTGCCTCAGGGTTTATTAACCATTCCATCCCTGGCAAAGTATTTACCTGATCTTTTTTCCTGCCGCCGTTTACCTGAAAAGCAGATCCGTTATTTACCTCTACCTGATGTTATGTTTTTAACGACGCATCAACGGCATCGTCATGGGAAATCTATCGGCTTGTGTAATACATACCGCTTCACGGGATCACGTGGAAGCAGACAGCATCCTGTTTGCCCTGCAGGAAAAAGGTATTGACTGCTGCCGGCAGCCCGGCTCCGACTGCAAAGTGATGATCATTTGCTGGGGCAATAAAACTGCTTTTGAAACAGTAACCACCCAATTGCAACAGTTGTGCTCAACTGACTGCAAGGTGATTGTTGTTGCTGTGCATCATACGGCATCTGATATACAAAAATGGCAACTGATGCAGGCGGGAGCCAGCGATGTACTTACCTGGAAGGAGGATGAAACGGTGACCGGCCTGCTGCTGTCGCGCATTAAAAGATGGAAGCTGATCGGCGACCTGATCCAATCGGAGGTAGTGCAACGTACGATGATCGGGGAAAGCAGTACCTGGAAGAAGTTCCTAAGCAAGGTGATTGAAGCAGCCTGGTTTACAAACCACCATATCCTGCTGATGGGCGCATCGGGGACCGGTAAGGAGATGACTGCCGGCCTGATACATGCCCTGGACCAGCGCAAAGAGAAAGGAGAGCTGGTGTTGCTGGACTGTACAACGATTGTACCGGAATTATCGGGCAGTGAGTTTTATGGACATGAGAAAGGCGCTTTCACGAATGCGATCTACTCCCGGGATGGGGCCTTCGCGCTTGCCGATAAAGGTTCCCTGTTCCTCGATGAACTGGGCGAACTGCCGTTAACGCTGCAGGCAGGCTTATTAAGGGTGATACAGGAAGGAACTTATAAGCGGGTGGGCAGCAATAGCTGGAATAAAACGAATTTCCGGCTGGTATGTGCTACCAACAGGAACCTGAAGGAGGAGATTGCCAAAGGTAATTTCCGGGAGGACCTTTATTTCAGGATCGCATCGGCCGTATTGACGTTGCCCTCCCTGCAGGAACGGCGGGAAGATATTCCCGAACTGGCGCGGCATTTCCTGCGGCAGGAACTGAAGCTGGTTGCAGCGCCTGAAATAGATAACACGGTGATGAATTACCTGGTGAGCCGCGACTACCCGGGCAATGTACGGGAACTGAAACAACTGATGGCCAGGATTGCCATGCGCTATACGGGAGAAGGTTTTATCAGCATGGGCGATATACCGGAAGATGAACTGCCGGAGATCCATCAACTGAAGCAGGCGTGGAACCAGCAAAGTCAATCCCTGCAACAATCTATCCGGCTGGCTATTGCAAGTGGTAAAGACCTGCTGAAGATCAAGAATGATATTGCCCTGCTGGCCATGGAAATTGCCCTGGAAGACAGTGGCGGTAACCTGAAGCTGGCAGCACGGAAGCTGAATGTGGAAGTACGAACATTACAGTACATAAGAAAGAGAAATGAAGTTAATTAGGGTTATTTGATCAGCCACGGATCGCGGTATTCGTAAGTAAGGGGTTCTGTTGTTTTGGAGAAGGAGGGTTTGGGGCGGCCGGCTGTTTTGTATTCGCCATTGCGCACTTTCTCCGTAAGCCGCAGAAAATTGCCGGCCAGCATGCGTTGCAGATCGGTTTTATTGCGGGTAAGCACCAAGACTTTTTTTAGTTCCACCGCAGGATGCAGCCAGGGGCCATCAGAGCCAAAGATGATCTTCCCTGCCCCTGCCCGTTTGAAGGCCATTTCCAACAGGTCGAAACGGCGGATACCGGAGGTATCGGTATAGATGTTGGGATGCCTTTCCAACATAGGGATGAGCGCGATCTGCGCCCGCCAGTCGTCGGAAAAGCTGGACAGGTGTGGAATGATGAAGTTCACATCCGGGTATTCCGTAGCCAGCAGCTCGATCATAGATACTTCACCTACTACATCATAAAGGACCGGCAGGGAAAAGTACCTGGCCGCTTCAACTATTTCCCGGGAGATGCGGGCATCATGCCGGTGCACTTTGATACCACAAAAGCCATATTGTGTTACCGCCTTATTCACCAGGTCAAAGACACGGCCCTGGTCGTTCACCGCATGCACAAAAGCAAATCCATAAAACCTGTCGGGCTGTTTATTCACAATAGCCGACACTGCCGCATTGGCCTTTGCATAGTCTGAATGAAAGGCGGCAAAGAGGTTGGTCCTTTGTATACCTGCTTCCTGCGACCAGCGCAAAAAGTTGTTGAGCGGTGCGCTGGTATCCCAGGGCCCGGTGAGTCCGTCTCCTTTTCCGGCGTGGCAGTGTGCGTCTATGATGAGCATGATTATATTATGATCTCCCAGGTAACCACTTGTACATTCTCCGGAGCAAGGCCGGTACCCGAAGCCACGCGCTGCGCCAGTTGTTTGAGCTGATCGAAGGTGGCTTGCTGACCACGCATGTCAAGAATGACTTTCTGATCAAGCGGATTATTGGCAGCATCCCGCGGCCCCTGTTGCATACGGCGGCCGATCTGTTGCTGCAGGTTACGGATGAGCTTATCCTGGTTTTGGATGTTGTAATTCTTTACTTCGATCATCGCATCTGCAGGATTGATGTCGGGAATTACGCTGCCACGTGGTGGTACCGGTCTTCCATCGGCCCGTCTGGTCCATTGGGCCGGTTGATTACCGAGGAAGGTTCTTTGCCCCGGCATGCCCAGCTTCCGGAAGAAGAGCTGCAGGTCTTTTTCCGATTGATGCCAGGAAGGACGTTGCCTTTTGTTAATGGTGTTTATGTATTGCTGATACCTTGCTTTTACGGCATCACTTTTCGCTCTTTTCAGTTTCTCGCCCCAATAACGTAAGAGGTCGGCGCGCTGCCGGTTACCGATACTGATGATGGGTGACTTCGGTATCTTACCGGCTACTGATGACAGTTTGGCCACAGCTCCCGGGACCTTACTGGTGGCATTGGCAATACCTGAACCTATTTTCACCGCAGTACCCAGTACAGAACCAAGGAACTGTTCTTCCATTTCCTGCTGCTCAGCCACTTTGCAGTCATCTACCGGTTTATAGTACCGGGCATTTCTGCGCTGCCGCCAGTTCTTGTGCGAAGGGCCGGCTACGCCATGGGTACATTGCAGGCAGGAGCATTTCCCCTTATGTACTTTTGTTATATCACCCGGCGGCATTTTCAGCACTTCCTGCTCGGTGAGTATTTCCTGTAAAATCGTGGACATAATGATGTTGTTTTAGTAATGAATACTGTTTCCTGATACCATCGGCCAGCCTACGGATATCGCCGGTGGTATGATCGCTGCGGAGTATGAGCGAAAGGGCCGGCTGTTGTTCTCCATGTGGTGTGACCAAAACCGTTCTGATATGTTCCTTTTTTAATCCCTCAAAGAGGCGGATGATTTGCTGACGGGTGCGGCAACGAATGGTTTGCACCGGAAAGATGCCACCTTGCGGAAAGATGCCGGCTTCCTGCAACAAAGCCTTTAATAAGCCAATGTTGCGGTAAAGGACTGCCCGCCGTTGATCGCCTTCCGAACGGTTGATGCGGAAAGCGTTGAGCGCCGCCTGCAGGTGTGCCTGGCTTACCGGACTTGAGTTGACCCTCGTTTGACTATGCGCAGCAAAGGCATTGATGAATGCCTTTGTACCACTTATGACGGACATGGGTACACCCAATCCTTTGGCCAGCGATACGATGGTGATGATGGATGGTGACTGCAGGGATAACCATGGCAGCAGTCCGCCACCACCTTTGCCATACGGCTGCCGGGTTTGTTTTGCAGCCCCCAGTATCCCGAATGCCTGCGTATCATCTACGATGACCAGGCCGTTGAACGGTTTTACAATAGCTGCATATTGCTGCAGCGGGGCAGCACGGCCACAGGCGGGGCACCAGCCATCACTGACCACTACCGGTATGGCTGATCCGGTCACCTCTTTTTTTACGAGCCTTGCCACCTGGGCGGCATCAAAATGCCTGAATGTGTGTACGGACCTATTATGGAGCAACAGCTTTTCTATGCCATACCTCGAAACAGGATAGATCTTCTGATCTATGAAGAGGATCACCGGCTGCCTGACCAGGAACCCAAAGAGATCCCAATAGAGGTGCAGGGTGGAAGGCGCTGTTAGTCCTTTTTCCAATCCCTGCATACCTGCCACGCGATCACCCACCTGTGTAGGGAGGGTTGCTTCCCAAAGCGCGGCAGGTACGCCGGTCGTCAATCGTTGCCAACCATTGAGTTCACTACTGCTATGTTTCATTCCGAGATACAGCGACGATGTAAAATCGGTCATAGCTTCATCTTACTGTTTTGTTCTTTTAGCCTGCGTAATAAATGAGTAGAAGGTTGCTGAGCATCTATCATCGCGCCGTCTTCACGGGTAAGGTCAACCCCGGTAACAGCACGGTAAGCATGCATGTAGTTCTGGATCTGCGGCCGCCAGAAGATGGCCCAGTTGGCTGCCTGGTCGCGATTGAATACGGTACTCCACGCACCAAAGCGGATTGATAACAAGATCTGCTCTCCAAACACACCCAGGTCGCGGAAATGCAGTACACTGGTCTTTGTCCAGTTGTGTAACTGGTTCAATACAGCGGCCCTGTCCATCCAGGCTTCGGGATAGGGCACCATCTGGCGGGTAGGCAAGAACTCCCTGAACTCGGGGCGCGCCAGCAGGTATTGCTGCATGAGCATTTCAATGCGGGCAGTGGAAGGCAGGTCGCCATACTGGTTATGTGCCCCCTCACTCAGGATCATGTGCACTTCCTTCAGGGCATTCATGATGGGGAATCCATCGGCCACCACGGTGGTATCATCATACTGGCGATAGAATTTCATGCAAAGGTTCATGAGCATGTGAAATGCTTCAATGAATTTGCTGCGGCTATCGGCCGTACGCATGTTGGTAACAGCTTTTCCCTGAAGGGTAATGCCATAATGGTGATCATATTCATAGGCCCGGCGACGCACAGTGAGACGGTGTTGTTCGTCCTGGATGTATCCCCACATGAGGTTGCTTAACGGGCGCAGCGGACCTACTTCGAGGTTGGCCAGCGGATCTACTGCTCCTTCGCCTTTGATATTCTGGAAGCGGCGGGCAATGGTATTAACGCCCTGTACCATCATGCTTTCTTCATGCCAATAACTCCAGATGAGCTCCAGGTAGATGGGTTGCTGAATGCGTTCGGAAATGATACCATAGCAGGTATCGGCAACAGCATCATTGCCATCGTCAATGAAGTTATTGAGCGCATCTTCAAAGCTGGTAGACTTAAAGTCGATATCACTGAGCTTGTTGCGAATGATAGCGAGGTAAGGAATGATCTGCAATACTTCCCCGGTTGAGTCAGAAACAGTACGAAGATAGCCTGACAGATCACCGGTACTATTGGCCAGGTTCACCATTACAAATGCTTCTGTGGCTATTTTAATGGAGCGATAGGCATCGGTGTCATTGAAAGGCAGTTTCCTGCGTTTCTTCAGGCGTTTCAGCTCTTTCTGGAAT
This sequence comes from Paraflavitalea devenefica, assembly GCF_011759375.1. Taxonomy (NCBI): domain Bacteria; kingdom Pseudomonadati; phylum Bacteroidota; class Chitinophagia; order Chitinophagales; family Chitinophagaceae; genus Paraflavitalea; species Paraflavitalea devenefica. The sequence goes on along the minus strand of NZ_JAARML010000003.1, from coordinate 305,485 downwards.
ATGCTTTCATGATCCAGCGGTATATCTTCGCCACAGAAAATAACATTCATGAAATCGAGGTAGTTCCTGAAGGAAAGGGCCTCTGTGGCATCCCTGATGGCTTCCCATAGTTTTACATCCTTTGTGTATAAAGGATTTACGGGTTGCAATCCTACCGGGAAGTAAGCCGGATTGTTGATGCGGTCGCGGGAGAGGTTGGCCTCATCATTGGCAATCCCCTGGTTGGCGATGTTGGGTTGCATCAGGTCGGCGAGTGATTGCTGCACATAAAAAGGATCTGATTCTGCCAGCAATACTTCTCTCAGCTTACCGGGCTCTTTATCATAGCCCATGAGCTGAATTATTTTTTCACCCGAAGCGAGATCGGCCAGATCCAGCAGGCATTCCAATTGAATATCCTCTCCACTGCCTGCAGGAATAAGGATGGGATTGGCTGCATCGAATATGTATTTTACTTTCAGTTCCTTGTCATCAGCAGGAGAATAAAAAACAAAGAAGGAAGAAAAGTGCTGTCCGTTGGTTGACTTGCTGACGTTATCGGCCCTGAAGCGAACGGTAAGGTAAATGACATCTCCCACCTTGATGAGGTTATCTTTGGGGCTGGTAAGGACTTTACCTACATCAACAACCGGCCCTTTCCTGGAGAAATCAAAGGAGTGATTACCCGACTTGTTAAAGATCGGATTCACAAAGTTTACAGTAGCCATGTTTAATAATTTTTATTGTCTAAATAATTTTTTCCATCAGATGTTCACCAATGCCCAATGACGGAGCATGCTGGTGAGTATCCGGTTTTCGGCAAACGGTGTGATGACGTTATCGGCCCTGGCCTGCCCTATTACTGCGAATACGAGTGAGGGGCGTTGCTTTTTCATGACTTCCTGGTCATTTTTCCATTGCCGGTAGTAAGCCCTTAGCTGGTGCGGTTGCCGTTGGTGATACGGAAATATTTGATTAAGCTGTTTACCTTTCAGCTTTAAGGGCTTGTGCTCAATAACCAGTTTTGCAAAAGATGGCAGGGTGGCTTCGAGGTTATTGATCAACTCCAGGGCAGTTGGCTTTAATCCTGTTTTTGGATACATGGATTCCCAGAGCTGTTCGAGTCGATGCCACTGATCTTCCGGATAGATGAGCTTGCCAAAAGCCAGGCTGATCTTTACCCGTATCCATGGAAATGGATGTGGATCATTGTCAACCGCTCTGAACACAAAGTATTTGGGCAGGCTTACCACACTCATTAAGCCGGTGGTGGCGCTGATACCGAGGAAGGAGACGGCCCAGAAGTCGGACAGGATCTCTGAGATCCACCGGTTCAGCAGTCGCCATGATTCCCCGCGTGCGGTATCGCGGCGCGACAGGTCTTCGAGTACTGGTTTGAGTGAAGGGATGAGATCGAGCAAGGCCGAGCCCTGGTGACCTACTTCATGAACCAGTGAAGAGCCGATGCCGCTGGCCACCATTCTTTCGCGGGGTATCTTGATAACGGCCACCGGATTTTCATCACCGCCCGGCAATCGTGTACGCGCCCTGCGGATGGCGGCGCCATGGCCCCTGTCGAGATAGCAGATGAGTGGTGGTGCATCCAGGAGAAAACGCTCCATTTTAAGCACATCTTTTGCGAAGACATCCAGACCGGCCACCCATACACCGGTTTCATTTTCGCCACGCTGGCTGACCACATCGGCAAAGATGTCGAACTGGTCGAGCAGTGCATTGAACTGCAACTTAAGTACAGCGTAGGCGGCCTGGCATTTCTCCGTATGCATCTGATGCGGCTGTTCCATCCGGTCAATAAAGCGCCGTACTTTGGTAGCGAGCAACTCTTTACCTGCACGCATAAGTTCAAAGATATTCTTCTGCGCGCGATAGGGTATGGCTGCTGCGATGACCATCGGCATGGATGTTTCAAAAGCCTGCATCTGTGACAGGCGCGTCAATAATCCCTGGGCCTCATTGATGAGGAAACGCCGGTATTTCAGATCGCGCCCTGCAGTATTAACTGGTTGCCTTGTCTGAACCATTTTCCCTGTTTTTTGGATGAGGGGCCAGCGTAACCGATAGAAGATTGCGCACGGCGTTTGGCCAATACGGGCCGGGCAGCCTGGTTGATAGCCTGTGTAACCATTGCTCTGGGCGCACCTGTAGCACCTTCACTAAGCGCTTTATTGAGGTATTTGGCAGCTTTGCGCACTACCCGCAGGTAATCCACCGCTTCTGTTTCACCTACTTCATTAAAGAGCCAGTTACTGGCTGCATTGGCCAGGCTTCCCCCGATGTTGGCCCCGGTGCTTCCACCGACATAGGAACCGATGTTGCGACCTATGCTGGGCAGCATTTTCTTTCCGAAGCTTTTAGCGCCGGTCACGAAGTCTTTTTTAATGGCCTGTCCCTGCGGCGAGTTGTACAACCGTTTGGCAGCATTCCATACATTGCCGAGGAAGTTTTCCAATTCATATTCATTGGTAACCGATAATAGTTCATGGACGAGTTCACCTTCCCCTTCACCTTCAAATTCGGTATTGAACTCATATTCATATAAGCTACTCATGTAAGTAAGATTTTAAGGTATTGTAATTTGGTTAGTGCCTTTGATCAGGCGCCATAAACGATGATGTTGTTGCCATCTTTTACCCAGGTGCCGGATGTGCCTCCTTCGGTACCGCTATCATAACCCGCGCCACCATTGTAAGCAGTTGCGCTGCCGCCCATACCTGGCCTGCCACCTCTTCCGGGCCTGCCACCGCGACGTTTGCGGAGTAAACCGGGCGCATGGTTATAAGCAGCCTGTTTGAGGGCATTGCCTACGGCAGCTTTGGGTGACGCACCGGCAGCAGCAGCGGAAGATGCACGACGGGTAGCATCGGAAGCAAAGCGTACAAAACGACGGGCTACTTCAAATTCGCGGTCTTCATTGCTAAGGCCTTCGAGCTCCAGTTCAAACATGTTGGAAGCAAAACCACCGAGTTTACTGCCAATCATACCGCCAATGCCTGGCGCCACAAGGTTACCCAATGCTCCACCAGCGATGGGCAATGCTTTTTTGGCGATGGATTTTAAGCCACCCAGCAGTCCCTTGCCCACAGATGATTTGGCAAAGTTGGAAACGCCCCGGCCTATTTTTTTGAATACGTTACCGAGGAATTGTTCCAGTTCATATTCATTGGTTACTTCCAGCAACTGGGTAGCCAGTTCCAGCTCCAGCGCTTCCCCTTCCAGTTCGCCTTCAAATTCAAATTCGCCTTCGCCCTCTCCTTCAAATTCAAACTCAAATTCACCTTCGCCTTCAAATTCGAATTCGTTACTGAATTCATACTCATTGGTAGTTCGATCAATGTTGTGCATAATAAAATGTTTTAGGATGAAGAAAATGATTGTTACAGGTTGTCATACCTGGTTACGGCGAAGTATAGTTCAAAGGCAGTGCCAACCGGGAAAAGGATTGTACTTCAAGCAGTTGAAGGAATGCGCCCGATGAAAAAAATTTCGCAGGGACAGCATGCGAACGGGGCGCCCGAAAAAAAATTCGTAGTTTCACAGGACAACCAATCCATTCACTCTTATAAGCCATATGATGTATCCAACTAAGCTAACAGGTGTTCTTTCCTTGTTTTTGTTCCTGTCTTTTACTGCACCAGCTCAGAAGAATAAGATACTGGTATTTTGTAAAACGGCCGGTTATCACCATCAATCCATTGCTGAAGGCAAGCTGGCGATTATTAAGCTGGGTGCCGGGAATAAGTTTGGGGTAGACACCAGTTCCGATGCCACTGTATTCACGAAGGACAACCTGAAAAAGTATAAAGCTGTTGTATTCCTGAATACTACTGGTAATGTACTGGATGATGCCCAGCAGGCTGCTTTTGAACAGTATATCCGCTCCGGTGGCGGATTTGTAGGTGTACATGCCGCTACCGATACAGAGTATGACTGGCCCTGGTATGGCCGGCTGGTAGGCGCTTATTTTAAAAGTCACCCGGCCACGCAGGAAGCGACACTGGATGTGATTGATGATAAACATACCTCTACGAAACATTTACCGAAGCGGTGGACGCGGAAAGACGAGTGGTATAATTATAAATGGATGTCGGACAGTGTGCATGTAACGATGACGATTGATGAAAGCACGTACACCGGCAACCGCATGGGTACCACCCACCCCATGAGCTGGTACCATGCATTTGAAGGAGGCCGCGCTTTTTATACCGAACTGGGACATACGAATGAATCTTTTACTACAGATACCCTGTACCTCCAACATTTGCTGGGCGGGATACAGTATGCGATGAAGAAGTAAGATAGTTTAAGGTTTATAGCCGACCTTTGCGGTCTAAAATGCAAAGGTTATGTCGTGGATTATTTTAATTATTGCCGGATTGTTTGAAGTGGGTTTCACCACCTGTTTAAAGCTATCGAATAATTTTACGAACTGGAAATGGTCAGTTGCTTTTGGTGTGTGTATTACATTGAGCTTCCTGCTGCTGAATAAAGCCATCCAGCATATACCCATTGGTACGGCTTATGCAGTATGGACTGGCATAGGCGCTGTAGGCACTGTGATTATGGGTATCACGTTGTATAAAGAGCCGGCTGATTTCTGGCGTATGTTCTTTATTTTCCTGCTGATCGGTTCGATCGTGGGGTTGAAAGTTGTTTCCAAACAGGCATAAAGGGAAAACACGAGTTATAAAAAAGGTGGGCCGCCTATGGAAGACGGCCCACCTTTTTATTTGAATATGTTTGTGCTTACAGGTCGGTAATGGGTTTGTATTTAGGAACGAGTGATTTCATGATGGTCCATGCCAGCAGGTAAGCTACGGCACAGATGGCAAACATGATGGTGTAAGCCGTGGTCATTTCTGCCTGCACCAGTGGCTTTTGGAGAGCCAGCAGTTTTTCAAATAAAGCGGGGTCTATCGCTTTCACCTGTTCCGTCACTTCTTTGGGCAGGTTGCTGAGCTCTGTGGTATTGAGGTTGATGACGCTGCCGTGTTTGTTAACCAGCTTCATGTTCATGAGTTGGCTGGCAAAGTCGCCCAGGCCGGCAGCTTTGGCCTCTACCCATGACTTAGCGATGCCCGTAAATTTATACGCATCAAATATCCAGCCACCCAGTTTGGTAACGAGTACCCCTCCGATACCACCAGCCATACCACCAATGCCTACCACGGAGCCTATTGCTTTTTTGGGGAACATGTCGGATACGGTGGTAAAGATGTTGGCGCTCCATGCCTGGTGCGCTGCTGTTCCAATACCTATGAAGAATACCGGTACCCAAAAGCTAATATAACCTAATGGCTGTGCCGCCAATACGACCAATGGGAACACAGCAATGAGCAGCATCGCACGCATACGGCCATCATAAGCCTGGTATCCCTTCCTGATGAAGTACATCGGGAACCAGCCACCGGTAATGCTACCGATCATGGCAAAGGTGTAACAAACTGCCAGGGGCAACTGAATGGCTTCTCCTACCATACCGTATTGCGCTTTGAGGTAAGCAGGGAGCCAGAACAGGAAAAACCACCAGATGCCATCGGTACAAAATTTACCAACAGCAAAGGCCCAGGTCTGCTTATAGCTCAATACTTTGATCCAGGATACTTTCTCATTTTGCTCACTTAACGGTAGTGTGGAAGGCGCTTCGCCTTCACCGCTGTTGATGTAAGCAAGTTCAGTAGCAGATAGTCTTTTTTGCTTTTCCGGTTTATCATATAACACCAACCAGAAGAAGAGCCATAGAAAACCAATGGCGCCGATGATGATGAAGGCAGCTTCCCATCCCCAGTGTGTATTGATCCAGGGTACCGTAAGCGGCGCCAGGATGGCGCCTACATTGGCGCCGGAATTAAAGATACCGGTAGCCAGTGAACGTTCTTTCTTGGGAAAGTATTCGGCCGTGGCTTTGATGGCAGCAGGGAAGTTGCCGGCCTCACCCAGGGCCAGGATGGCGCGGGAAAACATGAAACCGACTACCGAAACAGAAAGCGCCGTTACGCCCACCAGTCCCAGTATGCCGGCTATAGACTTACCTATGGCATCAGCTTCTGCATGGATAATAGCGCCTAATGACCAGATAACGATGGCCCAGGCATATCCTTTTTTAGTACCCAGCTTGTCAATGATGCGCCCGGCAAATAACATGAAGATGGCATAGGTAAACTGGAACATGGCTGTAATGTTGGCATAATCACTGCTTGTCCAGTTGTATATTTTCTCCAGGTGTGGTTGTAAGAGACTTAATACCTGTCTGTCGAGGTAGTTGACAGTTGTTGCAAAGAATAAGAGTGCACAAATGGTCCACCTGTATTTGCCTATGGCTTGCTGCATGATCGTTTGGGTTTTGTTTAATCCCGGGCCTGAAGAGCCGGGAATGGGATGGTTTAATTGTTAACGTTCCTTACTTCATTTACCAATGCTATTGCCTCCTTTGTTTTATTGATCAGTTGTTCGTAATCTTTCTTTTCCAGTATTTCTTTGGTGATGAGCTTGCTGCCCATACCTACTGCCGCCACGCCTGCTTTGAACCAGCCTGTGAGGTTCTCTTTGTTTACTTCCACCCCACCGGTAGGCATGAAGAGCAGATCGGGAAAGAGTTCTTTGATGGCGCTTACAAAGGCAGGCCCCAGTAAATTACCGGGGAATAGTTTTATGAGTTTAGCACCGGCATCTTCTGCCCGGATGATCTCGGTAGTGGTCATGCAACCCGGGATCCATACCATTTCTTCTTTGTGCACGGTTTCGGCCACTTCTTCTATGATACCAGGAGCAATGATGAAATCAGCCCCTGCTTTTATGAAGGCTTTGGCTTCTTTCTTTCTTTTAATGGTACCGATGCCTAATAAGAGCTCAGGCAGTTCTTTATCACGGGTTTCCTTGAGCAGTTTGAAGTTGTCCAGGGCAGCTTCGCCGCGATTGGTATATTCCACCGCCCTGATACCAGCCGCATATAATGCTTTGAGCACTTCTACACTTACTGTGGCGTCGGGATGAAAGTATAAGGGCAATACCCCCTGTTCAGCAATCCTTTTAATAATTCCTTCCATATCAGCTTTGCTTGCTTAATTGTGCAATAATGGTTTCCATGTCCTGGCTGGTAGCATCTCCCTTTTCCATGAGCTTACCGAATGCCGCCCGGGCCGCCACATCAATGACCTGCTGTGCAGGATGCTGATGATAGAGGCCATAGATAAGACCAGCCATGAAACAATCGCCGCTGCCTACTTTATCAATGATCTTATTGGCAATAAGCTCGGCTGTGTTGTATAATTTTCCGCCAGTGAATAAAGCAGCATAGTATAAGATACCGCCATCACCATGATCAAAACGGAAGGTATTGGCTACTACTTTACATTTCGGGTATTGTTGTTGTATGGCTTCTGACGTTTTTTGGGCATGTTGCAGGAAATCTTCTTTCCTGCCATTGATGTGTATGTTGGGATCTACAGGGATACCCAGCAGGTTGCCCGCCGCCCAGATGTTGCCCATGATGACATCACAATATTGCGCCAGCTCGGGCATGACCTGTACCGGTTGTTTGCCGTACTGCCATAGCTTGGCGCGGTAGTTAAGGTCAACCGAAACAGTGATGCCTTTGGCGGCGGCGGCGGCAGCGCCTTCTTTACAGACAGCTACCACATTTTCATTGAGTGCCGGACTGATGGCACTAAAGTGGAACCAGGCAGCATCTTTCAGTATGGCATCCCAGTCTATCATACCGGGCCGCAGTTCAGCAAAGGAGGAGTGCGCCCGGTCGTAAATAACGCCGGCATTTTTCATATCGGCTCCCTGCGGCAGGTAGTATACACCTACGCGGCTACCGGAGAAATGAATGGCGGAAGTATCTATTTTTTTAGTCTGTATTTCTTCGCAGATCTCTTTTGACAAGTAGTTATCAGGCAATGCTGTACTGTATTTGGCAGGCAGCCCCCAGCGCGCCAGTGCAGTGGCCACGTTGAGTTCAGCGCCCCCTACGTATACCGGCATGGAATTGCTTTGTATCCATGCCCTGTTGAGCACGGGGGACATGCGCAGTAAGAGTTCACCAAAACAAAATACGGTTCCTTTCATGTTTGTACTACTATTATTAACCGTAGGAAGCCAGAGGCTTCCAAATAGCCTCACTCGCCGGAGGCGAGCGAGTGTTTCAATTATCTGATATCAGCGATGGCTACGGCATCCATATCGGTGAAGGTATAGTTTTCACCGGCCATTCCCCAAATGAAGGAATAGTTGGAAGTGCCGCAACCGGAATGTATGGACCAGGGCGGAGACACAATAGCTTCATGATTGGCCACGAGCAGGTGCCTTGTTTCCGTTGGCTCACCCATAAAATGAAATACCCTGTGTTGCTCCGGTACATCAAAGTAAAAGTAAGCTTCCATACGGCGGGTATGCGTGTGGGGCGGCATGGTATTCCATACACTGCCACTGCTTAACACCGTAAGCCCCATTACCAGTTGGCAACTCTGAATGCCATCTGCATGGATGTATTTATAGATGGTGCGGCGGTTGGCTGTAGTTTGATCGCCCAGTTCCACCGGTGACGCTTCTTCTTTGGTCAGCTTCCTGGTAGGGTATGCATGATGCGCCGGTGAGGATAATAAGAAGAATACCGCCGGTGCATTTTTGTCATCACTGATAAAAGATACTTTTTTAACGCCTTTACCCAGGTAGAGGCAGTCGAGTTTGTCAAGGCTATGTTTTACGCCATCAGCTTCTACCCTTCCATTGCCACCCACATTGATGATACCCAGCTCACGGCGTTCCAGAAAATAATCTGCACGCAGTTCTGTATGATTGGGTAATTCTACTGCTTTACTGAAAGGTTTCACCCCGCCAATGATCACACGGTCATAATGCGAATAGACCAATTGAACGTTATCGTCCTGCATGAGCACCGGAATGTGAAAGTTTTCCCGCAGCTCTTGGGTGTTCATGCGGCTTGTTTCTTTCGGACTATTCTGAAAACGTATCTCCATGTTTGTTTCGAGTTTCGTGTTTCTTGTTTCGGGTTCCTTTGACGCAAGCACCCTTCGACAGGCTCAGGGTGACAAGGCTTACCGTCCCATCCAGCCGCCGTCGACGGTGAGGATGGTGCCATTGACATAGCTGGCTGCATCAGACGCAAGGAATACGGCAGCGCCTTTGAAATCTTCCGGATCGCCCCAGCGTGCTGCCGGTATACGATCGAGGATGGATTTGCTGCGCACCGGATCATTGCGCAGGGCTTCTGTATTGTCAGTAGCAATGTAACCAGGCGCTATACCATTGACGTTAACTCCTTTAGCGCCCCATTCATTGGCCAATGCTTTGATCAGGCTGCCCAATGCGCCTTTACTGGACGCATAGGAGGGCACGTTGATGCCTCCCTGAAAAGTGAGCAGGGAACAGGTGAAGATGATCTTGCCGCTGCCACGCTCTACCATGTCCTTTCCAAATTCCCGGGCCAGTATGAAAGGCGCATCAAGATTGATGGACATTACTTTGTCCCAGTATTCATCCGGATGTTCAGCAGCCGGCTTACGCATGATGGTGCCGGCATTGTTGACCAGTATGTCTATGACAGGATTTTCTGCTTTTGCTTTTTCTACGAAGGCATATAAGCTGGCACGGTCGGAAAGATCGGCCTGGTAGGCTTTGAACTTCCTGCCGAGGGCAGTTACTTTGTTTTCGATGTCACTGCCGCTTAGCTCCAGTGAGCCGGATACGCCAATGATATCAGCACCTGCTTCTGCCAGGCCAAGTGCCATGCCTTTTCCAATGCCTTTGTTACAGCCGGTTACGAGGGCTGTTTTTCCCTTGAGGTTAAAGAAGTCCAGTATAGCCATGATTATTCAATACCGCGTTAAAAGATTTTTTCTGTTACGTGTGACTGTTTCTCGATGTACTGCCAGCTAAAATAGTTTTTGGCATTGTGGAAACAGATGTCCTGTATGACTTTACCTACCCAGGGAATATCATTGGGCAGCTCTCCATTTTCTATTTCATCACCAAACAGGCTGCACAAGATACGACGGAAATATTCATGACGCGGATATGAAAGAAAACTTCTTGAATCGGTGAGCATGCCTACAAATCTGCTTAACAAACCCATATTTGATAAAGCATTTATTTGTTTGGTCATGCCATCTTTCTGATCGAGGAACCACCAGCCCGAACCCCATTGTATTTTACCGGCAGAAGAGCCATCATTGAAGTTACCGATCATGGTAGCCATGAGCTCATTATCAGCAGGATTGAGGTTGTACAGGATGGTCTTGGTGAGCTTGTCATCACTGTCCAGGCGGTTGAGGAATTTCGCCAATGCCCTGGCCTGGGAAAAGTCACCCATGGAATCCCAACCGGTATCAGGACCCAGTTGCCGCAGCATGCGGCTGTTGTTATTGCGCAGGGCGCCGAGGTGGTATTGCTGTACCCAGCCACGCTCCCAGTCCCATTCGGCAAAGGTGATGAGCATGGCTGATTTGAATTTTTTACGCTCGGTGAGGTCGAGGTCTTTGCCACTGCGTATTTTATCGAAGATGGCTTTGATCTCGGCTTCGGTATAGTCTTCTGCATAGATCTCTTCAAGGCCGTGGTCAGACACGCTGCAGCCGTGCGCAGCAAAGAAGTCGTGCCGCTTTTTGAGGGCGGTGAGGTAATCGCTGAACGTGCCGATGGAGGTATTGGCCGCTTTCTCTACCCGGTTTACATAGTTATTGAAGCCGGCAGTATTGTCAACGTTCATGGCTGCATCCGGACGGAAGGCAGGCAGGATGGGAATTTCAAAACGATCGGCCTGCAGTTGTGCATGGAACTCCAGCGTATCTACCGGATCATCGGTGGTACATACAAGCCGTACATCCATTTTACGCAGCAGGTTGCGCACACTGTACTCGGGTGTTTGCAGCTTTGCGGTACACTCATCATATATTTCCTTCGCTGTAGCAGGACTTAATATTTTGTGCACGTCAAAGTAGCGTTGCAGCTCAAGGTGTGTCCAGTGGTATAAGGGATTGCGCAACGTATAGGGAACAGTTTCCCCCCATTTTTCAAATTTCTCCCAGTCACTGGCATTGCCGGTACAGTAGCGTTCATCAGCGCCATTGGTACGCATAGCGCGCCATTTGTAATGATCACCGTATAACCAGATCTGGGTAAGGTTTTCAAACTGCTTGTCTTCTGCTATCTGCTGCTGTGGCAGGTGGCAGTGATAGTCAATGATGGGCATGTGCTTAGCATACTCATGATACAGCTTTTGCGCTGTTTTGGTATGCAGGAGAAACTGTTCGTCTAAGAAATTCTTCATACTGTATGTTTAGCTGCGAGCACTGTGTTGAAACTCAACGGTGCAATGCTCAATTCTCAATGTTCAATTATAAAGACACGCCACGCTTCCAGGGGATGAAATCATCCTGGCCATGCCGCACTGCATGGACGATGGTTTCTCCACTGGCCACTTTGATGATGTAATCCAGGATGCGTTCGCCACACTGTTCTATTGTTTCCTCACCTTCTATGATGGTGCCTGCATTCAGGTCTATGATGTCCTGCATTTTATTGTACAGGGTGGTATTGGTGGCAATTTTTACCACGGGCGCAATGGGATTGCCGGTAGGCGTACCCAGACCAGTGGTAAAGAGCACAACTGTAGCACCGGAGGCCACTTCTGCCGTGGTAGACTCCACATCATTACCGGGTGTGCAAAGCAGGTTAAGACCAGGTTTGGTCACTTTCTCCGGATAGTCGAGCACATCCGCCACCGGAGAGGTGCCTCCTTTTTTAGCGGCGCCGGCCGATTTGATAGCGTCGGTGATAAGGCCATCCTTGATGTTACCGGGCGAAGGGTTCATATCGAAACCTGAGCCAACAGCCTGGGCACGGGCATTGTAGGAACGCATGAGGTCAATGAACTTTTTGGCGCTGTCCTGCGTAGTGCAACGGTCACTCATCTCCTGCTCTACCCCGCAGAGTTCCGGGAATTCAGAGAGGATGACAGAGCCGCCGAGGGCTACCAGCAGATCGGAGGTATAACCAACGGCGGGGTTGGCAGATATACCGGAGAAGCCATCAGAACCACCGCATTCCAGGCCAATGCATATTTTGCTGAGCGGCGCCGGCTGGCGGGCGAATTTATCGGCTTCCACAAGGCCGGCAAATGTTTGTTTGACAGCTTGTGTAAGAAGATCTGTTTCCCTGCCTACTTTCTGTTGTTCCATGATGTAGAGTGGCTTGCTGAAGTTGGGCGATCTTTTGGCGATCTCCTCCTGCAACATGGCTACCTGTGCATTCTGGCAACCAAGGCTGAGCACGGTAGCACCGGCCACATTGGGATGTGTGATGTAACCGGCCAGCAGTCCACAAAGCGCCTGCGCATCCTGCCGGATACCTCCGCAGCCACCTTCATGGGACAGGAATTTGATCCCATCCACATTTTTGAACAAATGCCGCCCTGCCTGTACGTCGCCAGACGCAGGCTCTTTGAATTCCACCGTGTCAATATTAATCCCTTTCTGCCAGGCGGCTATCAGTTGTTTTGTCAAATCATTATACTTTTTTGGCCGTGCATAGCCCAGCTCTTCCAACAATGCTTCCTTCATGACTTCCACATTGCGGTTCTCGCAGAATACGAGGGGCACTACGAGCCAGTAGTTGCCAGTACCCACGCTGCCATCAGCACGGTGGTAGCCCATGAATGTTTTCTGCTTCCAGCGGCTTACGTCCGGTACATGCCAGCCCGTTCTGCGTGTGTCGGATAGCTTGTATTCTTCGGCCGCGTGCCTGAGGTTGGTGGTAGAAATACGGGCTCCTACAGGAATGTCTTCTTTGGCTTTCCCGATGAGCACACCATACATGGTGACGGCACCGCCCATGGGGAGGGATTCTGTGGTGAATTTGTGCTTGGCCGGAATGTCTTCCACCAGGGTATACTGACTGCCATTAAATGGAATGGTTTGTCCTTTGGCGAGGTCTTGTAACGCTACCAGCACATTGTCTTTCGGGTGCACTTTGAGTACTATCTGCTTCATGTCTTACTTTTTTGTTGTTAGCCTCTCCGTAGGAGTCCTTCGGACCGGCTAACAAATAGACGTCGTCCCGTTTCAGACGGGACGACTGAGGAATATCCTTTCTTTTAGAACAACTGACCTTTCTATATGGTTCGTATCAGGCTGTTACGCCGTCTGTTTGCAGGCTTTTCATAGCGGCTGCGGCGCCTTTCCTGATGAGGCTGTCCAGCTTGTTGGTAACAGCCTCTGTAAAGCCCGGCAGTTTGGCCAGGTTGGCGCCCCAAAATTCCGTATCACTCAACACTTTCTGTACCAATGCAGGCGCTTCGGTGTTTTCCCATTTTGCCGCATAATAAGCTGCATGGTCATCATTGATGAGGTATTTTTTTTCATTGTACTCACCATAGTATTTACCATCTTCTGCCAGGGTGGATTTCATGAATAAGAGGTGCCCTGCAAAGCCGAGCGCCATGTATTCCGGAATGCTGCCTGCCCGCTGATAGTGTTTGAGCAATAAGGGCACATTCCGCATTTTCATTTTAGAAGAATATTGTACCGTAATGCTCAGCCACAGGTGCTCAATGTAGGGATTCCGGTAGCGGTCCAGCACTTTGTAAGCAAAGTCCTTCGCCATGGCTACGGATATGCTTTCGCTGGTTACAGCCGGCACCATTTCCTGTACCATGAGGGTGCCGATATAAGCGGTGAAGGTGGCATCATCCATGGCCTCTTTCACCGTACCAAAACCTGCCAGATGAGCCAGCCCGCAGCTAAAGGTATGAGAACCGTTGAGTAAACGCAATTTTAACTCCCGGAAAATGTTGATGTCAGGGGCTATCACCACCCCCGGATCGGCCTTGCTGAAAGAGAGGATGTCCGTTACGCGGTCATTGTCTGATTCGATAGCCCACAGGCGGTAAACTTCTGACATGATCATGAGCTCATCGCGGTAACCATTGTCCTGTTCCATTTGCTGGTGCCGTACGGCCGGCAGCTTACCGGGCACGATGCGGTCTACCAGGGAGTTGCAGAAGTGATTGTGCGTCTCCAGCCAGTCGAGGAAGGCTGTTTCCAGCCCGTTCTGGTGCGCCAGCTCCAATACGATGGCTTCCAGTTTTTTACCATTGTCCGGGATCAACTCCGTGGGGATGATGACCATCCCTTTGGTGCTATCGCCCTGGAACACCTTGAACCGCTGGTACAGAAAGGCCAGCAGCTTGCCGGGGAATGATTCGGGCGGAGAAGCATGCACATTGTCTTTTATGAGTGTGATACCTACTTCGGTAGTATTGGAAATGATGATCTGCATGTCGGGATTGGCCGCAGTCTTGAGTATTTCATCCCATTCACTTTTGGCTGCCAGTACCCGGCTGATGGAGGCATTGAGTATTTTTTCTTCTACCTTTTTACCATTCTCAATACCCTGCACACATTGGGTATACAGACTATCCTGGTCGGCAAAAGCATCGGCCCCACCGCTGGCAGTAGATTTGACCACAACGATACGGCCATTGAATAAGCCCTGTTTGTTGGCTTTGTCAATAAAGTAGTCGGGCAATCCCCGCAGCAATACGCCGGTACCAAATTGCAATACTTTTTCAGGCAACTCAAAATACCCTGCAGCGGGCAGGTTGATGCCCGGCGCTTTAATGTCAGCAAGTGTTTTTTTTGACAGGTTCATTGTTCTTTGTTTCGTGAATCGGCAGTCGGCAATCGGTAATGGCTTACTGTTTACCTACTACGTTTTCTTGTTTATTGCTACACGTTTATTTATAGTTTCCAGCGGTCGCCAAATACCCAGGCGGCGCTGATGGTTGCTGGTTTTATCTCCTCCGGCAGGTTGTTGGCATACCAGGCGAAATCGTTTCCGCCCTGCCGGTGGCAGTTGTAATAGTAGATCCGCTCACCCCATTGAATGTTGTTGCTGGTGGCCACCCGGTAGATGGGCTTGTCGGCCATGTTCTGAGCAAAGGAGCAACCAATGAGGAAGAATTGCGCATCGCGGTGATAACGGCCCAGTTTAAAGCCATCATATCCTTCAAAGAAGCAATTTTTCAACACGGTTTTGGAGTCCTGTATGCGGGAACCATCATGCCAGATAGCTGCATCGCCTGTATGCGCTTTGAAACGGCAGTTCTCGGCATAGGCCCAGCCACGGGGACAATAGAAGTCAACACCCCCTTCCATAATACAGTCCTTAAAGTAGAATAAGCCATGCTCTACGTTCCAGGGGCTCATGGTATCACCTCCCCAGGCTTTGAAATGGCAGCCAATGGCCTGGAAGCGCGTGGCATTCATGGTGCGGACAGCCATCTGGTGACTGCCCTTGCCTATTTTCTTTTGCCGGTTGATGGTATCGAGCGGACAATTAATAGTGGTATCCTGTTTCCAGTCGAACCCATAGGTATTGGCAACGGTGAGGTTTTTGAGAGTGATGTCATCCCCATCTATGTTGAGGGTAGCTACACCCCAGTCGTCATTGTGGATACAACGCCAGGCATCGCGGGCGATGGAAGCGTTGATGATGGTAGCGTCCATACCCTCGCCTTCGAGGATGAGGTTGTGCTTTTCGATGTAGATCTTTTCGTTGTAAACACCTTTGCGGATGTAGATGGTGCGGGGCTCAGCCGCCTGGGCCGGCAGGCTGCTGATGGCAGCCTGGATGGTTTTGAAATGACCTTTACCATCCTGCGAAACGATGATACGCTTTAATGATTGGGCATAAGCGAATGATGAAACAAACAGCAGCAGTAAGGCACAGCCGATACACAATAGTGCGGAATGTATTATACGCGCTATAGCATGGCGGCCCTCTCTTCCTGTACTGTATGTTGCTTTCCTGTTGTTCATCTGCACGACCAGCCTCACATATGGCTTACTTTTTATTTGTTTTTCCAATGAGCCATTTCACCAGGTCGGTGGCGGCTTTATAGTTTTCAAAATCTGCCGGTAGTTTCCTGCCATCTACATATTCATTGTAGAACCAGGGATCGCCCACGGCAAAAACAGTACCCTTGCCATATTTACTCACTGCCATTACAATGTTCTTTCCTGCTGCGTCTTTAAACACGGCGGTGGCCGGTGATTGTAGTTGCAGGCTACTGTATTCCTTAATGTAAATTTTCTTTGATGTTTTGAATATGGCATCCTGTGCCGTCGGATAAAAAGCGCCTTGCTCATATTGATTGCCCTGTACACGGTTCAGGCTGTTTTCATTGAAATGGATACCAAATGCTTCGCCGAGGTGATTCCAGTGTTCAAATTCCGCATTGCCCGAATCATTGCCCATGAGGAAAAGCACACCGCCGGCTTTCACCCAATCGCTGATGGCTTTTACATCCTGCGGCTGTATGAAATGGGGATCGGGTGTTTCTTTTTTGGTATCGGGATCAACGATGATGTAGATGGATGCCCCTTTGAGGTTTTGCGCAGTGGGCGCTGTTTCCAGTGAAGCGGTTCTCATGCCCTGAATGCGGAAGATATCACCCAGCATGGCAAAGCCGCCATAGGTTTTATCATCCCAGGTATAGTGGTGACGCACCTGTTCGCCGGTGGCATCTTTTTTCCATTCATTGTTGAACCAGTTGTCGAGGAGTACGGTTTTTCCATTGCCCAATGGCAGGGTTGGCAGCATTTCTACTTCCACAGCACATTTGATGAAGGCACCCACTCCTTTGGGATCATTGACGATGACCGGCTCACTCATGTAGTAAGCAAAGCTGCCATCACGATAAGGATTGCCGCCAAGGCCGGATACTTTCACCGTCCCTTTGAGGTTGGTTTGTCCATTGGCATCTGTTTCTATAAATGTTTTAAGGATGCCTGCATATCCTTTCTGTACAGCCGGCAGGTAGGTAGCGGGCAGGTAACCATGGCGCATGCCTTTTGCCAGGGTATATACGATCATGGCAGAAGCGGAGGCTTCCAGGTAGTTGCCTTTTTCATTGGGCATGTCTACAATGTCATACCAGGCGCCGGATTTCGGGTCCTGTACTTTCACCACCGCCTTTGCATAGCGGTTAAGAATAGCAATGATGGAATCACGACCGGGATGCCTGGCAGGAAAGTGGTCCAGGGCATCTACCATGGCCATGCCATACCAGCCGAGCGCACGGCCCCAGAAGTGGGGAGACAGGCCGGTGGTCTTGTTGGCCCATTTCTGCTGGCGGGTTTCATCCCACCCGTGGTATAAGAGGCCGGTCTTGCTGTCGCGCGCATGGCGCTCCATTAATACAAACTGGCGGGTGATGTCATGGAAGGCTGTATCCTCATGAAATATTTTAGCATATTCCGCATAGTAAGGCTGTCCCATGTATAAGCCATCGAGCCACATCTGGAAGGGATAAACGTTTTTGTGCCAGAAGCCTCCTTCGGAGGTGCGGGGATGATGGCGCAACTGGCTGCGCAGGAGATCAGCGGCTTTTTTGTATTTCTCTTTGCCGGTTACCCGGTACAGCAGCAGGATGAGTTTTCCATTGTTGATGTGATCAATGTTGTATTCATCAGGGCGGTAACCTTTGATGGTACCATCTTCCTGTACAAAGAAGTCCATGCTCCGCTGAATGTAATCAAAGTAGCGTACGTTGGCAGCAGCATTCCAGATGCCTTCAATGCCTTTGAGTATTACCCCCTGGTCATAGCTCCAGCGGGCGGGACGATCGGGCGTGAGGGCAAAAGAATCACTCCATATTTTCATAGCTGTAGTTGCCATTTCCTGCGACCATTTTTTGGTGACAGGAACGGTAGATAGCTTTACGCTGGTTTGAGCAGCGGCAGTACCGGCAAAGCCGACTGCTGTTATAATGGTTAGTGATAATGCGATAGTAAGACGTTGTTTCATATTTCGTGAATCGTCGCTCGTGAATAGATTTGTTATTTCAAGGTGACGCTTTTTTCGGAAGCGCCAAATTCATATTGGATTTTCTGTTTGGCTTTGGAAGCATCGGTATTGGTGATGGCAATTTTACCGGAACGGTCGCCGCCAATACGGAATAAGAGATCCGATCCTTCCCTGTAGGTGATCTTATTGAACGACAGGTTATCGCTGTTGAGCACATCTACCACCGGATTACTGTCATGGGTAATAAGCTGGATATTGTTGAAAGTGATGCCGGTAGCTTCACTGCAATCAATGCCTTTCCTGGCCTGCAGCACCATGTTCTCCAGTTTAATGTTCTTAATATGCATTTCGGGCAGGCCGCGGATGAAGATGCCTTTTTCTGCACCATTGCATACTACATTGTTCACATAGATGTCCTTGAACACGGGCGTTGCTGCTGTTACGGGCAGGAATTCCACTTTGGGCGCTTCGCGCTTTTCACCGGTCAGGGGAACAGGGTCTTTCGCCATGTAATACATGTCGAACAGGATAGCTTCACCAGGAATGTCTTTCATATAGATGTCCCTGATAAATATGTTCTCCACCACCCCACCACGGCCACGGGTGGTTTTGAAACGGAGGCCGATATCAGTGCCTATAAAGGTACAATTACTGACAAAAATGTTGCGTGCGCCGCCGCTCATTTCACTGCCTACCACAAAGCCGCCATGGGCATGGTATACGATACAGTTGCGGATGATAACGTTTTCTGTAGGCATACCTCTCTGACGGCCAGCCTCATCACGGCCGCTTTTCATGCACAGGGCATCATCGCCTACATCGAAGGTGGAGTTTTCTATGAGTACGTTCTTACAGCTCTCCACATCAATGCCATCGCCATTCTGGGCATACCAGGGGTTTTTAACTGTGATGTTGCGAACGGTAAGGTCTTCACTCATAAGCGGGTGCAGGCACCAGGCCGGAGAGTTTTGCACGATGATACCTTCCAGCAGTATTTTTTTGCATTGGGTAAGTACCAGCAGGTTGGGACGCAGGAAGTCTTTGACAGAATCATAGAAAGCCGGTGATTTCCCGGGCTCTATGACACCCGGATTTTTAAGCTGCGACCCTTTGAGGGCTTTGGCGGTAGGGTACCAGGTACGTCCGTCGGTACTGATGCCGCCGGAAGCCAGGAGTTTTTTCCATTGGCTCTCTGTCAGCTTGTCTTTTTTTACCATCCGCCAGGCATCTCCATTTCCATCTATAATACCGGCGCCGGTGATGGCAATGTTCTGCTGCCCGGAGGCCGATATAGGCGATTGGTTGCGCATTTGCGGCAAGCCTTCCCAGTTCCCTTCCACGAGCGGATACTGGCTAAAATCGTCTGTAAACTGCAATACGGCCCCTTTCTGAAGGTGCAGGTTGACATTACTTTTCAGTACGATGGGACCTGTATTCCATAAACCGGCCGGGACCAGTACTACACCACCGCCCTTTTTATTGCAGGCATCAATGGCCTTGTTGATGGAAACGGTATTCAGGGTAAGGCCATCGGCTTTACCCCCATATTTGATTATGTTGAATGTGTCTTTCCGGAAGACCGGCGCTGCTATTTTAGGCAGGGTCTGCGTGCTGCCTTGCAGGGCAACTGCTATAAGCAGGGCTGGCAGCAACAGGTGCCGGGTAGTCTTTTTCATGTTAAGCAAATCAATCGCACTTGTTGTATTCATCAATAATTTAATTTGAGCAGGGACAGAAATAGCCCGGATGCCCTTTCCGGGCCCGGGTTCCGGCAACAATTGTAAACAGATATTCATTATTAACGAACTCATTCCCATTGTTTTTTTACGCAAACGTTGCCGAAAGCGTTTTAGGAAGAAGTATCGGGAATCCGGTATCCAATATTCAGCCTGTTAATGGTGTAAGTGGCTGATTAGTTTTGGGTTCCGTATTCCAGGTTTCCGGGTCCTGCCCGTCCGGGCGATTGATTAAATTTTCAAAATTATGGCCTGGTGCAAGGCGCTTTAGCAGAAGCAATAGCCGATCAATAACCTGAATATTCCTGACCCAGGAGGTAGGATTCTTTTTATGCCGGTTGCCCGTGAAGAGCTGTGCAAGATTTAAAAACCGGCCGGCGGCCCGGTGGAAACCGGGGCCGGCCGTTGTTGGTTGTTCCAAGGTTTCTACTATTAAACCAAGATCGATTTTCTCATGTGGTTGTGATCTATTGCTGATAACCCTGGTTCTGTTTGAATTCGTCTTTGTTGATGATGGCATCTATTTGTGATTGCGGTATGGGCCGCAGGACATGGAAATCTTTGATATTGGCACCAGCCTGCGGATTGTGTTTGGCAACACGCTCCACGAGCTTACCAGTACGCTTCAGGTCGAACCAGCGCCATTGCTCTCCTGCCAGTTCCCGCGCCCGCTCATCCAACAAAAAGTCGATGGTAACATCTGCCGCTGTGATGTTCAGCGTCGTAGGCGGCAGACTGGCAATGACTGCCCGGCGGCGAACGGTGTTGATGAGGTTAGCGGCCTCCTCATTGTCATTAAGCATATGTTTTGCCTCTGCGGCAATCAGGATGATATCGGCCAAACGAAAGATGACGGCATCGCGGGCGCTCTGCTGTTCGCCCACGCTGGGACGGGTAGGATCGAGGAACTTTTTGAGCGATATGAAGTTGGAGTTATTCTTAGGTGTACCATTGGGGTTGTAGACGTTGGTAGTATCGAATATCTCGTATTTGCGGGTATCCCGGAACTCACTGGTCACTTGGGCCCCCTTCTTTATCCAGTGCGACGTATCACCGGGATTAATGGTGAAGCTCTGTTTGACGCCTGTGGTTAAGGTACGTTCATAGGTAGTGGCCGTGGTTTTGTTGCTGAACCAGGTATCCTGGAAACTGCCGGCATAGCGGCTGTCTTTTGTTTCATCATAGAGGTTTAAAAGAAACCGCGTAGGCATGTACCGGCTGAAAGGACGGCCATGCGCGATGTCCCTGGCCATACCCGGACGCACATCATATTTTTGCAGGAACATGAGGTGGCCATTGTTGGCGCCACGGGGATGGCCGCCGGGATATACGATGGCGCCAGCCGCTCCCTGAAAGTCATTTAATGCAAGATTGGTGGAGTAATTGACGGCCCAGATAATCTCTTTGTTAACCTGGTTGTTCATGTTCCACAAAGCCGCATAGCTGGACTGCAACTGCAGGCCATAGAGCGTCATTACCCGGTTGGCATAGTAATAGCTGCTGTCGTAGTTTTTGGTGTACAGGAATATTTTGGACAGAAAAGCTTCTGCCGCAGGTTTGGTAACACGGCCATTATCGGTAGTGGTATTCGGCAATACGGCGGCTGCCCGGCGCAGATCGGTAATGATCTGGTTATAGAAAGTATCCACCGGTTTGCGGTTGGCTGTGTTGGCAAACCCTTTTGTCTCTTCGAGTGTGAAATGAACACCACCCCAGGTTTCCACGATGGTATAGTAATACCAGGCACGCAACATGCGCAGTTCTCCTTCCCGGATGTTTTTGAGGTTATCGGAAAGGCCGGATTGCTGCACGCGGTTGATGAGCGCATTGCACAGGTTAATGACTGAATAAAGCCGCTGCCAGTTGGCCTGTATGATGGTATTGGTGGGATTGAGCCCCCCGGTGAATTGTGTAAGTTCTGTATTGCCATCGTCCACACCACTCATCCACAGATCGCTGGAAGCTTCGTAGAGATGAAAACCTGCTTCCTTGCCCCAGAGGTGGCGGTTATAGCTATAAGCAGCGCTTACGCCGGCCTCAAAGCCGGCAGGGGTATTGAATACCGCGTCGGCCGTGAGACCACCGGGATTGTATTCTTCCAGTTTCTTTTTACAGGCAGTAGCCAGCATCAAAATGGCTGCTATGGCTGAGAGATATATTGCAATTCGTTTCATGATTACTATTTTTATTTGGTGTTTCAGGGTGAGCCGCCCCGGAAGGGCGACCCACCCTTACTATCAAAAGTCTACATTGATACCGGCTACTACTAATTTGGTGAGCGGATCATTTAAGGAACCGCCACGCTCTGCGTCATAATCATCAATTTTTGAGAAGGTGAAGAGGTTTTTACCGGTTATATAGAACCTCATACCTGCTACGCCGTATTTGTTCAGGAACGGTTTGGGCAGGTTGTACCCAAGGGTAATGTTCCTGATCTTGACAAATGACCCATCTACATACTGCAGTGTAGAAGAATAGAGTAAGGCGGAAAATGAGCTGCTGGTGCGTGGGTGGGGGAAGTCATTGGAAGGGTTTTCCGGCGTCCAGTAGTTAACTACCGCTCCATTTTCCCGGCCGGGCAGGTGTATACGCCCGTTATAGGCATATTCAATGGTTTGACCCATACGGGCAAAAACAAATACGTTGAGATCAAAAGCTTTGTACCGGAAGTCTATATTGAGGCCGGCATTCCATTTGGGTACGAGCTGGCCCACCACCATACGGTCTTTGAGGGGACTGATAACGGTGTCTTTTTTACCGCGGTCTTCCACGCGAATGTCGCCTGGCAGTTGTGTGTATAGTTTAGCCATGGCCGAATCGGCCATTTGCCAGATACCTATTTTATTATAATCATACGACACTTTGGTAGGATGACCTATGAACCATTTATTGAGCGGGTCATCAATACCTCCTGCGAGTGCCGTGATTTTTTCTTTGGCGGTATAGAAGCTGATGCCGGCATTGAGGCTGATGTCGGACTTGCGGATGATCGCGGCATTGAGGTTGATATCAATACCGGTGGTTTGTGTACTGCCCACATTGTCGAAGGTAGCTGACACACCGGAAGTGGGCGGCAGCTTACGAATGGTGAGCAGGTCATCGGTTTTGGTTTGATAGAGGTCAATGCTACCATTGAGGCGGTTGCCGAATAAACCGAAATCCAGGCCAAAGTTGAGGGCCTTGGTTTTCTCCCACCGGAGGTTAGGATTACCAATGGTATCACTGAAGGCAAAGCCCAGTGCAGAATTGTCGCCAAAAGAATTGGGAATACGCACCAGGGCAGATTGTGTACGATAGGCTGTAATGGCATCACTGCCGGTGACGCCATAGCTCACGCGTAATTTCAGGTCGCTGAGGTAGCTGACGTTCTGCAGGAAGGATTCATCACTGAGGCGCCAGGCAATGGCAGCAGCAGGAAATACATCCCATTTGTTGCCGCTACCCAGTTTGGAAGAACCATCCGTACGCACGCTTACAGAAGCGAGGTATTTTCCTTTGAAGGAATAATTCACCCGCCCTGCATACGAGACCAGGTTTTCTCTGGTATAGCCGCTGGTGATGGAAAGGTTCTCGGTTGAGTTTTGCAGGGCATAGAATAGTTGGGAAGGCAGTATTTGTTTGGTGCCCTGCGCCTGTACAAATTCATTGTTGATCTCCCAGAAGGTGGTGATACCGGTGAGCGTAATATTATGGTCGCCTATCTCTTTGTTATAGTTGAGTATGTTTTCCCAGTTGATATTGCGTCCGCGGCTGGCTACTCCCATTCCCAGGGTACGTTGCCCCCGTTGCAACATGGAGTTGAGATCAAAGAAAGCCCCCTGGCGGGAGTCAGTGAAGACAAGCCCAAGGTTGCTCCTGAGGGAAAGCCCTTTAAAAGGTGTCAGTTCGAGGTAGGTAGCTGCAAGGGTACGGGTAACAAGGGTATTGTTGGTAGCCATGCCCGGTTGCTCATCCACCAGCGGGTTCCACCGCGCCTGGTCATTCAGCGGCGACAGGATGATTTTGCCCGCACTATCATAAGGCAGTGACCAGGGAGCTACCTTACTGGCCTCATCGATTGGATTGGTGCGTACGTCAATGTCATAGTAGGTGAGCTGCATCTGCATTCCTGCTTTGGCAATTTTACCAAGGGTCTGGTCTACATTCATGCGGCCGGTATAGCGTTTCAGTTCATCCCCTTTCAGGAGGCCTTTTTCATTATAGTAGTTAAGTGAGAGATAGATTTTTGTTTTGTCGCTGCCGGCGGATACACCTACATGATGTTCCTGCTGGCTACCCTTGTTCAGAAGCAGATCGAAGTAATCGGTATCCACACCATTGGCAATGTTCTTCAATTCTTCTGCACTGAATAAGAGGCCATCATTGGCCTCACTGCTCCAGGAACCATTGGGATTAATACCGGCCTGGGGTATCCTGCGGTTGGCTTCCCTTCTCCATGCCTGGTATTCCTTAGTGTTCATGACACGCGGGTATTCGGATATAGAAGATATTCCATAGTAAGAGTTAACGCTGATGGCAGGCTTACCGCTGCTGCCTTTTTTGGTGGTGATGAGGATAACCCCATTGGCGCCACGGGAACCATAGATGGCGGTAGAAGACGCATCTTTTAGTACATCGAGCGACTGGATATCATTGGGATTGATGTCCTGGAAGGAGTTGTATTGTATACCATCAACGATGACGAGCGGGCTATTACTGGCTATGAGTGAGCGGTTGCCCCGGATAACGATGTTGACACCGGAAGAAGCAGAACCACTGGAGCGGGTGATATCGGCGCCAGGCAGTTTACCCTGCAGGCTTTCCAGCACGTTGCCGGAAGGGACTTTTTTGATCTCGTCGCTTTTAACAGATACAACGGACCCTGTAAGGTCACGCTTTCTCACTTGTCCATAACCGATGATGACGATATTTTCCAGGCTTTTGGCCGCAGAAACCAATTTAATGTTGATCTCGGTCCTGGTACCTACTTTCACTTCCTGGGTTTCATACCCCACATAAGAAAAGATGAGTATGTCGTTATCCTCCGCATTGAGGGTGAAGATGCCCAGCTCGTTGGTAGTGGTGCCTCTTTCCTTTCCCTTGATCTTAACGGACACCCCAGCGAGCGGAACATCATTATCATAAGTGATTTTGCCGGTAACAGGTCTCTCCTGACTGATGAGCAGGTGTTCTTTGATAACGATGAGGTTGTTTTCCATGAGTTGGTAGACAAGCCCTGTTTTCGCCAGTAGTTGATCGAGGGTTTGGCGAATGCTGGCATCCTGCACATCGAGGCTGACCCTTTGCCGGATGCTCCGGAGCTGGTCGTTGTACAGGAAACGGTAGTGGGTGTTTTTTTCAATGTTGCTCAGAATGCCAGCTATTTCGGTCTTCTTGAACCGGAAACTGAGCTTTTCCTGTCCGAATCCCGTAGCTGACACGTTGAGCGTGAATACAATAAGCAAAAAGATAGTCAATTTCATAACAAGCAGTGCTTTGGAAAGCAGGGGGCTCTGTGGCCCCGTTAGAAAACATTTCATATTTTAGCGATGATATGGGTTAACAATTCTTCCCGCCTACCGGCGGGAAATACACCAATTTTTAACCTGTAACCGAACGGGGAATGCTGCAACATTCTCCGTTCTCTTTTTCGGCAGTCGGCAATCGTGAATCGGCAATGGGTTGCTGATTGTTGAAGTACCTGACTATTTGTTAGTCATCTGCGGGTCTTACTATTTTTATCATTCTGTTGATTTAGGTGATCGTATATAGATGTCATTTCCTTTGATCTCATACTGGAAAGAGACGGCGGCGGTAAGGGCTTTGAAGGCCTGCTCCACCGTTTCATTCTCCAATGAGCCATTGAAGACGAGGTCAGGCGCCTGCTGATCTTCAAAATGAATGGTGATGTTGTACCAACGCTCCAGTTTTTTTGCCAACTGGTCAAAACGATCGCCCCGGAATTCAAGACGGTTGTAGATCCAGGCCGTTTCCAGCCGTTCATTTTCCCGGAGGTTGCTATCTATGCTGATGATAGCAGTCGCTTTATCCGATGTGGTTTCCTGCTCTTTTTTTACGGCCGCTGTTTCCTCCACCTGACTGGCTACTACTTTGAGCAATACAATTTTCTGGTTGGGGTGCAGGTAGATGGGTTCTCCTTTTTTCGCACCGGTGCGGGTAATTTGCACCGATCCCCTGATAAGGGTGGTTTCAATGGTAGGCTCTTCTGCATAGGATTTTACATTGAATGCCGTTCCCAGTACCCTGATGTTGATGTCGCCGGCATGCACGATGAAAGGCTTCTGTGGCATTTTCACGATGTCGAAATAGGCTTCCCCCTGCAGTATCACTTCACGGGTATTGCCCCTGAAGCCGGGATCATAGACGATGCTGGAACCTGCATTGAGCCATACAGTAGAGCCATCCGGCAGGATGGTGCGTGTTTTACTTCCTTTTTTAGCAATGATCTCATTGCTTTCCCCCTGTTCTTTTTGACTGAAGAATGACCAGGCCCATACCCCCATTGATATACAGGCTATCGCAGCCGCCCAGCGGATGATTGTCAGGACGCGGGCTTTTTTGAACGCGGGTGCGGGAACAACCTCCTGTTCCTGTTGTTCCTGCTGCGCCGCTTCCCTGGCAGAACGTTGCAGGATATGGCTGATCCTGGTGGCCACTTCCTCCGTATTTACAGCAGTATCGGGTTTCCACAAACGCTGTAACAGCTCGTACTGCTGCATCAGGGAAGGTTGCTCCTGCAAAGCCTTGTCAAGCGCTTCTTTTTCCCCGGGTGTGGCTTCCCCGCTGAGGTTGCGGGAAAGCAGGAACCATATTTGTTCAGGTTTTTCCATGCTGTATGGTCATTTACTACAGGAAGGACAGGCGTTTTGAAAAAGACCATTAAGCCTGAACCGGGATTTTTGGGGATTTTTTGGATGGGGAGGATTGAAGGGCACAAGATGCCAGCGAACTTTTCAGCGCCTTCATCTTGCGCCAGTAGGCATAAATACGGGAAAAGAGTCAATAGCGACTGTATATCAATCATTTACAATAACTAACCCTGGTTGTACGCGAAAGCTGGTTTACAGCCTGTAATTCCGCACACGTATCCGCTAAAACTTGCACTGGAGTGCTCTCAGATAGCACGTTTTCATTAGGGAATCAGTGCAAGTCGGAGCCCATTCGCAGAGCAGACGGACCGGATAATAAGTAGGTAGCCACCAGCGCCCAAAACCCTTTAAACCTTGTGTGAACCTTGTGCCATCCTGGTAGGTTAAAGCGCACTTGGCACATACCTGGTACAAGGATGGCAGGAGGATTGAGTTAGGATCAGACCCGGACTCCCGGGAAATTAAGGGGTCGCATTTTTACCCCTGTTTTGTCGTTTTCGCCCATCCGTGGTATAAATGCGCCGTCGTATGTTTGCATTATCAAACAATAAACAAACAACTCACTCTTTAAAAAGTAAGACATGGAAACAACAACAAAAACAAAGGTTACTGTATCTGCCACGGTTAATGCACCTGTAGCCAAGGTATGGCAATACTGGAATGAGCCCCAACATATCATGAACTGGGCTTTCGCTTCTCCTGACTGGCATGCTCCTGCCGCCACGAATGATCTGCGGGTAGGTGGTACGTTCTCTACTACTATGGCCGCCAAAGATGGCAGCTTCAGTTTTGATTTCGGCGGCGTGTATGATCAGGTTATTGAACATAAACTGATTGAATATACGCTCGGTGATGGCAGGCAGGTAAAGATCACTTTCGAAGGCAATGGCAATGAAACAAAGGTGACAGAAACCTTTGATCCAGAAGATATGCACCCCGTAGATTTTCAACAAGCCGGCTGGCAGGCGATCCTGGACAATTTTAAGAAGTATACAGAGGAAGCGTAGTACCTGATTCCGATAGAGCGTTCTTTTGGAGCTACAATGCACAGTACTCAATAGCCATGATTTACAAGTTACTGTGGTAGAGAATAGCGGTAGTTATGACTGCCGCTATTTTTGTTTTTATTATTACTGGCCCAGTTCCTTTTTAATTAAAGCGATCTGCTCTTCAAAATCTCCTTCTTCCATCGGCTCTTCCTCATCTGCCAGGTCCATGTATTGGTTGTGGACTTTTTTGGAGGCTTCATTGGCCTCGGTCAGCAACTGAAGGGCTGTATGCAGGTCTTTGGCAACCCCCATGCCCTGGAAGTAGAAGGAAGCAAGATCACTTTTAGCGACTATATGCCCCAGCCCGCTGGCTTTTTCGGTAAGCAGGAATCCGTGGCCGGGATCGGGTGTAATACCACCAATACCTGTCATGTAGATGTGGCCTTCCTTCCAGTAAGCCCAGGCAGTATTGATGTTGTTCTGCTGCATGGTATGCAGGGTATCCAGCGCCAGGTGTACTTTGTCGGGGTATTCGTCTATGATGAAATCGGCCAGTTCTTTCAGGTCGGCAGTTTCGCCTTCCTCAATAGCCCGGGTACGCCATTTTATGACTTCGTCCCGCTCACTGGTATTGAAATAGTAATGATTGGCCAGTTCATGACAAGCCCTTGCATCGCCCTTTTCTGCCAGGTCTTTGAATAGCTGCTGACTCTCTTTGTCCATTTCTTCAGAACCACGCTCGTCATAAACAGCCAGCGATAGTTCAAGGGCTATCCAGTAGAGGCTGCCCGGGCACTGGGCATACTGCTCTATGAAGGAGCGGTATCGCTTTATTTCTTCCCCCTCCCGCATTTTGGAGGTGATTTTAAAGAGGTCTTTTTTATTGAGCAGCTCACATATAGAAAAGTTGTGCAATGCAATACCTCTCTCATCAATGAGATAGATACGGGTATTGATAGTGAGAGGATCAGCCTCCAACCGGTACAGGTACTGCTGGTCCATATTGGCAGCGATCGGGATAAACTGCCTGCCCATTACTTCCTTGCGGTGTTGTTGCGTTTTGTCAAATGTCCACACGTCCACACCGTCATCTATTGAAATCTTGTCGCCATTGAGGATCGCCGTAATTATTTCAGTCATTTTTGCCTGATCTATCATAAACCATTGTCTAAAAGTTAAATATAAGCAGCCTCCCTGTAAAAACAAGCTGCAAATTATAAGCAGTGAGCTATGAACGGTGAGCTGTACGCTTTTTAAGCCACCAGCCCCTGAAAGCAAAGGTGTTGGGGTGATCTAAACTGGACAATTGTATTGATGATAAAGATAATTAAGCTGACATAGATTCAAAACATTGCTCCTATCTTTCAGGCTACGATTATTATTCCATATGAATATATATACCACGCTGACCATTTTATTGTTAACAAGTATACGGTTTCCGGCCCAAGCCAGGCAGCAACCGGTAAGCGATGCCTGTAGCATTGTACCGGCCCCCAGGGCGGCGCATATCGTCCGCATTACCGGCGATACCATAGTGGTGGCTCATGGCAGCACGTATTTATTTACGCCCGATACACCGGAAGACCAGGGCCTGGTAAGCACCAACCCGGGTGTAAAAGGACTGTTACAAGAGATAAAACCTAAAACCGGCCAGGGCCTGCAATATGCAGTGCTGAGCAAGGAAGGCGTTGAGAAAAAGGAGGGCGCCCTTATTACCGGCGATCAACTGGTGGTTCATTCAAAGGATGGCAAGCATACAAGAAGCTATTATGTTCTGCTGCAAACAATGGCCCTGAATGGCCGGCTTGTAGTGGAACAGCCCGGCATTACCCTTCATACGCCCACTAACCTGGTGTTCTATTATACAGCCGGACAGCGAAGCCCCAATGCCAGCATACGCATATATATTCCTGCCGGGATTACCGTAACGATGGAGAATACGACCGTGAATGTTATTGGCCGCGGTGATGTATTGCTGAAGTACCTGGCCACACAATCTATCGGCCGCGTGGGCACAAACTATTCTTATTCCAAAGTGGGAGAGGTAAAGATCACGAAAACTGCCCAGGGAGGTGCTGTTGTTGCATTTGATCACCTGGACCTGCGCCCGGCCAATGGCGCCGACCTGCGATTGGTGATCAGGGATGTTGTGTTGTCAAAGGCAGGGGCCTATTTTTTTAAAGCGGATTATACGACTTCCAGTCCGGCTGTACTCACGAGCGCCGGCACAGCCTCAGAGACAGCCACCCTCACCGCCAGCGCTACGATCACCAATTTTACCAGGGTAACTGGTAAGGAGGGGCAGTTTACCTGGCAGGCGGGAAAGTATCCTGCATCGGTCCAACTGCTGCAATCGGCTGACAAAGGAAAGAGCTGGAAGGCAGCGAAGGCCACTATTGATGCCCGTAAGGGTAAGGCTGTGGTTACCGGCCTGACAGCTAACCAGCTTTATAGTTTCCGCATACAGGTAAAGGATGGTATCCATAAAGGATTTTCCAATACGGTGCATTATTATGCCGGCCCGGTGGATGTGAAAAAGTTTGGTGTGGCCGGCGAGGATAACAAGGATTACACCGAAGGGATTAATAAGGCGATTGATTCCCTGCATGCACTTGGTGGCGGTATACTGTTGTTTACCAAAGGCGTTTATTCCGTACGTACGGTACATTTAAAGAGTAATGTATGGCTGTATGTAGACAAAGACGCTACCCTGAAAGCAATTAAAGGAGCCGATGCGCCGGAAAGCACGTGGTTCAGTGACCGGAAGTACCGCTCCGGCCTCTCTCCCACCGATACCGGTCCTTATGATGACCCGGAAAATTATATGACGAAGCAGGATGTGGGCCACCATTATTTCCGGAATACGATGTTTTTTGCAGAGCGGGAGGATAATATTAAGATTATTGGCAACGGACGTATTACCGGTGATGGCAACCTGGTAACGGGCGACCGCGTGATGAATAATGCACCGGATAACCGGGCCGATAAGATGTTTGTGTTTAAGTTATGTACGAATGTTGAGATCGGCGGATTGTACCGTAAGGAAGACCTGTGGTATGATGAAGAGAAAGATGAACCTTATTATATGAAGGGCGGCGCCAAAGATTTCAATACCGATAATATGCTGCAGATTGACCAGGCCGGGCATTTTGTGTTACTGGCTACGGGGACAGACCATATATATGTACATGATACTTATTTCTCCAGGGCCAATCAAAGGAACGTGCGGGATATTTATGATTTTATGGCCTGCAATGATGTAACCGCCGTTAATATTTATTCCAAAGTAAGTTCGGACGATATTATTAAGCCCGGTTCAGACTGCTCACTGGGATTCACCCGCCCGGCCAGCCGTTATAAAGTGCGCAATATTATTGGTGATACCAATTGCAACCTGTTCCAGATAGGCTCAGAAACAGCAGATGATATTACAGATCTCCATGTTGACAATATTTATGTGTTGGGCGCCAATAAAGCAGGGTTCTCTATTTCCACGAATGATGGCGGACATATTAAAGATGTACACCTGAACTGCGGCCATACCGGTCCTGTCCACTCCCGGTCCAAAATGTACCGGAGTACCACGCCTTTCTTTATTTCGATCTCTAACCGCGGACGTATTTTAGGCGCTACAGTTGGCAAGTATGCTTTCACTGACCATGGTGAAAAGCACAATGAGCTGCTGGTAAAGAATGTGAATATCGGGCGGGTAGAAAATATTATCCTGAACGGGATTGATATTTACGAGGTATACAGTGGCAGTTCTTTCAGTGGCAAGCGGTGGAAGGCCTATGATGGCAGCCAGAAGAAGGCAACACCTATTATTGCCGGCTATAAGTTGCCCGACGCTTCCGTGATGGAAAGCAAGCTGGATTTCAAATTGCCCAACGGCCAGCATACCGGTTATATTACTAATGTTGTATTTAATGATGTGCATGTATTGGTGAAGGGTGGCAATCCTTTGTCTGATACCGGACAGGCGCCGCCTGAGCTGGGTGTAGGTCAATATAATGTTTCGAACCTGAAGGTGCAGCCATCCTTTGGGCTGTGGGCGCGCCATGTAAAGGACCTGACCGTAACCGGATGTACTTTTAAGTATGAGCAACCGGACGGTCGCTATGCCATTTACCTGGATGATGTATTGGGAGCGAAGATCAATGCTGTAAAAACGATGCGCGGAAAGGATAATGAAGCGGTGATCAGGCTAAATGAGTCAAAGGACGTGGTGGTAGATGATGCCGTGTATTATGACGGTACCTGGGGCAATACACCGGTGGCGCTTCCCCGCATTCATTATACTTCGGGTAGCAGCGTAGCCAGCTTCCCGGATAAGAGCAGGCAATAGTATAGTATCAACAGAGACTCCGCACCAGCTCCCTTGCCTCTCTGGCGGGCAGCCTTTTCTGCATGACGGATATTCCTGTCTATGTTTAACGCAGTGCATATTTTTTTGATGGCAATGGCCATTTGCACATCCACGGTATTGATAGAGATGTTGAGTATCTCTGCGACCTCCCGGTGTTTAAGCCCGTCTTCCCGTACAAGCTTGAAAATGATCTTACAACGCGGTGGCAGGCTGTCTACCGCCTGTTGCATTTTCATCATTATTTCTGCTGTTACCAGTTGCGTGTAAGGATCTGTAGCCATCTGGCCGGCTTCTATATCAAGGTCATCAAAAGGGGCCTGGATGAGCGCTTTCGCTTTTTGGGCAACCGCATTGAGGGCCTGGTTTTTGGTAGCCACATATAAGTAAACGGTAAGATTGTCCACTTCGTTTATACGGGCGCGATTAGTCCACAGTTTTACAAATACATCTTCCACTATTTCTTCGGCAATTTCCGGTGAGCGGGTGATGACGCGTGCGAAGTGCAGCAGGCGTTTACTGAAGAGTTTGTACAATTCCGTAAGGGCAGGTTCATGACCTTTACAGATAGCATCCTGTATGGGGCGCAAGCAGTTGGACATAGGTTTACAATCGTCGCGACAAGTGTAGGCAGATTAGCCGGAATAGTGAATAAGAGACAGGATTTTATTTACGCAAACGTTGCCGGAGCATTTTAGCTAAGGGTTATCCTGTATGTTATAATTTAATACACCCTTCGACAGAGTTTATTCCGCTCTGCGGAACTCAGGGTGCCAGTTTATCCACACGGAACCAGTCGAAATCGGCAAAGCCGGCATCATTTATCCGGGTGATGCGGGTGCAGAACAGGCCTGTTTTAGCACCGATCCAGCGGCCAACCTCGGCCTGGAAGTCAGTTTCTATATCGGTAAAGGTGCTACCATCTGCACTATAACCAAAGCGGCATTTGGCGCCGGGGCGCACCTGCACCCGGAAATAGATGGTAGCCGTGGAGTCACCCACTTTGGAAATGATCTTTTCTGTTTCTGCATTTCCTTTGTAAGCGTCTTTACAAGTAGCATACACCAGCCAGATACCATCCTTTTTACTTTTAAGCGCCAGGTTAGCATAGCTCAATCCCATGACGATGATACCGGCTTTTTCATTTTCCAGTTTGGGATTGGGCGTAAAGGAAAGTTTGGTGGTAGTAACAAATTCTTCGGCCGGCCATTTCTGCAATAAGATGTTGGGCACGTCCCAAAGGTTTTTAGCCGAGTCCGGGAACAGGCCGGAATACAGGCGCAGCGCCCCTTTAGCCGTATTCATGAATGACCAGGTAGCCAGCGGATTGGCCTGCCATTGCCATTGCAGTCCAAGGGTGCGGCCATTGAATTCATCGCTTTCAGCCGGTGTGGCAATAGGATAGGTTTTACCTACGTTCGGCTTTTTGTATACCAATACCGGTTCGCCTTTACCATCACCGTCTTTATCTGTACCAATGACCGGCCAGTTGTTGTTCCATTTCATGGGTTGCAGATGCACTACCCTGCCATAGGCTTCTTTGTCCTGGAAATGCAGGAACCAGTCTTCCCCACCGGGTGTTTGCACCCACGCTCCCTGGTGCGGACCATTGATGGGCGTAGTACCCTGGTCCATGACGACCTTCCTTTCATAAGGGCCATAGATATTCTTAGCACGCAGTACCAGTTGCCAGCCTGTGGCTACACCACCGGCAGGAGCAAAAATGTAATAGTAGCCATTGCGCTTGTAGAGCTTGGGGCCTTCTATAGTCGCATCCGATTCATGTCCATCATATACCAACGCGCCTTCACTGGTAACTTTCGTACCAGTAGCATCCAGCTCTTTTATTACGATAAGGCTTTTGATGGAAGCACGGCTGCCGGCATAGGCATGCGCCAGGTATACTTTACCATCATCATCCCAAAGCGGGCAAGGATCTATTAAGCCTTTTCCGCCTTCTACCAGGATAGGATCTGTCCAGGGGCCTTTGATGTTTTTAGCTTTGGTAACATAGATCCCAAAATCAGGATCGGGATAGTAGATGTAAAATTCTCCTTTATAGTACCGGATAGCAGGCGCCCACACACCATTGCCATGCTGTGTTTTGGAAAAGTGATCAAACGGGGGCTGACGTTTCAATGCGTGCCCGATGATGGTCCAGTTTACCAGGTCTTTGGAGTGCAGGATGGGCAAACCGGGAATGCCGTCAAAGCTGGAAGCCACCAGGTAATAGTCTTCCCCCACCCGTACAGCATCAGGATCGGAATAATCGGCATTGAGGACAGGGTTTTTGTAGGTGCCGTTGCCATTGTCGGCTACCCAGACTTTTGAGACGGATGTATTGGTTTGAGCAAGACCTGTATTGGTCATTCCAAGCAAACAAGTAATAATAGAAGTAGCAGACAATAAACGCATCATGTTTTTAATTTGACAGGCAATTAATTCATTTCTACCATGGCCTTTATCACTCCATTGGCGGGATCGAGCCAGCCGGCGAACTGATCTTTGGTCTGGTCAAAGGTTACTTTATGGGTAATAAAGGTGAGCGGATCAATCTGACCGTTCTTTATACAGCGGATGACATGCTCAAAGTCGGTACGGGTAGCATTGCGGCTGCTCATAAGGGTAGCTTCCCGCTTGTGAAACTCCGGATGAGGGAAGCTGATGTCGCCCTTTTGCAGGCCCACCAATACATACCTGGCCCCATGCGCCATGTATTGAAAAGCATTGTTGATGGCTTTTAAGCTGCCTGTAGCATCTATGACAACCGTAGGCATATCGCCGTTGGTAATGTGTTTTAACTGCGCCATCACGTCCTCTGTGGCGGCATTGATGGTATGCTGTACGTTGAGTTTATCCTTACAAAAATCAAGGCGGTTCTGATTAACGTCCAGTGCAATGACTTTAGCTCCTGCAATGCCGGCCAATGCTATGATGCCAAGCCCGATAGGCCCTGCTCCCACTACCAGCACAAACTCGTCTTTTTCCACCCCGGCCCTGCGCAGGCCATGCGCACCAATAGCCAGGGGCTCTACCAATGCGAGCGCATCATAGGATAACCCTTCTCCATGTAATAAAGTATGGGCAGGAACAGCCAGGTATTCCACCATGCCTCCATCCACATGCACGCCACACACTTTGATGTTGGTACAACAGTTGGGCTTGCCATTGCGACAGGCAATACAGGCGCCACAATTAAAGTAAGGGATAAAAGAAACTGTTTCGCCGGGCTGAAAGCCTTCGGCTCCACCGGTCTCTACTAATTCACCTGACAGCTCATGACCAAGGATACGTGGATAAGTAAAGAAAGGCTGTGTGCCTTCAAATGCGTGCAGGTCGGTACCACAGATGCCGATACGGCGGATACGGATGAGTGCATGTCCCTTTTCAGGTACTGGCTTCTGCAGGTCCTTATACTCAAACTGACCGGGAGATGTACATACTAATGACTTCATGATGGTACAATATTATTAACTTATTTGTTAAGCAAAAGCGGAAGTCTGAGGTTCGAAGTCAGAGGTTCGACTTCAGACTTCAGACCTCTGACTTCCGGCTTCACCATTATTCCGGCGTCCAGTTCCCAAAGATATTTTTAAAAGTGTATTGTTTTGCCTGCTTGGCAGTGAGTTGCCGGGACCATTTTACTCTTTGGGTGGCATTGGCGCCAGGGCCTGTGCTTTGGTATTCTGCATATAAGACCGTCCTTTCATTATCCGGGTTGCGCCAGTTGTCCCAGCCTTCTTTTACGATGTGCACCTCCATATTGGTATGGAGGAAAACAGTTTTGCTGTAAGGCCGCCAGGGACGGCCGAGGAATACTTTTTTGGCAGCGGTATCGGCGATGAGTGAACAGTTAAAGAATACAAAACCGAAAGATTGACGGGGCGTGGTAGAAGCCGCCGTGATGTAGGAGTTGGAAAGGCTTTTAATGGTACAGTTCCGGAATACTACGGTAGCGGCGCCAAAGATAAAATCGGTGGTGCCTTCAATGTAGCAATCCTTGTAGTACTGGCGACTGTTTTCAGTGGCCACATATAAAGTATCCTGGTTGCCCAGTAACCGGCAGTTGGTGATGATGCAACGATCGCCTTCCACGTGCAGGGCTACCGCCTGTCCTACCCTGCCGGCTGTATTTTCGATGGTGAGGTTCTCTGCTGTAAAGTCATTGCCCTGCACCAACACAGTATAAGAAGTATAGGTACTGTATTTGTCTTTTCCGGTGAAGTCTTTCCCGGGATAGTCCTTCCCGGAATAATCATTGTTGGTGATGATGGTGCTGTCCTTGCTTTCTCCTATGAGCGATATCCTGGATTTCCAGGAAGGGATCACGAGCTTCTCCCTGTATATACCCTTCTTAATGAAGATCTTTACCTGCTGCTGGGAGAGGTCACGCACAGCATTTACAGCTTCCTGGATAGTTTTAAAGTTGCCACTGCCATCCTGTGCTACAGTGAATGACGAAGGATAGGTAGTGGTCTGCGCCATTACCTGTTGGGCGCAGACCACTATTAAAGCAAAAAGAACAATGGTTTTCATTTACTGTTTTACGAATTTCATTAATATTTTTTCCTGCAGCAGCCGGTATTCCACAAAATATATACCAGCAGGTAATGCACTTATGTTGATGGTGGTACTGTTGGCTGCTGACCGGGTATAGTGAACACCCATATTTCTTCCATTCATGTTGTAAATATAGAGCTTACCGATGGTGTATCGTTTCGGATGGTATACTGTCAGCCAGTTGTGCGCCGGGTTGGGATAGATCGTAAAGACCTGTTGTGTAATACCAGCTACCGGTATGGTTATATCGGTGGCTCCACCGGTAGCAATGGTAATAATACCTGTATGCACACCTGTCGTTGTTGCATTTAGCCGCACCTGGATATTCCTGGTGGGTATTGTACCTGCCGACGGAATAAAAGAAAGCCTTTTGCTACTGTCAATCCAGGTGGTTCCATCGGGTGAAATTTCGTAGCCAGCCGGCATCTTAAAGGTGATATTACCAATGAGGTATTGACCCGACAAGCCGATGACCTGTGTAGCAGAGGGAGTGCCCAGGGTTTGGGAGAAATCGCGTAAACTGCTGTTAATAGTAACTACAGGGGCATTGGCAGTAGTACCGGTAACTGCTACATTCACCGCAGTAGCGCCTTGTGTGGTGTGCGCGATGTTACCATTGTAATTTCCGGCAGCCACTGCTTTTAATCTTACTGATATCGTTGCATTGATGGAACCATTTGCCGGGGTCAATACGAGCGGCGCTGCTGCATTGAACCAGTTGGTGCCATTGGATGAAACCTCATAACCATCCGGTGGTGTAACCTTAATATTATCTGTGAGGTTGGTCCCACTTACTGTATAGGTTTGCACAGCCGATGCACTACCGGTGGTTTGCGTAAAAGCAGTGAGTGCTCCTGTGGAAGATAAGGAGGGCGGCGGAACAACAGTACCTGTTACCCCTATGTTGATGATATTGGACCCTGTGCTGGCGTGCACGATATTGCCTGTATAGGTTCCGGCCGCTGCAGCATTTAATCTTACGGTAATGGTAGTCGTATTTAAGGTGCCTGCAGTTGGTGACAGTACCAATGGCGATGCTTTGCTGAACCAGGTAGCGCCGCCATCGGCAGAGACCTGGTAGTTATCCGGCGGTGTGATGGTTACAGCGCTGTTGAGCAGGGAACCTGCAATGGTATAGGTTTGTACCGCAGAAGGAGTACCTACCGTTTGCGTGAAAGCAACCAGGGAACCGTTTGTTACCAGTGTAGGGCCAGCGGCGGTGTTTCCACTTACCGGAATGGTAAGGTCCGTTACACCCGTGCTCGTCGCTTTTATGTTCCCTGCATAAGTGCCCATCGCAATAGCATTCAGCCGTACCTGGATGGCAGTCAATGCTACAATACCATTGGTATGTGTTAAGGTGAGGGTTGTATTCCAGGTAGCCCCCCCGTCAACAGATAATTCATACGGTGCAGGAGCCGTGATAAGAACGTTGTTGGTCAATCCATTTCCGGAGATGCTGAATGATTGCGCTGCAGAGGGTGTGCCGTTTATCTGAGAAAAGGCATTCAGCGCAGCATTGGTAGCGATGGACGGAAAGTTATTGGTTACTCCAAAGGATGAAAAGTTGGTAAAACCGTTAGTCGTAGCAAAGAAAGGATCGGCCACTGTTCCCGTACCGGTAACAGTAGTGGTTTTGTTTTCCCATGCGCTGCCAACGTATTGCATGAGATTAACAGGCTTCGTAATATCAAAAGCCGCAGCCTGACCGGCCGTTAACCATCCCAGTTTGATATCGGCCACGCTTCCGCCGGGTGTTTCTTCGGCGATGGTCCACTGCCCGTTGACTACCTGTAAGGGAGCAACGGGTGCATGATCAAAACTGCTTTTTACACCTATTGAGAAGTTGTCGGTTGTACCTGTATTGGTAATAATGGCCGGATGGTAGCTGATATCAGAGGTGCCTACAGCGAACAATACAGGCGTGCCACCTACTGTACGCTTCAATGCACCTGATCCTTCTGTAATAAAGTAATTGGTACCCAGGTTGAGGTTGGTGGTTTTGGTCGCATCTACCAATCCTCCATTGGCGATGGCCAGCACTACTTTGCCATTGGTAGCGCCCGGTGCGCTATTCACTGTATTAAAGCCTGTTCCCAGTTTTAAAAGACCGGTAGTACCCACATTAATAGCCACTACCGAAGCTGCATTACCCGAAAAGGGAACAGCATTGGAGGTGGTAGTGGTAACGCTGAGGTCCAGTGTACCATTGATGTTATAGGTATACTTTCCGCCGGGGTTGGGGGTTGAGCCGGGCGTGGCATTGAAGGAACCTGCCGGGTTGGTAAGCTTCACGGTTTTACCGGCATTAATGGTATAGGTAAAGTTCTCTGAGGTAGTATTCGCCGCGTTGTTGTAATAAGCTGTAAACCCTCCACTGTTAAAGGAGATGCTGACATCCTGATCAAATGTAACGGCTAAAGGATTGGTATTAGGATATAAAGGACGAAGACGGGTAATTTTGGTGGCGCCTGAACCGGTGATGAGTACAGATGCGCAATTGGTAGTGAACTCAAGCGTAATCAGGTCATCGGGATTGGCAGCACCACCCAGTACCCCATCGTTCTTAATAGCAACGGTGGCCGCCGCACCCGCACCTACCCGCAATGCCTGGGAGGCCGGTGCTGCATAACCTCCATTGCTTTTCAGCACACCGCCGGTTTCGATGGTGAGGTTGTTACAGTTTTTCAATCCATCGAGTATAACGGTATGCCCGGAACGAATGGTAACATTAACACTATTGGGAGCCGCTCCTAAAGCCTGCAATACCCACGATGAGGAAGAAGCCACATATTTTTCCCAGATGGAAGTGGCATTGGCGCCATTGCCA
The DNA here is from genome assembly GCF_011759375.1 of Paraflavitalea devenefica. NCBI lineage: Bacteria > Pseudomonadati > Bacteroidota > Chitinophagia > Chitinophagales > Chitinophagaceae > Paraflavitalea > Paraflavitalea devenefica. Next base: position 266,312 of record NZ_JAARML010000003.1, on the reverse strand, counting down.
CTCACTGCATTGGTCCAAAAACCAGAACCGGCAGAACGGTACTCCCCGTCGAGTGGTGTATTGACATTCACGGAAGCAATGTTACTGTTGTGCGCAGGCATGCCGGAACGCGATGCTTTTACATAATAGTAATAGGTAGTCCCCAAAACAGGCAACGCATCGGTAACAGCAAAAGCCACCACGGTATCTGTAGCAGCCGTAACTTCATTGATCTTGGTAAAATTGATGCTGTCTGTACTGCGATACAACTCATACTTCATATTGGTGAGCGGCCAGCTCAGGTTCCAACTGATGGTGGACTGGCTGGAGCCCCGTTGTACCCGCAGGTTGGATACCGCAATTTCCGCTGTTTGACTGCTGCAAAGTGAGGAGGATAAAGTGCAGGGATCCCAGCCGCCAAAGATGGTTGGCAAGGTATAGGCCGCCGCTTCTGCATCTGTCAGTTGTTTTGACCAGGACACCCGCTGACTGGTATTGAGCAGTGTGCCATCCCATTTTTTGGTTTTGTATTCTGCATAGGTGATCACGCTGGTATTAGTACCTGCATCCCATGCAGACCATCCTTCGGGTTTAATGGAAGAACCCATCACGGCATTCAGGAACACTGTTTTGTTGTTGGCTCTCGTAGCATCGGTTGAATTGGCATCGTTTTGCCAGGGACGTCCAAGGGTATAATTGGTAATACCCCTGTTCTTTGTTAGCCTGCAATCCCGGAACACGTAGCCGTAAGTTTGGCCCGCCGGCGTATTGGCGGCAGTGACATATCCGCCATTGCTGCCATCCACACGATCACGGGGGAAGATGACACAGGAATCAAACACGGCGATGGAAGAACCGAAGATAAAATCGGTATTGCCGTCTATGTAGCAATTCTTAAAGTATTGGCGTTTACCATTACCATTGGCCAGTACCGTATCCTGGCCGCCAATAAAGCGGCAGTTCTTAAAGGCACACCTGTCGGCTCCCACATTGATGGCCAATGCCTGTGGGCCATCACCGGCATAGCCGGTAGAATTTTCAAAGGTAAGATTGGCTGCCATGCAGTCTGCCGCATTGATGGTAACGGTAGCAGACGTGCTGGTGCCAATGGTTACCCCATTGACTATTTTACCGCTGTAATCATCATAGGTAATGATGGTATTGGCTGCACTTTCTCCTATGAGGTGAATGAATGGTTTATTGGAAGGGATGGTTATTTTTTCTTTGTAAATGCCATTTTTTATGTAGATGATAAACGGTGTTGTTCTTCCTGTAGGGGCTGCATCTATGGCAGCCTGCAGGGAAGTATAATGACCGGTACCATCTTTGGCCACTATCATGTCGGCATTAGCGGGCACCGTGGAACCATTGGTAATGGTGTTCAGGTACACTTCCAGGTTGGTATATCCACCCGTTGTAATACCCGCCCTGTCCGACGCATCGTTGGGATTCAATCCTCTCGCTGTTTCCCAGGCATTGGGCATACCATCATGGTCATCATCAGCAAGGGGTGTGCCGGAAGCCAGCGCAGGCCATGCGTTCACAGTTTGCGCATAAGGGGTGCCATGTGGATATCCCCCCTGTACATCAATGACCCTGCCTGTTCTGTTGGTTACGTCGTTTACAATGCGTTGGTCAAGGGTATCTCTTGCCGGCAGCATGGCGCCGGCACCCTGCAATACTAGTTGATAGGCTTCCGTAGCAGTATGTGTTGTAAGCGGAGCGATATCAAAGGGCTGATCCACTTTCGATAAGGTTGTATCCGCCAATGAGCCACCCGCCATCGCCATACCTTTCCAGTTGTTGGCTGTAATAGCTGCCGACGCATCCACATAGTTGCCACTAAGGTATAGTTTCGGGTAAGGCAGATCGGTGGATTTGGAAGGGTTCATGATCATGTTTTTGATCGGAACGCCGCTGCTGGAACCCGAAGAAGTAGAAGGCCCGTATTTGTAGTAGTTGTTCACGAGGTTGTAGTTGCCCCCTTCACCTCCGTTGGTGCTATAGGAGATCCAGTTGTAGACAACGTTGTTGCGGAAGTCGGCATTTTCCTGTCCTGCTGTTCCGGGCGTGTAGGTACTGCTGCCTGCAAAGCGTGGGGCCCTTCCTTTTACGTGTGCAATGAGGTTGTGGTGAAAAGACCCTCTCTTTGATCCCCAGATACCGCCGTAGCCATGCTCCTGGTAATCATTGCCACCTGCCTCAAAATGGTAGGAATAGTTCAGCGGTTCCGAGACAATACTCCACTGCACGGTAAGGCTATCGCCCCGGTAGATAGTCAAACACTCATCCGAGCTCCAGCTTATGGAGCAGTGATCTATAATAATATTTTTATTGCCCAGGTTACCGAAGGCATCATCACTGCCACTCCCATCTACCATGCCCTTATCCTGGTTTTTATCACCCATCCGTATACGTAGATAACGGATTATTACATTATCGCCACTGATCACCACCGGATGATCGGCAATACAGATACCACCGCCCGGCGCTGTTTGTCCCGCAATAGTAGTATTGCTCCGGATGTTGAGTTTGGAAGTAAGGTGAATGGTACCCGACACGCGGAATACAATGGTTTTATGTGGATAGGTAGCGGCTGAAGCCTGCAAAGCATAGCGCAGGCTACCCGGGTTGTTATCGTCATTGAGATTGGTTACTTCAAAAACAGTAGTAGGCTGCACAGCAGTTCCCCTCCCACCGGAAGTAAAGCGGCCCGCCCCTTCAGCGCCGGGGAAGGCAATGATTTGTGCCTGCGTGCACAGGACAGCGCAGATCATGCATACGAATAAGATCCCGGCTTTACGCAGCAGGGCGGGGTAATACGGTAGTAAGGTAGAAGTCAGGTGCATAGCAGTCGTTTATGGTTCTTAGAAATGCAGGGTTTATATTGTTATTTAGCCGGCTTTGTTATTCTTCCGGCCAGTTCCAGATTCAGCGTCCTTATTTCGGCCAATACGATCTCGGCCATCATCCGGGCGCCCAGTTCATTAAAATGTGTGTTATCCTCTTTACCACCAGGATAGTTAGGATGTTCACCGGGCTTTAACTGCAGGAATAAGAGTTTTGAATTTTCAACACCCATGGATTGCAATAAAGCCTGGCTTTTCCTGTCAAGGTCAATCAGCGGCACATGCTGCTCGCGGGCAGTGGTGCGCACTATTGCTGAATAGAGCTCATGCGTGCTTTCCAGTTTGCCGGTACTATCAAATTTCCTGCGCGCCACCGGTGTTACTAACACAGGAATAGCATTCCGGCTCCTGGTATCGGTAACATATTTGATGAGGTTGTTCTTAAATTCCTCTTCCGTGGTATAGCTGGCTTTTGTTTTTACTTCATCATTGTGGCCAAACTGGATGAATACATAATCCCCTTCCTGTAAGTTATTGACTACAGGCTGCCACCGGTTCTCGGCCATGAAGGTGCGGGTGCTTCTGCCATTCTGCGCCCGGTTATCAACCGTTACAGTAGAATCGAAGAAATACACAAAAGGCATTCCCCATCCTGTTTCCGGATAAGCTTTGACCTGCTTGATGGACATGGTGGAATCGCCAATGAGGTATACGGTGATCTTCTTTGCAGGAGGCAGGGAAAATGCCAGGAGTATCCCGGCATATAGTACTATTGCCCGGGCATTTATTTTACTGCGCCAATTCATTGAGGTATATTTCTATGTTGGTGTATTGTTTATGGAGTGTGTACAAGCTGGCATCGCTGTTATCAGCAGGATCGAGCTGGTGCGCTTTTTCCCATTGATCGGGCATACCATCTTTGTCTGTATCCCCGGGAGCAGGGGCCGACTGTAAAGCAGGCCATGCGCCCACCGTGAGCTCATACGCTGTGCCATGGGGAAAACCACCTTGCACATCAACAAAACTGCCTGTTCTTTGCTTCACATTGTTCACGATCCGTTGATCCATTGTATCCCTTTTCGGCAGACTCGCGCCTGCCTGTTGCAATACAAGTGTATAGGCTTCTGCTGCCGGTTGCGTAGTGATGGATACGATATCAAAAGGCGCTTCCAGCTTTACCTGCGCCATGTCGTCTTTGCCATTACCTACTTTTACGCCCAGCCAGTTGTTGACGGTGACCTCCGCAGCCTCATCCACATAGTTACCCGCCACATAAAATTTACCGTAGGGAATGTCCTTCCGGTTGAAAGGATTCAGCAACTGGTATCTCACGTTCTTGTTGGTAGAAGGGCCGTATTTGTAATAATTATTGACGATGTTATACCGTCCGCCCTCACCAGCATGGGTATTGTTGTGTCCCCAGTTGTAGATAACATTGTTGCGATAGTCTACATTTTCTTCGGGGGCATTGCGGATGCCATCAAATCTTGGTGTACGGCTGTTGCAATGGGCAATGAGGTTGTGGTGCGCCGATAAGTGCCTGCCACCCCAGATACCGCCATAGCCATGGTGCTCATAGTCTTTATCACCTGTTTCAAAATGATAGCTGTAGTTGAGCGGCTCTGCCAGGAGGTTCCATTGCAGGGTGGAGCTATCGCCGGCATAGACAGAAAGCAATTCATCGGTACTCCAGCTAAGGCTGCAATGATCAATGATGATGTGCTTACGGCGGGTACCGCCAAAGGCATCATCCGCGCCATTGCCATCCACCATGCCACCCCGCTGGTATTTATCGCCCATGCGGAAACGCAGGTAACGGACGATGATGTTATCACCGCCTATACTTACTGGCTGATCGGCCAGGCAGATGCCATCGCCCGGGGCCGACTGACCGGCAATGGTAAGGTTACCTGCCAGCGTGATCTTTTTTTCCAGGTGGATGGTGCCTGATACAGCAAACACAATGATGCGTGGTATTTTGGCTGTAGCGGCTTCACGGAAGCTGCCGGGGCCATCATCATTGAGGTTGCTCACTATAAATACCTTTCCGCCTCTGCCACCTGTAGCATACTGTCCAAAGCCTTCCGCACCGGGAAAGGCAATGGCTTTTTCACCGGGAGCGGAGGTCACTAAGTTTTGCTGCGCGGTACAGGATAGCAGGAGGCAATAAATAAGTCCTTTCACCAATATAATCTGTCTCATCAATTTGTTTTTACCATAATGTATTCATAGGGTCAGATTAACAGCTTCTTATGGCCTCCACCTTGGATCGCCTGTAGTCGATTTTCCGGGGAAGGTATTGTCTATGATGGTAAAATCACCATTCGCCGGATTAGCAAACAACGCAGTAGATGCTTTGGTATAGGGTGTTGTGCCTGGAACTGCATTGGAAGTAGCCACATAGTCGGAAGTACTGTAGTTATCCGATCCTGTAACAACGGTAGCTGCAGCGGCTCTTACTCCTCTTACGGCAGTATTGGCTCCACTGGCTTTTCCGATACCAAAGATGCAATTCTTAACAGTGATGCCGGATGCCGCACTCTGTGTGTTCAAATCCACCAGGTATCTGTTATAATTCGGTGCCTCATTAAAGGTGCAATTCTCCAGCCGTATGGACTGGGTAAAGCTATTTTGGGTATTGCGGAAAACACCCTGGGCATCTCCCACCCGGTAAATAGTGGAATTGGTAACAGCGATGTTTTCCAGTTTTACATTGGCATTGTCAACAATCACCACGCCATAGTTACCTATATCGCTGATCACAGAATTATTCACCACAAGTGATGAAATAGTCATCGCATTGTCTTTTGTCCTGAAAAAGCCCCTGAAATACTGCATTCTGCAGGATTCAAAAACGATTTTCCCAACCGTGCACGACTTGCTGACATTAAATACATATTTGGAACCAAGTGCAAGATCATCGCTGGTGATTTTCACATTATTAAACACAATGGAGTCAATTACGCTACCACTGGCAATATCAAAGTTGGAACCTGCCATAAACAGGGTGGCCGGTTCTGCCACAGCGAGGTCATCGCCACTCACAATAATAACTGTTTTACTTAAAGCAACAGCGGCTACCTGGTAAGTCATTCCGCGCTTTAAAATAACAGTACTTCCGTTATCTATTAGTGGCAATGTATCTGATAAAACAGAAGGCCTGTTGGTAAATTCGCGCAGGTCAATAATAGTCCCGGAGAAGCTTCCTTTGGTGGAGAAATCGGCCCATCCGCGCACTTTGGTTCCACTGTAGAGATAGATGATGTATTGGGTACCAGAGGTCAGGCCCGACACAATCTTATACGCATTGGAAATATCATCGTTTGTAAGATCTACCTCTTTTACAACCGAACTGTCACTCCCCAAAAGTATTTTAATGGCAGATACGGGATCGCCACTGGTTGTCCAGCTTACCTTTACAGCGGCATCCGTGATGTCGTTGATCGTAGGCGTATTCAGGATAGTAGGAAATTTGGACGTTTTAATGGCTCCCAGGATGCCCCATTTGGAATTGAAGGCAGTATCCTTTGCATTGGCACGTACCTGCAGTTGGTATGACTTGTCCCACTCCAGATCTTCGAATGTATACGTATTGGTATCTACAAGGATTGTTCTCAGGACAGTCTCAAAAGTGTCCTTGCTTATTTGTATGGAATAGGACTCCGCGTCTTTGATAGCTTGCCAGTTGGCCTCGATCCAATTGCCATCGGATAACAGCGGCCCCTTGATTACGGGCCTGAAAAGACGCACGGGGTTATCGAGGTCATCTTTTTTACAGGCCGGCAAGAGGGCCACGGCACATAAGCAGGTGAGCAGGATCTGTATAATAAAGTGTTTGGTTTGCATGGTAGTAGTTTTATTAGTAACCATATCCGTCATTTTTCAAAACGCCCTGGCTGTTGGTAATTACTGATGAATGCAACGGGAGGATATAACGAACAGGCTCAGTACCCGCATTATCCTTGTAGCCTCTCCAGGTCCTCAGGATAAAATCGGCAGGCCCTTCGGTAGTTGTATTGCGTAAAGAACGCAACCAGTTTACCCGGATATATCCGTCGGGATTATCGCCTTTATTGGGCACATCTACTACCGGGAGAGCGACTGCAGGTTTGGAATATTTGGTATAAAAGACAGCAGTCTTATCATTTTTCTTGTAATAGAGATAATCCGGCAGGTTGGTATAATCGCCCGGGCCTGCACCATAGGCATCAGCGCCCATGTCGGTCAGCGCCTGGATGGCGTCTGCGAGCTTCCTGCCATAAATGTTCCAGCGGGCCAGGTCATATTTACGCAGGCATTCCCCGCCAAATTCCCAGGCACGTTCATTGACTATTGCCTCAAAAAAGCCTTCTTTTCCTGCCAGTGCTGCGATGTAGTTGTCTACTTTTTCGCCCCAATGCTCAGTGGCGAATGCCCTGCGCCGCACCATGGCCAGCGCATCTTTTGCAGTACCGGTAGGCCCGTTATTGATCTCGTTCTCTGTTTCGGCCAGCATCAGCAATACATCACTGTACCGCATCAGTGGCCAGTTAATGCCGGTACCTTTGGCAGAAGCCGATCCGGGCGCTGTTTTGAGCCATAAGCGGTTCCATTTACCCGGAGCAATAGACGTTACGGCCGTGGGTGTTTCCAGCAGGGTACCGTCATAGAAGATAATAGAACAGGTGACTTCGAGACGCTTATCCAGTGTATCAAAGGAATAATAATAACTGGGGGGCAAACTCAGGTAGTTGGATCCCGACCCGTAGGCGTGCGTTCCTGCATCCACCTTCACACCATTGCACCAGCCCACATCACCAAAGCCGGGCTGAAAAGCTACTTCGTACAACACATCATCATTCAGCGGCGTTACGCCCTGGCATTCATTATGGAATATTTTTTTGAAATCGGTATTCAGCGTATGCGGCTTTGATTCTATTAATTTCTTACAATAGTCATTGGCTATTTTGTAATAGTTGAGGTAATCTGACTTTCTTCTCATCTGCATATCGGGATAGAGCCAATATCCGCCTCTCATGAGGGAAAGGCGTGCTATCATGCCCAATACGAATTCCCGGTTGATGCGCTCAATACCAAAATCGAGGTCGCTGGCCCATTGCATGCCTTCTTCCGCCTTACGCAGGTCATCTATCAGAAAAGCAAGAATGGTATCGCGTCCTGTACGGGGCAAATAAAAATTATCGCCAGACTTTGTGGAAGTAGTTTTAAAAGGCACATCGCCCCAGTGGTTCACCAACAGGTAATACCAGTAAGCACGCAGGGTAGCCGCTTCGCCCAATAACTGTTTCATGGTAGCATTACCCGCTTTATATAAGGGACTATTGGTAATGCCTTCTATACAGTCATTGGCCCTGTTGATGGCGCTATAGGCGTTGTTAAATACGGTCAACAGATCGGCATTGGCATCTGTGGCTTCAAATGACCAGATATCCCTGCGCGAGTTATCGGGAGAAGCCCCCACGCTTCCTACCTCTATATCAGAGTTGCCGGTAAAGTTGTTGGATACCCGGGAAGTAAAGGCATCCTGGTTGAACAATGCGTATACGGCATTTACAGCCTTCCTGGCATCTTCCTCATTGCTGTAAATATAGTCCTGTGTAAAAGAGGATTCATATTCCTTATTCAGGAATTTCTTACAGGAACCAGCCACCAGCGGCAGTATGACGAGGCTGTATATGGCAAATCGTTTCATAATAATAATTTTCATGTTGAGACAATGCAATCAAAAAGTAACGTTTACACCCACGGTATAGGTACGGCTCTTGGGGTACCCCGAATAGTCCACTCCCGGCGTTAACGCCTGGTAACCTGAGTTGCGGGTGGCGCTTACTTCGGGATCATACCCGCTATAGCTGGTCCATAAGAAGGCATTATAAACGGTTGCATACACCCTGAAGCGTTGCATTGCGATCTTAGAGATCAGTTTTTTAGGCAGCGAGTAACCAAGGGTAATATTATTCAGGCGTAAAAAAGAACCATCTTCCACAGCATAAGAATGAAATACAGGAGAAGCGGTACCCATAGAGAAGGGAGACCATATTTTTGCGTCTTTATTCAATTCGGCCAGTTTCTGCAGATCAGTAACCAGGACCCCATTGGCATCTATATATTTATAGCGATTGGATGAATTCATAGTATTGAGCATATTGCCATAGGTAGTCCTGTACAGCATATTAAAACTGATCTTTCCGGTATTGTACACATCATTGCCATATACAAAGTTGAAGAACAGAGAGGCGTCGAAACCCTTGTAGGAAGCATTCAATCCAAAGCCACCGCTGAATTTGGGCATGGCATTGCCAATGATCTGCCGGTCCTTATCTGCTGTAATAAGAGAATCACCTCCCAGGTTTTTCAGCTTTAACACGCCGGGGCGCAAGCTGATGCCTCCCAGCACGCTGCTCGAATTGGCCACTCCTTTTGCCAGCGTGTAAGTATTGGTAGCGGGGTTATAGGAAACGAAATCGTCGGAAGTATAGAAGCCATCGGTAACGTAGCCATACATGAGGCCTACTGTTTGACCCACAATAGCCCGGTAATCGTCCTGCGCCTTCAGATCGGTACTGGCCCAATTGGAGTTAATGGATAACCTGTCTGCTGCGCCAAGGGCGTCAATTTTTGAATTGTTGGCGCCAATATTAAAGACAGCATTAAGGGTAAAGTCTTTCTTATTCACAAGGACAGCATTCAATCCCAGCTCAATACCCTTGTTGGAAGTTTGTCCGATATTGATCATCTGTGAAGTAAACCCGGTCAACTGAGGGATCGGTTCCTGTACGAGCAGGTCCTTGGTAGTATTCCAATAAAGGTCCAGTGTACCGGTAACCTTATTGCCGAATAGCATAAAATCAAGCCCGAGGTTACGGGTAATCGTCGTTTCCCATTTTAAGGAGGGGTTGGGCAATAAAGTTGATGCAAAAACATAATAGGGGTTGGCTACATCGCCAAAGCCAATGGTACGTACATCCGAGATAGCATAGGTCTTTTTCCACAGGTCAATACCAATGCGGTTATTACCGGCCTGGCCATAACTGGCGCGTAATTTAAGGTCGGTAATGAAGCTGATATCCTTCATAAAGTCTTCCTCAGAGAGGCGCCAGGCAGCGGAAACAGACGGGAAGTATCCCCATTGGTTCTGCCCGGAAAACAGGCTGGAACCATCAGCCCGGAATGTAGCAGACACGAGGTATTTCCCCTTGTAAGAATAATTTACCCGGCCGAAGAAGGACATCAGGGCCTGGCCATAGAGATCGTTGGTAGACATCCTGTCGATGGTACCCAGCGCCATATTTGAAAAAAGTTTGTCGGGCGACAGGCTTTCTGCAAAGTATTTGGCGCGCATGAATTTGGATAGGCCATTTCCATCCATCATTTCATGACCAACCATGGCCGTAAAGGAATGATCTGCTCTGAGTTTGAAATTATAGGTGAGGGTATTGGCCCAGCGGTAACCGTCTTTGTCGAGGTCGGTAACCTCACCCAGTGGCAGGTTGCCGCCCACGTTACGTGATTCACCGGTAAGCGGACCATAATACCGGCGTGTTTCTTCCTGCGATCTGTCAATATTAAAGTCGGACCGGTAAGACAGTCCTTTCATAATGTTCCAGGTAAGGGCTGCACTCAGGTTCAGGGTATTGTTGACCCTTCTTCTATAATCCTGTTCAGCCAGTTTGGGAGGACTGATGAGGCTTCTGAGGAACTGTTCATAGTCATCGCCGAGATCGTTCGACACCTCGTCAAATATAATCTGATCAGCCAATCCATTAACGGGGCGGGTTGTGATGGCATCTCCTACCCGTACACTTGAAGTACCCGCAGTACCAGCCCCCATGGTAGTAGCTTTGCTGTACCGGACGCCTGCATCCAGTTTGAGGGAATTGGAAATTTCATGGTTTAATTTAAAGCTTAAATAATTCCGGTCATAGGATGAACCGGTCATCAACCCTTCATCTTTATTATTAGTAAAGCTCAGGTTTATTTTGGTTTTATCCGTTCCGCCTGCCAGGCTGATGTTGTGCTGCGTAGAAGTAGGCGGATCACCAAACAACTCGTCCTGCCAATCGGTCCCTTTCTGCGCCTTGTATAATTCAAGGTCACCGTATACGCCAAAGAGTTTTTGGAAATTGTCTACGTCAGACTGGCTTCTGAGCCGGGCATATTCGTATTGGGCCAATACAAACTCATAGGGAGAAAGTACATCCAGCTTGCGGGGGAAAGCCCTTAACTGTGCAAATCCATTATAGGCAATCGTTGTTTTCCCTGCTTTTGCCCTTTTGGTGGTGACGATTATTACCCCATTGGCGCCACGGGAACCATAAATGGCCGAAGCGGAAGCATCTTTCAGCACGTCAAAGCTTTCAATGTCCGTGGGAGCAATATCATTGATGTTATCTACCGGAAACCCGTCTACGATAAACAATGGGGAGTTGTCCTGGGAAACCGAACCACCCCCTCTCACCCGGATCACAATTTCCGCGCCGGGCTGACCATCCACTGTGGTTACCTGCACACCGGGAATGCGGCCGCTAAGCGCTTCAGCAGGATTGGCCACCGGTATTTTCTCCAGCTCCTTGCCCGACAGGGAAGCAATAGCTCCTGTAAGGTCTTTCCGCCTGGAAGTTCCATAGCCGATCACGACCACATCTTCCAGCGAACTTTGGCTTCTTTTCAGGCGAACAGTAACCGCCCCGGCGTTGTTGCCAACCGTTATGTGTTGTGAAGTGTAGCCCAGGGAGCTGAGCTCAAGTTGTCTTTTTTTGGCATTGGCGGGAATCGTAATGGAGAAGAGACCGTCTTTATCCGTCTGGGTACCAATCGTGGAACCCACCACCAGCACAGTTACACCCGGTACAGGAAGTCCGGTACTATCGTCCAGTACGGTTCCTTTTACCGTTTGTGCCTGCGCAAACAGGCTCTTTGATGCAACAAACAATAACAATAGCATCAATAGTCTTTTCATATAGCAGTTTTTAAGTTGAAATGTCTGGAGTTTTGGTTTATACAAGCAGGCAGAACAAAGCAGCAAGGCTTTATTCCCGTTGATACAGGTCAAATTGAGTGCTCAATACTTTTAAAGGATAGGAATACAGACGCATAGGGGGACATGCGCTATGAGAAAGGATTGTTTTCGGCATAGCAAGCAATTTATTAGTTAGCAAATAGCACAACAAGTCTATACAGTTTTTCAGTAATGCCGAAGAGATTGAAACCTTTTATTTACGCAATCGTTCCCGGTAACGATGGCGTAGTGTCAAACTGACAAGTTAATGTTCTACAGGGCTTTGCAGGAAAAATGGTACCTTAGTGACCAGCGCCCTTAAAAGCATCTTTTAAAACCCAACGGCAGGCATATGAAATTTGAAGCAGTCACTATTAAGGATATTGCTAAAGCACTCGGAATATCAACCTCCACTGTTTCAAGAGCCCTGCGCGACAGCTACGAAATAAGCCCGGAAACCAAGCAGTTAGTACTGGATTGCGCCGAGAAACTGAACTACCGCCCCAACCCTATTGCATTGAGCTTAAAGGAGAAACGCAGCCGCTCCATCGGGGTGGTCGTGTGTGAGATAGCCAATAATTTCTTTTCCCAGATCATCAATGGCATTGAGTCTATTTCCTACGACCGGGGATATAATGTAATTATTTCCCAGAGCCATGAATCTTATGAACGGGAAGTAATGGACCTGCGCTACCTGGCTTCCCGGTCGGTAGACGGGCTGCTGATCTCTGTATCTACAGAAACCAATGACATTAGCCACCTGAAGGCTTTGCATGAAAAAGGATTACCCATTGTTTTCTTTGACCGCATTACGGAAGAGATCAATACACATAGCGTGATCGTAGACAATTTTAAAGGAGCTTATGAGGCTACTGAACACCTGGTACACAATGGTTATAAGCGGATTGCCGCCATTGCCAATTCAGAATTCCTGTCCATTACTTCAGAACGGTTGGCTGGCTACCGGGAAGCTCTATTATCCAACGGACTACAACCCGATGACAGTTATGTTAAGCATTGCTTTTACGGGGGTATGATCTTTTCTGAAATAGAAGAAGCGGTAAACAGACTATTTACCCTGAAGCAAAAGCCGGATGCCATTGTTACGATGAGTGATAAATTAACCAGCGGCTGCCTGAAAACCCTCAAAAGACGTGGCCTGCGGGTACCGGATGATATTGCGCTGGTAGGTTTTTCCAATTCTGATATTGCAGAGTTGATCAGTCCGCCTCTCACTGTAGTACGGCAACCAGCTTATGAAATAGGACGCGATGCCACAGAACTACTGTTACAATTGATAGAAAGCAAACGGCCTGTTAAGCAATTTGAGAAAAGGACCCTCACGCCGGAATTGCAGATACGGGAATCTTCACTGCCAAGGAAATAAGAAGTGGTCAGTTTATATTAATAGCCTACCTGCTTAGACAAAGCCTCTATAGCAGCCGCCAGGTACACGGCAGGCGCATTCCAGTTAATGGCAATCTCGTTGGAAGCATAAGAACAATCATGATCAGTAAAAGCTGTTTCCGGCTCTGTGAATTCATACTTACAACGGTCCTGCCTGCCGGGATTGGGTCCGCCTGACAATAGTCCCGGTACCGGTTCTGCAATACCGTCTGCTACAGAAGGACGGTGATGGGGATGCATGACAGAATAAGTACCAATACCTGTTACGAATGAATAGCCGGTGGCATTCCTGCCCAGCAGGTAATCCAGGTTGGTAAGCGCATTATCCAAATACTTCTTGTCTTTTGTAAGTAAGAAGGCATTAATTAGTAAGATACCCTGGTTAGCAGCCACTGAACTACTGCCCCACACAAAGTCAGTGCGGAATCTTCCCATTACTGTATAGAAAGCGCTTCCCTTGGTCTTTGTAAATTCATCAGCAAAATAAAGCAGTCTTTTTTTAAGCGCCGCCGCATCAATAGCCTGTTTGCCCACCCTTAATAAGGTATAATATCCCAGCATGCGCACATTGGCCCAGGAAGGAATTGTAAGCGGGCTCCTCAGCTCTTTAGTTATAATATCATTATAGGCTTTTTCGCCCGTAGTGGCCATTAACTCTGCGGCAGCCCAAAACCATTCATCGCCAAAGTTCCTGTCGCCGTAACCACCTGTTGTAACAGCAGGCTTATGTATCGTATTCATTTTATCCTGGTCGTAAACCAGGTCGGGATATGTCAATGCCCACTGCCAGGCCCGTTTGGCAGCAGCCAGGCAGGAATCGGATAAACCGGGCAATTGTTTCTTGAACCGTTTATAGATACGTGCTGCCTGCGCCATGACGGCTGCAAAATCGAGGGTGGCTGCTGTACCTTTCTGCACCACATAACGCGGCAGTTTGGTTACACCCGGCATTACCATGCCATCGAAAGCTGCATTGGTGCATTTGTTGTATACCCCACCGTCGTAGGGATCCTGCATGGTAAGCATCCAGCGCAGGTTATAGAGTATCTCGTCCAACAGATCAGGAATACGGTTATTGCTTTCCGGGATATTGGTTTTCAGGGTATCAAAGTAAGTGGTAAAATCTTCATAGGCCGATAAGAGCGTGCCCATGGTAATGCCACTGTTCACAATGTATTTATTGTAATCGCCGGCATCATACCAGCCGCCGGGTGAAGAAATGGTGGTACCTGCAGGTCGCTTTTCTGTTGCCGCAGAAGGATGGATCAATACAGTCCTATCAGGATGACCGGCCGGGCGATGCCATTTACCGGCATATTTTTCTTCCAATGGCATAGATACCCGCTGGTAATAAAACCCCTTTAATAAGGCTACAGCAGCCGCATGATGCGCCTGATTGGCCACCCGGAATACATAAGAAGGCCCTACACCCGGAACAAGCAACCGGAAGTTACCGGGCCGCCGGAAAGTGCTGAAGTCGGCCAGTTTGGTTTGCAGGGAGGAATTGGCCGATTGTTTGGTCTCACTCAGTTTTCCTTTATAGACAGTATCCTTCCTGCCGGCGTCAACGATATAAAAATCAGTAGCTGGTATATTGCCCACTACAGCCGCCACTTTAGGGCCCTGTACATAATAACCTTCCTGGTTGATGCGAATGGGATGAGTGGTTTGCTGCGCCTGTATAGTAATAACAAGCGAACAGCTAAACAATAGCAGGCAATGTTTCATGGATAATGTTTGAGGCTGCTTTATTGAACAATAATCTTTTTCGTAGTTGTGCCTTTGGCCGTAATCACCTGCAGGCAATAAGCGTCCGCTTTCAGGAATTGCTGTACAGGCCATATTTGCACACCCCGCACAGTTGCTTCATACAATAATTGTCCTGCCTTGTTAACGACCCGCATGCTTACCTGCTCTGCCGGCGAAAAGCCATTCAGCCGTATGGTAAAATTGCCGTTACGGGATGGATTGGGAAATACCTGCACCAGCTTATCATTGGGGTCAATATCCACCACACCGGTCACGCTGCTTTTATCAACCAGTACAAAAGTAGCAGAACGGGGCGGGATACTAAGCTTTACATCATTTTCACATAAAGATGAATTGGCTTTGAGGTCTACATAACCGGCCGGTCCGCCGGCAACGCCGGCGGGGCCATTGCCGTTGACCAGCACTTTGCGCGAAAACTCTCCATTGTCTGTATCACCGGTAAGGGTATACCAGTAGTAACGGTTACCGGGATAGAAGTTCTGGAAATTCAATTTGACCAGTTGGGTACCCGTTCCCTTATTGACAATCACCACACCTGCCTGCCCAGAACTAAACGTAGAAGCATAACTGATGATGTCATTGTGACCGGTAACGGCAGCCGAAACCATTTGGTCACCGAAGTATTTTTGGAAATAATACAGATGGTAGAAGGATGGCCGGGGCGTCCATTGAGCAACATCCGGTTCATTGCCGCTGCTAAAAGTACCGTGATCATTGCCATTGTCCCAGCCATTGGAAAGGTCCCAGCGGGAAGCCTGCCCATATTTGTTCCTGATCAGCTCACCCAGGGTGAGTGTGGCATGCAGGCCATTGATATGCGATACCATCTGCTTTGACCCCACGGCAAAAATGTTCCATTCCGTTAAGGCAATGGGCTTCAGCGCTACTCCACCCTGTTGCGTGGTCGTCTTCATCCAGTTCATCATGCTCTGGGTTTCGGTAGCTGCTGTATTGAGGATCACATCGGCTGTGGAGTTTTCATTGAAGGGCGTGTAATAAGAATGAATAATATAAAAATCCGCCGCATTACCTGCTTTGCTGAAATACCCGCTGTTCCAGGTTCTGTCTACCGGGTTCCAGGAATTGACAGCATCATATTGTATCAGTTGTGCACCGATGTAAATAGTAGCTCCTTTTTCTGTAGCGGCTTTGCGCATGGAATCAATAAATACTTTACAGTGCTGGCCATACAGCTCGCCGCTGATGATCTCCGGCTGGCCGTCCTTATTTTTGGTAACATCAATTTTATAGCCCGCCTGCCAGGGACCTGCATCTTCATTACCGATCTCCCAGAATTTGGTACGTCCATTATCATAGCGCACCCATTCAGCAGCGAGGTGGGCAGCCTGCCTTACCGGATCGGTGCTGGTACCATAACGGGCATAGCTGTAATTAACGGTAATGATGCCGGTGCTGCCTGTTTGCTGCAGCATGGCATAATAGTTATCCAGCGAGAGCGTCCAGCCCGCCGTATTCTTGCCATACCAGTAACCGGCCAGCACTTTCTTACCATCGGAATCATATAAAGAATCCGGCACATCGCCAGGCGGCGTATTGGGCAGGGCATTCCAGAAGTATACACTGCTGATATTACCGCCCGGCATGCGGATGACATTGGGCGCCAGGTTCTTTATATGGTTGATCAATACCGGCTCTGTGACCATCTGTGTCATGTACGGATTGGCATTGTTGCCAAAGAGGTACTTCGACACTTTGTTGACCACATTATTGGCATCTATCATAACAGTTACCCCCGGTGTGCCGGTAGGTTTAGTTACGTTATTATAAGCAGGAGCCGCTATGTTTTTAGGCTGCCAGTCGTTCAGGAAAAAACCAGGGTCCTGGGCGTGCGCTGTCAGCCAGCGCACGCATAGAAAGCAAAAAGCAAGTGTTATTTTTTTCATACGGGTCGTTGGGATAGTACAGTACAACCTTACTTCACAATTTTATATACACGGATATTATCAATCGCTATGTCCAGCTTTGCAATAGGTGTTCCGGTATCATTGACGAACATGAACTTGGCGATTTCATTGATGCTACCAATCACATCACCTACGGTGGAGGCAGGATCGCCGCCGCCATCAACTCCGCCGGCAGATTTTTTCCTGAACTCGCTCAACGGTACCGTCACTGTTATCCAGCCATTTGTTTTGAAATTGGGCGTGTTTTTCCAAGGCTCATACCGGTGCATATATACCCATGTATCATTGGGTGGGGGGCCGATAAGTAATACGCCGGTAGACCAGGCTTCCTTCACATAAATATCAAACTTCATTGCATAGTTAGCTGCGGGATTACTCATTTCGGAAGCAGGTAGCCAGTCTTTTGCATTGGTGATCACACCTCTTTTCCCATTCCACCAATCCCAGTTGTTGCCAGGAATGTTATCCTGCGTGAGGTGCGCATATTTTCCATGATTGCCGGGGAACAGTGCAGCGTCGTCTTTAACGGGACACCCCCAACTAAAGTTATTAATGTCATCAAAATTGCTGATCATGCCGGTACTGAAATCGTTGAACAGGAATACAGAAGAGCCTGTGCCGAATTTTGTAACAACCTGCAAGGGACCTGCCTGCGTAATGCCGGCCGGCACTGTCACCTCTATGGAAGTGCCGGCAGCCACCGTACCCAGGTTGGTAGTAACTGCTATGCCACCGGGGAAGATCACTTTCTCCACAAAGAAGAAGTTATTACCCATAATGGTAATGCGCTCGCCGGCTTTTGCATTTTCATTGCTGGCCGACGACAATATGGCCGGCGGTGGGATGACCGGAAAAGAGAATACCACTTCCCCATTCCTGGTAACGACTTTTACCGTATTTAACTGGGCCGGGTCAAGACTGGCAAAAGGCATATCGGCCGGGATGGCCACTATAATATTATTATCGGACAGCAAGGCTGAGTTAAAAGGAGTCGGATAGCCATTGAAGAATATCTGGGTGGTGGAAGCAAAACCACTACCCTGTATCACTACGACTTGTCCCGGTCCGGCCACGGTGAGGGTAGAGTCATTGGGAGCCGGGCTGCTGGCTCGCAGCCTGGTAATAACCGGCTTGCCGTCGTTGTCCTTGTCACAGGCCACCAGGCCTGCCAATACAAGCAGCAGCAGGATGATTACAGGAAATTTATATGTACGCATGTTGCGGATATTATGGTGTTTAGGAATGTATTAATCAGGCAAAAGGCTAAAGTCAAAAGGAACAGGAGCGGCAGCCAGGTTGGGTGCTTTCACCAGTTCCGCTTCCGGAATGGGCAGGTACATGGTTTGATCAGTGACCGGGTATTTTTTGGTATTGTATACCGCTGTCCAGGTACGCGGGCTCGTAGAACCAGTATTATAGGTCAGCGTATAAGCGCCCTTATCCTGGGCATCGATAATGGATTTGGCCTTCGTGGGATTAAAGTAATACAAACGCATGAGCTCATACCAGTAGATCCCTTCAAATACCGTTTCAATTCTTTTTTCCAGGAAGATATCATCGAAGGTGATGGAGGATTTCTCCGGCATACCAGCCCGTGTGCGTACAGCATTGTAATACTTCAGGGCCTCTGCATCTGCAGTGCTGGCTGCATCCCCTAAGATAGATTCGGCATAAATGAGGTATACTTCTGCCAGGCGCAGCATATAGGTATTGATGTAAGCACACATTTCACTGCCCTTGCCGCCATTGTCTTTAACAGAACCAATGATGTATTTTTTGGTATTAGCAACATCGGTAGCTGTAAAGCGATAGCCGCCGAGGTCTTTGCGTATCTCGGGATAGAAGTCGCTCTGGAACATGAAAGTAGCTTTGCGTCGTATAGAGTCAGCCTCATTGTCCAGGTAATACTGGATCAGGTTGGCAGAGGCGCCATGTGCAGCCCCCCATCCATCCCAGCTACCGGTAATATCCCCGTTGCGCGCCATATAGGCCTGGAAAGAATTGTTGATGCCCCAGGGGTCTTTAATAGGCATCCACTGAATGGAAAATAAGCTCTCTTTGTTATTCTTTGAGCTGTTGTGGTTTTCTCCCCGGAACAGGTCATAATAGTTTGGCTCCAGTACATAAGGACCATTGTTGATCACATCGGCGGCATAATACTTCGCACTGTCCAGGTCAGCTTTCCGGCGGGTACCGGCGCTGCCTACACCTGCGCGGGTAAGGTACATCCTGGCCAGCATCCCTTCGGCCGAGTGTTTGGTAACACGGCCTTCCCCAAAAGAAGCAGCCGGCAAGTTCTTTGCCGCATAGGTCATATCCCGGATGATCAATTCCCAAATGCTCTCTATCGTATTGCGCGTTACCTTGGTATCACCCATCTGGGCTACGTTGTCGTAGATAATGGGCACAGCTCCCCAGTTGCTTACCAGAAAATAATAGCCCATGGCCCGCATAAAGCGGCATTCCGCAATGGCAGAGCGCTTTACATCATCCGGAACGGTAGTGGCATTGTTGCGGACGTTGAACATGGTTTGATTGCTTTGCGCAATGATCTTGTAGAAAGATTTATAGGCCGGCAATAAAGTATTAACGTCTGTAGCAGGCACTGCAAAGCGGTAGAATTGATCCCTGTCGTTAGAGATCATATTGCCGCCACGGGCATCACCAAAGGATAGCGCCGCTTTGTCGTTATAATCAAACCACACAATATTATAGAGTGGCGCCGTACCGGCCCTTACCTCTTCGGTGGTCTTATAAAAGATGTCGGCTATCAACTGGTCTTCCGGCGGCCGGTTGAGGAAGTCTTTTTTACAGGACTGCGCTGCCACCAGCACCAGTAATATGATTAAAAGCTTATTCATATACAGCAATTTTAGAAAGGTTAAAAATCAGCGGTGAGGCTGAAAGAATACATTTTGGTAGAAGGATAACGGGCATCATCCACTCCTACGGTGAGAGAACCATAGTTGGGAGTCATGCCAATTTCAGGATCATATCCTTTATACTTCGTGAACGTATGCAGGTTCTGTACGCCGGCCGACACCTTCAGGTTACGCATGGCTATTTTGGAAGCCCATTTGGCCGGCAGGAAATAAGAAAGGGTAACGTTCTTAATACGGATGTATGACCCATCTTCAATGTACCACTGTGAAGCCCGGAAGTTGCCATTGGCAGTGTTGGTAGCGATGCGGGCTATCTGGTAACCGGGATTGGTTAGCGTGGTATTTTGATCATTGACATCAGTACTGCTGGGGCGGGCAAAGTTGGCTACTGATTTAAAGTAGTTGCTATACACGCCAGCACCTTGCGGATTCTCGTTTAAATACCTTGTATAGTTGTATACATCATTTCCCTGCACGCCAACGATCAACACGTTCAGATCAAAGTTTTTGTACGAGAAGGAGTTGGTGAACCCGAAAGTAAATTTGGGCCAGGGGTTACCAATCACTACACGGTCATTCTGGTCTATCTTACCATCTGGCTTTCCATCAGGGCCGCTGATATCCCGGAATTTAACATCCCCAACCCAGGTGCCCTGTGCGGGGTCAACCAGCATCACCCCGCTGGCCAACTGAATAGCATGGCCTTTGATCTCATTAATGTTCTGAAATATTCCATCAGCAATATAACCGGTGAGTAGGGCCACCGGCTGACCTGGCCTGGAAGAGCTGATCACCGAACTGGTTTTATACGTGCTGTTAATAGGTGTATTGTTGTACAGTTCTGTGATCTTATTACGATCTACAGAGAAATTCAATCCTGTTCTCCAGGTAAAGGGCTTTTCAATATTGACCGTATTGATGGTGATACCAAACCCTTTGTTCTCCATGGAGCCTACATTGGAGGTGGGGAAACGGATATACCCTGATGAATACGACATATCGCCACCGGAATAGTAAGGATAATCGTTGGTGGTCAGCAGGTCGGTTATTTTCTTGATATAGAAATCGGCAATTATTTCTACCCGGTTATTGAACAAACGGGCATCAAATCCCACGTTCAGTGTTTTCGATTCTTCCCATTTCAAATACGGGTTGGCAAAATTGTTGGAAAGATAACCAGTACCGCTGGCAGTAGGCACACTATACAAGGCGGCATAATAACCAGCGGCTGCCGCATTGCCACTAAGGCCATACTCTACCCGCAGCTTGAAGTCATTAAGCGCTTCTATGTTTTTCATAAAATTTTCCTGTGACAGTCTCCAGGCAGCCGAGAAGGAAGGGAAATAGCCCCACCGGTTCTCGGGACCAAAATTGGAAGAACCGTCTGCCCGCATGGTAGCCTGCAGAATATAGCGGTCATTGTATACATAATTCAACCGGCCAAAATAAGATTCCCGGGAGCTGGAGCCTTTGGAGCTGCTGTTGGTAGCTGATAAGGCATCACCTCCAGGCAATTCCTGTATAGCATTGGTGATGAAAGTGCGGCGCAACCCTTCCAATCCTTCATGCCCGTTTTCTGTAGCTTCATGGCCCACCATGGCCGTAATACCATGTTTACCAATCTTGGTATCATACTGTAGCCGGTTTTGAATACCCCACCAGTAGCTATTGCCGCTCCGGCGCGAAGAAACAGTAGTGGTATTCTCATAGCCATTAAACTTATAGGAGGGGTTAAAGATATAGCTATTCGTATATTGGTAATAGGTATTTAGCTCATTGTGGAATACAAGTCCTTTGAAGAGCGTAATATCGGCATAAATACCGCCGATAAAGGCCATTGATTTATTACGGTTATCATTTATTTCTGCCAGCGCCACCGGGTTGGTGTACTGGTACTGTGTGTTTACCGGCCCACCCCAGCTACCGTCGGGATTGGTAACAGGCACGGCAGGATTCTGGGTGATGGCAATATTCAGCAGGTCGCCATTGGTAGTATTCACGTTCTCCTTCACCTGGTTTACGCTCAGGTTTGTCCCCACTCTCAGCCATCGCCTCGTTTGATTGTCTATGTTTAAACGGATGGAGTAACGTTCAAAGCCCGAGCCTTTCGCTACGCCCTCCTGTTTAAAATATTCCGCGCCTGTATAAAAAGTAGTACGGTCATTACCGCCACTCAATCCCAGGCTGTATTTCTGCAGCAATGTTCGGTGGAACAGGGATTTTTGCCAGTCAGTGCCTTCCCCCAGTACAGAAGGATCGGCAAACGCAGGTTCAAAAGCAGCACCGCCTGCTTTGGCAAACTCATTACGATAGGTGGCATACTCCCGCAGGTTCATCACAGGCACTTTTTCGGGCCTGTCCTGAATGGTAGCCAGGCTGCTGAAAGATACTTTGGTGTCGCCGGACTTCCCTCTTTTGGTGGTGATGAGGATAACACCATTGGCGCCTACCGCACCATAGATGGCGGTAGCCGATGGTCCCTGCAACACATTGATGGTTTCAATATCATCGGGGTTAATGCCCGCCAGGATGTTGGAAGAAACATTCGTGGCGGTGTTACTGGTGCCCGTTCCACCATTGGGGTTATCGGGCTTTATCTGCACCCCATCAATAACATACAAAGGCTGACTGGAATAATTGATAGAGCTAACGCCGCGGATCAGCACGGAAGGCGCCGCACCGGGCTGGCCACTGTTGGAGGTAACGTATACGTTGGCCGCGCGTCCCTGCAATCCCTGCTCCAGTGTGGTGTTCACTGTCCGCTGCATATCAGCAGCCGTAACAGTCACCTGCGAGCTGCTGAGGTCGGTCTTCTTCATACGGCCGTAACCTACCACCACTACATCCTGCAGGTCGTTGTAATCTTCCTCCAGCCTGATGTCCATGGTAGACCGGCTGCCCACTTTCACTTCCTTGGGGGCATAACCAATGGAAGAGATGACCAGTACATCACCGGTCTTTGCTTCAATGGTAAAATTGCCCGTAGCATTGGTAGAAGCTGAATTAGTGGAGCCTTTAATAGTAACCGATGCTGATACGATCGGTTCGTCGCTCATTTTAGCAGTTACCTTTCCGGTAATTTTTCTCGGGGCAGTTGTTTCCTGTGCATACCCCTGAGTAAGGGCCAGCAGGCACAATAGCAGTGTCCAGAACAGGACAGCCGGCTGTCTGGCAGTTTTGGTTTTTTTCATATGCGATCGTTTTCGTGTTTTTGAGAGAATTAGTTTGAATATTTCATCTTCACAGCCACTTTCTTCCCATTATACTTAATAGTATGGTCCGCTTTTGCATCCGGATCAAAGGGCCGGGGATTGTTCTTCCCGATCCATATTACCCGGAAGGTTCTTTGCTTTAGCATCCCATTGAATGCTCCTGTACGCTCACCAATGGTTAATGTCTTGGTAGCTTCTTCATAACTGAAAGGGATATTGGAGAAAGCACCGTTCTCATAATTATAATTGGTGCCTTCATCTTCATAGAGCGAAAATGCCCCATCCTTACCGGCATATACCAATAAGGTAACCGGATCAGCAGGCTTTTCCGATGTGTATTGCAGGGCAGGCCCTGCCGGCAGTATGGAACCTTCTTTAATAAACAGCGGTATTCTTTGCAATGGTGCTTCCGCTTCTATGGTTGTACCACCTGACATATACTTTCCGGAATAGTATTCATACCAGCCGGTACCTGCAGGCAGGTATACTTTCCTGCTGGCAGCTTTGTAGGCACAAACCGGGTTTACCAGTATGGAAGGGCCAAACATGTATTGATCACTGATGTCTTTCACCTGCGGGTCGGCAGGGAAATCCATGGCCAGCCCGCGCATAATGGTATAATTATTATGATAGGTTTTGCCGGCCAAAGAATAGATATAGGGCATGAGCCGGTAGCGGAGCTTGTCATAGTATAACATACTTTGATAAGCAGGATGTGTTTCCGGCGCCACATTGTATATCTCCCGGTAAGGGAATTGACCATGCACGCGGAATATCGGGCAGAAAGCGCCAAACTGGTACCAGCGTGTCATCAGCTCACGCCATTCTTCGAGGTTTTCACCAGTCGCATTTTCATAACGCGGCTCTACCGCAAAGCCGCCTATATCTGTAGTCCAGTAAGGAAGACCAGACAGGGAGAAATTGAGCCCTGCCGGTATTTGATTTTTAAAGTCTTCCCAGCGGGCGGCGATGTCACCACTCCAGGAAGCGGCCGCATACCGCTGTAATCCTGCAAAGGCCGAACGGGTAAAGATAAAGACGCGCTCATTGGGATTCACCCCACGTTGTCCTTCATACACGCCCTTTGCATTCTGCAGGGCAAAGGCATTGAAATAGCGGGCAGCAGAACCCAGTGCCGTCGGGTTCATGGTTTGTTTTCTTTCTTCGGGCGACATGTTGGAATGAATATCCGGCTCTGTAGCATCCAGCCACCAGGCATCCACTCCTTTACTGTACAGCTTTTCATTCAGCAGGTTCCAGAAGGCAGTACGCGCCTGTGGATTGTAAGCATCATAAAAAGTAGACGTATATCCTTTACCAATCCAGTCGCGCCGTTGTTCTGTAATATTCCTTTTATACAACCAGCCATTTTTATCAAACTGTTTATAGATGGGAATGCCTTCATAGAACTTGGGCCAGACGGAGATCATGAAATGGGTCTTGTAGGTTGAATGCAGGGTTTTGATCATTCCCGCCGGATCGGGAAAGCGGGTGGAATCAAAGTCCTGGCTGCCCCAGTCATTCTCTTTCCAGAATGACCAGTCCAGCACAATGTTATCCAGCGGTATCTTCCGCTTCCTGAACTCACT
This sequence comes from Paraflavitalea devenefica, assembly GCF_011759375.1. Lineage (NCBI taxonomy): Bacteria > Pseudomonadati > Bacteroidota > Chitinophagia > Chitinophagales > Chitinophagaceae > Paraflavitalea > Paraflavitalea devenefica. The sequence continues at coordinate 241,701 of NZ_JAARML010000003.1, read as the reverse complement.
GACGGTGGAGAGTATCTCCTCCTGTGTTTTATACCGCTCCCGGCTTTGCCAAAGCCCCATTACCCATTTGGGCATGATGGAAGCCTGGCCGGTAATGTCACGGTATCCGCCAATCACTTCATCAAGGTTATTGCCCCGGATGAAATAGTAATCCAGTTGATCACCCACCTCAGAACTAAAGCCAAACTGGTTTTGAAGATCACCCTGCAGCGGGCTTAACCATTTGCAGGATAGGTATGATACGCCGCCATCGGGCAGCCACTCAATACGAAAGCTGTGTTTCTTTCCTTTTTCCAGTTGTACTGGCACAATAGCTGTGCCCGGCATCCAGGCATGCCGCCAGCGATCAACCAGCAATTGACCATCAATCCATAACTTACTGTAGCCACCATAACGGAACAGGAACTGATGGGTGCCTGTAAAAGCAGATTCGATGGCGCCTTCCCAGGTCACTTTTACCTCGTCCAGTTTTACTGTTTCGGGAAAATCTTTTTGTGAGCACAGGTAGTCATACGCCAGCATCGATTCGGGCCGCTGTGCTATGATCTGTTTCGGGTCTGATTTGCTGGCATAAGTAGCAGTGAGCCAGCCCCGGCTGCCATCTGCAGCATAGAGCTTCAGGGTAGACAGTGGTTCAAAATCCCGCGTATCGCCCACTTTGGAGATGGAATAATTATCCCAGAGGATGCCATAGTTGTTGGAAGATACCATGAAAGGAACGGCGATCTCTGTATTGTTCTGCAACAGTTCCACCTGTTGCCCTTTATGGTTCATGATGCCATTCTGGTGCTGGCCCAGTCCATAAAATGCTTCTTCGGGGGCGCTGGTGAAGGATTGACTAAGCCTATAAGCCGGCTGGCCTTCTTCTGTAACCGGGATAAAATATTTGCCGCCCTCTTTGGGTTCGGCCAGCAGGGATCTGCCGGTATGATCGGTAAAATTGATTTCCCCCGAAACCAGGGATACCGTAACCCTGAGGGCCGGTGTAAGCAGGATAACCTGTTCTTTCTCTTCTTTTAAGGTCCATTTTACAGGTGTTCTTTTTTTAGCCTGGATGATGAGGCTGGTCGTATTGGTAAAAGAATCCACCGGACTGGCAGTAACCCGTATAATATGGTCGGTGATCGCCTGCAATCGTACGAGACAAACACCATTGGGTAGTTTTCTTTTTACATGTACGATAATACCGTCATCTACTTTTGAGTATTCACCGGGGGGAATATGATGGGCTGAAAGGGTGGTTACGGACAATAAGGTCACCACAAGGCAGGACAACAATGTCTTGATCTTCCGCATAGCAATCGTTTCGTTTTGTTCAACAATCAGGGATCAGCAGGCCTTATTTTCCTGCTTATCGCATCGGTATAAATGTAGAATGTTACCTGTTAAAAGAGGGTAGGCAGATGTTTATGAATGGGTATTCAAATGTTAACCGGAGAGATTAATAAACTGATTGTCAATATAAATTATATGCAGCCGGACTATTATTGAACGCCACCCCCGGCCCATTGGCTGGGCAGCACATGGTATTCCGACTTGAAGTATTTAGAAAAGTATTTGGGATTGTTGAAGCCTACCTCGTAAGCAATTTCGGCCACGGTCATCTGGGATTTTTCCAATAACTGGGCCGCCCGTTTCAGCCGCACCGAACGGATGAACTCGATGGGTGTTTTGCCGGTCAGGGCCAGTACTTTTTTGTACAGGGCCACCCGGCTCATGTACACGCCCCTGCTCAGCTCTTCCACGGAGAAGTCGGGATTAGACATATTCTTTTCTATCATCTCCATCACCTGGTGCAGGAACTGCTCATCGGGAGAGGCTACGCTTACGTCGGCCGGGTTTACCTCGATCCGCTTTTCAAAGGTTTTGCGGGCAATGGCCTGCTGTGTCAGCAGGTTCCTGATGCGCGATAGCAGTATCTCAAAATTGAAAGGCTTGGTGAGATAATCGTTGGCGCCGGTTTCCAGGCCCTTCAACTGTTGTTCCTCCCCGGCCAGGGCCGTGAGCAGGATCACCGGGATATGGGAAGTACGCTGGTCCTTTTTAATCTTCCTGCAAAGGTCAGTGCCGCTCATTTCCGGCATGCTGATATCACTCACTACCAGGTCCGGATGATGACCCAGGGCTTTTTGCCAGCCCTCTTTTCCGTCCGCCGCTTCGAGGATAGTAAAGTACTGCCGCAGGTTGTCTTTCAGATAGAACCTGAAATCTTCATTGTCTTCCACCAGTAGCAACGTCTTCTTCCTGTTGTTAGAGACCTCTGCCGGCACAGCTTCCACTTCCTGCTCCGGGGCTTCCGGTTCCAGCAGGGCTTCTGCTACAGCATGTCCGTTTAAAGCAGTTGCCGGCGCGGCAATTATGGCTGTTTGCACCGGCAGCCATACGGTAAAACAACTGCCCTTTTCCGGTTCACTGTCTACCATTATATAACCATTGTGCAGTTTTACAAACTCTTTGGTAATAGACAAGCCAATACCGCTGCCCTGGTTTACAATACTGCCGGGCGTTTCATGCTGGAAAAAACGTTCAAAGATCTTTTCCTGCTTTTCTTTGGGTATGCCAATGCCGGTGTCTTTCACCTGGATGGCCAGGTAGGGCTTACCGGCTTCTTTCTCTTCTGGGTGCAGCGCTACCGTTACGCAGCCATGCTCTGGCGTAAACTTAAAGGCATTGGAGATGAGGTTAAATAAAATACGTTCCAGTTTATCGTGGTCAAAGCTGGTGACCAGGCTATCCAGGGTAGTATAAAAATTAAAGCGGATATTCTTTTTATCGGCTATATCGGTAAAAGAGTAAGAGATATCTTTCGTGAACTTAATAATATCGGCAGATACTGCATTCAGGCGTAGCTCCTGTACTTCCATTTTACGGAAATCAAGCAACTGGTTCACCAGGTTTAATAAGCGCCGGGCATTGCGGTGGATCAGCCGGAACTGTTTTCGCTGCCCGTCATCCTCCGACTGTTGCATCATCTTTTCCACGGGGGTAAGGATCAGCGACAAGGGTGTTCTGAATTCATGGCTCACATTGGTAAAGAAACGGATCTTCATCATGTCCAGCTCATGCATGCGCTGCGCCTCTTTCCGTTGTTGTTCCATTTGAAAACGGATGCGGGCGCGCTGTACCACCATGTGGCGGCTGAACCATAAGATGCCTGCCAGCAGCAGGGTATACAATACATACGCCCAGGGCGTTTTCCAGAAAGGCGGTAATATTTTAATGTGCAGGGCCAGTTCTTCCTTATTCCATACATCATTACTGGTGGCGGCCTTTACCCGGAAAGTATAATCACCGGGGTCCAGGTTGGTATAGGTAGCTACCCGCATCTTCCCGTCGGTAATAGTCCAATCCTCATTAAAGCCCTCCAGCTTATAGGCATATTTATTCTTGTCGGCATTGGTGAAGTTGAGGGCGGCAAACTCAATAGACAATACATTCTCTTTATGCTTCAGGACAATGCGTTCTGTTTGCATAATGGACTGTGACAATACTGTTCGCCCATTGATCCTTTCACCGATACCCACATTTTTATTGAAGATCCGGAAACCGGTGAAAGCCATTGGAGAGGATTGCCGGGCCGGTACAATGGCGGCAGGATGAAACAGGTTAAAGCCATTGGCGCCGCCAAAGATCAATTCCCCTTTCCTGGTTTTATAGGCGGCATTTTCATTAAAGGCCGTTCCCTGCAATCCATCCAGCTCATCATAATTATGGCATTGCAGGGCAAAGCTCTTTTTGTGCTCATCGTATTGCGGAAAAATATGCGAAATACCATTGGGCGAACTCATCCATATCGTACCTGCATCATCTTCCAATAAAGTTTGCACCGTATTATCCGGCAACCCATCTTCCCGGCGGAATACCTGGAAAGCATTTTTAGCGGGATCAAACAGGTTGAGCCCATCCCTGGTGCCTATCCAGATACGGTCTTTCCTGTCCTGCAGAATACAGATCACATTATTATTGCTTAGGCTGTTGGCATTGCCGGGGGTATTATAATAATGTACAAAACTGTCCGGAAGATTGGGACGGCGCAGCAATACATCCACGCCATTGGCAGTGGCTATCCACAACTTGCCGGTTTTATCTTCCATCAGAGCAGCTATATAGTCGGCACTGATAGAATTGGGCTGACCAAACCTGTAGTGATGAAAGATATTCCTCTGCCGGTCGAACCTATCCAGTCCTCCATTGAGCGTACCGATCCACATTTCCTTTTTTGAGTCCTCGTAAATCTCCCATACCCGGTTATCCGAAAGACTATTGGGATTGTCTGAATGCTGGTAATGCGTAAACTTCCTGCCGTCATAACAATCCAGTCCGCCAAAATAAGACCCGATCCATAATCGCTGGGTATGGTCTATAAACAGACTTACAATGACATTATTACTGATGCTGTTGGGATCGCGGGGATTGTGCAGAAAGCGCCGGAATGTTTTTGCAGATCGGTCATAATAGATAAGGCCTCCCCCATTGGTACCGATCCACAGGTTGCCGGCAGCATCTTCTATAAACCTGTTCACATCATTGTAGGGCAGACTGGCAGCATCTGATACCTGGTGCGTAAACAACGGGAAGCTCACGGTACGTTCACGGTAATAATTAATGCCCTTCTTAAAGGTACCTAACCATATAATGCCTGCTTTATCCTTATAGGCGGTGATGATGCTGTTCTGGCTAAGACTCCTGGGGTCATCATCATTGGTCATGAGGTATTGCCAGGTACGGGTCTTTTTATTGAATACGTTGACGCCGCCATGATCGGTACATACCCATATATTGCCTTTGTTATCCTGCAGCAAGCCATTAACAATGTTGTTATTCAACCCGTATATGCCCGCATCCCCGGTAATATGCCGCAAAGCGCCTGAAGCCGGATTGTAATGGATTACGCCCCGGGCATCATTGGATATATACAACCACAATTCATTCTCCGCATCCACATAGAGCGAATAATTGAGCCGTTCATAGCCCATGGAAGTAGCCAGCGCATCTGTTTTAAAAGTAACAGCGCCGGTACGCCCGTCCATCTTTTCAATGCGGCCATCATTGAATACGACCCACAGATCACCATGGGCATCTTCGGCCAGGGATACAGGGCTTACCTGCGCAACAACTGGTCCCACAGGTTGATACACCCGGGTGGTTTTACCGGTAGCAGGATCATATTTATACAGCCCCGCGCCCGACATGATGAACCAATAATGCCCCCTGCTGTCGCGCACAATATTGGCAACAGTTGCCGGCGGCAAAGCATATCGGGCCAATCCGGCAGAGGCATTGCGGTTAAACTTTTCAGTAAGGGGATCAAAAATATTGAGGCCGCCCCTGTTCACTACCCAGATGGTATTGTCGGGCCCCTCCATGATGCGGGCGATATAATCATCACTAATGGTGGAAGAATCATACAGGTTATGCCGGAAGATGGTAAACGTGTAACCATCATACCGGTTAAGGCCCGACATGGTGCCGAACCAGATAAAACCTTTACTGTCCCTGAAAATAGAATTGACCTGGTTATTGGATAGGCCCTGGCTGATATCAATCCGGGAGAACTGGTAAGACGTGTTTTGGGCAAACAGCACTGCTCCTGTAATACAGAGCACCATTATAATAACAATCTTCCTCATAAGCGACCGCAAAAAATTAAGCTTTTTTGAGGGAATGAGGAAAAATGTCTTTAAGACACTAAATATGAAAGGCTTAGATATTTTCTATCCAGCAACCGGCGGCACCCATGATATGGGCATTTTCTCCGAGGCGGGCAATGCGCACGGGAATGTCAATGGATTGCGCCAGCAATGCTTCCTCTACCGTCGCCACGAACCATTCAGCACTTTTGGAAATATTGCCGCCGATCACTACCACTTCAGGATTATTGTCGCGGATAAATGTCGTAAGAAAAGCAGCCAGGTTTTGGCCAAACTCCTTAAAGATGTCTTTGATACGGGGATCATCGGGGATCAGGGACACTAATTCTTTCACATGTTCAACGGTAGTACCACTCACCTCCTGGTACTTTTTGATCAGCCAGCGGGCGGAGATATAATCTTCTGCGATGCCATCGAGAAAAGGTGCACACCAGAGATTGGCATCTTTGGCCACTCCCCCATGAAAAGTAGCTGTACCCAGGCCAGTACCCAGCGTGACCCCTACAGCACTTTTGAACCCACGGGCAGCGCCGCCCACCACTTCTCCCTGCAGGAAACAACCGGCATCGTTCATCAGGCGGATATGGTCCGGACTTACGCCGAGACGTTCGGCCATCATTTCTTTCACATTGAGGCCATACAGGGCTTCATATTTATTCTGGTCTTTTATAAAGGAAATGCCTTTTTCATAGTCAAAAGGGCCGGGCATAGCGATACCTACCCGCCTGGGCAGTGTAGGCTGCGCCTCAAAAACCTGGCCGATCGTTGCACACCAATTATCTATAATACTGGCCGCATCTTCCTGGGCATTAATACGTTTACGGGCACAAAAAGCAGGTAATACGCTCCGGACCTCCAGGTCTACCAGAGCAGCAGTGATGTGGGAACCTCCGATGTCAACGCCGGCCACTAAAGGGTTATTCATGCAAAAGTCATTTTAGGCCTTCGCCTACAGTTTTGGTATCAAAAAATAAGGTTATGTTTATGTTATGCAGCGCAAATATACTCGCGGATTCGCTAACTATACCGTTTTAGCTAAATTTTTATTAGTACCAAAGCCACTCACCACTCACAACTGACAACTCACCCTCCCAAAGCAACCCCCAATGCCTAAAAGCCGTATGGAGAATTGATCATCAATACGCTAACGCAACAGTCTGTGCTTGAAACACATTATCAAAAAGAGTATCACCATCCTCCGGCCGGAAGAACGCAAGCAGATGGGTGTGCTGGTAGTGCTGGACCTTCTCATCAGCCTGGCCGACATTGCCTCCCTGGCCTGGCTGCTGCTGATCATTAAGATCTATACGCAGCCGGAAGCATCGGCCACTGTTACTTTTTTGCCACACTGGCTGCAGAACAGGCAGTCACTGCTGCCCATCACCCTCTTCCTGCTTTTATTCAGCGCCAAGAACCTGGCAGGCTTCCTTGTGTACCGCCGCCAATGCCGTTTTATAGCCCAGGTAGCCACCCGCATGGCGCGCCACCGGTTATTACACTACCTCGAAGGTGCTTATACCAATTACATCAACGTAGACTCTGCTGTCCATATCCGCAACATCAGTTACCAGCCCATTGATTTTTGCCAGCATGTACTGGCCGGCATTCAACAGGTGATCACCCAATGCGTATTGATCCTGCTCACCATTACTGCCATCCTCATCTTCAATGCGCAGTTGTTCCTGCTGCTGTTCCTCTTGCTGTTGCCACCGGTAGTAGTGGTATTTTACCTGGTTAAAAAGCGGCTGAAACAGGTACGCAGTGATGCGCGCAGCAGCAGTGAAAAAGCGTTGCAGCACCTGCAGGAAGCCCTGCATGGTTTTGTAGAAAGCAATATTTACAATAAGAATGAAGCCTTCCTGGAGCGTTACATGACCTACCAGCAGCAGTTCAATACCCATTTTGCCAATACGCTGATTGCCCAGGGCATGCCTGCCCGCATGATGGAAATATTTGCCCTGCTGGGACTTTTCATCCTCGTAGCCCTCAGTCAGTGGTGGGGCAATACCGGAAACACCATCATCACCATCGGCGCTTTTATGGCAGCAGCCTATAAGATCATTCCGGGTATTGTAAAGATCCTCAACATCAGCGGCCAGATCCAGACTTACGCCTATACCGCCGATGAACTGATCCCGGAATCAGCGCCTGCACCTGCCCAACAGCCTGGTGAGGCTGTACCCACCATCCAATCCCTGCAGTTCAGGGATGTACAGTTCAGCTTTGGGCACAAAACCATCCTGCACAACCTGAACTGGAGCATACAACGGGGCGACTTTGTAGGTATATCCGGCGCTTCGGGGCAGGGAAAGACCACAGTACTGAACCTGCTATTGGGATTCCTGAGCCCCGCAGCAGGCCAGATCCTGATCAATGATACACCCCTGGACAGTGATGAGCGCCGCCAATACTGGCCGGTTATTTCCTATGTAAAGCAACAGCCCTTCCTTACCCATGATACCATACTACATAATATCACCCTCAATGGCCGGCATTACCAGGAGGAACAGTTCAACCAGGCCATTACAGTAGCAGGGCTCAACAATTTGCTTAACGAAACAGCCCACACCAGTAAGGTGATTACAGAGAACGGCCGGAATATCAGTGGCGGGCAAAGACAGCGGATCGCTATTGCCCGGGCGCTGTACAAAAACGCAGATCTCATTATATTGGATGAACCCTTCAATGAGCTGGATGCCGATTCAGAAAATGCCCTGCTGCATCATTTTAAACAGTTATCAGCAGCAGGAAAAATGGTCATACTGATCACGCACCATAAAGAGAGTCTTTCATTTTGTAACAAAATAGTGTCGCTGCATGAAGAAGCCTGACACACTGGTAGTCATCACACCGGCTTTCCCCGATCATGAGTCGGCTACCTGGTGGGTGCCTTCGCAGCAAGGTATGGTAAAGGCCTTGCAGGAAAACTTTCCCGGCATCAGGATCACCGTACTTTCCCTGTTGTATCCCCAGCATCAAACCACTTATACCTGGCATGGCATCCGCGTAAAGGCTTTTGATGGCATGAAAAAGCGCAAATGGAAACGGCCGGCGCTCTGGAAAAATGTATGGCAGTCGTTACAACACCTGCATCGTCAATACAACATCATTGGCTTATTCAGTTTTTGGAGTGGTGAATGCGCTTTTATAGGGCAATACTTTGGCCGGGTGTATCGCATTAAACACATTAGCTGGATCTGTGGCCAGGATGCCACGAAGCAAAACAAATGGGTGCGCTTCATCCGGCCCAAAGGCCACCAGTTAGCCGCTATGGGCGCTTTCCTGCGCGATCAATACCGGCGCAGCCATGGCATTATGCCCCTGCACCTGGTACCCAATGCCATCAACCCCCAATCCTTCCCCGCCGAATTGCCTGCTGTCCGGGATATTGATATTATGGCCGCCGGTTCTTTTGAACCCCTCAAACAATACGATCTCTTTGCCACCATTGTAGGCAGGCTGCGGCAATCCTTTCCTGTCATCAGGGCCGTTCATTGCGGACAGGGAAGAGAAAAAGAAAAAGTGGAAGCAGTCATCAGGACACTGGGCCTGGAAAATAACCTTTCCCTGCTGGGCGGTCTATCACAGTCTGCTGTACTCGCACTCATGCAGCGCAGTAAAGTATTCCTGCATACCTCCCGCTATGAAGGCTGCAGTACCGTATGCCTCGAAGCCCTGTATGCAGGCGCGCATGTGATCAGCTTCTGCTATCCTGCTGATTATCCGGTACCGCACTGGCATGTGGTGCAGGATGCAGACGCCATGACAGCAAAGGCCATAGAACTATTGCAAAACCCCGCTACGGAATATACACCGGTGCTGTACCATTCTATGGACGACAGCGCCAAAGCAGTGATGGAATTGTTTACAGCAACTACCGGCCAATGAAAGTAGTCAACATCTTTTATTATTATGATGAAAAGGTGACCAGTGAAGAAGCCCTCATCCGGTATTATTATACCACGACCGGCTGGGCCGAAGCACTGTATTCACGGGGTGTTGAAACAATTATTGCGACCAGGTTCTATAAAGACAGCGTCTTTCAAAAAAACAATGTGCAGCATTACTTTATAAAAGACAACCTGAAAAGCATCTTCAGGGCCTGGCAGCTTCCTGTGCAGTTCCTGCGAAGGATAAAAGCGCTGGATGCAGACGTTGTTCATGTGCACAGCCTCTCCCTTTCTGTACAAACTTTTTTACTGCGGTTATTACTGCATAAGAAAACAGCCATTATCATCCAGCACCATGGCGGCAAATCGCCCGGCCCCCTGAAGCGAATGATCCATAACCTGCTCAACAGTGTGGCCGATGGTTTCTTTTTTACCACTGCCGACCAAGGGAAGGAATGGCTCATGAAGAAGCAATCATTTAATAAGATATTACCCGTAATGGAAGGCGCCACCTTTTTTAATTATGACGAGCGGGATACAGCAAGGGCGCCGGTTTATTATGACAGAAATACCGCCCGGAAAAAAACAGGCATGACCGGCACCCCTGTATTACTGTGGGTAGGCAGGCTGGATGCCAACAAAGATCCCCTCACCCTACTGGAAGGCTTTGAAACCTTGCTGGATAAACATCCCGGCGCCCGGCTGTATATGATCTATAGTGATGATCAGTTATTACCGGCCGTACAGCAACGGATTACTGCCAGTCACACCTTACACCACCGTGTTCACCTATTGGGAAAGATCGCCCATGAGGAAATAGAACACTATTATAACAGTGCCGATTATTTTGTATTGGGCAGTCATTATGAAGCAGCAGGCTATGCCTTGAGTGAAGCCCTGCGTTGCGGCTGTGTGCCGGTGGTGACCCATATTCCCAGTTTCCGTATGATGACGGATGACGGACAACTGGGCGCACTCTGGGAGCCGGGCAACCAGGAATCATTGACAACCGCCCTGACCAAAGCACTGCAGAAACCTTTGCAGGCGGAAGCCAATGCCTGTATCCGTTTCTATCAGGAGCATCTTTCTTTTGAAGCCATTGCCCGCGTAGCGGCCGGGCATTATGAGCAGGTAATCAAATCGCGGCGGCAAAAGAGTTAATGTCCTCCAACATAGTACAGGTAAACATTCCCACCTTTTTCTATAGCGCCTTCTATCTTGTCTCTGAGAGTAACCTTAAAATCTTTAAAAAAGCGGGCATCCACTTTATTCAGATCGGCTGGCGAGCCGGAAGATACCATCCAGAATTGTTTAACGCCTTGTGCGGCCAGGTAATCGGCCCCCTCGCAATACCGGTTACTTGTTTTTGTAAGCCTGGCCATATCGCTATCCCACAATAGAAAGTATTGTTCCTTCTTCAGGTCCATGCAATAAAAAGGCTTATCCATAAAAGCAGCGATGGCATTCAGCGCCCAATAGTCGCTCACCACTTTTTCATTGGCTGGCACCTTACCTACCAGTTGTCCTACCTTATTGAAGTTGGAAAAAGGATGGTCCCTGTCCTTCTCTATCGCAATGGCAGCAGCAATTACCTGGCAGATCAACAAACTATTCACGATCCACTGATGTAACCGGGCAGGTTTTTCCTCATAACAGTACAACCACCAGGCAGCCAGGAACCCAATATAAATAAGCCCGGCATACCTCGCGCACCCCAATGGAAACACGACTATGCTGATAAAGGCTGTTGCCAGCAGGTTACTGAAAAAGAGAACAGCACTCTTTTTATTTTTCCGCAGTATAAAAAATGCAGCCGTTATTATCCCCAACGACAACAACAAGGTAAAATACTTCAGCCACCGGTATTTGCTTTGCCATTCCATCAGGAACTCCGTATTCCAGAAATGTTCATCCCACCAAACCGGTATGGGTACAAATGATCTTACAGGCGATTGCGCCGTAATGATCACATTGGAAATATCCCAGCGTTCCATCCAGAAGTTGACACTCAGGGCCCCTTGGGATGGCGGGAAAATAAAATATAAGGCGGGCAACAGAAACAAAGCCCCCATCAGCAGGTGTAATGCAGTACGTTTTAGGGCTTTGTGCAATTCATAATCCCATAGCAGGAAATAAAGATGGAAACACCCGGCCAGGAGGAGGCCAAATAAATGACCATTGGACAACAACAGCAGCAATACATAATAACAGGCCATCTTGTACGGGAACGCCCGCCGGATGATGAGGCAGATACAAAAAGCCACCAATACACCTATCGCATAATTCCTGGAAAGAACAGCAAATTCAAAAGCAAAGTAATAGCCGAAAGGAATTAACAGCCTGGACAAGAGGGGAAGTGGCGCATAAAACAATATAATAAAAACAGTGGTGGAGGCAATGACGAGGTGCGCCGCCTGCACGAAAGCAAAGTTGTGGGTGAACTTTGAAATAACCCACATGATGGTGTACCAGGTAGGCGGATGCCCTTCATACCGGCTATTCCGGATCACATCGAGGTAGCCGGCGCTTCCTTTGGCAATATTCCAGCTATGGATCTCATCGCCCCAGGGCTCGTGCCTGATCATGGCATAGGCAGCCACTAACAGGTACAACAGGAAGGTGATACCTGGCAGCAGCCTCATCAGGGAGTCGCGTTCTCCCTGCGCGCGCTGTAAGTCCGTGGTTAGCTGACTATTCATAAAACAGGTTCTACTACTTTTTTATTGGCTTTGGCAGCTTTATAATAGGGATTTTTTTCCCAGGTTATTTGCCAGAAGGTTTTCATAGCAGCACGTACCATCGCGCCGTCACGCATACGTATGAACGACAGTATATTACCGGTCAAAGACCAAAGCAACCAGGTTTTACTGGCAGACCTTAATTGAGTTTTTGTTTTCATGAAATAATGCAGGGCCAGCATGCGGCGGTAGTATGTCAACGGACGCCGGAGGCGGTTTTCAGGCGCCTGGTGATGATACACAAAAGCATCATTCAATACATGCACGCCGGTAGCGGGAAAGCCCACGCTTACCCCATAATTGTCGCCTATCCCGTGCCTGTCCAGCACTTCTTCATACGGGGAGCGCAACAGCCATTCTTTCCTGATCACAGAAGCACCCAGACCATACACCGGTGTACTAAAATACGCACCGTTAAAATTGGTCACCACCGGCCACCCGGCTTTCGTAATATGATTGCCCTTACGCTGGTAATAGCTGGTGACCCGCCGAACCAGGAGATTGTTACTGCCACACAATATCTGACCCCAGATACTTAACTTAAAAACATAGCTCCATACCAGTGCAAAAGGAGAATGTACCGCATAATCGGCCTTCCATGCATCCGCTACCCATTGCATGACCAGTCCCGAAACAGCCCCCGCTTCCGGATGCCCGGCAACATGATCGGCTATCTTTTGCAGGTAGTCGGCCGGCATCTCAATATCATCATCACATAAAAAGATCCATTCCCCGCCGGCCATTTGTATGCCTTTATTGCGCTGTATGCATACCGATTTTTCGGAGGAGAGGTAATGAACAGACAAGCCGGGGAAGGCAGCAAGATCGGTAACGCTCAACCTGTCTTCTCCCGAATCAACAATAATGACTTCACGTATGGGATGGACAGACTGATGCAGGTTTTGCAATAACAGCAATACCCGCTGCTTTCTGTTACAGGTGGGAATGACTACACTTATATCCATGGTATATATAGGGCTGTAACCAACATCGGCCATGACAATGTTATAGAATTATTTCACAACACAATTCAGTGAATTGCAATAAATTAAATAAACTGTAAAGCAGGCAACCAACGCTTATATTATTCCGTATTCAGAGAATTCATGTTGAACCACTCCTATTCATCATCCCATAGCCGGCTTCCGGTATTACAAAAATCTTTCAACCTTCTACAGCATTATTCATTCTTTATAGCAGCGGCAGCCCTGGTTATTTTTGAAGGGTATGGTATCACGAGGCAAAACTGGACAGGAGATTTCTGGGACCATGCAGCCGTTATAAAAGCATTGTCGGAAGATCTTTTGCATCCTTCCCATCCATTGATCAAAGCCGATATTCCCCATGCTTTCTTTTCACCTTATGCCCTGCTGGTAGCGGCCTTTGCTAAAATAGCTCATTTGAATGCCATTCAGGCACTCAACTATGCGGCTTTTTTTAATCTACTCTTTTTCCTGTTTGCCTTTTATAGATTTTGTGCGGCCCTGTTTGGCAAAAAACGTAACGGGGTGGCCACGCTCAGCTTGCTGCTGATGCTTTTTTTGTGGGGTAAGCACCCCTTTGGGTGGAGTGGGTTCTATCATTTTATTGTACTGCACTATGTGCTGCCCTATCCTTCCACCTTCGCCATGGCCTTAACTTTTCTTATCCTCTCGTTCATGGCCAAAGAGCAGCATCCTGTGTGGTATAACCGCAAAACACCCCTGATCATCCTGCTGAACGCCATCGTATTCCTGACCCATCCCAATACAGCCAATATATTATTTATTGCTATCCTGGCTATGAACTTTTGCTGGAGCCATTACTCCTTCAAATATGCGATCCTGCGATCACTAATACTGATCCTGCCGGCTGTATTATTATCGCTATGCTGGCCTTACTTCAATACCTTCAGCCTTATCTTTGGCAATAATTACGATTTCCAGATCACCTCCAAAAGTCTTTATCACGGTGTACTCAGGATCAACTGGCCGCTTTTGTTAATACTACCGGGCTTATGGGCAGTGAAAAAAGACAAGACCATTTATTTTTTCCTGCTTTCCCTGGGTATAATGACCGCTCTCTTCCTCCTGGGGTATTTTACGCAAGTGTATGGCATCGCCAGGTTGATAGCCGGCATCATGCTGTTTGGCCAGTTCTTAATCGCGTACATCGCCATTCAATGCCTGTATGAAAAACCGGTACTGCGCGGCCGCCTCTACCTGGGTATGCTGGGTATGGCGCTGGTTGCCGCTGTATTCCTGAACCACCGGGTGATCGGTGATAATATGCATATTACCTCCGGGCATGTGTACGGGGGTTATGATTTTTTGAGGCAGCTCGTCAAAACCGATGATGTCATTTTGTCCGACAGAGGCTCCAACTCCGGCATTCCCGCCTTCAATGGCAAAGTAGTAGCCTCCGATAAACCGGCGTATTGGGTGGAGGATATGGCAGCAAGAAGAAAGGCCGTGGATGCCTTTTTCACCGGTGAAAATCCGGACTCATTGAGAAAGGCCATTATAGACCAATACGACCCGGACTATATCTTCCTCGATTATACCCGCAATACGCTCCAACCTGCTACTATTCAATGGCTACGCTCATTGGGTAAGGTAGTTTACCAAAAGGGCCAACTGGAATTGATCAGCTTACCATAATGGCTGATACGGCTGCCGGCCGGGGATTACAAGCCCGGCAATTGGAAGGCTTATGCCTGTCCACTTGCCTCTTCCTTGCCAAAACCTTCTGCCCGGATTTAGAGATATTCCGTAGATATTCCCTATATATCTCCATGATATCCCGTAGATGATCCCATCTTATAAAGAAGGGGATATCTACGGGATATTTAATGGTTAAGAACAGGATAAATACAGGTTATCCTTGAATACGGTGTATAAGTATCCCCCATCAGCAGGCAACCTAAGTACTGCAAAGCCGTAGTAGTGTAGGAACCAGGGGTGCATTGAAACTCATGGATTTGGTTAACCACAAGGCATTTATGAAGAAGATTTTATTTTCCCATTCCTATTTCCTGCGTTTCGACCCCAAACAATGGGCTACAGGCCAGCCTTATGCTCCTTTGGGTACCTTGTATGCCGCTTCCCTGATGCGGGAAAATGGGTACACCGTATCCCTGTTCGACACCATGTTTGCCCACGGCGCCGAAGAGGTGCTTCCCTCGCTCGACCATTTTCAACCGGATTTTTTTGTGATCTATGACGACGGGTTTAACTACCTCACCAAAATGTGCCTTACCAATATGCGGGAAGCCGCTTTCCGTATGAGCAAACTGGCCCGGGAAAGAGGTTGCACCGTGATTGTGTCCAGCTCCGACTCTACGGACCATTATGAACAATACCTGCAGGAGGGAGCCGATTTTGTGGTGCTGGGAGAAGGAGAAGTGACCCTCGCAGAATTGATTCAGGCAATTAATAAGGGAGCAACCAGTTTCACTTCCATACCGGGATTAGCCTACAGGCAGGGAGACGCTGTGATCAAAACAGGTAAACGGCCCGTTATCAGGGAGCTGGACGCCCTTCCCTTTCCAGCCTGGGACCTGATAGAAATAACGCCTTACCGGGCCATGTGGTTAAAGAGCTCCGGTTACTTTTCCATGAATATGGGTACCACCCGCGGCTGTCCTTTCAAATGTAACTGGTGCGCCAAGCCGATCTATGGCAACCGCTATAATTCAAGATCGCCCCAAAACGTGGTGCAGGAACTAAAGCTGTTGAAGGAACAATATCATTTTGATCATATCTGGTTTTGCGACGACATATTCGGATTAAAACCCGGCTGGGTACAGGAGTTTGCCGAACTGACCGAACAGGAAAACCTGCCATTGCGGTTTAAGATCCAGTCACGCGCCGACCTGCTGGTACAGGAAAACTATGTGCGGTCACTGGCGCGGGCCGGCTGTGAGAATACCTGGATGGGAGCAGAAAGCGGATCGCAGGAGATACTGGACGCGATGGACAAAGGCACTACGATTGAGCAGATCTATACCGCCACCAAACTGTTGAAGGAGCATGGCATCCGGCCTTCCTTCTTTATACAATTTGGTTATCCCGGCGAAACAAAAGAGGATATCCGGAAGACGATCCGCATGATCAGGGAACTGATGCCGGCCGAACTGGGCATATCGGTATCTTATCCATTGCCCGGCACGGTATTCTATGAAAGGGTAAAGAATGAACTGCAGGAAAAAGCCAACTGGACCGATTCAGATGAGCTGCAACTGATGTTCAAGAATACTTACCCGCCTGCCTTTTATAAAAGATTACACCGGCATGTCCATCATGTATACCGCACCCGGCAGGGATGGATGACTTTTAAAAAAGCATTGAAGAACCCCTTTGCCCTTAAGCTGGCGGATTATAAAAAAGTAGTGGCAGCCTGCCTGTACCTGCCGCAGATCTTTATTGGTAAATGGCAATTGAAACAACTGAGCTATGAATGAGCAAGCCGCTTTTGATGTGCTCGCAGCTGATTATGATACCTCCTTCAGCCAGAGCCTTACCGGGCAGGCACAACGCCAGGTGAGCAGGAGGTGGCTGCAGTCTTTCCTGGCAGGCAAGGGACCGCTTCGTATACTGGAGATCAATTGCGGCACAGGCGATGATGCCTTATGGCTGGCATCACTGGGGCATACAGTGGTAGCTACCGATCAATCGCCCGGTATGATCCGCGAAGCACAGGCCAAAGTGTTGCAGCAGGATCCTGCTACCAGTCCTGTGTTTATCACCTGTCCCTTTGATGAACTGGGTACTACCCTGCAGCATGAACGCTTTGACCTGGTATTTTCCAATTTTGCCGGTCTCAACTGCGTATCGCCGGACCAGCTTGCTGTACTCAGCCGGCAGTTAAAAGCATTGCTCACTGACAATGGCTATATCGCTGCCGTGATCTTTGGCAAATACTGCTGGTGGGAAACCTGCTATTACCTGTTGCGGGCAGATGGCCGCAATGCCTTCAGAAGATGGACCCGCAAGCCAGTGATGGCCGCCCTTACCAGCGAGGTAGCGCAACCTATATTTTATTATTCCGTTCGCCGGTTTATGCACAGCATGCAACCATTTTTACTGCAGGAAAAAAGGCCGGTAGGCCTGTTTATCCCACCTTCCTATATGGAACACCATATGCGCAGGAATAAGCGGGCATTTGGTTTCCTGGTAAAACTGGAACACCGTATACGCAGCGCTTCTTTCTGCAGTGCACTGGCCGATCATACTTATTTACTTTTAAAAAAGCACACACCATGAATATCGTGCTTACCCATGGGTATTTCCTGGAAGAGGACCAAAAAGAACAGGCTATTATGCGTCCCTATATACCATTAGGCATCCTCTATATTTCGGCCTACCTGGAACAGCATGGCTATAAGAACCGCGTATTCGACAGCACGTTTTCCTCTTTCGATAAGCTTTGCGCTACTTTACTGGAAGATAAACCCGGCGTGGTAGGCATCTATACCAACCTGATGACCAAGCTGAATGTATTGCGTATTGTGCGCTTTATAAAGAACCATCCCGATCTACAGCATACCAGGGTGGTGCTGGGAGGTCCGGAAGTAAGGAATCACTCGGCCAAGTTCCTGGAACAGCAGGCTGATTTTATTGTGCTAGGCGAAGGAGAGCAAACGATGCTGGAACTGGTGCAATGGGTGGATGGAACAGATCAAAAAGACCTGTCGGCCATTGATGGCATTGTGTACCTCGATGCACAGAACGGAATGCGGCAAAACCGGGAAAGAACAAAGCTGAAGAACCTCGATGAATTACCAATGCCCAACCGAAGCCTGGTAAACCTGCAATTGTATTTTGACGCCTGGAAAGGGCGGCATGGCACCAATGCCATTTCTGTTAGCACCATGCGGGGATGCCCTTATTCCTGTAAATGGTGCAGCAGGGCGGTATACGGACAAAGCTACCGGCGCAGAAGCCCGAAAGCAGTGGCCGATGAAATAGCCTGGATCAGGGAGCACTATACAGTAGACAGTATCTGGTTTGTGGATGATGTATTTACCGTGAGCCATAAATGGCTGGATGAATTTACAGAGGAAGTTACCAGCCGTAACCTGGTGATGCCTTATGAATGTATTACCCGGGCCGACCGGATGAATGAAGACGTCATCCTGAAGCTGAAAGCCAGTGGCTGCTTCCGCGTATGGATCGGCGCCGAGAGTGGCTCACAAAAGGTGATTGACCTGATGGACCGCCGGGTGGAAGTAGAACAGGTAAGGGATATGATCAGGCTGGCCAGGCGCCATGGATTACAGGCAGGCACCTTCATTATGGTGGGCTATCCGGGCGAAACGAAAGAAGATATTTACGAAACCGTGCACCATTTGAAATCAGCCGAACCCGACCTGTTCACCATCACGGTTACTTATCCTATTAAAGGCACTCCCCTGTATGCTGAAGTGGAAGACCGGTTCGTAACAGACCTGCCCTGGGAAACCAGTACCGACCGGGACATTGATTTTACGCGCACTTATAACCGCCGGTATTATGATTATGCGATAGAGATGATCAACAATGAAATGTATTATCACAAGGCATTGAAAAAGCCTTTGTCCAACCTGTTCCGCATACCCATGTTCAAGCTGAAATCGGTATGGGCGCAGCGAAAGATGGCATTGGAAGAAAGAAGAAGCTACGAGCTTCGAGCCGCGAGCCACGAGCCGTAAGCTTCGGGCAGTTACTGCGGATCGAGCCTTGCAGCTCGAAACTCACAGCTCGCCACTCGCAGCTTTTCCTGCCTCGCGTACACCGCTTCCAGCTTTTGCTGGTATTGCTCCAGGATACTTTTCTGAAAGAAGGAGGGATTGGGCCTTGCACAGTGTTTACCGGTAGTTAATCCCAATCTTACGCCGCGCATATTCAGCAGGCGCTTTTCCTCTTTTTGCTTCCACCTGCGCGTGGTAAGCTTCATCAGGTATTCATCCAGCCGGTCGCCCAGGCGGTTATTCAACAGGTATTCGAATAGCTTTTTCACCAGGTATCCCTTACCTGTATCTTTATACAACGGCATTCTATCGGCATAATTGGGATAAAAGTTCTTTGCCCAGTTATTGGCATGAAAGAAATGGCTGATAGCACCGTTGCCACAAACCGGCATAAAGGTGATGAGTTCTGTAGCCGTGAAAATATTCTGCTCTTCAATCTGTAAGGCTTCCTCATCAATATAGTAGTTCATGCAAAACCAATGCTGCTTGCCCAGCAGATAGGTGAATTTTTTAAACAGGTGCATGATGGTCCGGGCTATCCACATACGGTTGGGGGAGGTAATGATAAACAGGTCAATATCGGCCTTTTCATCGGCAAAGTTCTTGGATAGGGACCCGGAAATACCAATGCCCCGTACATAGGGGAAGTGGTACAATAGCCTGGATACACGGTGGGCAACCTTTAATAATTGCTGCGCACGCCGGTTCCCATTGGTCCGCCGGGTGATCAGCCATTCCTCCTGCTGCAAAGAATAAAAGCTATCCATACGGAAGATGGTCTTTTCCTCCACCAGGTACCCAAGCGCTGCCTTCAATTCCTCTTTGGGAAGCTGCCGGTCCAGGAAGAAATGGATCTCTGCTGCGGTAAGCGGATAATTGAACAGATCGAACCAGGCCAGAACTTTCAATATGCTATTTTCCGGTTTCAATGTTTCTCTATTTTGACGTGATGGAACCATGCTTTGAAGCAACTATTTCAGGATACTGCCGTATTCTACAATAAGTACTGTGGTTTCGGGAAAAAGGTTGCCCGGAAAGAGTGGCATCGTTTTTATTAGCCTACTTATTCTTTTTAAAGCAAATAGCGGCATGAGCACTACTATAACACTTGTTAGTCATGCGCCGGGAATAGTGACCGGCAAAAAATATTTGTCCTACCGTACCTATGTGGAAGGAAAAGCCGTTTACTTTTTCTTCAAACGTGTTATTGATATTACCGGGTCGATGCTGATGATCGGGCTGGTGTTTACCTGGTTATTCCCGCTGGTGGCCCTGCTGCTGAAGCTGGATTCGCGGGGACCTGTGTTCTTTCTGCAGAAGAGGGTGGGAAAAGGAGGTCGCTCTTTTACCTGCTATAAGTTCCGCACCATGTTTGTTAATGAAGAGGCCCATGAAAAACAGGCTGCTAAAAATGACAGCCGCATCACCCGGATCGGTTATTTGCTTAGGCAGAGCAATATAGACGAGTTGCCTCAATTTTTCAATGTATTGCTGGGCCAGATGAGCATCGTAGGCCCACGTCCGCATATGTATGCAGACTGTCACCAGTTTGGCAGCATGATCCCCCGGTATAAATTAAGGAACCTCATCAGGCCGGGTATTACAGGAATGGCCCAGGTGAATGGCTATCACGGCCCGGCAACAGATTATGACGCCATCTGCAAGCGTTATCAATGGGATATTTTTTACCTGCGCAATGCCTCTGCCTGGGTGGATCTGAAGATCATGACCAGGACGGTTGTTCAGCATCTTCGCTTGTTGGTACCCCGGCGATAGAAAGCAGTCCGGGACAGATTTAGCAGTGCAGGCATTTACGGCATGATGCTGAAACGTTTGTGCAAATCAGTGATTAAAATAAGACCCCGCTTTATATTTTCTAATAAATTGAGCGGAAAGGCTTATAATCATCAACACATAGACTCTTTTACTAAAAACTGTTAAATGCTCAATCAGTATAGCAAAATATGGTTTAATATTTCCTGCCGGTAGCCCAATAAGGGAATTTTGTAATATTGAATAATACTTTGTAAACTTGTTCCAGAAAAAATAGTATTCTCCTCCTCATTCTGGTAAAAGTAAGCTCTCAGGTAGCAATGTTTCATTGGTATGGTATCAATTGATACCACTATTGAATTATTCCTGTGTAGGTTAACGAGCAATTTGCTCAGCAACTGAATGCTCTAAAGCATTGCAAGAGCATTTACTTGTCCTTGTATTCCCTCAGTTAAAATGATCAACCCCTATCGGGTGGTTATTTATTTATTGTATTGTCCGATGTAACTGCCATGGCTGTTTTGCCTACGGGTACGTTATTGTTAAACCATTTCTAAAACCATCTGCTGATGTATCAAGAGGCGTGTACAACGATGTTAACCGAGCTTAAAGGAGAAAATCCGAAAGCTTTTGCTTTTTTCTTTGACCTGCACTACAATCCACTTTGCTATTTTGCTGAACGCCTGGTAAGGGACCAGCAGGTAGCAGAGGATATTGTGGAAGAAACTTTTATGAAACTGTGGGACAAGCGTTCCGACTTTGAGAGTGAGCATGGCATCAAAGCCTTTCTCTACATTACTACCCGGAATGCCTGTATCAACATTATCAAGCAATTGCAGCGGGACACCCTTTCACAGGCCGAAATGCTCTACCTGGCTGAGAAAAAAGAAGGTTTCGTCCTGAATGAAATGATCAGGGCGGAAGTATTGGGCGTCATTGACCAGGAATTGAACAGGCTTCCGGTGCAATGCCGGACGATACTGAAAATGAGCTATGTAAAAGGACTTAAAAACCATGAAATAGCCAATAAGCTGGATATTTCCATCCATACCGTCAGAAACCAAAAAGCAAGGGGCCTGCAACTATTGCGTACAAAATTTGAAGGCCATCATTTACTCAGCTAAGCATTTGTCTGTCGCCGTATACGTAGAAGTACTTTTTCGTGCAGTAATACCTGCTGCCCGGCAAAATACGTCGACGCAACAGAAACAATACAGCCGGGAATGACAGCTATCTGCAGCAAGCCTGCAGGCATAACCGACAAGCAGTAAAAATATATTTTGATTCTCTTTAGTACAAAATGCCTGGAAAGTTGTTTTATAAATAGACTGCTCAGGAGATAGGCAAAACGAGTAACCGAATGATGGAAGATAGTACAATAGTTGATGAAGCAGGTAACTAAAGTTCTTTACAACAATAAAGCCGAAGGGTGCATGGTATACCAGCCTGGCACCTGTAGTGCTTCAACTTTATAATAGCAGTTAGTTTTGATCTCATGTGACTGTTTGGTTGGGTCACAACAAGGGAGTGTTTCTACTCTCCCTTTATTTTCTTTCAAACTCCCGGTAGTAACCGGTAACTATATTAATACTTCAAAAAATCATATCCCAGGAATAAACAATTAAGATAGCCATCTAAAAATAAGTGAATCTATTCACAGTGTTTCCTCATGTGCATCAAGCCCTCTTCAGGGTACAGAAGAGGCGCAGGAATCCCCACGGCCGGGTAATCTTACCCGGCTATTTTTTTTGCTCTCTGCCAAGGCCATCGTCCGGAAAGCCAGCCTGCCATCAGTTCACCAGCAATAAATAGTTATCATCATTATAATCCGGGGACCGGTTATGCAAAGCCTCGCAACCACCCATTGATTCTCCTGCCAGGAGCGACAGAGCAGGAAAAAAGCACTACCATTCAATGACCTGCCTTGCAAATTATGCTGACCCTCTAACCTAAACATAACCAAGGCCTCATTGGCATAGAAACGGTATTTACCGCATAACCGGCCACCCGGATTGTAAAAGAGCTGCTACCATACGACCATTTTTCAGGCAGGCTAAAAAGGAAGGCGATTATCCTAAAAAGCCCACCGGTTAAACATACTATTCTTCCCCACCTAAATATCCAACCGATTCTGTCTCCTTGTTTATGTTATTGGGATAAAAATTTCCATAATTGACCACTAACCCATTTTTTTCGCGGATGCATTAAGGGTAAACCATTAGAGTAATCGTAATTTTAAAAATACACATCATAACTACAACTCATCTTATACGTTATTAACCAGCTATATAGAATACCTATAATATTGAACGATGGCTCAAATACCAGCACTTCATACCCATCAGCTCACTCAAATTTTAATGATATTTTTTGCACTCCCCTTTAGTACTAAAAGGCCATATAGTTGTTATAACTATAGTCGGGTATGCTTCTTTCCTCTTCCTATCCTGGTTAAACCAACCAACTGGTGGATTGGTCCACACATAAGCCATACATGCAATAACACCTTATGTCCACCAATACAGATTAACAAACTTTATATCCCATGGAAGAAAAGCAAATCAGTAAAGCGTTCCTCATTGCCGGCTTAATAAGCCGGTCCCTCTGCACAGATCCCGCCACCTGGGAAACTGAAATACTAACCACCTGGACAAAAGAAGAAGCCGATAACAAAGTATTGGCAGATGAACTAACCGACCTGGACAAACTGTACGGGCAATTAATCCATCTTCAGAAGTTCAGCCCCAGGCTCAGGTTAAAGAAAATCAATGAGCGGCTATTTGGCAATAATCACAACTGATAATACCGCCAGGCCTGCCAGACACACTACTCCCGAACTTCACTGGGCAGGATGCCAAACTTCTTCTTAAAGGCTACGGTAAAGCTTGATATGTTCTTATAACCTACGCCAATAGCAACGGCATGTACGGTCATATCTGTTTCCTGCAACAACCGGCGCGCTTTCTCCATGCGTGCTTCCAGCAGGAACTCAAAAATGGTAATGCCATATAATTGTTTAAATCCCTTCTTCAGTTTAAAATCATTCAGGCCTATAGCATGCGAAAGGGCTATTACTGTACCAGGACGATCTAAATGTTGCAGCAGGTATTCCCAGGCTTCCCGCAACTTGGCCAGCTCATAAGGTTGTAGCTTTATTTCATTCACAGGCACTCTTATAGGCGTAAGCCGGGTAACAGCCAGTAATAACAGCTTTGACAGCAATGCCTGCAAATAAGTGCTTTTGACATCGCCGGTATAAGGACAATGCAGCATATTGTGCAGGATGTCCATCATCTCCGGCGTAACATGCGCATGAATACTGTTCAGCAAACAGGAGAATCCCAATTCAGTCTTCACCAGGAATTCCTGTACGAGTGAGAAGTGAGGCATTAACTTTTCCAGGTAACTGCGGGAAAAATGAAGGTCATAGATCATGTATTTTTTCCCTTTCTCAAACCATATCTGGTTGTGCGCAGCAGGTGCATACAGAATATTGAACTGTCCTTCGGGCAGCCTTACTTTTGCAGTGCCCCGTTGCTGGAAACGCATGGTACGGTTCATGGCAACTACTAACTGGAATAACGGCACATCGGCAGTAGCAAACAACCAGGTGCTTTGCTTCATGAAATAAGCCTTGTGCCAGCAACTGAAATCCGGCCCGGCCTGCTCACTGAATAACAAGCTCCCAAAATCACCGGTGGCATATCCTTCCCGGGCTTCCGGCACACTGAAACGGGCAAAAGACGGCGGTATGGCCGACGACCAGGTTACTTCGGTATTTTCCCGTGTCAATAGAATAAGGTTCATAGTTGCTCTTTATCGTTCTCCTGCATGATCTGTACGCAAACCCACAAAAATATAGCAGTTACGGCTAACCTAAATCATAAAAGATAAGTAATTACTACTAAAAGAAGGTAGGTGCTTAAATGTAAATCACTGATTTTTTGACATAAAACAATATTTCATTAGCTTGTAGTCATATGGCTCCGGTAAGATCCAGGCCCTCATTTGCCTATACAAATCACAATACGGCCAAACTGATCCGCGGTGGTAAGGAATATTTTGCCCTGCTTGCCACGCTCATCCATAAAGCGCAGCATACGATCCATTTACAGGTATATATTTATGACGAGGACGAAACCGGCCTGACAGTGGCAGAAGCACTGATCGCCGCGGCCCGGCGTGGCGTGGCCGTGTACCTGTTGGCGGATGGCTATGCTTCGCAGGCTCTTTCGGGTTCATTCATTAAACGGCTGGAAGAAGCAGGCATCCACTTCCGGTTCTTTCAACCCATCCTTAAAAGCGATCACTTCTATTTTGGCCGCCGCCTGCACCATAAAATAGTGGTAGTAGACGCCCGGTATTGCCTGGTAGGCGGCATGAACATCAGCAATAAATACAATGATGGCCTTGACCGGCCGGCCTGGCTCGACTGGGCCCTGTACGCCGAAGGAGAAATAGCGCCGGAACTGGTAAAGGTATGCCTGGAGCTATGGACAAGATTAAAAAAAGAGCGCAATAAACTATTGTGGCAGGTGCAACCACCGGAGAAGCCGCCCAGTCATATATGCCCGGTACGGTTGCGCAGGAATGACTGGGTACAAAAGAGAAGCCAGATCACCAATAGCTATCTTGAAATGTTTAAAGAGGCCCGCTCACACATCTACATCATGTCCAGCTATTTTCTGCCGGGCATGCTGGTACGGAAAAAAATGGCCAGGGCCGCCAGAAGAGGGGTTACCATTAAACTGATCCTGGCAGGCGTATCAGATGTAAAACTGGCCAAGCATGCCGAACGGTATATTTACCGCTGGATTTTCCGGAATAACATTGAAGTATACGAATACAACCAAACCATACTACATGGCAAAATAGCCACCTATGATGGCAAGTGGGCAACCATTGGCTCCTACAACGTTAATAACATCAGTGCTTTTGCCAGTATAGAGCTCAACCTGGATGTAAATGAGGAAACGTTTGCCCGGTCTATGCAGCAACATATGGAGCAGGTCATACATAAGGATTGTGAGCAGATCACAGAAGAGGATTACCGTACCCGGTATAAATTCATGAAGCGGCTGTACCAGCAATGCTGTTACCAGATCGTGCGGGTAATTTTCTTCCTGTTTACCTTCTACTTTAAGCAACGGTCATTTAAGTCCGCGCATACGACGAAGTAAGGCCCCCACTGCTTTCCTGTCCCAGTCGGTAAACCGGCCCCGCTGTATCACCAGCGAATTCTCATCCGGCTTTTGCAGGTAATAATGAAATACAAAATGCGCCTCGGGATTTATCCACCCGATCATTTGCCCGAAACGAAGATCATTAAACACCAAGGTACTATCATACCTGTCGATCGTATAATATCCCTGGGAAAACCTCACCAGCCGGTGCAGGTCTTCCATATCTTTCACTGGTTCCAGGTACTCTTCATGGCGAAGGACAAAATGTAGTGAAGGAGTATTGGCGCCTTTATCAAACACAGAGCGGTGGCCGATATAATAGCCCTTTTCATTCTCCAGCACCACGAACCAAAGCATATTATTCAATGGCGTAGGCGTACTGAAATACCGGCTATAGGTAATTTTTTCCTGCTGTGCCACTTCCTTTACCGATCTGTCAACCGCTGTTTTATTAATAACACTCAGACCAATATAGGCGGCGCACAATATAAAAGCGCCGATCGCCCATTTCCTGCGGGCGGCATAACTGGTCCTGGCAAACAACAATACCATGAACGCAATAAAAGGCCATACTGAAAACAAAGGATCGGCCACAAACAGCAGGTGAAAAGAAACCCGGTAATGGGAAAAAGGCTCAAACCAGCCTGTGCCATATGCATTGCAGGCGTCCAGCACTACATGTACCAGCATCTCCAGGGCAAAAAACAAAGCAAATCCTTTGAAACTATAATTGTGCGGGCGATGCCACCGGTCGGCAGCCAATGCCAACAAGGGCGCTACCAGTGCAATGAATAAAAAAGAATGGGTAAAGCCACGATGCGCCAGCAAGTCATTCACAGGGTTCATCCAAAAAGAAGCTACAAAGTCTATATCCGGCAGGCTTTGGGTAAGTATTCCCCAAAACATAGCTTTCTTCCCCAACCGCCGGCCGGCAACGGCTTCACCAATACAGGCGCCCAGTACGATATGTGTAAGCGAATCCATAATGTGGCGGCAAGTTAATAATAGCAAATCACTTACCATGGGACACAGGGTTGGAATAATTGACTAAATTTAGTCAGCTGAGAGCACACCTAAAACCTTCCTCATGACGCTATTGATTGTATTGCTTTGCATCCTCTTACTCATATTACTGATCACCTGGGGAAAATGCAACCCCTTTCTGGCATTTTTAGTGGTATCCATTGTAGCCGCCTGGGGGCTGGGCATTCCCCTGGAACGCATCAACCAATCCATACAAAAAGGGTTAGGCGATACACTGGGTTCTTTAACCATCATCATTACACTGGGCGCCATGCTGGGAAAGCTGGTGGTGGAAAGTGGCGCCGCGCAAAAGATCACGTCAGTGCTCATGAAAGCATTTGGACCCAGGTACATTCAATGGGCCCTCATGATCACCGGTTTTGTGGCAGGCATTCCTTTGTTCTATAATGTAGGATTTGTATTGCTGGTGCCACTCATTTTTTCTGTTGTGTACCAGTATAAACTACCGGCAGTATACATAGGTTTGCCCATGCTGGCAGCCCTCTCCGTAACACATGGCTTCCTGCCACCGCACCCCTCTCCCACCGCACTGGTTGGACAGTTCAATGCCAGTCTCGGAGTAACCTTATTATACGGACTGGTGGTGGCCATCCCGGCCATTATTGTAGCGGGCCCTATATTTGCCAGCACCCTGAAAAAGATACCCTCCCAACCCTTACAAACCTTTCAGCCCAAACCTATACCCGACAATCAATTACCAGGAACGCTCAACAGCTTTTTAACCTCCCTGCTGCCGGTTATTTTACTGGCAGCCACTACCATACTGCCTTATATCATCAGCCTGGGAGATAAAGGCAATAGCCTGCTGACCTTTTTTGGCGACGCCAATATCGTGATGCTGGCAGCGCTGATCATGGCTGTTTTTACACTGGGCATAGCACAGGGCAAAAGCATAAAGACCATCATGGATATTTTTGGCGAGGCTGTCAAAGAAGTAGCATTGATCATATTGATCGTGGCAGGCGCTGGTATCCTGAAGCAGGTATTTGTAGATAGTGGCGTAAGCAATGAAATAGCTGGTTTGGTCAAAGGCTGGCGTATCCATCCACTGGTATTGGGCTGGCTCATTGCCACCATTATCCGCGTTTGCATAGGTTCGGCTACCGTGGCCGGCCTCACTACTGCTGGTATCCTTGCACCGGTTATAGCACAATTATCTGTCAACCCCAACCTCATGGTATTGTCTATTGGTGCAGGCAGCCTGATGTTCTCGCACGTTAATGATGCAGGCTTCTGGTTATTTAAAGAATACTTCAACCTCAGCATACGCGATACCATCCGCTCCTGGTCGGTCATGGAAACCATTGTAGGTATTATGGGCCTGATCGGAGTGCTGATACTGGACCTGTTTGTATAACGCCCTTTTAAAATTGGCTATCTTGCCAAAAAATACAGCATGGCACAACCAATCAGGGTAGGATTAGTGGGTTTTGGTATTTCGGCAACCGTATTTCACGCCCCTTTCTTTGTGACCTTACCGGAGTATGAACTGGTAGCCGTTCTGGAAAGAACGAAGAACGAATCGCAAAAAAAATATCCCTTTGTACGTGTAGTAAGAAGTATTGAAGAGCTGGTAGCCGATCCTTCTATAGACCTCATTGTGATCACTACGCCCAATGAAACCCATTTCCCTTATTCCAAAGCTGCCCTGCAGGCCGGCAAACACGTGGTAGTGGAAAAGCCTTTCACCAACACCACAGCTGAAGCAAAGGAATTGGTAGAATTGGCAGCAACCAGTGGTAAAATACTGAGCGTATACCAGAACCGGCGTTATGTAAGCGATTTCCTGACCATCAGGGACTTGCTGGATAAAAAACTGCTGGGGGATGTACATGAGTTTGAAGGACACTATGACCGTTACCGCGCAGAAGCCAGGCCCAATGCCTGGCGCGAAGCGGAGAAGCCCGGCAGTGGTATCCTGTACGACCTGGGCGCCCATCTCATAGACCAGGTGCTGTACCTCTTTGGTTTGCCGCAAAGCATTACAGCCGATATCCGGCAACAGCGCCCGCATGCCAAAGTGGATGATTATTTCGACCTGCGCCTGAATTATGGATTTACCAAAGTGATACTACATGCCGGTATGCTGGTGCGCGAACCGGGACCAAGGTATATGATCCATGGCACCATTGGTTCTTTTGTCAAATATGGTGAAGATCCCCAGGAGGCCAGGCTTAGGGCCGGGGCCTTGCCGGAAGGTGAAGACTGGGGACAGGAGCCGGCCGCTATTTATGGCCTGCTGCATACAGAAGTGAATGGTGAGCTGGTACGGCAACAGATACCTTCCCAGGCAGGAGATTATGGTTTATACTACAAAAACCTGTACAATACCATCGTACACCAGGCCCAGTTATTGGAAAAGCCTGAACATGGTTATAATACAGTGCGGATGATAGAGCTGGCTATAGAAAGCCATACCCGGCAATGCACCATACCCTGTTCAGGCCTGATCAATATACCCTACCGCTGATTATTACAGGCCTGCAACCATCAAGCTGCATCCCCGGATATCGCTGTTGTCCATCCGGCCCTGCACCTCAAAACTGCCGTCTTCATATACCCGCCCCACATCTTCTGTAGCGATAAATGAGCAGGAATAAATATTGGCCAGGTCTATTACATTGAGAATGCCACTACCTGTGGGGGTTACGGCAAACGGATCATCTTCTTCCCGTACCATCACCTTCATCCAGGGCGGACAATGCAAAATACCGGCCCCGGCAGCGTATGCCTGTGATAACAATTCCGTCATTCCATATTCTGCATGGATGGCCGGCAGACCGAATGCCGCCTTTAAAATATCGTGTACCTCCTGGCGGGTGATCTCTTCCCGCCGCCCCTTCATACCGCCGGTTTCCATAACGATCGTATGCTTTAGGGGCAGGGGGAATTTCTCCGCGAAATCCAGCAAGGCAAAAGTTACGCCGATCAGTATTGTTTTTTGCCCCTGCGCCTCCAGTTGCTGCAACAGCCCGTGCAGCTTTTCATGCTCATACAAATAAAACCCGCTGGCGCTATGGCCGCTCCGGCGGATCAATTCATCGACCATCACTACCAGGGAAGAATGCCGGCGTTCCAGGTAAGAAGGCAGCAGCCCGATAATGCACCAATCCTCCACAGGGCCATAAAACCGGCTGAAAGCCCGCATAAAGCTCCGTTGGTACAAACTCAGATCCTTCACATAATGCCGGCTGTTAATCGTTTGGGTGGTGCCGCTGCTTTCAAATACCGCCTGGGGTTCAAAGGCCGTGGTTTTTACCGTATGCGTCTTAAAGCACTGAATGGGCAGAAAAGGGATGCCGGCCAGCGATTGGACAGCCTTCCCAACTATTGGCAGGCTGTTTACGTATTGATTATAAACGGGGTTATGTTTATACTGAAAGTGAAACAGGTCAACAGCCAGTTCCTCAAAATGGGCGCTGTCCGTTGAAAAAATTTTATCTTCATGTTCACAAATCATATCATATTGTTAAACCACAAGCGGTTAAATTTGTACACAATCATGAAAAATATGCGTTATATAACCCTCTGTGCCGGTATTTTGTTGGCGTTGGCCTGTGGCAAAGATAAGCTGGAGACCAAACCATCCATAGAAATAAAGTCTATGAGTGGCGACATGATCCCGGTTAATGGGAACTTAGCCATTACCCTGAAATTTAATGATAAGGAAGGGGATGTGGATTCCCTCTATGTACAGAGAATACGCTTAAATAAAGAAAAAGACCCTCCCGGCGGAAGGACCCCACCAGATTTTTTCCACCTGCAGGTTCCTGAATTTCCCGAAAAATCAACCGGGGAGATCCTGTTAAACTTTGCCTACTCAGGTTACCTGGCAGATGCGATCACTCCCCGCGATGATCCAAACTCACCTACTGGCAAACTGGCCGACTCTATTGCTTTCCGGTTTGCCTTAATGGACAAAAGTGATCATACCAGTGATACGATCACTACTGCACAGATTGTGGTCATCCGCAACTAATGTCCCGGTAAACTTACCATATTGTTTCCCCCGTTGTGCCCCCTGCCTCTGCCATTTCCTGCAGATTTAATTACATTTGATGTTTTAAAGAATATATATGGCAAAAAAGGAGACTTCCGGATCAAAATCTGTTATTACCAAGGCGTCCATGCAATTCCTGAAAACCTACATCAACAATGCCTCTCCTGTAGGTTTTGAAAGCAGCGGTCAGAAATTATGGCTCGAATACCTGAAAGGATATGTTGATACTACTTTTGTTGATCCGTATGGGACAGCCGTTGGAGTGATCAATCCCAAAGCTCCTTTTAAAGTAGTCATTGAAGCCCATGCCGATGAAATAAGCTGGTTTGTCAATTATATCAATGCCGAAGGGTTATTGTACCTGAAGCGCAATGGCGGCGTAGACCATCAGATAGCCCCCGGACAAAGGGTGTTTATTCATGGTAAAAAAGGACCGGTGAAAGCTGTTTTCGGATGGCCGGCCATCCATACCCGCCTGGGCAATCCCGATGTGAAAGACCCCCAGCCCAAAGTAGATAACCTTTTCCTGGATACCGGCGCCCGCAACCGGAAAGAAGTAGAAGAGCTGGGCATACATATCGGCGCAGTGGTAACCTACCAGGATGGCTTCGACGAACTGGCCCATGATTATTACGTAGGCCGGGCTTTCGACAACCGCATTGGCGGATTTATGATTGCGGAAGTAGCCCGCTTGCTGAAAGAAAACAAGAAAACCCTCCCCTATGGCCTGTATGTAGTGAATGCAGTGCAGGAAGAGATCGGTTTACGGGGTGCAGAAATGATAGCCCGGCGTATTAAGCCCAATATTGCCATCATTACGGATGTAACCCATGATACCTATACGCCCATGATCAATAAAATGATCGAGGGGGATGTAGCCTGCGGCAAAGGCCCTTCACTGGCTTATGGTCCGGCTGTCCATAACAAATTACTGAGCCTGGTACAGGAAGTAGCGGAAGACAAGAAGATACCGGTACAATTAAGGACCGTATCCCGCAGTACCGGCACCGATACAGATTCTTTTGCCTATGCCAATGACGGCTGCCCCTCCGTACTAATCTCCATACCCCTGCGTTATATGCATACCACCGTGGAAATGCTACACAAAAGCGATATCGAACAAACCATACATCTGATGTATGAGACTTTATTAACTTTATCGCCTAAAACCAATCTTAGCTACCTATGATAATAACATCCATATTCCTATATGTCGATCCGGGCAGTGGCAGCTACCTTGTGCAAGCCATTATAGCTGCCATTTTGGGCGCATTGTTCTACTTTAAGAATATATGGTGGCGCATCAAGGCATTTTTCTTCAAACCTAAAAAGGATGAAACTGCCGGGAACGATACTGTAAATGACTAACTATATTACTCATCCCGCATCGTTTAAAGATCCTTCCGGCTTTGTATTCCAGGCCGGAGGAACCATCTACAGGCAGGTAAATCAGTCTTATGCAGCCACCTACGACAAGCTCATGAGTTCGGGATTATACCAGCAGCTTGTCAATAAAAAGCAGCTCATCCCCCATCGTGAAATAACAGAAAACCTTACCCAAAGCCCCGACTGGTATAAGACACTGCAGCCTGAAGCAATTCCCTTTATTTCCTATCCTTATGAATGGAGTTTTGAACAATTGCGGGATGCCGCCTTACTTACCCTAAGCGTGCTGCGAACAGCGCTCAGCCATGGCATGATATTAAAAGATGCTACCCCTTTTAATATCCAGTTCATGCGTGGCCGGCCGGTATTCATCGACACGCTTTCTTTTGATGTATATGATCATTCCAGGCCATGGGTAGCTTACCGGCAGTTTTGCCAGTGCTTTCTCTTCCCCTTATACCTGGAGCATTACCTGAAAAAAGACGTTCAGAAAATACTCAGCGCTTACATAGAAGGCATTCCGGTGGATGTAACGGCCCGCCTGCTGCCCTGGAAAAGCAACCTTAGCTTTGGCGTTTGGCTGCACGTATACCTGCAAAATACTGTTCAGCGTGGCAAAAAAGGAGGCAGTAACACCAATACAGTTCAGTTCCAGAAAAAAAAATTACTGGACCTCATCAGCCACCTCGAAAGCATCCTGCAGCGCTTCCCCGAAGAGCGGACTTATAAAACTACCTGGAACAACTACTACGAGGATAGCATACTAAGCCAGGATTACCTGCAACAGAAAGAAAAGATCTTCCGGGAGCTTTGTGAAGGGCTTACCATACAGCAGGCGCTGGACCTTGGGGCCAATGACGGTTATTTCTCCAAAATACTGGCGGCAGGGAATACGGCGGTTATTGCTACCGACGTAGACGGGCAATGTATCAACCGCCTGTACTGCGAGGTGAAGAAAAAGAACATTCCCAATATCCTGCCCCTGATCCTGGATATTTCCAACCCATCACCGGCTATTGGATTTCACAACAAAGAAAGAACAGCTTTCTTTGAACGCACCCATGCCGACCTGGTACTGGCGCTGGCGCTGGTACACCACCTTGTCATCGGAAAAAACATTCCCTTACCCATGCTGGCTGCCTGGTTCAGGGATATTGCCCCCCGCCTCATCATTGAGTTTGTTCCCAAAGAAGACGAAAAAGTGCAACAGATGCTCAGCAGCAGGGAGGATGTATTTGATCACTATACCCAGGCTGATTTTGAAAACGCTTTTTCTCCCTATTTTGACATACAGGCTTCCAAACCAATACCAGGTACACACAGGGTATTGTACCTGATGACAAGAAAAAATGCTTTATGATTCAGCAGTTAAAGCATAAGCCATTGTTTGTATTGCTGCTCCCTGTTTTTTTTGTGATACATGGCTATGCCGAGCATTTTGAGGTTATTGGCTTCCCCGATATTGCTTATTTACTGGGCGTTTATTGCATCATTACAACCCTTATTTGTTTGCTTTTCAGGTTTATCTTCCGCAATGACAATAAATCTGCCCTGATGACCAGCGCCCTTATGGCTGTCTATTTTTTCTATGGCGCCCTCTTCGATTTTCTGAAAACAAACGCTCCTGTAAATGGGCTGCACCGGTACAGTATATTGCTTCCATTACTTGGAATAGCTTTACTGACCTTCTTTATTTTTCTAAAAAAAACCAACCGGCTTCTCAGCCGCCTTGTGCTCTTCCTGAATATATTGTTATTGATCTATCTGGGTGTTGACCTCGTTACGGTTGGCTGGAAAGCCATGGACCTGAACAGCAATAAACACAATCATTACAGCCTCGCCCGGAATAACAACTGGCGAATTTCTGATTCCTGCAAAAAGCCCGATATCTACTTTTTCATCTTCGATGAATATGCCAGTTCCCGCTCATTAAGAGAAAAGTTCCACTTTGCCAACGACCTTGACAGTTTCCTCCTGTCCCGTCAATTTCGCCTGCAAAACAACAGCACCAGCAATTACAATTCCACCCCTTTTTCGATGGCTTCCATGCTGAATATGAAATACCTGGAAGGTATAGACAGCAGTGGAAAAGTAGGGAGAGAGGACTACCTGAACTGTAACCTGTTAATAAAAGAGAATGCAGTTACACAGTTCCTGGACATTAATGGTTATACCATCATCAACCTGTCTATTTTTGACCTGGCAGGCAATCCTGCCGGATTTCAACAATCTTTTCTTCCACTCAAAACAAAAATCATTACAGAAGGAACTTTATTTGCAAGAATATACCGTGACTTCGAATGGCTCTTCTTCGCCAATAAAACGCTTGCCGCTCTTTTCAATAAACCCGTCCATCCCTATCTTGAGCATAAGGATAATAATGAAACAATATTCCGGGAAGTAATCAAACAATCAGCTATTAAAAGCGAAAGGCCCCGGTTTATCTATGCTCACTTTTTCATGCCACATTACCCCTTCTTTTATGATCGCTTCGGTAATCCAAGAGCAGATTCTATCATATTAAAAGAAGCAAAGGGCGTTCATCCCCTAAGTTACATTGACTATATCCCGTATGTTAATAGCAGAATACGCCAACTGGTGGACACCCTGCAACAGAACACCCATTCATCTGCCGTGGTAATCCTGTTGGGGGACCATGGCTTTAGAAATGAGCGTGATAGCAGCATAAACGTTTTCAGGAACCTGAATGCTACTTATTTTCCGGGCGGAAACTATACGAAATTGTATGACAGTATGTCTACTGTAAATTATTTCAGGACTACTTTCAATACCCTGTTTAATCAGCAATTTCCCTTATTAAAAGACTCAAGCATCTATTTGAGGGACAAATAAGTTAACATTGTATATAACCATAACTCTTCTGCATGAAAAAAAGATTAGAAAATAAGCCTTATTTCATTATACTCATTGGTGTATTTTATCTGCTATCGCTTGTCAATCAGTACTACCCTATTCTGAGAGTAAGCGATCTCACGCTTCCTGTAGCCTTATTGCTTATTGCCATAAATGTTTTTCTATACATCATCTTTACTTTTATATTTCCAAAGCTGTTGAAATATGCGCTGCTGCTGTTATACCTGCAAATGGTCTACTTTTTCTATGGATCGCTGCAGGACTTTTTAAAAGACAATATCAATCTTTTATCCCGCTACCGGTACCTGCTGCCCTTATTGTTAGGCGTTGGGGTAATCATCTGGATCGCGCTAAAAAGATCATCTGCTTCCTTTGCGAAGCATTTCCGTTACCTCAACACCCTGTTTATAATACTGGTAGTCATTGAAGTGGTAAGAAGTATCACCATCACTGCTACAGATGGCCAGTCTAAGCTTTGGTTCAGTCAAAGAAAAGATCTCCGGATAAACACAGCCATCTGCGACACCTGTTTCAAACCGGATATCTATTTCGTTATATTCGATGGTTATACCGCGTCAAGAACACTGAAAGAATACTGGAACTATGACAATAATGGCCTGGATTCTTTCTTCCGGCAAAATGGTTTCTACTATGCCTGGCACTCAAGGAGCAACTACAACTCAACCCCTTACTCCATAGGGAGTATCCTCAACATGGGTTATCATGCTAAAAGGCCGAACAGGAAAATTGATGTTGTCCAGTTTTGCAAAGGAATAGAGAGCGTTCAAACAAACAGCGTGTGTAAAATACTGGAAAAGAATAACTACAAAATCATCAATCAATCCTGCTTTCCGCTGCCCAATCAGAAAGCGCCACTTACTATTACCTATCTTACCAGGAAGGAGAGAATACTGCTCGCTCAAACATTGTGGAGCCGGGCCATGGTTGATATTGGCTGGAACTTCCCGTTCCTAAACAGATCCTCTGGCCATGTTGCCGCACAAATAGCCCGTGCAAAATCAAACCGTTTACAGGTCACCAAAGCATACGATAGTCTCCTGAAAATCTCCGCGCAGCATTATCAGCAGCCGGTATTCGTGTATGCTCATTTTTTTGTGCCGCATGATCCTTACTTTTACGATAGTACTGGCAAGATTACACCAGATAGCACCTGGATCCATTCCAGGAATGCCAAGGAACGCTACCTTTCCCAGTTAAAATATACCAATACAATCATCAAAGACGTAGTAACTCATTTAAAAAAGGAAGGCAACAGGCCAAGGGTACTTATTATCCAGAGCGATCATGGTTTCCGCACCTATGGGAATGTAGCACTACGGCCGCTGGAATTTAATAACCTGAATGCTATCTATTTTCCGGATAAGGATTATGCGCAATTGTATGATTCTATTACTTCGGTAAACACCTTCCCTGTAGTATTCCGGAAGTATTTACACGCGCCCATTCCTTTATTAAAAGATTCAACCATATTTCTTATAAAATAGACGGCTAACCATTTTGTAACAATGAAAAGCATTACACAATCCGGATGAATGGACCTGTAATCATAACCTTTCTGAAAAAAAGAGCACTGCTTACTGCATGCCTCGGGAATACAGTCCTGTTCACCCTCCTGCTGCTGTTTACCTGGCCTGTATACCATACGGGGGATGACCTGAACATCATGAACCACCTCAGTGGCGGCTACCATACCTTACCTACTGAATGTTTACCCTATTTCAACAACTCGCATTATTTCCTTAGCCTTCCCCTCAACTACCTGTTCCGGCATCATCCTGCTGTTAACTGGTTTTCTGTATTACTACTATTGCTACAATACCTTTCGGGCATAGCTGTTTATTATCTTCTCTTATGCCGGAGAGATCTTGCCACAGCAACCCTGACATACCTGTCGGTATTTATTGTTTTTGGAACATGGATGTTCCTATACCTCAACATCTCCACCACCTCTACCGTATGCGGTATCGCCGGCCTTGCATTGATATGGCATTACTTTGAACAGCCGGTTAGAAAAAACGCCCTCCTTGTTAGCGGCATCCTTATCATCATAGCCGGCGCCATGACCAGGCTCCATACCCTGTTCCCCGTGCTGGCAACAGCGGCGCCTTTCTTCCTCCTCTTGCCGGGCATACGGAAAAAGGGGATGGCCATTGTCGCCATCGCCGGGACTTTTTTATTCATCTGGCTGCTTTTTAAAATCCAGTACCAGCATTACGCCTCCCATTGCCCGGAATGGGTACAGGAAGAACAATACAGGGAGGCCAAATACGCCAACATCAATTATTACAGAGATACTTCTTCCATACGGCAGGCTCCCTTCCAACTGGAAGCCGCTATGCTTAAAGAGTTAATGCTATTTGATACCAGCCTTCCAGGTGCACAAACACTCAATACCCTTGCCCGGCAAACAAGATCAGCCATGCCGGTCAAAACTTTTTTAAGTGCCGGCACCTGGTACTGGAATTTTGTTAACAACCGTCTATTCTTTTATGCCCTCCTCCTGGTATTCACCTGGTTTTATGCCGGTAGGCGGGAACGGTATGCTTCACTGGCAGCCATACTTACGGGCATTGGCATTGTTGCTTACATCCAGGCATTCAGGAAACATCCTGAATACCTGATAGCAGGCATTATCTATACCATCACTTATTTTTCCGTACTCACGGGGAAATATACTGTCTTCACCAATCCATACAAGGCAATAGCAAGAGCTTTCCTGTTGCTAACCCTCTTTGCCTGGGGGCTGATCCGCATCTATAAGATCAATCAACACAATGCCGCTTCCTTTCAGGAGTTCCGGCAAATACACCAGGAACTTAGCAGCCATCCGGATAAGCTCTTTGTAAACACCGGCGATGGAGCAGCCTTTAGTTATTTTTATTGTTTCGCAACACCGGCACACTATTCTTTTAGAAATATCCTCTTCCTTGATCATCCGGTTACTGCACGCCAGGCAGCCCTTTCGGCCGACTTTGGCATAATGGATATAAAAAAAGCGCCCCTGTATGACAATGTTTACTTCCGTGGGCCGGTGAAGCCTGTATTGACCCAATATTTTCAAAGGGTATTACAGCGCTCTGTTTACTATACTGATACCATACCCGGCTTTAAACATTCTGCCATTCGCAAACTAATTGTACGCTAACGATGTTATCCACAAATGCGAAAAAAATCAGGGCATACCCTCCGGTGATTGCAGAAACGAATCAAACCTAAGTCAGGGAAACTTGGTAATATTGCCGGAGCATTTGAGGTCAAACAAATAACCTAAAACATTATATTCGCTGTTAAAGTGTAAAAAATTAGCTATGATAAAATCCGACTGGACGCTATCCGAGGTAAAAGAGATCTATAACACCCCCCTGCTGGAGCTGGTTTATCGCGCTGCCACCATACATCGTCAATATAATGATACCGGAGAGGTGCAGGTATGTACCCTCTTATCCATCAAAACCGGGGGCTGTTCAGAGGATTGCGCCTATTGTCCGCAGGCTGCCCGTTATCATACAGATGTGAACGTACAGGCTTTAATGAAGAAAGATGAAGTGCTGGAATATGCCAAAAAGGCAAAAGAAGCCGGATCCACCCGCTTTTGTATGGGCGCTGCCTGGCGGGAAGTACGCAATAACCGCGACTTTGACAGGGTGCTGGACATGGTGAAAGGCGTAAATGAACTGGGTATGGAAGTATGTTGTACCCTGGGTATGCTTACAGAAGACCAGGCGCAGAAATTAGCCGATGCCGGTTTATATGCCTACAACCATAACCTCGACACCTCTTCAGAATACTATGGTGAGATCATCACTACCCGCACCTATGACGACCGCCTGCAAACGCTGGACAATGTACGCAAAGCCGGCGTATCTGTTTGTTGTGGCGGGATCGTAGGACTGGGAGAAACGCATGACGACCGGATTCAAATGCTGCATACCCTCGCTACCATGCCGCAACATCCGGAAAGCGTTCCGGTGAATGCCCTGGTGCCTGTAAAAGGAACACCGCTTGAGCACAATACCAAAGTGAACGTATGGGACATGGTACGTATGATTGCCACAGCCCGTATACTTATGCCCAAAGCTATGGTACGACTTAGTGCCGGCCGCACCAGCATGAGCATTGCCGATCAGAGCCTGTGCTTTATGGCCGGCGCCAATTCCATCTTCGCTGGCGACAAGCTGCTCACTACGCCCAATCCTACATTTGATGAGGACATGGCCATGTTTGATATGCTGGGCTTAAAACCAAGGGAAGCCTTTAAAGGCGAGCCAGAACAGGCTATTCATACCCATGCATTGGAAGCAGCTACTGCCTGAATAACAAGTACGCTATAAAAGCATAAAGCCTGAAGACTGCTCTTCAGGCTTTATTATGTAGTGATAAACCTTGGCTAATTAATAATATCAGCAATCTCTTTACAGAAATACTGCTGGCCTTCCATCACCAGCATAATAGCGCCGATCATCTCTTCCCCGGAGGAATTCTTCGTTACATAACCATTGCCCCCGGCCTGCATCAATGCATTGATATAAGAAAGGTCTGTATGTACAGAAATACCGATAATCTTAATATCGTTGGAGAATTCACGAATGGCCTTGGTGGCTTCAATACCGTTCATGGGGTCCATATTAATATCCATCAGCACCACATCCGGATGAAGGTTCCGGCAGGCTTCCACCGCCCGGAAGCCGTTTTCACAAATAGCAGCTACGGACAACCTGTTATCCCGGTTTAATACCAGCTTCCACGCTTCCCGCACCAGGCGGTGATCATCTACAATAACCACTTTGATCATTCAACGGATTTATTTTAATACGAACGCATGATAAAATATACAATTATCACTGCTCCGGCTTTGACAATTATCAACCCTTTCAGATTCATTGTTTCGTGCATACCAGGCAGTTACAAACATCCTGTCCCCTTCAGGGCATAGCTACTAAAATACTTGAATCCGGGCCAAATAAAGAAAATTGTGGCGTCTTTTTAAGAAAGTCAAAGAAAGTGGTTAACAAAATCTAAGGGTAAACAATTAATTACCAGTATCCTGATGCGGATTATTTACCGGCCGGCGCCGAAATAATCAGTCAGCTTAAGGGAAAGACCGAATTGGTTATAAGCAGTATTGTTCTGGTAATAGCTCCGGGCATACCTGATCTGGATCCTTTTAAACAAAGCGCCTGCACCCAAGGAAAAACCATTAATGCCATTGCCGGTATTGCCCACATTCAACTCCCTGCGCCGCAAGTGATTGTAACCCACGCTAACCTCTACTTTATCAGTGATATATAACTGCATGGACAATACGATATGACGAAATAATTTATCAAAAGTGAACTTTTTGTCCCCCATATTCTGGTCAAATCCATTTTCATTGTTGAAAGCCGTATCGCGATAAGCAATATCAAACAGGTGCAGGTGGTGGGCTGTGAGGGAGAATTGCAGGGGCGCCCTGGCCAACCTTTTGGAAATACCTGCCTGCAGGTCAAAAGGAAGATCGCCCGATGCTGTACCCGTATAAGCCTTGAGTTGGGCGCCCATATTTTTGATCACCAATGATGCCTGTATAAGCTGTGCTGTATCTGTATAGCTGAGGCCTGCATCCAATGCCAGCCCGGTAGAGCGGTATTGGCCATAATTGGAGTGAACAAACTTGATAGTAGCGCCATAAAACCAACGTTCCATATACTGACGGCTGGCCGACACCTGTACCACATAATCCGATGGCCTGAGATCACCGTATCGGTTACCAACCATGTCTGTTTCCGGTATAGAGCCATAATTGAAATAATTAACGCCTGCAGCAAAATTGGTTTTCCAGCCTTCATGTCTGAACCCCATCAGCAGGTGATAATTACGGATATCCCCATAAAAAGCATTGAAAACAAGATTGGCCTGTGTATGCATGGCCGGCCGCAACAGCGCAGGATTATGCCAGGCAAGACCTATATCAGCCGTTTGATTGGATACATTAATGCCGCCGAGCGCGGTTAATTGAGGCGTATTGGAGAGACGGAGGAAATTATAAACGGTGTTGCCACCCAGGGTTTGAGCCACCCCACAAACCTGTATCAGCAGTAACACCTGTATCAGCAATACTTTCCGCATGCAATAGATGCAAACGAAAATAGGTGATAATTCTCAAGGTTTTGTTAAAAAAAATTCCTCCATGGATATGGAGGAATTCCTTTAACCCTTAAAACAACCAACATGAAAAAATTTATAGTAATCTTGAATTTGCTTCGTTAATGATCACTATACTAATATAACAAGGGTTCAATTTCTTTGTTCATTTTACGAATCACAATTTTATTAAAATCCCATTAAAGGAAATTATACCAGCGCCAGTTCCAGCACCTGCTGCATCGTCTTCACAAAATGGAACTTCAATCCCTTGATAAAATTGGAATCTATCTCCTGGATATCTTTTTCATTCTGCCAGCAGAGGATAACCTCCTTTAGTCCTGCACGGCGGGCTGCCAATACCTTCTCCTTAATACCACCTACCGGCAATACCTGTCCCCGTAAAGTGATCTCACCTGTCATGGCCAGGTAAGGCTTTATGCGCCTGCCGGTTACAGCCGAGCAGATAGCCGACATCATCGTAATGCCCGCACTGGGTCCATCCTTGGGCACAGCGCCTTCCGGTACATGCACATGGATCGTTTTCTTTTCAAAAATGTGACTGTCAATATCCACCTTTTTGGCATTCGATTGCAGCCAGGTCAGTGCAGTGGTAGCGCTTTCCTTCATCACATTACCCAGGTTGCCGGTCAGCTTCAACTCTCCTTTGCCGTCACTAAGGCTGGTTTCCACAAACAGGATATCACCGCCTACATACGTCCAGGCCAAACCAACTGCCACACCGGGCATATTGGCCACCTTGTATATTTCATTGCTGAAGCGGGGCTTACCCAGTATCTTCTCTATATCATTGGCTGTAAGTGTACTCTTTACTTTGCCCTTAATAGCATATTCCTTTGCTTCATAGCGCATTACCGACGCCAGGTAACGGTCCAGTTCCCGTACGCCGCTCTCCCTGGTATAATCCTGGACAATCTTTTCCAGCACCTTATCACCTATCTTGAAATTGATATCCTTCAATCCATGCGCTTCTTTCTGCTTGGGCAGCAGGTGACGTTTGGCGATCTCGATCTTCTCTTCCACAGCGTAACCACTGAGGTCAATAATCTCCAGGCGGTCGCGCAATGCCGGTTGAATATTATTAATGTCATTCGCCGTGGCGATAAACAACACCTTGCTCAGATCATATTCCAGTTCGAGGTAATTATCATAAAAAGTATGGTTCTGCTCGGGGTCCAGTACTTCCAGTAAAGCGGAAGAAGGGTCGCCCCGGAAATCAGTCCCTACCTTATCAATCTCATCAAGGATCACTACAGGATTAGAAGATTTTATCTTGCGGAGCGATTGAACAATACGGCCGGGCATAGCGCCGATATACGTCTTACGGTGCCCCCTGATCTCACTTTCGTCATGCAATCCGCCCAGGCTGATGCGTACATACTTACGCTCAATAGCGCTGGCAATACTGCGCCCCAGCGAGGTTTTACCAATACCCGGAGGACCAATAAAACAAAGGATCGGGCTCTTCATATCACCCTTCAGCTTGAGTACTGCCAGGTATTCCAGGATACGTTCTTTCACCTTATTCATGCCATAATGGTCATGGTCAAGTACCTTCCTGGCTTTCTTCAGGTCATACAGGTCTTTTGTATAAATGCCCCAGGGCAGGTCAAGCATCAGGTCAAGGTGATTATATACCACCGAATAATCAGGCGTGC
This sequence comes from Paraflavitalea devenefica, assembly GCF_011759375.1. Classification (NCBI taxonomy): domain Bacteria; kingdom Pseudomonadati; phylum Bacteroidota; class Chitinophagia; order Chitinophagales; family Chitinophagaceae; genus Paraflavitalea; species Paraflavitalea devenefica. Next base: position 198,633 of record NZ_JAARML010000003.1, on the reverse strand, counting down.
TGGGATGCATACGCTCCAGCTTCTCAATCCCCTTCTTGAACATCTCCCGGGCAGCTTCGGACCACTTCGTATTTTCTGCCTTGTTCTTCATCTCCCTGATCTCCCGGTCATTCGTATCGCCGCCCAATTCCTCTTTGATGCTCTTCATCTGCTGCTGCAGGAAATACTCCCGCTGCTGTTTATCCAGTTCCGTCTTCGTCTTCGTAGTCACCTTATTCTTCAGCTCTGCAAACTGCAACTCGCGTTGCAGTAACTGCATCAGCAGATCGGCCCTGGCTTCTATATTATTCATTTCCAGCAACTTTTGCTTCTCTATCAACTCCGTATTAAGATTGCTGGAAATAAAATGGATCAGGAAAGAAGGATTCTCAATATTCTTTAAAATAATAGCGGCATCTGAAGGAATATTCGGGGATAACTGGATGATCTGCGTGGCCAGGTCCTTGATATTGGACACATAAGCCTCAAAATCCTCCGGCTTATTGGCTATATCATCTTCTTCCAGTAAACTGATCTGCGCCTTGAAATAAGGGTCATCGGTAAGGATGCCGGCTATTTTAAAACGCTTTTTTCCTTGTATGATCACCGTGGTGCCCCCATCGGGCATCTTAATCAGTTTAATAATTCTCGCTACGGTACCAATATCTTCCAGGTCGCTGACAGTAGGGTCTTCCACATCACTGTCTTTTTGCGCCACTACGCCTACCAATTTGTCAGCCTTATAAGCATCATTGATCGCCTTAATGCTCTTATCGCGCCCCACCGTGATGGGTAATACCACCCCGGGAAACAACACCGTATTTCTCAGTGGCAATAGTGGCAATTCGCTTGGAATAACTACTTCAGGGCCGTTATCACCTTCATTTTCATTCAGAGGGATTATGGGGATAAAATCCATATCATCTTCGGGCTGAAACAATATCGAGGGTTCTTTTATACTACTCATACTACAGTTTATCAATGACAAAATAGCACGTCTATTCTTAAAATCCTTGGATTTTGAAGTGGAGGGTATATAGGTCAAGTTTAGTGCCAACCGGGTAGCAGGGATCAATACTGTCAGATTGAATGCCGGCTATACGGTAAGCACAAGGGGCACAGGACCTTACCGGTTCGACCAAAGATACAACCAATATAGGGTGCTATCGGGCCGGGTTAATGGACCGGCTCATCTGCTACAGGTTGCAGCGAAAAGATCTTTCCCTCCTGCAGATGCAGGTGAACAACAAGACGGGTCATAACGTCGGGCCTGGGGCAATAACCCAGGGAAATAACCATTTCCTCCTTCTTAATCATCACAATATCATACAGATAGCAGGCCAGGGCCCCGGCAGCCGGAACTTGGTAAAGGCTGGCAGGCTCCTGCGGCGAAGCGGTAAAAATGCAGGCGGTGGCATCAGCCTGCCCGCCGGTATGACGGCAAAAAACACAATACCCGGCCAGGCCATATTGCTCCAATAACAGGCGCAGGGGGATGGCAACAGGTCGCAGGGATTGCAGTACTTCCTTATTCCGTACTTCCAGCACCAGGAAAGCAGTGCCGGTATTTACGATCATGGGCAGGGCGGCAATATGATCGGGGGTAATACCCAGCGACCACAATACCTGCTCATTTTCTTTTACAGGGGCATACTCGGGGGCCTGTAGAACAGTACCCTTCTTGTCACTTTTCGTTTTCATATACTAACCTACCTTTAGTCCATGTATAATCTTATTCTCAAAAACATTGCCCGCTTCATACAACTCACGCCGGAAGAAACAGCACGCTTTACAGCGGTCCTTAAACCCCGCACCCTGCGTAAAAGGCAGTACCTGGTGCAGGCTGGTGATATATTCCGCTACGAATGCTTTGTGAACAAGGGTTCCCTCCGTACCTACCATATAGACAACAGCGGCCAGGAGCATATTGTTATGTTTGCTTTTGAAGACTGGTGGACGGGCGATATGTACAGTTTCCTGAGCGGGCAGCCCGCTTTATACCATGTAGAGGCCATGGAAGATTGTGAATTGCTTACTATTGAGAAAAGTCAACTGGAACAATTGTACACAGATATACCCAAATTTGATCGTTTCTACCGCATTTTGCTACAGAATGCCTATATAGCCATGCAGCGCCGCCTCAGTGAAAACATGAGCCTTTCCGCCGAAGAACGTTACCTCAACTTCATCAACCGGTATCCGCAATTTGAACAACGTCTTTCGCTCAAACAGATCGCTTCCTACCTGGGCATCACTCCTGAATCACTCAGTCGCATCCGCCGCCAGATAGCCGGCAAACCATAAAACCAGCCGATAAATCACAAGCCGGTCACCAATCAGTCAGCAACTACCACCCGCGGCAGCAACCCGAAACGGCTTATCCTATGTTAATGTTTTTTCTTACCACACGTCATTGGATATAGCTACCCTGTTGACGGATTTTTGCAAGATCATCAAAGATCAAAAAATCAGTTATGCAACAGCGATTATTAGCAACTACCAACAATTACAACTGGCTTATATTACGGGTATCCCTGGGAGTGGTCATGCTGGGACATGGACTTCAGAAAGCGTTCGGATGGTTTGGCGGCTATGGCTGGAACAATACCATGGGCTATTTTACCGGCACCGTGGGATTACCCGCCTGGCTCAGCGCACTCGTCATTCTCATTGAATCGTTAGGCGCTCTCCTATTGCTCATCGGTTTTGCCGGCAGGATCAATGCAGCCCTCATGGCCATCGTAATGGCGGGCGCTTTCTTTGTAGATCACCTGCCCAATGGTTTCTTCATGAACTGGTTTGGCAGCAACAAAGGAGAAGGGTATGAATTTGACATCCTCTTCTGGGCCATTGCCATCGTCATTACCATCAATGGCAGCGGGAAATTTTCGGTAGACAGGTGGCTGACTACCCGTACCGGTACAGCAACACAGCGCAAAACAATTAACAGGCCGGCAGTACAATAATATATAGCTGGTCAAAAAAGAAAGGTCTTGCCGGGTGTCCGCGCAAGACCTTTACGTTGGGTACTTTTGCATTGGGTACAAGAACCAATTACAAGATCGTTAATCCCAGGTACAACTGGAATCCCTGGTTCTTCCATTTATCCCTGTTGTCAATATCATTAATATCAGTTAAACCAACTACATAACGACCACCTACGCGCAGTGCACCCAGGTTCAGTTGAGCGCCGCCCAGCATAGAGAAATCGCCGCTTTTAAAAGCTTCTTTGGTTTCACCCAGCAGGTCTTTATCCTGGCTGGTTAAAATACCGAATTGAGGACCGGCCTGTAAAGAGAAAATTTTAACGGGCCGGTAAGTGAGCAGGATGGGAATACTGATATAATTCAGCTTACCTTCTACATCATTCTTACCACCGGGATACAGGTCATCAAAATTATCACCGGTACGGTAATTGGTTTGATTCCATAAAAGCTCTGGTTGAACACCCCATTTATTGCTAAAGTTGATTTCAGCAAAAGCTCCCAGGTTATAACCAAATTTGAATTCGTCGTTAAAGGATTTACCATCTACCTTAAAAATGTTGGCGCCTGCTTTGAAGCCAAGGTGAAAACCCTGGGCAAAGGTGACTGTGGTAAGGGCCAATGCGATTGTTAACAATGCCAGTGATTTCTTTTTCATATATGAAATTGATATTTGGTTCAATAAATATTTTCAACTTATATGCCAGCGAAACCAAATTGGTTGTTAATTCGTTGCATGGATAGTGAAGAAAGGTATAAAAATTCTATGCCTTGCCCTGATGCCTTGTTGCCTTTATGCCTTGTTGCCTTTCTTAAAAACTCACCCCGGCAGTAATAGAAAAGGCCATATTGAACTTATCATCCCCTTCGGGTAGATAATAATCAAACAATACCTGGGGCTGTACCAGTACTTTTCCTTTCATATAGCTGCCTCTTAACACCAAACTGGCCGACTGGGGTCTGAAATCAGACTTACCCGACAATTGCTGATTACTGGGCAGGGAATTAATGCGTACGGAACGGAATTGATAGGAATAAGAAGTATTGAAACCAAAATTCTGGGTGCCACTCGTCAGCATAAGCACCGGTATAAAACTAACATTATCATTTTTACCCAATACATCATACCAGTTAAAATCTTTGCGCAGGGAAACCGTCAATGAGAAATCCTGTATAGATTCCTCATTTTTGATCACCATATTACCAGGGTTTAAACCTAACCGGCGGAGTTGTGTTAACAACTTGGCCCGCAGTCGCCTCTTTATCTTTTCATAAGATGCCTTGCTCCCCCACCCATACGCAAAATTGACAGATGGCCGCAGCCACCATTTCTTATAAGAAAAATAAGCAAACAGCTCATGCTGCAAAGGCGTGAGGTAAAAACTCACGGAATCCTTATTCATGTAATGCGTATAAGAAACACCCGAAGAAAAAGATGGCCGGATCAGGTCATAGGATGGGCTGACCGAAAACTGGTACACATTCAGTGCACCCTGATCGCCTATCATAAAGCCTGTGGCAGAAAGCCCCAGTCCCGACTTATGAAAATAGCCGATAGACGGGGAAAATATAATCTTCCTTTCTGTGGATAAATACGCAGAATTCTTATTCTCAAAACTAAAAATACCGTTCCCGGCCCCTATACTGATATTCAAAAAGCTCTTAGGGGCTGTCAGGGAATCCAGGAAAAGGTCAAAATCCTTCATCAGGGAGTCCATAACAGCGGTCGTATCCCCGGAAGCAAATAAAGAATCCAGCGTTCCCTTTTGGGAAAACGACAGCTTTTGTAGCATAATAAACAGAACCACAAAGGAAACTTTCTTCATTTATTAGCATTTATGCCCGTAAACATTCACGTGGCAGCAGAGATAACGCAATTTGGATTAAAAAAATTATTAATGGTTTAATCATTGGCATATTTTTCATACCTTAAACTTAGCATTACCATTTTACCAACGCTCCTTCCTCTGAAAATGAAGTGCCTCATAGTCGATGATAACGATATGGCCAGGCTCATGCTTAGCCAACTGGTTACCCAGACAGGCCTGCTGGAAGTAACGGGAGAATGCCGGGACGCTATGGAAGCACACCAATACATTTCCCGCAACTTTCCCGATTTGGTATTCCTTGACATTGAAATGCCTGGTATGAACGGCATTGAACTGTTGAAATCCCTGCCCAAAAAACCGCTGATCATTTTCACCACTTCCAACAAAGACTACGCACTGGAAGCATTTGAATTAAATGTAATAGATTACCTGCTCAAACCCGTCACCTTACCCCGCCTGCTGCAGGCCATTGATAAAGCCCGTGAAGTTATGCGCCGGGACAATACCGAGGTCAATAACATAGATGATGATTACATTTTCATACGCGACAATGGCGCCCTCAAAAAAGTGAAGCTGGAAGACATATTATGGATTGAAGCAATGGGTGACTACATCAAGATATATACCCCCGGCAAATGGCATATTGTACATACCACCCTTAAAGCCGTAGAAGAAAAAATACGCTCCCCCAGGCTCATGCGTATCCACCGCAGTTACATCGTGGCGCTTGACAAAATTGATAGCATAGAAGATGGTGCACTTAACATCATGAACACCCCCATACCCGTCGCCGAAAGCTATCGTAGCCAGCTCATGAAGAAACTGAAACTGTTATAACCAACAGGCTGCGCCATCTTTGATATAACCTTGCACCTTTACTTCCGGAACATCTTTTGCTTTATCGTACATATACAGAGTATAAGCCGTCGTATTATGAAAATGAAATTAAAGCCCAAATATCTTATTGCGATCATTGTTCTATTCTTAGTGGTATTCATAGCTACCGGCATCTTTCTGCAAACAAGGCTGGAAAGCTCACTGGCGTCTGGCGATCCGCGGACCGCATCGGTATTGACCATCAGCCGCATCCTTACTTCCATCTCCGTTGCCGCCATCCTTTTTCTGAGCGTAGTGGTCATACGCCGCCTGCAACGCCAGCAGGCGCTTATCAAAGAACTGGAGCAGGCCCATACCAACGAACTGCAGGCACGCCAGAACCTGGAAAAAGTTTCCGCCGATATCTATGACCTTTACAACAATGCGCCCTGCGGTTATCACTCGCTCGACAAAGATGGTTACATCAGCGCCATTAACCAGACAGAACTCAACTGGATAGGGTATAAAAAAGAAGAAGTAGTAGGAAAAATGTTGTTTACAGATGTGTTGGATGAAGCCAGCGCCGAAATATTGAAAAAACGCTTTCCCCAGTTCAAGAAAAACGGAGAACTCAGGGAGCTTCGTTTAAACATGGTCAACAAAGAAGGGTTCATCATACCCATATCGCTCAGCGCCATTGCCATCTACAACGAACAGGACGAATACATATCCAGCCGCTCCACCGTCTTTGACGTCTCTGAACAGGAAAAAATAGAAGATGAACTAAAAGAAGCCAAACGCCGGGCCGATGAATCGGCCCGGGTAAAAGAACAGTTCCTGGCCAATATGAGTCATGAAATACGAACGCCTATCAACTCAGTCATCGGCTTTACCAACCTGTTACAGAAAACATCGCTTACGCCCGAACAGGAGCATTTCGTACACCTCGTACAATCCGCCAGTGAAAGCCTGCTTACTATCATCAATGATATCCTCGACATTTCTAAAATAGAAGCTGGTATGCTCCGTATTGAAAAAAGCCCCTTCAGCCTTCGTGGCCTCTGCAGTTCCCTCGAAACCATGTTCCAGCACAGGGTAAAAGAAAAAAGGCTTTCCTTTACCATCCATATACAGGAAAGCATTCCAGACACGCTTACCGGCGATGCAGTACGCCTTACCCAGATCCTGGTAAACCTCATCAGCAATGCGATCAAATTTACCCAGGAAGGTGGCATCAGCATCATCGTCATACCGGTAAAAGAAACCGATACCCGGGTACGCCTCCGGTTCTCCGTAAAAGACAGCGGCATTGGCATTTTAGCCGATAAGCTCGATACTATCTTCGAACGTTTTGAACAGGGAGAAACCAATACTACCCGGAAATACGGGGGTACCGGCCTCGGCTTATCCATCGTGCGCAACCTCATTCAACTGCAGCAAGGCAACATCGCCGTAAAAAGCGACGCAGGCGGCACAGAATTTTTATTCGAACTTGAATATGAAATATTACCCATGACCGACGACCAAAAGAACATACAATACCCCCACTTCGCAGAAGCAGGTAACGGGTTATTTGAAGGTGTTAAGATCCTCATCGTAGAAGACAACCAAATGAACCAGCTACTCATGAAACATACCTTCCAAAGCTGGCACCTCAACTTTGAACTGGCAGAGAACGGACAACAGGCAGTGGAAAAACTGAACCGCGAAAAATATGACCTCGTATTGCTGGATATCCAGATGCCTGTCATGGACGGCTACATCGCTGCCAGGACCATCCGCAATGACCTTAAAAGCAATATTCCCATCATTGCCATGACGGCGCATGCCATGGCCGGTGAAAGGGAAAAATGCCTCAGTCATGGCATGAACGACTACATTTCCAAGCCTATCCAGGAGAAAGAACTGCTGGGCCTGTTGAAAAAATACCTGGCCCGTCAAAAACACACCTTTGAATTCCTGAAGGCCAGCCTGCATTACATCAACCTCGACTTCCTGTATGACCTCGTCATGGGCAACAGCGCCTTCCTCAACAACATTATCCGCCAGTTCCTTAACCAGTTTCCCGGAGAAATGGACGCCCTCAGGGAGGCAGTAGAGAAAAAACAGGTTAAGCAAATTGGTACCCTCGCCCACCATATTCAATCCACCGTCTCTGTATTTGGGCGCAATACCCCCTTCTTTCGCCAACTGGAGAAAATAGAGCAACTGGCCAAGGCCAAATCCAATCCGGTCACTTTAGCCGCAGAGTTCAATAAACTCGATGATTATAAGCAACTTGTATTAAAAGAGATCAACCAGCTACTCATCCACAACGTTTTGTAGATCATTGAATATAAACCAGGATGTATTTACTCAGGTACACCAATCTATCAGCCCCACTCGCCACTAGCCATTTACCACTTGCCTTTCCTCCACCGTCAAAATAAACCACGCTGGCTACAAATTGACCGGGCTCACCGATTTCGGCAGCATACCCCTGCTGCACCGCCGTATATTTGCTATGTAATTATAAGTCAAAGGTTAAGAGATAGGGAAAGATTTTTTAACCTATGCCCCTGAGCCCTAAACTTTCCAAACTGACGATTCAATATATAACCGACCGTATTAAAAGATCAACAGGCCCCTAAACCCCTGTCGTAGCGTGAAGGAGATCGTTTTTGGCGGGTCTCATGAGATTAATTAAGTAACCCCCTCATCCTTTTGATTGGAAGCCTTAAAAGAGCCTTCTCCTGTAAAGTCCAGGTGCTCGTTTTTAGTACCGTACCCTTGCAAAGTATTCTGTGCTTATCCTGTACCCTGATCACGGCCGCAAGTGCCAGGTATACAATGACCCAACCCTAACAGTATGCCGCTTAACCGATCGTGATACCTCATTAAGAATTTGGTACAATGGTTAATGTTAACGGGTTCTGGTTCTGTAATTAGTAGCAAATTATTCCCTCCGTAGAAAAGGGCAGTTTACAAATCGTAAACTGCCCTTTGCCTTTATACCTCGTTGCCTTTACACAAGTTCAAGAAGGGTTATCTCCGGCAAAATACCCACCCTGCCCGGGTAACCGATAAATCCAAAACCACGGTTTACATACAACTTCTGTTTATCTGCTTCATACAATCCCGCCCACTGTTTATACATATACTGCACAGGGCTCCATTTAAAACCGGGGACCTCCAGTCCAAACTGCATACCGTGTGTATGCCCGGCCAGCATCAGGTCTACATCCTTATACTTGTCCAGCACCTCTGCCTCCCAATGGCTGGGATCATGGCTCATCAGTATCTTGAAAGCATATTGCTCAGTGCCCGGATGCGCCTCATGCATCTTACCATACTTGGGGAAATTGCCACGGGCGCTCCAGTTCTCAATCCCCAGCAGGGCAATCTGCTGCCCATCCTTTTCCAGTACCACATGCTCATTCATCAGCAAACGCCAGCCCATGGCGCCATGTACAGACTTCAGGCTTTCCAGGTTGGCAGCTTTTACGACGGCGCTATCCCAATGAACATAATCACCATAATCATGGTTACCCAGCGTAGAATACACGCCCATCGGCGCTTTTAACCTGCTGAAAACCTCCTTGTACTCTTCCATTTCAGTAGCGCGGTCATTCACCAGGTCGCCGGTAAACAAAATAAGATCGGGCTGCTGCTGCATAATCTTTTCAATTCCTTTCTCTACCGCCTTCCGGTCGGTAAAACTGCCGGAATGGATATCGGAAATATGCACAATCTTCAATCCTTTAAAGGCCGAAGGAAGATTCTCAAAAGCCAGTTGCAGCTTATTCACCTGGTAGCGATACTTATTGTTAAAACCATACAACAGGGTGCCAAATAAGCCGCCCCCGGCAGCAAGGCTCAGCCAGCTCAAAAAGGCAGAGCGCGTAATCCCGCCTGAACGGGCGGTAGCAGCAGTGGTATTACCCGGGAACCGGCTGATAACCCAGGCGCCTGCACGACGGATATCATCCACCGCAATAAACAGGGAGGCCAGCAGCTTACTCACGATCAGCCCGATCACGATCACAAATACATAATTCCGGATCCATTTAGGCCAGGTAGCAGCATTGCTGTAAGGCATTATAAAAATCATCGCTACAGAAACGACCGAAAGGAACCAGTAAACAGATATTACAATCAGCCGCATCCGTGGTGAGGAAGGAGCGACCACCCTGATCGCCTGGTATACATAAATATCCAACAGGATCATAAAACCGATCAGGAACCAGATAAAGCCAGCATTACGCATGAAGAAAATAAATTTAATGATCAATAAAATGAAATAACCGTCCTGTCATGGAGAACCCGCAGGCTTCCAGCAACAAAAGTTCAGATCGGTATTATTTGCATTTTTGTTCTATATCCCGGTAAGACGATCGGGAAGCAGGTATATTTTACCAGTAGTCAATTTTTTTTCAGGCTGCCGCTCCGGTTAAAAGGCTATAAACTCATCCACCTGTGTCTTAATGGCTTCCAGCGTGCCTGTATCATGAATAACGCCGGAGCCATTCAGCAGCTTATCCACAGAGGAAATGGGTAACTTATTGGGGTGCACCACCACCTTCATAAAATGGAGAATACCTGTTAAATGCTCCATGCCCCGCACATTGCCCGAGCGGCCAAGGGCCACTCCCGTCAGCAGGGCTTTCTTCCCCCACCATACCTTCTTGTAATCCGAAATATCCAGCATCACCTTCAATACGCCCGGGATGCTGCCATTATACTCCGGCGCCACAAAAATGAACTTCCTGCAAGGGATCAGCACCTCCTTTTCCAGTTGCACATACTCAGGCGTCTTCTCTACCGATTTCCAGCCCTCCAGCGATACCAGCCGGGTCTCAATTCCCTTCGCTTCCAGCAGGTCGCAATAATGTTGCGCTATCTTCCTCGTATTACTGCCCGCCCTGTTGGTGCCGGAAATGATAGTATAAAAATCATTCATGTTAAAGCATTAACAGCTAAGAAGGTTTTTGGTTCTTATTTCTTATACCGAAAACGTATTTTTGCCGTCCTGTAAAAAAATTATGAAACTAACTTATTACGGCCATTCCTGTTTTTCGGTGATCGTCAAAGATAAGAAACTGTTGTTCGATCCCTTTGTAACCTATAACGAATTGGCAAATAACGTAGTAGATGTTGATCAAATACCGGCCGATTACATCCTCCTGTCGCATGGGCATGCCGATCATATAGCCGACTGTGTACGTATCGCTACCCGCACCGGTGCCCAGGTCATCTGTAGCTGGGAAGTGGGCGAATGGCTCATGAAACAGGAGGTGACCAGTATACACCAGATGAATACAGGGGGAAAATGGAACTTTGGCCCTTTTACCGTTAAATGCGTTGTTGCCCAGCACTCTTCCGGCCTGCCGGATGGTAGCTATGGCGGTAACCCAATGGGATTCATCATCTATACAAATGAAGGAAATTTCTACTATAGTGGCGATACAGCACTCACTACAGACATGCAGTTAATACCACGTTGGGCAAAACTAAATTTTGCCATCTTACCGATTGGTGACAACTTTACCATGGATGCTGCCGATGCTGCCGAATGCGCACGCATGATAGATTGCCAGACAGTTGTAGGCGTTCACTATGATACCTTTGGCTATATCAAAATTGATCACCAACAGGCCATCAAAACATTTGCTGATGCCGGCGTTGAGTTGCAACTCATACAAATTGGTAGTACTATTGATTTATAAACATTCGAAGCAAACGTAATAATCAATAATTATTAATTATTGATTATTACGCAGAGATACAATATCCTGAACCAAACAAAAAAACAACCTTACTTAAAACAATGGCGCGAGTAATTGGAGTAGCCAATCAAAAAGGCGGTGTAGGTAAAACCACTTCAGCGATCAACGTGGCTGCCAGCCTGGCCGTACTGGAATTCAGGACCCTCCTGGTAGATGCTGATCCGCAGGCCAACAGCACCACCGGCGTTGGCTTCGACCTGCACAATATCCAGCAAAGCCTGTACGATTGCATGGTGAACGGGACCCTGGCCAAAGACGTCATCTTAAAATCCGACGTTCCCAACCTCGATGTGATCCCTTCACACATTGACCTCGTAGGTGCTGAGATCGAAATGATCAACTACCCCAACCGGGAAGGTGTATTGAAAGGCATACTGGAGCCGGTTAAAAATGATTACGATTTCGTTATCATTGACTGCTCTCCTTCACTGGGACTTATCACAGTAAATGCGTTGGTAGCAGCCGACTCCGTGATAGTTCCCGTTCAAACAGAATTCTTCGCCCTTGAAGGTCTTGGTAAGCTACTGAATACAATTAAAATAGTACAAACCAGGCTGAATACTGAGTTGATGATTGAAGGTATCCTCATGACCATGTATGATGGCCGCCTGCGCCTCTGCAACCAGGTGGTCAATGAAGTACGTAAGCATTTCGATGAAATGGTATTCAATACCATCATTCACCGCAATAGCCGCATCAGTGAAGCGCCCAGTGTAGGCAAGCCGGTCATACTCTACGATGGTCAGAGCAAAGGGGCCATGAACTACCTCAACCTGGCCAAAGAGATCCTGCAGAAAAATGACATGACCAAAATTAAACAGGAAGAAAGAATACTTGAATAAGCTGCGAGTAGCGAGCTACGAGCAGCGAGCCCCTTGCTCGTAGCTCGAAGCTCACAGCTCAAGGCTCAAAGAACAAACAATGTCAAAAGAAAAAGGTAACAATAAAGAGTTGCTGGGAAAAGGGATTCGTTCCCTATTGCAGAGTATTGACTCCGACCTGAAAAACACGACCGGCAATAGCCTCAAAACCCAGGTAGTGGAGCAGGTCACTGCCATGCAGCGCATACCGGTAGAAAACATTGAGCCCAACCCCAAGCAGCCACGCCGCGACTTTGATGAGCAGGCATTGAATGAACTGGCTGCTTCTATCAAAATGCACGACCTGGTGCAACCCATCACCGTATCCTCACTCCCCAATGGTAAATACAGGCTCATATCCGGAGAACGCCGCTGGAGAGCTTCCAAACTGGCCGGCCTTAAAGACATACCAGCCTACATCCGCCAGGCCAACGACCAGCAACTGCTGGAGCTGGCATTGCTGGAAAACTTACAGCGTGAAGACCTCAACGCCATGGAAATTGCCCTCAGCTACAAGCGTATGATGGAAGAGCTAAGCCAAACGCAGGAACAGGTAGCAGAACGCATGGGCAAAGAAAGAAGTACCGTGGCCAACTACATCCGCCTCCTCAAACTACCACCCGATATACAGGTAGCTGTACGCACCGGTGTTATCAGCATGGGACATGCGCGGGCGATCATCAACGTGGATACAGTAGATAAGCAACTCTTTATCTTCAACGAAATAAAAAGCAAAGGGCTATCCGTAAGACAAACAGAAGAGCTGGTACGCAGGCTTTACAAATCAGGTACTGCTGTTAAAAATTCGGTAAAAGCCTCTCTTCCACCTGCTTACAAGAAAATTGAAGATAACTTAGCGTCGCATTTCAGCACCAAAGTAAAACTCAATCACAACAAAACAGGACACGGCAGTATTTCTATTGAGTATTACTCCATCCAGGATCTGAATAAAATATTGGATGCAATTGGTGTCACTGCCAACTAAGTATCTTTTGCATGATCAGAGTAATTCTTGTTATTGCCGTCACCATCGCCATGCCGCTGTTGGCTTCATCACAGCGGCCAAAGGACACTACTCGCCCTGCATTGGTGGTCAGTGATACATCCGGCAAGGTCCTTGAAAAAGTGCCTGCCAAAATTGATACGGCAAAAATCAAAGACACTGCTGTCAAAAAACCCAAACACAGTCCCCGTAAAGCAGCCCTCCGCTCTGCGATCATACCCGGATGGGGACAGGTATACAACAAAAAATACTGGAAAGTGCCCATCGTGGCTGCCGCCATCGGTATCCCCGCTTACCTCGTCTACTACAACAATGAATGGTACAAAAGGACCCGCTATGCAGTAAGGGTAGCAGATGCCGGCAACAACCTGCCCATATTCCTGGATAAAGTAGATCCCGAACTACGGACATTGGTGAAAGGTAAAAATGTGAATGCGCTCATCAACTACCGCAATGAATTCCGCCGCAACATGGACTATGCCGTCCTCTTTGGCCTGCTCTTCTGGGGCCTCAATGTAGTAGATGCTACGGTAGATGCCCACCTCAAAGACTTCAATGTCAGTGACGATCTTTCCTTCCACGTAAAACCAACCATCCTGCCAGGCAATGTAGCTGGCCTTAGTTTCGTCTTCAACATCGGCAACAACAATCGCACAAAAACAATATCTTCGCTCCGCTAAAAACATACCCTGTATTATTCTGGATTCTGAATACTGGATTCTGGATTCTACATTCTTATATTCTTTTCGACATGAAAATTGCACTCATCGGTTACGGGAAAATGGGAAAGGCCATTGAAGAAATTGCCCTTCAGCGCGGACATGAAATTGTACTCAAAGTAGGCATCGAAAACCTGGAAGACAATACCATCAATAACATCCGTAAGGCAGATGTAGCCATAGAATTCACCGGCCCCGAAAGTGCTTTTGAAAACATAACACGCTGCATAGAAGCAGGCGTTCCGGTAGTCAGCGGGTCCACCGGCTGGCTGGCACGGTATGAAGAAGCTAAAACCTACGCCCTCGTTCACAAAGGCGCCTTACTATATGCCAGCAACTTCAGCGTAGGCGTCAACATCTTCTTTGCCATCAATAAAAAACTGGCCGAGCTCATGGCGCCGCACAGCGATTACAACGTATCGCTCACAGAAATACACCATACAGAAAAGAAAGACGCCCCAAGCGGAACGGCTATCACCCTGGCAGAACAGATACTCGACAAAAACACCGGAAAAAAGCAATGGGTCAACCAGCCAAGCAGCCAGGCAGCCGACCTCGTCATCCTCAGTGAGCGGACCGATCCGGCTCCCGGCACCCATATCATTAGCTATACCTCCGCCATAGACGACATCGAGATCAAACACACCGCCCATAACCGGAAAGGATTCGCAACCGGCGCTGTGCTGGCCGCAGAATTCCTCCCCGGTAAAAAGGGGATTTTTACGATGAGCGACGTGCTGGGAATTTGATCAGACACAACTATTTTGGTTAAAATTTTTTTCCTGCTCTTGAACAATTGATGTAATTTTTCAGGGCTTAACCAAAATGTCCTGCATGAAATTTAATTTCATGGCTATCAAAACCTTAGCCTTAATCCGGTCCTTTACCTCCCTTCCAGGGGTCTATCCATATTTGCCCACAAACCTATATCCCGGGAATAAGAGCCTACTTCCTTTTATTGTGCCGCTTCAGGCAACCTTGTAATAATATTTGTCATCTGATAAATCTATATATCCGGTATATGTTATATACCGGTTAACCATTAACCTTTGTCAACTGAAAATTACCTGATAATATGAAAAAGCAGCTACAGGCTACCACTAAGAATACCTCCCTTACTTTTCGTGAACTGGAAATTATCCGCCTTATAGAACGGGAATTCAACAACAGAGAGATCGCCGGGCAATTAGGCATCAGTGAGCGGACCGTTGAAACACACCGCAAAAACATCCTTCGCAAGACCCGGACCAACAATGTCATTGGCCTCATTAAATACATATATGAACATAAACTGGTCTAACTTCTTGGCTATTCAAAAAATTATTCTAACTTCTCGCCGCCAAACAAAAACGTCACATGCTTTCTAAAAAGGCCCAATACGCTTTTAAAGCATTGATGTACATGGCTGAGAAAAAAGACAATCAGCCGGTACTCATTGCAGAAATAGCCAAAAAGAAAAAAATACCATTAAAGTTCCTGGAGAATATCCTGCTGGAACTCAAAAAAGCAGGCATACTCGAGAGTAAAAAGGGAAAAGGAGGCGGCTACTTCTTTAAAGTGCCCCCCAAAGAAGTCCCTATGGCCAAGATCATGCGCCTCATAGATGGCCCCATAGCCATGCTACCCTGCGTAAGTCTTTATTTCTATGAGCGTTGTAAAAACTGTGATGAAAAACATTGCGGGCTTCACGAAACCATGATACAGGTGCGTGACGCAACCCTCAAGCTGCTGGAAAAGAAAACAGTAGCCGATATCTCCAAACATTAACCTGAATGCCGTACTGCCAGCTTCTCGATCATAGCCTCGCTGGCAGTTTCGGAACTGGGGCCAAAACCATCCACCAGGATGCCCTTTTCCCCGGTTTTGGATTCAATCGCATATACCACGGCTTCATCTGCAGGGTCAGAATTGCCCTCAAACCGGTACACTTCTGTAATCTCAAACTCGCTGGGCTGGAGGGATAAAGGGGTCGAATGACAGGTTATACACTCGTATCCCTTATTAAAATCAATAGTATACCCCCTTTTTTTCAGGCCATCAACAGCCTCGGTAACTGTGTCGTAAGTGTACATAGGAAAGTATTTGATGCACCTCAAATGTAGCTATTTTACCCACTCCCTCCCGCCCACTGGCGGGACTATTCACCACTCGCCTTTCTTGGACATTACATCCCTAAATTGTAGCTTTGCGACCTGAAATAAATAACAAATATGTCAACTATCTCAAAAAACATTGATTTCTCCTTACCCTATAAGGTAAAAGATATCAGCCTGGCTGAGTGGGGCCGTAAAGAAATTCGTCTGGCAGAAGCTGAAATGCCTGGTCTGATGTCCCTGCGCGCAGAATATGGACCTTCTCAACCCCTGAAAGGTGCCCGTATTGCTGGCTGCTTACACATGACCATTCAAACAGCCGTGCTCATCGAAACACTGATCGCCCTTGGCGCCGAAGTGAAATGGAGCTCCTGCAACATCTTCTCTACGCAGGACCATGCCGCTGCTGCCATCGCTGCTGCCGGTATTGGTGTTTATGCCTGGAAAGGTCAGACCCTCGAAGAGGCCGACTGGTGTATTGAGCAAACATTGTTCTTTGGTGGTGCAGACCGCCCCCTGAACATGATCCTCGATGACGGTGGCGACCTCACCAACATAGTATTCGACAAATACCCCGAGCTGGTTCAACATATTAAAGGACTGAGTGAAGAAACCACTACCGGTGTTCACCGTCTGTATGAAAGAATGGCGAAAGGCACCCTGCCAATCCCCGCTTTCAACGTAAATGACTCTGTAACCAAGAGCAAATTCGATAACAAATACGGTTGTAAAGAATCGCTCGTGGATTCTATCCGCCGCGCTACCGATGTAATGCTGGCTGGTAAAATAGCAGTAGTAGGTAGCTATGGCGACGTGGGCAAAGGTTCTGCCGCTTCCCTCGCAGGCGCCGGTTGCCGCGTTATCGTAACAGAGATCGACCCCATCTGCGCTCTCCAGGCCGCTATGGACGGTTTCGAAGTAAAGAAAATGATCGACGCAGTAAAAGAGGCCGACATCGTAGTAACTGCCTCTGGTTGCCGTGACCTCATCACAGAAAAGCACTTCCGTGCTATGAAAGATAAAACCATCGTTTGTAACATCGGCCACTTCGATATCGAGATCGACATGGCATGGATCAACACAAACTATGGTCATACCAAAGATACCATCAAGCCCCAGGTAGATATCTACAATGTAGATGGTAAAGACATCATCATCCTCGCGGAAGGTCGCCTCGTTAACCTCGGTTGCGGTACTGGTCACCCCAGCTTTGTAATGAGTAACTCTTTCACCAACCAGACACTGGCTCAACTGGAACTTTGGACCAATACCAGCAAATACGAGAACAAAGTATACGTACTGCCCAAGATCCTGGACGAAAAAGTGGCCCGCCTGCACCTCAAGAAGATCGGTGTGGAACTGGATGAACTGACTCCTGCACAGGCCGATTACCTCGGTATCCCCCAGGCCGGTCCGTTCAAACCCGAACATTACAGGTACTAATCGCCAACAGGCCAACATTATAGGCAATGCGGGGCTTTCAGCCCCGCATTTTTTTTGCGCTATACGAAGCTTACGCTATACGAGGCTTGCAGCCTCGTATCCCTATTATGCGGCTTGCAGCCGCATTTTTACCGCTATGCGATGTTCGCCAGCCTCGCATTCGGAATTTAATCCGTACCTTTGCAGCCACACGTTGTACCTGCCGGTACAGCAACTACCCCTCAACTTTACCTTAGACCTTTTTGGAAATCGTAGCCATAACGGCTAATAGCCGACAGCTAATCCCTAAAAGCTAAGCGCTATCCCTTCTGTGCAAAACTTTTCAGGTTATTAAGAAGGTTTTGGCAAAGTGTAGCATGAGAATTGATAACTCAAAATGTTTAATAGTAGCATATGCGCATCCAATTTGTAAAAAATATACAGTTCACCAAACTGCTGAAAGTAGAAGGCCGCCTGAGAGAGTTTAACTTCCGGAAGCTCGGCGGTGTTAATGAAGGTATTTTTACAGTTGATGTAGTGGACGACCGCGGTAACCGCATCCTCTTCCGTATGCAAAAAGAAGAGGGCGCCTGGAAAATCCTTCCCCAATCACTTCCCCGCTGGATCATGGATACAGAAGCTCAGTTTCACGACCAGATCGAAGAAGAGCTCCGCAACGTATAATGCCGTATATTAGCCCTGCTTGGTCAAATTCACGACTACCATATTACAATTCGCGGAGCAGGGCGACAAAACCGGCTGGACATACATTCTCATTCCTCCCGACATAGCAGAACAGCTAAAACCCGGCTGGAAAAAGGGCTTCCGGGTAAAAGGCAAACTGGATAGCCATGCCATCAAAGGCGTATCCTTACTGCCCCATGGCGGCGGCAGCTTCATCATGGCCATCAATGCAGCAATGCGTAAAGGCATCAAAAAACGGAAAGACGCCATGCTGAACGTGCAGTTGCAGGAAGACAAAGCTCCCTTGCAACTATCGCCTGAACTAATGGAATGCCTCAATGATGAGCCGCAGGCCCTCGCCTTCTTCAACTCCCTGGCGCCCTCGCACCAGCGGTACTTCAGCCAGTGGATCGAAAGCGCCAAGACCGAAGCCACCAGAACCAAACGCATCGCCCAGGCCGTCAATGGCCTCTCCCGGAAACTTGGCTACGGCGAACTCCTCCGCAGCCTGCGGTCACCGGAGCTTTAACGAAAATGGGTAACAATGAACAGCTACGACCACAACATACAAGCCGGTCTCAAAAAATGGCAGCGCCAGATGCTCCGCAAACCCGGCTTCATCAACCGGATTACCAGGCGTATGCAAACAAAGGTCAACAGCCTCATACCGGAGAAAATACACCAGTTGCTGACCACTACCATCAAACAAATGATACGCGCCGTACTCTTCGGTGCAGAACTTACCACGCCTCCTGTCTTGAAAGAAGCAACACTCGCTCACCGGGAAACATTAATAGAGGAAAAGATCCGTTTTTACCGCAATACAGCGGCGGCAGAAGGAGGTATCACCGGCGCCGGAGGCCTGTTACTGGGGCTGGCAGACTTCCCCTTGCTCATTGGCATCAAACTCAAACTCTTATTTGAAATTGCCGCTCTCTACGGATACCCGGTAGAAGACTACAAAGAGCGGTTATACATCCTGTATATCTTTCAACTCGCTTTTTCCAGTCATCAGCAAAGAAGGGAAGTATACCTTAAAATGGAACATTGGGCCGATCGCCGGCATCAGTTGCCGGCCAACATCCATGACTTCGACTGGCGCACCTTTCAACAGGAATACCGCGACTACATCGACCTCGCCAAAATGGCTCAGCTCATTCCGCTCATTGGCGCACCGGTAGGCATCGTTGTCAACTACCGTCTCATCCGTAAACTCGGCCATACCGCTATGATGGCCTGGCGCATGCGCTGGTTCGAAGAAAACAAAACAGAAAATCCCAAACCCTGAAACCACAACCAGCCAGGTATCCATCAACAACTTCCAACCGCGGTAGCAACGCTAAACCCGAAACTCCAAACCTGAAACCTCTTTACGCCTCCACAGCCCTGCTCTTCCGCATCACCCGTCTCCTGTGTTGTAAACCCCAGTTATGCAGCTCTTCCAGCACCTTGTTCAAACTGGCGCCATAAGCCGTGCGGGAATACTCCACCGCCACAGGTATCGTATCATACACTGTCCGCTGTACCAGTTCATTCATTTCAAGATCTTTCAACTCCTTGGAAAGCATCTTGGCAGTAATACCGCCTACTTCCCGTTGTATCTCTTTAAAGCGGAGTGGGCCGCCGGAAAGCGCCAGCAGGATCAATAATTTCCATTTGCCGTGCAAAACATCCAGTGCGTCCTGTACAGGACGCATATGGTTCTTGCATTCCGGGCTATTAAATCTTTGTTTTTCAGTAAAATCAACAAGTTGTACCATGAGGGTGTTTTTTTGGTAACTCAAAGAAACCCGGTTTACAAAAGCTAACCGGTTACAAAAGAATACCAAACAAATACAAATCGGAAAAGTTGAATAAACAGGTGCAATTCTTTTACAAAAAAGTAAAACATCCGTAATACGGATTGATACTTAACTATGTAATTTAACCAATGCAAAACACCAATAAAAACAAGCTTGCATTACCATTTAATGAAATCATAAATATCCCGAACGCAGCGATTTCCACACGCTGTTAATAAGTAACTTTGTGTTGTAGCGCTTCCAAAAATTATATTTGGAATAGCTGGAAAGGGTTAGAAGTATCGACACTAATCGGTACGCTTTTGTGAACTTAAACTGAAGTGAATTGACAGAAACTATCATTAGCCTGGACGCCGTAAACCCTATTGAGTTTTTCGGTGTAAACAACGGTAAGTTAGATATCCTCAAAAAGAGATTCCCGCTCCTCAAAATTCTTTCCCGCGGTACACAGCTCAAATTAAGCGGCTCACCCGAACAGGTGGACAATGCAAAAGAGAAAATTGACCTCATCGTTCAATATCTCCAGCGCAATGGCCACATGAGCCAGAATTACTTTGAACAAATACTTGGCGGTGATGATGCGGAAACCGTTGACAACTTCATTGAACGCAATCCCAATGATGTCCTCGTATTCGGCCCCAATGGTAAAACGGTCCGCGCGCGCACGGCCAACCAGAAAAGGATGGTACATGAGGCAGAGAAAAACGACATCGTATTTGCCATCGGGCCTGCCGGTACAGGCAAAACCTACACTGCAGTGGCGCTGGCTGTACGGGCATTAAAGAACAAAATGGTCAAAAAGATCATCCTTACCCGCCCTGCCGTAGAAGCCGGCGAAAGCCTCGGATTCCTGCCCGGCGACCTGAAGGAAAAAATTGACCCGTACCTGCGGCCGCTCTATGATGCGCTGGATGACATGATCCCCGCCGACAAGCTGGGCTACTACATGAGTACCCGCGTCATTGAAATTGCGCCCCTCGCCTACATGCGTGGTCGTACCCTTGACAATGCCTTCATCATCCTTGATGAGGCGCAAAACGCGACCGATCTGCAGATCAAAATGTTCCTCACCCGTATCGGCGCCAATGCCAAGGCCATCATCACGGGTGATATGACGCAGATTGACCTGCCGAAAAACCAAAAAAGCGGCCTGGAAAAAGCCGCCCGCATCCTGCGCAACATTGATGGCATTGCCCATATTGAACTGGATGAGGAAGACGTGGTACGTCACCGCCTCGTAAAAGCCATCATCAAGGCCTACGACAGGGATCAGAAGGAAAACCCGCCACCCGAGTACACACCCGGCAACTGGAGAGGCAACCGCCACAACAAAAACGACGAAAAACCCAATACCGAAGGGTAAAAAATAGAGAAGTCCCACCAGAAAGCCCCATGTTATATGGGGCTTTTTTTGTACCTTAAACCATGCGTTTAAAGGTCCCATACCGGCTTTCCGCCACACCCTCCTCCTCTGCCACCGGGCATACTGACAGCCTCTTTTAGACACCCTTATCGAGACCTTACCGAGACCTTGTCGAGACCTTATCGAGACTTTACCGAGACCTCCCTCCCTACCAGCTCCGAACCAGATACTACCCCCATCTATACCAGACAGGTACCTCCCCCCAACCTGCCATTAACCGCGACTATCCCATCCCCCGCCTTACCCCTTCCTCCAAAGGAGTCCTGTGTGGACCAGCAAACCCTTCATTTCCACTAAATCCATTCAATCCAATAAATCCCGGTTCAGACGAATCCTTTACTTTTGCATCATGATTAAATATCTCACAATCACCGCCCTGACAGTAGGATTGGTAGCCTGCACGGGCAGCAGTGGTTACCAGAAAGCCGAGGATGCCCAGGATGCCGGCCGCCAGTTCATACGCGCCTCCCTCGATGGCAACTATGAAAAGGCCAGATTTTACCTCCTGAAGGATGACGATAACCTTACCCTCCTCAAAAAACAACAGTCTAATTACCAGCAGTTAAGCAATGAGGACAAACGTTCTTTTGCCGATGCCAACATCAATCCGCTGGCCATCACCCCGGTAAATGATTCAGTAACCACCTATAAATACCATAACTCTTTCCATCCGCAGGATACCACCACCATTCGCATTGTTAAAATCAACAACGAATGGCTGGTAGACCTCAAATCCGTGATCAAAATGTAACCATAAGGGGGGTCACCTTCCAAAGGTGGCTCACCTTATGGTTGTACTGGAATCCACCCCTCAGACCAACCCAACAACGATTGCCATTGCCTGATTAACCTATTTACTGGTACAATTGTAAAACATTAATCGTAATCAGCATGACCACAACAGTTTCTCATCCCTGGCATGGAGTGCCGTATGGTGCCAATGCCCCCCGTATTGTAAATGCAGTGATTGAGATCCCGCAGGGCTCGAGAGCCAAATATGAAATTGACAAGGATAGCGGCTTGCTCAAACTCGATCGCGTCATATATTCCTCCTTCTATTACCCCTGCAACTATGGCTTCATTCCCCAAACCTATGGGGATGATAAAGATCCGCTGGACATCCTCGTCATCACGTCCCTGCCTGTACAGGCGCTTTGCCTTATGGAGGCTAAAGTAGTAGGCGTTATGCAGATGGTGGACAGTGGCGATGCCGATGACAAGATCATTGCAGTAGCCGCCAATGACCCGGGCGTGAATCACTACAACAATATAGAAGAGTTGCCCCGCCACTTCTTTGAAGAGCTGCGTCACTTCTTTGAAGAATACAAAAAACTGGAAAACAAAACAGTGGTAGTAGAAGAGTTTGGCGACAAATCCATGGCCCTGAAAGTAGTGCAGGATGCCATCAACACCTACAAAGAAAACTTCAGCCCCAAGCTGCTTACAAAATAAGCAGGCACTTTATAAAAAGACAAAAGAGAGCCACCTTCATAAAGTAAAGCTCTCTTTTGTCATTTATCGAAGCAAACGCACTGCCGGTTGCCGACTGCCGGTTCAAAAAAACCGCTTGATCACCCGCAACTGATGCGTGCGCTGTCCGGTATCCGTATTCACAATACCTGCATTGTCAATCTTATCAATCCGCACCTTCCCCGATGCATGAATAATCTCCTGCTCATTCAGCAAAATACCCACATGCACAATACGTCCTTCCGCATTGTCAAAAAAGGCGAGGTCGCCGCAATGCACCTCCTGTAAAAAGCCAACATCGGCTCCCTGCGTAGCCTGCAGGTAGGCATCCCGCAACAGGGATATATTAAAAAACCGGAATACCAACTGGCAAAATCCACTGCAGTCAATACCAAAAACAGAACGTCCGCCCCACAGGTAGGGTGTATTCAAAAATCGCTCAGCCCTGGCCTGTATAGCTGCCGGCGTAGGGGCCATGCCGGTAGCCTGCCAGGCACTGCCGGTTGTATATTGCAGTTTATAAGGACCTGCCTGTATTACCTCCTGCGCCGGCGCCAGGATGGGCGTGCCCATCGGTACCCAGGCCGCAACGCCATTGATCAATACCTTATCGGTCCAGTCGCCCACATACAAGCCATTATTCCTATCACCGGTCAAACTTTCTGTAATAGCCACCTGGCTGCGCTGGCACCAGCCTTCATAACCATCATGGAGGCAACGCAGCTTCACGAAATCTGCTGTCTCTTCCAGCAGCTCACCTGCCTCTCCCAACAACAACTGGCTCGTCATTTCACTTTTATGACTCGATTCAGCCCGCATAGGACTTACTGGTACAACACATACAACAAAAGCCATAATGAACGTTATATTTTAAACAAAGAAACAAAAAAACTGGAAGCAGATGTCACCCTGAGTTTGTCCAAGGGCTGTCGAAGCAGGCGACTAACAGCTAAAGGCTAAAAGCTAACAGCTAATATTACCAGCTAAACATTTATGAAAAACATTCCGGCTTGCATCTTACTAAAAGAAAATAGTTAATTTTCGCCCGGTGAAACATGACCAGTATGCACATATAACCGACCAGCAACTGTTGGAACGCTTTTATGCCGACCATAACAACCATTGGTTGGGCATCTTACTACAGCGGTACACCCTCCTGTTATTGGGTGTGTGCATGAAATACCTGAAAAACGAAGAAGAGGCCAAAGACAGTGTGCAGCAGATCTTCCTCAAAGCCATCACCGAACTGCATAAATACCGGGTGGATTACTTCAAATCCTGGCTGTACATGGTGGCAAAAAATCATTGCCTCATGAAGCTCCGCGATAAACCTGGCCGGCAAACGGAGATCAAAGAACAAATGGCAGTTACGCCGGGAGAAGACGATGGCGTACGCGCACACATGGAAAAAGACCGGCAACTGGAATTAATGGAGGAAAGCTTACAGGAACTTAACAATGAGCAGAAACAGTGCGTAACTTTGTTTTACCTGGAAAAGCGCTCCTATCAGGAAATAGCCGATCAAACCGGCTTTTCCATGATGCAGGTAAAAAGCTACATCCAGAACGGTAAAAGGAACCTGAAAATACTATTGGATAAAAAAATGAATCGTTGATCAAACAATGCACTACACCGCATAGACACCATGAACCGCGACTTGTTAAACATATTATCAAACAGTAACAAGGACATTGACAACCAGAAGCTCATGGACTACCTGGCCGGCAAACTGTCTGAGCAGGAAAAACATGAGGTAGAACGTTGGATGGTGGATAATGACTTCGCCAATGAGGCCATGGAAGGCCTGCAGGACTTTACTGCCAAAAAAGACCTCAATATATATGTAGATCAACTGAACAAGGAACTTAATCAATACATCCAGCATAAAAAACAACGCCGCGAGCGCCGCAAGATCCAGGACCAGCCCTGGACCTACCTCGCTATCTTCCTCATCCTGCTGCTCATCGTCATTGCCTACATCGTTATCAAAAAACTACAGAACTAATAGCTGATCTTATTCGGCTTCTTCATCCACTCTTCAAAAACCTTGATCGCTTCCTCCCGGCCGATATTCTCGATAGGTATCCGCCTGTTGGGCAGGGGCACATTCAGCTCCTCATAAATAAAAGAATCATCAAACCCTGCAAACGCCGCATCAAAACGCGTTCCGCCAAAAAATACCCGGTCCGGACGCGCCCAGTAAATAGCCCCCATACACATGGGACATGGCTCACAGGACG
Organism: Paraflavitalea devenefica; assembly: GCF_011759375.1. Taxonomy (NCBI): domain Bacteria; kingdom Pseudomonadati; phylum Bacteroidota; class Chitinophagia; order Chitinophagales; family Chitinophagaceae; genus Paraflavitalea; species Paraflavitalea devenefica. Next base: position 173,544 of record NZ_JAARML010000003.1, on the reverse strand, counting down.
TATACAACTCACAACCCGTAAGCTGATACGTCTGCAGGTGATTACACGCATTACGGATAGCCACTACCTCTGCATGGGCAGTAGGGTCATTATTGGAAGTAACAGCATTGCAGCCCTGCCCCACGATCTCATCTCCCCGCACGATCACACAACCGAAAGGCCCCCCTTCGCCAGTATCCATACCCTTACGCGCCAGTTCAATAGCCGCCTGCATAAAACGATGTTCCCTTTCCGTCATATCAGCTTAATTTGACCCCTAAATTACAAAAATCCGGCAGGGCTTACCCGAAGACGGCCTGCCAAAATATTTCTCTATCTTGTCCATTCATAAAACTTCAAAATGAAGAAACTTCTTTTGTTTTCGCTTTGCTTATCGTCCTTGTCCGCTGTGGTTGCTCAAAAAGTGAGCTACATCGTATCCTTTCCCAACATCGTTCACCATGAAGCTAAGATCAGGGTCATTGCTTCAGACATTACCAGCAGAACAGCCATCTTCCGCATGAGCCGCTCTTCACCGGGCCGCTATGCCACCCACGAATTTGGTAAAAACGTATATGACGTCAAAGCCTTTGACAGAACAGGAAAACCCATCACCATCAACCGTATTGATGGCGATGTCTACGAAGTGCCCAGGCAGGACGGCTATGTACGGGTAGAATACACCTTATACGCCAACCATCCCGATGGCACCTATGCCGGCATTGATGAAACCAGCATCCACTTCAACATGCCCGCAGCCTTTATGTGGGTAAAAGGCATGGAAAAAGCACCTATAGACATCAAATTCGATATCCCCGAAGGGAAAAAATGGACCATTGCCACCCAGTTAAAACCGGTGAATGGCAGCCCTACCCTCTTCACTGCACCGGGATTGCAATACTTCATGGACAGTCCCACCAAAATTGGCGACCTCATCTGGAAAGAGTGGACCCTCAAAAATGCCAATGGCAAAACCTACACCTTCAGGTTGGCCATGGAAGCCAAAGCCAGTGATTCAGCCGCAACGGCCTTTGCCCGTAAAGTACAAACCATCACGGAGGAAGCCCAGGCCATCTATGGCGAAGTGCCCGCTTTTGACTACGGTACCTACACCTTCATTGCCAGCATCAATCCCTGGGTAAAGGGCGACGGTATGGAACACCGCAACTCTACCATGATCAGCATCCCTGCCGGCTTTGACGGCAACAACTACCTGCTCGATGTTTTCTCCCATGAGTTCTTCCACTGCTGGAACGTAGAGCGTATACGCCCTAAAACACTGGAACCTTTCAACTTCGAGAAAAGCAACATGAGCAATGAATTGTGGTGTGCCGAAGGCTTTACCCAATACTATGGCGACCTGCTCATCACCCGCTCCGGCTTCCAGACTGTAGACGAGTTCCTGCCTTCCCTCGCCGGCCTCATCAATACCAAGGAAAATACAGCCGGCGCCAAAAGATTTTCCCCGGCAGAAATGAGCCGTCATGCCGTATTTGTAGATGCCGGCGTAGCCATTGACAAAAGCAACTATGGCAACATGTATACCTCCTACTATCCCTATGGAGGCGCCATCGCCCTGGCCCTGGAGCTGGAACTACGCACCCGGTTCAATAACCTCACGCTCGACAGCTACATGACAGCTCTCTGGAAGAAATTTGGTAAAACAGAAGACGCCTATACCATCAGCGGACTGGAAAATGTATTGGCCGACCTTACCGGCGACAAGAAATTTGCAGAAGACTTCTTCGCCAGGTACATAACCGGCCATGAATCCTTTAACTACAAGCCACTGCTGGAAAAAGCAGGACTGGTATTAAAAAAGCCCAATGAAGGCAAAGCCTGGATAGGCAACGTGCAATACAAGGAAGGCGCCAGCCTCTCCATTGCCTCCAACACCATCATCGGCACACCACTCTACAATGCAGGCCTGGATATAGACGATCAGCTACTATCGCTGGATGGTAAGCCGGTGAAAAAGCAAAGTGATGTAGAATCCATACTGAAAGAGCATAAGCCCGGCGATGCGATCAAGATAGAATACCAGCACCGGGGCGAGGACAAAACAGCCACCCTTACGCTGGCAGGGAGCCCCTACTATAGCCTCACAACCTTAGAAAAAGAAGGTCAGACACCTACAGCCGAACAGTTGCAGTTCCGCAAAAACTGGTTCGGCAACAAAGCAAAACAACAAGGCTTCTAACAATCTTATAAAAGCAAAATGGCCTTGCAGGAATAACACCTTGCAAGGCCATTTCATTTTATTTAAACATTCAGCAGTTTAAACCAGTAACTACTTTCCAAAACCCATCCACCACTGCCGATTGCCGACTGCCGTCTACTGATACTGTATATACATCGGCTTCGGCTTCAGGCTCAGTACCTCTTCCGGCGTCATAATACGGCTGCCCGGTTCCCGGAAATCGTTCTTATAAAACAGTTTGAATCCGGTAAACTGAACAGGTTCTCTATGAATAAATGACTTGTAAGTAGTGATCTTCCTGGCCTTGGCACCCCATCCGTCCATATCCATCACGATCTGTACTTCGGGCTGTATCTTGATCTGCTTATAATTCGTAACCATCGCCTGGGTGAAGCGGTGTATCACCAGCATCTTGGGAGGCAGGTTATTCTCCTTTACAATCTTTGCCAGGTAGTTCGTCACGTAATTAATGTCAGCCGCATCAAAGCTGCCGATCACAGAGCCTGGCTTGGCGCCCGTTTTCATAGAAAACTCAGGATCAATACCAAAATGCACATGCGGCATCTTAAAATACTTCTCCAGTTGGGGCACTTCTTCCTGCACCGTTCCCAATCCCACCTGTATATCAATGAATACCAGTGCGTTGATCTTTGTTGCCATCGCCAATACCTTATCGATCTCCTTAAAAGGCATCCGCAGGCGGTACTTACCGGCAGCGCCCGGGCTTCCCTGTGCAGTAACGGCGATATAATGCAGCGCCGGCACCACTTCTACTGAAGTGTCAGCAGCCTGCCAGCGTTTCACTTCCCCCTGGAGCTTTTCCAGCATCTGTTGCTCAGGCAGTTCGCCCAAAATGCCCATCTGCTTGGAATACAGGTTGCCATAATAGGCCAGTACACGCTTCATGGGCAGGATAGCGCCGGGCAACGGGTAATCCGCCTTTACCGGCCATTTGCCGGTTGAATCACCATTTACCATCAGCTTCGTGCTGGCATCATACCAGGCTGTATCCAGTATGGTGGCTGGCGCCTCCTGTCCGGCAGGCGTCTTTTTCTCCGAAGTGTCCGTGGAATTTTGGGCAATGGCCGCTGTCTCAGCAGAGCTGGACCCGCAATTGCTAAATAAAGCAATACATACAACCGCAGAAGCATTCAATGCGGCAGCCTGGAGCCAGGTCTTTCTGTTCATAGTGAAAAACATTTTAAGGGAAGATTGGGCAGCTACTGCCTTTTGTGTTTGGTTCATAGAAGATTGCAATATACGTAACACTAAAAACGTGCCATCAATAAAAATAGTATGTAAGCGTGTATAAGTCGCTTTCGGATACCGCACACATGCATAACACCTTGCTAAAACAGGCCCGGCACAGGCCGCAAAATTAATCCCTGATGCAAGCATTAACCTGATAATAGGCGTAACTTTATAGAGATAGCATTCATTTGTTCTTTAAAATCATCTGCCATGGGTACGCTTCAACAAATCCACAACTGGAGCCTTGTGCATCATCCCCGCTGGCTGGTAGTAATACGGGTCGCACTGGGACTTTGCCTCATCTACAAAGGCATCTCCTTCATGTTTAACTCCGTCCACACCCATCAACTGCTGTATAATACCATCTTCAGCTCTTCTGCCGATGCGATCATCATCATCATTACCTGGGCGCACCTGCTGGGTGGGGTCCTCATCATCATCGGGCTGCTCACCCGCTGGGCCGTACTGCTCCAGATACCCATTCTGGTGGCCGCCATCATTATCCTGGCCAATGAATATGGCATCTTCGCTTCAGGCGCCGAACTGCCCTTTACAACCATCATCTTTTTGTTGCTGGTATTCTTCCTCGTAGAAGGCGGAGGCCCCCTGTCGCTGGACAACTACTTCAGACTGAACCCCAAGTAATGCAGGGATCTTCGGACTTCAAACCTCAGACCTCAGAGCTATTCCCCGTTATAAATTACGCCGGAAGTAGGCGTTTCATGCAACTCCAGGTGGTCCATTTCAGGCAGAAAGGGCTTCAGCCGGTTCCAGATCCATACCGCAATCAGTTCACAGGTTGGGTTCTCCAGCCCGGCTACATTATTCATGCATTTGTGGTCCAGTTCAGCTACCACCGGCTTTACAATGCCCTTCAGCACGGCAAAATCCATGACCCAGCCCAGGTGCTTATCGGGCTGCCCCTTGATCCAGATCCGCAGGCGGTAAGTATGCCCATGCATCTCCTTGCATTTATGGCCATCGGGCACATTGGGCAAATAGTGGGCAGAATCGAATGTAAACTCTTTATAAATCAGCATACAAATCCTTAAGTCGCAAAGTTACGGGCTTATCCATAAAAAAGTGGAGCTGAAAACAGCCCCACCTTCTTCAATTGGTATCTGATCTAATGGTAATTGTTACTATTTATGCAAGGTGATCGCCGGCAGATCAGTCTCCTTGTTCCGGATGATCTCTACCCCGGTGATCGTAGTATCCTGGTAGCCATTGGAGGCATTAACAAATACATCATAAGTGCCCTCCTTCAGCCCACGCACCTTGAACTCGCCATTGTGCCAGGGAATCGCATAACCCGTATCCGTCGCATTGTACACACTGATGACAGGATAGGCGTCTTTAGGCAGTACTTTGCCTTCCAGGCTGCCGGTAGTTTTTACCGTAAACACCTTAATCACCGGCCACAGCAGGAACTTACCCCTTACCGCGATAATAGACCTTGATACATCAAAGTCAAGCCATAACTGGCTGCGGCCCGGCAGGAACTCATCCCATTCCCCGCCTTTCAGCTTCAGCACAATCGTAGCCTGGGTACCGGGGAAAAGGTTCAGCGGATAAGTAACACTGTCTTTCACCAGGGAGTTATTAGTACCCAGCTCAATCTTGATCTTTTTGATCTTACCCTCAGGTATAATACCACTGGCCAGTAAAGTATCAACACCGTTGCGTAAAGAAAGCAGGTCGTACACACCTGGTACAATATCCAATGAATCCCAGTTTACGCAATGATCATCGTTGTCATCGTCATGATGGCCACGGTCATCATTATCATCGTTGCTTTTATCGCAGGTGTCAATCAATACCTGAACACTCCGGATATCAATCAAAACCTTGTCAAATAAAGCGGGATCATCAGTGAGGTACAACTTAACCTGTTGCTTACCGGCAGGCACCGGTTCATCATGCAGGGAATCATCTTTAGAACAGGCAAAGAAAACAATAGTGATAGTCACTACCATTGAGCATAAGCTCAATAGCTTTCTTTTAGTGGTCATAGTATGTAAGCGTTTTAGTGGTGAATAAAACCGTCCGGTTTTTATATTACAACTTCTATGCCTATGCCCTAAAAAGTGGATAAAAATAATATATAACCGGCATGCATCATTACCCAACCATTTGAATGTCTGTTACGTACCGCCGCCCCCGTGGTTCGTGTCCCACGGACCACCTATTCCCACCATATCATTCTCACCTGTAAAAAATAAAAGTCCACCAGTTTGGTAGACTTAATATATATTCCTATTATTGCACTCAGAATCTATTGCAGATGCTACCACAAAACTCAAAAGCACGATGTAGGTAATTCCTTATAACAGGAACATACACTCATTGTTCATCCAAACACGTAACATGAAATCTACATCCGCTTATAGCTGGCTCATAGCAGTACCGGCGCTCATCATGAACCCTTCAGACGTATTTCCGTCCAAACCGGTAAAAATAGAAGGTAACGTTATCCATAGCCTCAATGGCAGGCAGGTGGAAAATGCTTACATCTATATCATATCCGGTGAAGAAGAAGCGCTCTCCGGTAAAGATGGGGTATTCAGCATCTCTACCTGGCAGCAGCTACCGGTAACCCTTGTAGTAGAACATCCTAAATACAGGTCCCGGAAAATAAGCATCCAGGACCCCGCAAAAAGAACCATCATAAAACTCGATCCGAAATAGTCATCCGCTACTCCATAAACAATACAGTTCACTATGAAACTAAACATACTGGCCTTTGCAGTACCGCTTTTTGTTTCGTTCATGATATTGGAATATGTAGTGGCAAGGCGCAAAAAACTACCTTACTTTAACCTGCACCATTCTATTGCCAACATCAGTATTGGCATTGCCGAACGGCTGATGGATGTTTGGGTGGTTGGATTATTCTATTTCGTATACGATTACATTCAAAAACACTATGGGCTGTTCAACATAAAGCCCAACCTCTTACTCTGGATCCTGTTATTGCTGTGCACCGACTTTATGTGGTACTGGTATCACCGCCTGGCCCATGAGATCAACATCTTCTGGGCAGCCCATATCGTCCACCACCAGAGTGAGGATTTCAACTATACCGTATCGGCGCGCATTACGGTATTACAGGCCTTCATACGCACCGGCTTCTGGACAATATTGCCTTTGCTCGGATTCCCGGCGCCTATGATCACCAGTATCTTACTGGTACACGGACTTTACCCGTTTTTCATCCATACCCGGCTCATCGGCAAATTGGGTATCCTGGAATATGTGCTGGTAACCCCTTCACACCACCGGGTACACCATGCCAGCAACGAACAGTACCTCGACAAAAACTATGGCGATGTATTCATCATCTGGGATAAGCTCTTTGGCACCTTTCAAAAGGAGGAAGACAATATTGAGATCAAATATGGCTTAACGCATCCTATAAAAAGCTATAGCTTCCTGTGGCAGCACTTCCATTTTCTGGCCGAGCTTACCTACGCTATCCGGCGCACCAAAGGGGGATGGAACAAATTCAAGCTATTGTTCAGTAAACCCGAACAAATCGATCCCGCTGTACGGGAAATAGCGGAAGATCGCTTCAGGATACGGCAAAGCAATGCGCCGTTCGACAAGCCATTGAACAGGTATGTAGTATGGCAAATTGGCTTAACCATTGCCCTGCTCTTTATATTCATCCTGTTTGACCATTACCTACCATTAACACAGCAGGTACTCATCTCGCTGGCCATATTGCTGACCCTCATCAATTGCGGGGCAATCATGGAACAGAAGCAGTGGATCTATTACCTGGAGTTTTTACGCTTACTAACCCTCACCATAGGATTCATAATGGTGTATCCGGCTGTGTGGCTCAATATCCTGGCGTTGTTTGCAGCCATCCTGTTGGTGGCGTACTTCAACACCATCCGCGTGTATTACCTCCAATGGGTATATCACCGGCACAGGCGCTCCTAACATAACACGAGTTACGTGGCCGAGTGGACAGGCGAAGGTTGGCAAGACCTTCTACGGTGGTTCGACTCCACCCGTAACTGCATTGCATCGGTTCAACTTTCATACCTGAACCTCCGGGTGATGTTTCTACATCGCCTTCAATTTTATTGCATAGCAGCATGCCACTATGTGTCACATGAGTCAAACTTCTTTTTCGTATGGCAAGCAATCGTTGATGAACGGGCGGTGTTTCTACACTGCCTTTTTCTTTAATTCGCAATAATAATCTCAGGCCGCTTAATATACTGGCGGTTGTACTTGAACTTAACACTCGAATTCGCCTCTATCCGCCAGCGATCGCCAAAATAATTCTTGCGGGGAAAAAAATAGCCCTTTAACTCGATCGTCCCGAAAATAAGGCTTTCATTACGGGTGCGTATACCGCCCCCTACACTGGAGTAAAGATCACTCTTCTTGAGGTCCTGCTTTTCAGGAGTAAGTAGGGTAGCATTACCAAAAATAAAAGGAGCAAACCGGAAATTCAAAAACATCCAGGGACTAAAAAAGACAGATTCACCCTTTACTGTAGTGCGTATCTCTCCAAACGTCCTTTTCCCGTTGCGCATTTCCGGCAGGCCAAACGGGCTTTCCAGGAACAGCGGGGGATTCAGTTCTGTACCTGCCTGCAGGGTAATGCCCGCGCTGAGAAAACTACGCTGCTTCCATTTCTTGCTCAGCGTTTGCAGGCGGGAGAAAAAGTCCAGGTTAAACAGAATGTCCACATCTTCCAGCGTATTCTTATGCAGGTAGCCGCCTATGCGGGCAGTATAATTAAAATAATCTTCCTTCTCAGTGAAATAAAACCGCTGGAAATCAATGCCGGCATAAGGCCGGTCCCTTCCCTGCGTCCTTGTCCAGCCTGCAGTAAGTGAAACATCAACACCTTCAGGAACGTCTTCATTACGGCCAAAACCATACACATAACGCACCTTATAAAAATCCTGCCGGAAAATCGAAACAGAGCCCAGGGCAGCTACCCTATCAATATAGTCATAATAAAACTCCTCCGAAAACACCTTCGGCACCTCCTGGAACTGCTTCCTGAAAAAACGCACGCCCAGCAACGTACGCGTACGGCCGTTCTGGTTTTGTACATTACCCACACTATAAGCACCGGTATTCCATCCCAGCCAGGTATCATAATTAAAATAGCGATAGTGGGCGTCAGACTCATAAATAGAATCGGGGAGATACATATTTTGCGTCTTGTGGTAGGCCACCTCACCGGCATAAGTAAACCGCAGGTAAGGATGTACCAATGGCCTGATCAGCCGGGCATAATAAGTGATCTCCTCATCCCGCCCGCTGTTAAAGGCATCATTAAAATCATCGTAGCCTACATACCCATCAATAAAAGAACCGGCAATATTCCGCTTAATAAATTCCGCGCCATAACCAACCTTCTCCTTGCGTTGCTGATCATACAGCAGGCTGCCCTGCAGGCGGTCGCCCCAGCCGCCCAGGTTATCTTCCCGGATCGTTCCGCTCACGCTGGTACTATTGTGCATACGGAAGGAGCCGCCGATAGACAATACATCTTTGGTAAAAATGGTGATGTCCACTGAATCAAAACTCCTGTCGGATGACCGTATCACAATCCTGGCATCCTGCAAATAAGGCTGATCACGCAGGTGACGTTCATTATCGGCCAGCAGGTAAGGGAATACCCGGTCGCCCACCTTAAAGAACAGGTTATTCCTGATCACGTAGCCCCTTGTCTTATGATGGAAATTATTGGCCAGGTTCGTGAGCCAGTTCTTAAACGTTTTGCTGGTATCTGTAATAAGCGTACCGAAATCAAGTCCGGCGATCGTAATACTGCGGATGACCCGGCCATTATAAATACTGAAAAGCAGGTCGTTCCTGATGGGGCCGGTAACCACATCCCCGGTGGGATTATTGGAAAGCAGGTTCCGGGCCAGCTTGCCCAGCAGCCCTTTGCGTTTCAGGATAAAGCTATCAATAGAGGCCCTCTTTACGGTATCAGACTTCAGGTCGACCTTCTTAATGGCAGTATCAGGCGTTACCTGGGCCGGCGATTCTATCGCCGGCAACAGGGCCAGGGCACAACAAAAAAAAATGAATAACCACTTGAACAGCATAGCTTCCCACCTGATTATGAACGGCAAAATAAGCTTTTAGATAGAATTAGCGCTGCAAAAGCGATACCCCGCAAGTGGGTAGTGGCCAATAATGGCTTAATATTTTGTTAACCTGTGCTGAGCATTGTCACCCTGAGCCTGTCGAAGGGCCGTTGAAGGCAGTTTCTACAAACGTAGCCCGGTAAATACATCTCTTTTAAGGTCATCTACAGCCTCCGCCCAACAACTTATAGGCAATTTGCCACCATTCATTAACCAATAACTACACTTTGCTCAATACTTCTTTCTATAGGATGCTGTACGTAGTAGCTTTGTGTCAACAAAGGAACAATTAACCAGATGAACCTTATCAGACCAGAGAACCTTATCAGAATATTAAACCTTGTCAGCATGGTCTTTGTTCCTTTTGTTTTCAACACGTACCCTGTTTTCGTACCACAAAAGATGCAGAAGCAGAGGCAGAGCGGCCCGTGGGAACAGCAGTTCATTTAACCCTTATCCGTACGGCTTATCAGACAACTAAAAAAGCCGGGACTTTGTGCAGAGAGACGTGAGACAAGTATAGCAGACATTGAAAACGAATTTATTCAGGCATTACGGCAGTGAAGTATTGTGAAGGAAATCAAGTCAGCCAAACCCGTAACACCATGAATGAAGTGCAGTAAGCGAGCAAGATCAGTCCCGGTTCTTTTTTCCCAACACAGGTTACAGTTTTTTCAAAGGAATACATATTGGATGGTTTACCCAACTCCCTCTTTGTCTAAAGAGGGAGTTTTTTTATTTCCCTGTCAGCCTGAGCCTGTCGAAGGCGCTAACAACCCACCACAACCTCACCCCGTTAATTATCTCCCCGTACACACCAGTTATTCATCCCCCTTTCTTCCCCGCCCATATACACCCCAACTTTGCGACCGCATTCATTCAATCTTTAATCATTTAAATCAAACATGAAAATGAAAAATGTTAAGCACCTCGTAATGGCCCTCCTGGTAATCGTAGCAGGCATTACCTCCTGTAAAAAAGAAACCACACCTCCGGCACAGGCAGGCACCAATGAAATAACAGAAACACAAACCAATGTCCTCCTCCCGGCAACCAAATTCCGCCTCACCAAACAGGGAAATACTTATCTGCACTACCAGAACGACGGAAAACTGTGGAGGGTCATCTTCAGCCCCACCAACTACATCGAATATTCCTGGGTATTCAATGGAGTAATAGCCACCAACTACATTGACAACAAAAAATACTCTACCAATTATACGATGATCAATGGCAGTGGAAAATGCTACCACTCTACCTTTAAAAAATACAAAGGTGATTTGGTCGATTTTCAATGGAGCTGGAAATATGAATACTTCAACAACCAGCTCATCAAACAGGTAAACCCCGATGATGCAGACGAACGTTATGAATTTACCTACAATGTCGATGGAAACCTGGAAAAGATCAATTACTATAGCAAGCAGGGTGTCTTGACCAACACAACCGCCATTAAATACAATCTTGTAATTATCGGTCCGAAAGTCGACAAAAGCCCCATCAATCCCGAAACAGCAGAAATAGAAAGATACCTGCAGTTATACGGCAAATTCAGTGATTACCTTCCAATGAGCATAAAACAAACATTCATACCCAACAATACCATTACAAAAAGTACCAGCTACATCTATAGCCTCAATGAAAATGGTTATGTAAAAACCCGGAAATGGCAGGAATGGGGTATTCTTAAAGAAACAGCCGAATACCAATACCAGCAAATACGATAAGGCGCGATCAGTTAATAATGAAAAACTCCCTTGCATCATGCAGGGAGTTTTTATTTTATCAGGTCCTTAAAAATTAGGCGTTATTGCGATACCAATGGCAGGCAGATAATCACTTTGGTGCCAGTAGCTTCCTGTACACCATTATACAAGTCTACCACCTCCACACCGGCCGCTTTGCCCGTACGCTCACTGATAAGCTGCAAACGTTCCCTGGTTACCTGCAGGCCAACGCTTTTATGGGAGGTTAACTTCTTACTCTTTAATTCCTGCGCCTTGCCCCGACCTACCCCGTCATCTTCCACGATACACTCCAGGTGACCGTTGGAGGGCTGGATAGTCACCGTGATCATTCCCTTACTCTTTTTATGGGCAATGCCATGCAAAATGGAATTCTCAATATAAGGCTGTATGATCATCGGGGGCACAGAAGTATTCTCCTTGTGCAACGAAGCATCAACCTGCACAGAGAAATCAAACTTATTGTCGAACCGCAGTTGCTCCAGCTCCAGGTACAACTGCAATTGTTCCACCTCGCTGCCCAGGTTGATCCAGTCCTGCCGGGAATTGTCCAGGATCAGCCGCATCAGGCGGGCAAACTTTACCAGGTACTTCTCGGCATTGTCACTGTCGTTTTGCAGTACGAACAGGCGAATGGCATTCAAGGAGTTGTACAGGAAATGCGGGTTCATCTGCGACCGCAGGGCTTTCATCTCCGAAGAAGTAAGCCTTTCCCGGAACTCACTCTTCACCTGCTGCTCTTTCACCAGCCTTTTTTCACGCAGCTTTACGATCAGTACAATACACGCGATCACCAGCAGCCCCACCACAATCCGGAACCACCAGGTTTCCCAAAAAGGCGGCTTAATATAAATAGACAGGACGGTGGCCTCACTCCAGGGACCATCTTTATAGCGGGCTTTCACTTCAAACTGATAATCGCCGCCGCTTACGCCTGTATAAGGAGCAAAATTGCGGTTGCTGATCACCCAGTCCTTATCATAATTCACCAGGCGGTAGGCATATTCAATAGCAGCATCCTGATGCAGGCTCAGCGTAGAAAAGTCAATTGTAAAAAAGTTCTCCTTATAAGTAAGGTTCACAGAACTGTTATTCCGGTAGAGCGGCGTCAGTTTCTCAAAGACGGTAATGCCACTGATTACCGGAACGGGTTTATTACGCTTGGTATTGATCTGCAAGGGATCTACCACTATAAAACTACCCACGCTACAAAAAACCAGCCTGCCATCATTCAACAAGCACCGTCCCCCTGAGAAAAAATTATTCTCCCGTTGACCAAAATCTATATAAGGATTCTCAATGCTTTCATTCAAAGGATCGAATAGGGTATAACCTTCATAGGTCCCTATCCAGATCTTACCTTGCTTATCCGGCAGCACTGTTTTACACACATCCATAATTAGGCCGTCCGCCTCCATCCATGATTTAAAACTATTGTCTGCCGGATCAAAACGAATAAGCCCTCCACCTTCTGTTGCCATCCATACCTTGCCTCTTTCATCGGCATAAAGATCATTAATGGGCCGTTGCAAAACCAATGGCTTTTTATTCCGGTCAGGAATAAAAGATTCAAAATCATCCCTGGCCCGGTTATATTTGTACAGCCTGCCAGAGTAAGTACCCATCCATACATTACCCTGCTTATCCTCTGATATTGATTTCACATAACTGCCTTTAGAAGGATCAACATGCACACTATCCGGGTTATAACGCACACATTGCCTGGTTGCAGGATCATAGCGGTAAAGGAACTTTGACCAGGCAGAAAACCAGATCTGCCTTCGCTTGTCCATATAGGTCCAGTGAATATAGGCCTCATCTAATCGTTCTTCAGGTCCCGCAGGATTGAATTGCCTGAACCGGTGGGTAACCGGATTGAAGATATGGATACCTTCATTCGTGCTTAACCAAAGCTCATCATCAATACGGGCGATATGTATAATAGTATTAACAGCCACTTCCGTTTTCCCCCGGGCAGGTACCATGAAATGTTCATACTGGTTGGTAGTAAAGTCATAACGCACTAACCCCTTCCCTATACTGCCCAGCCATAAAACACCTTGCTCATCGGCAGCAAGGGAATTAAAGTTAGGCGACTTTTTAAGTGCTGGCAGTTGCTGTACAGGCTTGTGTACCGAACGAAAAGTATGGGCAGGATTATAAACAGACAACCCATACAAGCCGCCAATATACACAGCACCATCCCGGGTTTGCAGGGCTGCCCAGAAGAAATCAGAACCAATACTGGATGGGCTGGCTGCATCATGTGTTACCTCCCGCCAGGTTTCCTGGTTCGCTTGTTTGTAAGTCACAAAATAATGCGCACTGCTGGCCCAGGCATTGTTATTTCTATCAAAGAATAGCTGGGATAAAGGAGCAGAACTATTCCCGGGGTTATTTTTCACTATTGCATCAGTATCCGCCAATGATTTGGTATCCGGCGAATAATAAACAATCTGATTCCGGTTATAGTCACCATACACCAGTCTGCCCAGTTTATCAAAAGTCAACGGATAAGTATTGTGATTATCAAATAAGGGCAACTGCTGCGGGTTATGGCGGTAACTGAAGGCCACCTTCTTCTTTATATCAAAACAATTAATACCACTTACTGTGCCGATCCATAATAACTGATGCTTAGGATCCAGCGTCATAGCATTACGGTGCACCCGGTTTGAACTTAATGTAGTAGAATCAGCAGGATCAAATCTGTATCTTTTAAAATGATCGCTGCCCGGAATAAATTCATACAGCCCTCCTAAAGTAGTTACCCAGATAGTACCTTCATGATCACAAACAATATTGCTCACGTCATTTTCCCGGGAAGCATCCCCGGATCCTGTTGCAAGCAGGTAATTAATAAAAAGGTTACGCTCCTTATTATACCGGCTTACACCATTAGGTGTTCCCAGCCATATATCCCCTGTTTTGTCTTCACAGATGGCACTAACATTATTATGGGCCAGGGAATGAGGGTTATTACGGTCATATTTAAATACTACAAAGCGGGATCCATCATACCGGTTCAGCCCGTTGAAAGTACCTATCCAGATATACCCTTCCCGGTCCTGCCAAAGACTGTTCACCAAATTATAAGAAAGCCCGTCTTTAGTGGTAAAAGTCTTAAATACAAAGTCCTGCGACTGGGCAACAGTGAGCAGGTGCCACAAAAGGCCAATAATACCAAACAGCAGTTTTTTGTTCACGTTGGAGGCGATGGACGATAAATTGATCATTCAAAGATAGAAATACAGAAGAAGACTGCCATGTTAGTTATTAACCCAATGCTACCAGTTATTCATCTTGGCTTCCCGCCCCCTGCCATCCGCCCTAATTTGGTGGCGTAAATCAGCACTAATGAAACATCTTATACTACTCATGGCCATGTCGGGTGTACTCGCAGCAAAAGCGCAATCCCTGGAGCGGAAAACAATAGCGCCTGCCGGTGCCGACCTGGTAGCCCCCAACTGCCAAATTTCCTTCACCCTGGGGGAGATAGCCACCACTACCGTCAGCAATGGCAACCTCTTGCTTACCCAGGGCTTTCAGCAACCGCTTGCCGTAGGGCTGAACAATCCACTGCCAGTAACCCTCACTTACTTTACGGGTGCCATCAGGGAAGGTCAAACATTCCTGGAATGGAAAACAGCCCAGGAGTTCAATACCGATCATTACCAGGTAGAGCGGGCTGCCGATGGCATACACTTTACAACGTTGACCATTGTTAAAAGCAAAGGTAACAGCACCACGCCCACCTGGTACGATGCCATTGATGCCGCCCCCTTCGCCCCCGTTACTTATTATCGACTCAAGATCTTCGATAAAGACCTCAGCTTTAAATATTCTCCCATTGTCATCATCAAAAAGGAACTAACCGGCGGCGTGTCTGTATTCCCCAATCCGGTTGTAGGGAAAATTTCCATTGCCGTCAACAGCACACAGAAAATAAGTGACACCTGGTCTATCATCAACATGAGTGGTCAGCAGGTAGCGGTCAAGCCGGTAGCCCTGCAACAGGGATTGAATACCATCAACTGGGACCTGCATGCCCTGCCACCTGCTACCTATTTCATCCGGTCGGCCGGTAACACCTTCCCTGCCCTCAAAATCATTAAACAATAAACCTTACTGCAGATTTCCGATCTTTATGACGCTGCCGGGCAGGCCGCCGGAACAACTGTTATACTCACCATGAAATTAAAACAACCATGACCGCTATTATTGTTGATGACGAAAAACACTGCCGCGATGTGCTGGCCCTCTTACTACAGAAATTTTGCCCGCAGGTACAAGTGCTGGCTTCCTGCGCTGATGGTCAGGCAGGCGTGGATGCCATCACCCTTCACCGGCCCGACATGGTATTCCTTGATATAGAAATGCCCGGCATGAATGGTTTTGATATGCTGGAAGCCTGCCGCTATACCAATTTCAAGCTCATCTTTACCACCGCCTACAATGAATATGCCATCAAGGCCATTCGACACAATGCGCTGGATTATATCTTAAAACCGGTAGACAAGGATGAACTCGTACAGGCCGTACAAAGGGCCGCACAGCAACGTTCATCCCAACCCTCCAACCAAATAGAAGGGTTGATCGAATACCTCAACAGGCAAAAAGCAGGCGACCGTATTGCCCTGCCCACCCTCGAAGGCTTGCAGATACTGCAAAGCGAAGACATCTATTACTGTGAGTCCGAGGGCGGCTATACCCGCTTCTTCCTGAACAATGGCAAAGTATCGCTCATTTCCAAAACCCTCAAAGAGGTGGAAGAAGTACTGGAAAGCAAAGGATTTTGCCGTATCCACAACAGCTACCTCATCAACCTGCGCTACGTACAAAAATACATACGGGGCGATGGCGGGGAAGTCATCATGGCCAATGGCTCCAACATACCTGTATCAAGAAACAAAAAACAGGACTTCCTTAACCTCCTGGAAAAGATATAATACAACGCTAATTCATCATTTTAGTTACCTTCATTTCCAGACCCTGTAATTGATAATGAAGTCTAAAATGGATGTATAATGGTTTTTCGCGCTGCTGTCACATTGCTCGGATTATTAAAGGCCGCTTACCGGGAATTTAAAAAAAATGATCCCTTGCGCATGGCAGCCGCCACAGCATTCTTTACCACCTTTGCCCTGCCGGCTATCCTCATCCTGCTCATACAGATCTTCGGGCTCATCATGGGCCGCAGGACCATTGGCCGGCAGTTCTTCAGCGGGCTTACCGACATACTAGGCCCCAATGCAGTGGATGAAATGCGGGAAACCCTGCGCAACGTACGTTCGCTGGTACAAACCTGGTACATTGCCGCCGGCCTGTTCGTCTTCCTGCTCTTCGTAGCCACTACCCTTTTTAAAGTCATCAGGGATTCATTGAACCAGTTATGGGATATACGTATAAAAGACGGTTACGGGTTAAAACTACAGCTAAAGCAAAGAGGCAGGTCATTCATAGCCATTATCTTCGCAGGCATCCTCTTCCTGTCGGTACTCTTTGCAGAAGGCGTAATATCCCTGTTACCGGAGCGGGTGGTATTCCTGGTAAGGCTTTTAAAACAACTCATCTCCATAGCCGCCGCTACAGCCTGGTTCGCCGCCCTGTTTAAATACCTGGCCGATGGATATACTACCTGGCGTGTAACAATCGGAGGGGCCCTCTTTACCAGTTTGCTCTTTACCATAGGGAAAATGATACTGGGCGTATTGCTGTCGTACAGTGCCATCAAAAACATCTACGCCACTTCCACCTCTTTTGTATTGCTCCTGCTCTTTGTATTCTATTGCTCCTTCATGTTCTACTACGGCGCCAGTTTTCTGAAAGTATGGGCCGCACATAAACGCCAACCGGTCATTCCACACCACCATGCCCTGAAATACAAACTATCTCCTGCTGAAATGGAATAAAGAAAATAAAAACTGGCGGTCACCGGCGTTAAACTTTTGATATTTCTCACGGTCTCTTATACGTACCCGGTTTGAAACAGCGCCCTGCCCATCCTGCGGCAGTATAAGTACCTGTTTCATAATGTGGAACAATATACCCCGCCGTAAGATCGTAACTTTTTTATTTACTAAAACACACAGTTATGAAGACTATCAAAGTATGTCTGATCGCTATTTCCATGGCCGCAACATCAACGGCCAGCGCACAATTGGGATTAACAGGAGCTACATCAGCTACTGCAAAAGTACTAACAGGGATCAACACAGCAGGGGTTAGCAATGCATTAAGGGCCACTACGCTCAGCACACAAGCGGCCACCAGCAAGGCATTGCAGGCAACAAAAACGTTGACAACAGGCAGCAATGCGACTGTTGCAGGCAACACCAACACAACAGCAGCAGTAAACGCCGGCCTGGATGGGGACCTGCAGGTGAATGCCCAATCAAACAGTGAAATAAACCAAACGGTGACCAGCACTGCAAAAGAAACAATAACAGATACAAAGGAAAAAGCAGTAGAAAAAGTAAAGGAGATCAAAACCCGTACAGAGTCTGCCGTAAAATCAACAACCGGCAAAGTAGCTGAAGCAACAAGCGACAAATCTGTACAGGTAAGCTCTGCAACAACCGTTGCCACAGCATCAAAAGTTAGATCACATTAATAACAACAAACCGGGAAATCCTCCTGCGTGGAGGATTTCTTCCTTCCCTACACAATCACCTGTTATGAAAGCATTTCTGTTATACGGGTCTGTAAGCCTGCTGTCCATCTACGGATACAGTCAGGTATCCGATTCTGCTTCCACCGGCAGCAAAACAAACTTTGTTATAGGCGCCGCCTATAACTCCGCCATCAACTACTATGGCAGAACCGATAGCCTCCACAGTAAAGCATTCATTCCCTTTACCGGCATCAACTTCCGGAATGGGATCTACCTCAATGCCAGCTTTGCATTCATCAGCAATGAGCTTGCTACCAAATATGCAGCCTCCATTGTGGAAACAGGTTACCGGTTTAAGAATAAGAAAGAAAACTGGACAGGTAACATCTTTGTCAATGGCTTTTTCTATGACAAACAAAGTGGCCTGGTTCAATCGGCCCTGAAAGGTTCCGCCGGCATCAACCTATCCCATACCAATAAAATACTCAACCTCAACGTTGGCGGGGATGTAAAATGGAGTGATGCAGCAGACTTTACTGCCTTTGCAGGCCTGGACCATCTCTTCAGAACAGAGCAACTGGGCCCCGGCGTGCTCGTTATTGATCCATCTGTTTATCTCTATGCAGGTACGCAGCGTTTTACAGAAACTTATTACCAGGATAAGCAATTCCTCATTTTCCCGGCAGGGCAGGAAGCAATCACCCGGAGCAGCAGCCGGTTCAACCTGCTCTCTTACGAACTGTCATGCCCGGTAGTCTATGGTTACAAAAAAGTGCAACTGATCGTAAACCCGTCTTACGTAATACCGGAAAATCTAATTTCCGTTCCCGGGCGGCCCGATCTTTCAGAACAGGGAACCAACCTCTTTTACATAGTAACCGCCATCCGGTTTACATTATAAATAGGATAAGCTGTCACCCTGAGCAATGTCACCCTGAGCCTGTCGAAGGGTACTTTACAAAAGCAGTTACAATATTTCCCTGACATGCTTCCTGATATTATCCGCAATCTTTTGCGTAGGAAGGTCATTGGCATCATCGCCAAAGGGATCTTCAATCTCTTCCGCGATCAGCTCAAGGCTGGCCAGCACATAAAAAATAAAGGCTACTACAGGGATCGTGATATAGCCCATGCTGAACACAAAGCTCAGCGGCAGCGTCATCACATAAAAGAAAATGAACTTCTTCAGGAATACACTATAGGAGAAAGGAATGGGAGTATTCTTGATCCGCTCACAGGCGCCGCATACATCGGTAAAAGACTGCAGTTCCGCATTCAACGTAATCAGTTGATCGCCTTTAATAATACCCTCCTGGTATAGGCGGTTTACCCGTTGCAGTAACAAAGCGGCTACCTGGTTGGGTACATGCTTGGCCGCATCCAGTTGGCCCAGTTCAGGATGTTCTTTTTCATCCAGCGCCAGCCGGGTGCTCTCGGCGCCAAGGTGCCGGGAAAGCACAGAAGCATACATAGGAATGACCCGGCGGAAAAAAGCGCGGTTACCCTCATCAGTAGGCTCCAGCATGGCATTCATCTTAATAGCCAGGTTCCGGCTGTTATTGACCAGGGAACCCCAGAGCTTACGTCCTTCCCACCAGCGGTCATAAGCCGTATTTGTACGGAATACCAGCAACATCGAGATCACAAAGCTCAGTAGAGTATTCATCATCGAAATATTCTTCAGGTAATTATTCTGGCTGAGCCGGAAAATCTCAATCTCCAAAACAGCAATGATACCCGAATACACACAAATACCCAATATAAGCGGCGTCAGTGACCGTAACGTATCGGCTTTATGAAAGCGGAAAATAAAAGTAAACCAGTCTTTAGGATTATAAGTGATCATACTACAAAAATAGCCGCCTGCAGGAAATGAAAAAGAGGTTGTACAAAAGAAGCTTTAAATATTCCGTATACCGCTTACGCGGATAAACCAAAGAACGCAAAGTTTTAATCATTCATGTTCTTCATCATTGCGTTTTCCCCCTTTGTTTTATTGCGAAATAAGGCCCCTTTGACAACCTCTCATATCTTTTGGTTAGATAGCAATCGAAAGAAATGGGTGGAGTTACTCAAGGATTACCGTTTTGCCGGAGGTACGGAGTGTAAAGATCGGCTAACTGAACAGCGTAAAATTAAGGCGCTTTTTCGTAAACACCAATATTCCCGGCTGGGTTCATGACTTATTGCGCCTTACAGATCATAAGAAACGTACTATTACACAAATAATGAGTATTTTTTACATTTATTCCTGCCGGCCATGTGGAAATAGCCCATTACCAAACCCAGGCACAGCAAAACCTTTATCGTTCCATAAACCTATACAACATACTATCCTTGAAACACATAAAACCCGGCTAATGCCGGGTTTTTATAGGCGGATAGCGCTGCCCGGAAATATTTTCTCAAATTTGTCCTGCGCCTTCTTCTTTGTTCGTCATACTGGCGGCAACTGCATTATTAATCTTAAAACACAGTATTATGAAAGAGTTTATGTTCATTTTCAAAGCCCCCTATTATGAAGACCTGAATTTGAGCGCCCAGGAAGCGGAAAGCAATATGTACAAATGGATCAATTGGGTAAAGCAGCTCAGGAGCGAAGGCGTATATGTAGAAGGCCGCCCGCTGATGAAAGGAGGAAAGATCGTATCCGGTAAAAATGCCGTAGCAACGGATGGGCCTTTTGCAGAAAGCAAGGAACTCGTAGGCGGTTACTTCATTGTCAAGGCCAATAATATAGAGGAGGCCATAAAACTCACCAGGGGATATCCCGATTTCGACATCAATGGAAGCATAGAAGTACGGGAAGTAATGGTCGTGCCGAAACCAGCAGAAGCATAAAACCCAAAACACAATATACCGTTACGGATTACCAGTTGCCGGTACAGGTAACTGGTATCCGCTAACCAGCCATTCAACGCAGCAACGTGTCACACGAATCACCTCAGCAGGTTGTGGAGCATCTTTTCCGGCATGAATCCGGGAAAATGATGGCTGTGCTTACCCGTGTATTTGGTATACATAACCTCAGCATGGTGGAAGATGTGGTCCAGGAAGCATTCCTGAAAGCGGCACAAACCTGGCGTTATGGCCAGTTGCCCGATAACCCGGCAGCATGGCTCATGCGGGTAGCTAAAAACAAAGCCATTGACATCATCCGCCGGCAGCACCTGACACGTCTGTATTCAGAAGACCTCGCCCAACAACTACAGGCACAGGCCGATGAAGCAGTGGAGACAGCAGCGCAGTTTTTCCTCGATACTGAAATTGCCGACAGCCAGTTGCGTATGATCTTCGCCTGCTGCCATCCTTCCCTGAAAGAAGAAGACCAGATAGCGCTGACCTTAAAAACCATCTCCGGTTTCAGTACGGCAGAAATCGCCCGGGCTTTGGTAACCAACGAAGCCACCATCCAGAAACGGCTCTATCGAGCCAAACAATTCCTGCAGGAAGAACACATTGCTTTGGAGATTCCCATAGGCAACCAGCTCACAGAACGGCTGGAGATCGTGTATGCTGTATTATACCTGCTGTTTAATGAAGGGTATAACTCCTGTAAGGAAGATGAGCTGATACGCCGCGACTGCTGCGTGGAAGCCATGCGCCTGGTGGTCCTGCTGTCTAACCATGCGGTAGGCAACCGGCCGGCCACCTTTGCCCTGCTGGCCCTCATGTGTTTCCAGGCATCCCGCTTTGAAAGCCGCATAGGAGAAAACAATACCATCATCCTACTGCAACACCAGGACCGCAATACCTGGGATAAAGACCTTATCAACAAAGGCTTTCAATACCTCAATCATTCCTCGCAGGGACAGGAGCTGACCATCTTTCATATTGAATCGGCCATTGCAGCGGAACATTGCATGGCCGGCAGCTTCGAACAAACCAACTGGGAGCGCATGCTCTACCTCTATGACCTGTTGCTGGAACAAAAACCAACCGCACTGGTGAAGCTGAACCGCGCCATTGTACTGGCACAACTGGATCAGGCCGGACAAGCCCTCCGGGAGATCCGGCAAATTGAAGGCATTGACAAACTGTTGGCCACCCAATACCTGTACAGCGCCGTCATGGGCGACCTGTATAGCCAGGTGGGCGACTGCATCAATGCCCGTAAACTTCTACAGCAGGCGCATGAGCTCACCACTTCCCTCGCAGAAAAAAAGCTCATCCTGGAAAAGATCAATCAATTGGAGAAAATCCACCTCAGCTAAAAGAAGCCACGCTTCCTGCGATTCTAACACAACAGCGCTTTACATTTGTAGCATGAAATCATGGCTGGTATGCTTATCAGGCTTGCTCCTGTTACAATCCGTTTCCACTGCCCAATCGCGCCGGGAAGACATCTATTCCGGTTTTGTATTGTATGATAAACGGGCCTGGCTGGAAAAAGACCTCCGGGAAAACGTCATTGGCCGCACCTTCACCCAACCGGTTGACAGCAATTCGGAATACCGTTTTGAATCGGCCTGCCTGGCCATCTCCCAGTTTCAGTTTACCGGTACCGGGATCACCCAGGGCTTCGACAAGCTCTTCCTGCAATATGATTCCCTGCAATACGATACCAAAAGAGCCTTACTGGAAGCCGTATACGCCACCTATCCCAACAGCTATGCACCCCAGGTGCAAGCCATATTGCAGAAAGAAACACATCCTAAACTATTTGCGATGTGCGCTGCCTATCTCTTCCGCCAGGATACTTCCACCAACAATATCAACAATATCAAGATCAGGATGGTGGAGCAGTTCAGCAATTATGATTCTATACCATTGCTGTTAGCACTGGAAAATCACCTCAATAGCTGGCTGCCCAACAGCACACACAAAACACCCGACATAGCCGCCCTGTTTAGCTACCAGGCGGTGCGCAAACAAAAAACCATCTACTCCTTTCAACGCTGGAACCGCGATTATCCAGGCCTTGCTATTGTACAGGATGTGACCGGCCGCTTCATGCGGCATCCCGATGGCCGTTTAATGATCTTTGAGCAACTGGCACGTTCTGCTTCCAACCTGCCTTACTTCATTACCAATGGCAGCACCCCGCAGGGCATCTACAGCATACAGGGCACTGCTGTATCGGGCAATACATTCATAGGGCCTACACCCAATCTTCAACTCGTGATGCCCAATGAAAGCAACTGGGATAAATACTTCCAGCTACCGCCCTGGGAGCATTGGGACAGCACCCGGGATTCCATGCAGGCTTACCTTGAACTATTACCACCGGCCTGGAGAAAATACACACCGGCTACCGAAGCCTTTTATGCTGGTCTCATTGGCCGCACGGAGATCATTGCCCACGGCACTACCATCGACCCGGAATACTTCAAAAACAAGCCCTGGTATCCGCTCACGCCTACCAATGGTTGTCTTTGCGCCAAAGAACTATGGAATGTTTCCAATGGCCGCCTGTTGGTAAGTGAGCAGTTCAACCTCGTGAGCACTTTCATGGCCACGCCCGGCAACAAAGGCTATCTCTTTGTCATTAACCTCGATGACCAGCAGGCACCCGTCACCCGCGCCGAACTGGAGCGCTATGTAAAAGCCTATGAACGAGGGAAGTAATACAGATGCCCTGTACTGGTACACCTGGGTGGGACATTTAAAGTGCGCCTTTACCCCGGCGCTTAGCCGGAGGATAGTCGGAGGACAAGCGGTCACTGAGACCTGACGGATCTCGCTTAGCCACAGATTGTGGCAAAACCTGCCAGGTTTCCGGGCATGAGTTTCCCCTATGCAAGCCTCGCCCAATCCTTCTTTCATCCTTGTACCAACTATATATTGAGTGCGCTTTAACCTACAAGGATAGAACAAGGATCACACAAAGTTGGCACTACCCTGCCAATATACCCACTTCAGGGTATTGCCCTGACAGTCAATATTTATTAATTTCAATTTCAATATATATGGCAAGATTTACCGGCATACCGCCCATTACGGGAACCATTGGTCCCGTTTGCATCTACAAGATGTATGGAAGGTATTTTATACGTACCCGTAGCTCACTGACTGGCAAAAGGGTAAAGAAAGACCCGGCCTTCCGCAAGACCATGGAGTATGCCCGTCTGCTGGCCAAAGCCTCCCGCATAGGTTCAGCAGTATATACCGCCCTGCCGGCAGAACGCAGACAACATGCCCTGTACCGCAAGCTCACTGGCGAAGCCATGACCTGGCTAAAGTACGAGTGGAAGGAAGCAGATATTATAGCTTACCTCACCAAACAATATACCGGCCGGGAAGTACCGCCTGCCGAACCCGAAGTGGTGCAAATCCGGATGCCTTACCGCCGCGGATCAAAGCGGTTAAAAAGTACACTGCAAGACCTGATCAATCCAACACCGGAAAAGAAACTGCCGCACCGGCTTTATGCTTACCGGCTCGAAGAACGAAGGCTCCGACGGCAATACAATGCAGCACTTACTACTTATCCGTGGACCGAATATGTGATGACATGAGGAATGGATGCATTAACCGGCTACCATTCTCAACTGTTCATCAATCCTATTCATAAACGCTCCTTTATTCTTACGTACCCAGCTTTCAAATCTTTGCATAGATGGGTTTAATCCATAGCTTTCAATCAAATCCAATTGTCGTTGGGGAATGTACAGGCGTTGTACTTCAAACATGTTGGCCAATTCTTCTGCGCCGGAGAATCCAAATGCGGCATACGTATCCCTGGGAATGTAATTAAAATAGACATCCCGCTCCAATACCTTTGAAAAGATCTGTGCATATTCTGCACAAGTCAGATCTTCACCCACCACGCCTACTGTTCTACCCATATATTCCTGGGGATGGTCAAAAATGGAAGCTACCACAGTGCCAAAATCCTCCACACTAACCATAGAAAGTTTGGTATCTCCCTGTGGAAAACCAAAATAAAAACGGTCATGTTCATCTTTTTGCAATTGGAAGAAACTGAAGAAATTCTCATAATAAAATGCGATCTCGACAAATGTAGCCGGCAATTGCATTTCCTTCGTGTACTCTTTTAACGCGGCTTTCATATCGCAATGAGGAACAGGTAGCCTGCCACCACTCAACTTATTGTAATCGGGCAATGAGCTGTACACAAAATGCTGAATGCCCGCCTGCTTCACCGCATCAATAAGGTTTTTGCCTTGCTGGTATTCTTTTCCAAAATGTTCCCAGAAGTTGGTAACTCCAAAAACACCATACACATCTTTCAAAGCCTGCTGCAGGCTTTCGATGTTATCAAAATCACCTGCTGCTATTTCGGCTCCTGCCTGTTGCAATGCTTTTGCGCTGTCAGACTGAACATTCCTGGTAAGAATACGGATAGTAAATTTCTTGTTTTGCAGTAAAGCGTTGGCTATACTTCCCCCTTGTGCACCGGTAGCGCCGGTTACTAAAATGATCTTTCTCATAGCTGATAAATAATTGATACAATGTTTACGATCCGGATAACAGGGGCAAATTACCGGCGTTTATGGCCCAACACAATGAATGAAAGGTGTGAACTGGTGAAACGGGGGCATGAACTGTATATCGCTAACCAATTTCCTTTTTTATAAGAAAGCTGTCAGAATGATCTTTGTACTATTTGTATAAAGGCCTCCCGGTAATCATCGCGTTCACTCATTCCATTATGCCCGGCGCCTTGCAGGGTAATTAACGTGTCCTTTTCTTTGAAGAGCTTGCTTAATTTTACAGATGACTCATAGGATATCACCTCGTCGGCGTCACCATGGAAGAGCACAACAGGCATTTTACATTGGGGGAGGAATTGATTGGTTTCAAACTTATATTTAAGGAGAAAAGGAGGCAAAAACGGATAGTGGCTTCGCATCATGTGGGTAAGACTGTAATAAGGAGCCTGTAATAGCAACATTCGTGCTTTGCGCCGGGATGCCAGCCGGGTAGCAGCGCCTGTACCAATGGAATATCCAAGAATAATGATTGAATCTTCCTGGTAAGCAGTTTTAATACTGTCATAAACAGATTGAACATCACTATAGAACTGGTTTTGGCTGCTGATCACTCCTTCGCTTTTTCCATATCCCCGGTAGTCCAGCATAAAAAGATCATATCCTGCATCTGTGTAAAACGTTGCCACCTCACCCCAGCCATCCAGCGAACCGGCGTTGCCATGCAGGTAGAAAATAAGTCCGCGGGAACTATCAGCTTTGAATAACACCCCGTTCACCAACTTGCCGTCTTTCATCGTAAATGACATTTCCTGAAAGGGTTGATCAAACCTGAAGCGATGGTCCTTTGAAAGCTTCTCCGGGAAGAAGATCAGCTTCTCCTGCAGGAAATAAGCCAGACAGCAGATAACTACATAAAAGGCTGTTATAATGATAAGTGTGTTGACCAATAGTTTTTTTGTGCGGATATTCATATTATTAAAAGAAATGGCCTGACTGCAAATACACCAGGCTTCGCCTGTCTTTTGTAATAAAGCATATCAATATAGCGAAAGATTATTTGAGGTAGCTTTGCCGTCAAATAATTTTGTTATGTCTGCTATAAAACGCGTTAATCCTTCTTCTAATATTAACGACGATACTGGCTTCGGGAGCAACACCAACAACAAAGGAGGGCGCTTTGTCAACAGGGATGGTTCTTTCAACCTGCAAAAGGTCGGTCGACCATTGCGGGATAGGATCAGCATTTACCATACCATGTTGCACCTGCCTTCCTGGAAGTTTGTCACCGTGATCATCCTGTTCTTTATTGCTATTAACCTGCTATATACGCTCGTCTATTTCATATTGGGTCCGGGCCAGTTTACCGGCATGCTCAGCACTACCGATCAATGGCAGGTATTCAAAGAACTGTACTTTTTCAGTACCGAAACATTCACCACAGTAGGCTATGGACGTGTAAATCCGATAGGTGATGGAGCCAACTTTGTGGCATCCCTCGAATCCCTGAATGGCTTTTTATCCCTCGCTATCTTTACCGGCCTTATCTATGGGCGGTTTTCCAAACCACGCGCTTACCTGGCATTCAGTGACAATGCTGTTATTGCACCTTATAAAGATAAAACCGGGCTGATGTTCCGTTTTGCCTGCTACAAAGACCACCATACGTTAACTGATGTGGAAGTAAAAGCAACCATAGCCCTGCTGGTACAGGAGAACAGCAAAGCTGTTTATAAATTTTTTGATCTTCCGTTGGAACGCAATAAGGTACAAAGCCTTCCCATGAACTGGACAGTAGTGCACCCTATTGATGAGCAAAGCCCTTTACTGGGTTTAACAGAACAGGAACTAAAAGAAGCGGATGTGGAATTATATGTATTGGTAAAGGGATTTGACGATGTATTCTCCAATATTGTACTCAGGCGTACTTCCTATACCCACCAGGAGATCATATTCAACAGGAAATTTGTACCCATGTACCGGGAAACAGACACTACTACTATCCTGGAAATGCACAAACTGAATGAGACCATTGAGATAAAATAAAAATGCCCCCGCAATACGGGGGCATACACTTAAACTATAAAACAGTGGGTTAGTAACTTTAGAAAGGCAGGTCGTCCATCGGCTCGCTGTAATTACCGCCACCTGCTGCTGCAGGAGCAGCGCTACTGGCAGGAGCTGCATAACTATTGCCGCTGCTGTAACCACCACCCTGGCTATCACCACCTTCACCACGGCTGCCAAGCAATTGCACACTCAGCACACGTAAAGTAAGCGACACACCGGTAGTACCATCATTCTTGGAATAAGTCCTGATATCAGGCGTTCCTTCTACATACACCTGGGTGCCTTTACGCAGGTAAGGCGCAATACCCGTACGGTCGGTCCAGTAAGCACATTCCACCCAGATCGTTTTATCTTTCTGGTTGCCCTGGGCATCGCGGAACTTCTCGGTATGCGCTACGTTGAAGTTGATTACATTCTTACCATTCACTGTGTTGGTAACACAATCCTTACCCAGGTTACCGATTGCTGTTAACTTAATCATACTTAATAATTTTTAGCTTCGTACTAATTATTTGAACAGGCAATTTACAGCTTCCTGCAACGGTAACCATAAATAGTATTTTTTGTGTTAATAACATGTGTGTAGACAGACAAAGACCTGACAGAGCTTGCTCCGCACTGCGGAGTCTCACCTTAACGCAATCCGGTTATTGCTTGTTCTTCAACACAATCCAGCGGTTCAGCATATTGTGCGGCGCTTCAATAACGATCTTATAAAAATCAGCAGGCAACTGGCTCACATCAATTGTGGCCGCTCCTTTTTGAAGTGGGGTAGTAGTCATCAATGTATAATCATCCGAACCGCCCTCTTTAAAACGGTTGGTAGTAGCCACCCATATCTTCACATCACCCTTTTTTTCCAAAGCCTTCCACTGCACATGGATCTTGCCATTGTCATATACTGCCTGCGGCTGTACAGCCGACACCTTACCGGTAAGCGATACGCCATCAATCTCCATCTGCTGCGCACGGGCAGGAGTCAGGTGAAGAAAAGAAGCAACAGAAGGCATAATATCTACAATGCCTGGCTGGTGCTTACGGAAATAATCATTTAATTGTTGCGCACTCGTCACTATCCAGGTAGTCCGTTCACGGGTGCTTTGGCCACCATGATTTTTTCCCGTGGTACTGTCGCGCCCATGGTCGGTAGTAATATAAATCACCCAGTCTTCTTTAAACTGTTTCCGGCGGTATTCCATCGACTGCCAGATGCGGCCCACCTGGTTATCCATCATCTCCACCGCTTTATACATACGGTCGCCATCACCATAACGGTGTCCCATATCATCGGTATATTCCAGGTACACCCACGTAAGGTCGGGCGCTTCAGTCCTGATATAGGCAGCGGTCTGGTTGGTCACTTCTTCATCTATCAAATGAATATAACGACTGTCCTTATCATGCGGATAACGCACCGTATCCAGCTCCAACCCGTCAACATAATGGTCCAGTCGAATATTGCCCGCAGCCGGCAATCCCTCCCCCACCAGCTTCGTACGGTTATCGAGCCAGGTAGAGAATATGGCCGTTTTCTTAGCCGGGTATTGCGTTTCCATCAGCCTGAACAGGTTGTGGTAAGCATAGTTCGGCGCCTTGATATCATTGCCCCACACATTGTGCTTATTCACCCAGGTGCCCGTGAGCAGGCTATTATACCCTACGGCAGAAATAGTAGGTGTTTGGGAATAGCCGCCCTTTTCACCGCCCACATAGGCGCGGGCATAGCCACCCACTTTGGCAATACTGTCCAATACAGGCGTGGCCACTTTCTCTAACACATCGGCAGGAATACCATCTACGATCATAAAAACAGCTTTCCGGGCCCGTTGGGCGGTGGCGGAAAGGGCCAGGCAGGCAGTAACAAAAAGGATAAAAATGTGCTTCATATAAAACAGGCCATAATAGCCGCCACAAAAGTTAGGATTCTTTTGGAATAACAAGAGTTTATTGATTATGAATTTATTACACTTTCCCGCCAACCGTAAAGAGCCCCCTGTAACCAGCAACCGGTACCCGGCAACCAGAACCCACCGAACAGTTTGTATATTTGCCTGTTATTCTCCATACCAAACAAAAGCAACAATGAGTCGTAAAGGGAAAGTCCTGGTAGCTATGAGCGGCGGTATTGACAGTACCGTGGCCGCACTCATGCTCAATGATCAGGGCTATGAGGTGGTGGGCATCACCATGAAAACATGGGATTATGCCGCCAGCGGAGGTAGTAAGAAAGAAACAGGCTGCTGTAACGTAGACTCTTTCAACGACGCCCGGATGGCCGCCGTACAGCATGGTTTTCCGCATTTTATACTGGATATCCGGGAAGAGTTCGGCGACTTTGTGATCGATAATTTTGTAGATGAATACCTGGCAGGCCGCACCCCCAATCCCTGCGTCATGTGCAACACCCATATCAAGTGGCGGGCGCTGTTGAAGCGCGCCGATGCACTTGATTGTGAATACATTGCAACGGGTCATTATGGTAATATACACCAGCATGCCAATGGCCGCTATTACATCAGCAAAGGGGCCGACGAACTGAAAGACCAGAGCTATGTACTGTGGGGACTCCAGCAGGACCTGCTGGCCCGCACCATGCTGCCGCTAGGTCAATACCGCAAGCCCGAAATACGCCAGATGGCATTGGATTATGGTTATCCGGAGCTGGCCAAAAAAAGTGAGAGCTATGAGATCTGCTTTGTACCGGACAATGACTACCGCGGCTTCCTCAAACGCCGGGTGGAAGGGCTGGAACAACAGGTAGCAGGCGGCAACTTTGTAGATAAAGAGGGCAAAATACTGGGCAAGCACAAGGGTTATCCCTTCTATACCATCGGGCAACGCAAAGGGCTGGACATTGCCTTCGGCAAGCCGGTATATGTGACCAATATCATCCCCGAAACCAATACCGTTATGCTGGGCGATGAGGCCGACCTGAACCGCCATGATATGCTCGTGAGCAAGATCAACTGGCTCAAATATGATGGCGTAACCGACGGCATGGAAGCCATTACCAAGATCCGTTACAAGGATAAGGGTACATTATCAAACCTTTATACCCATGAAAAGGGGGTAATGGTACGTTTTTATGAAGATGCCAAAGGGGTAGCCCCGGGGCAAAGTGCTGTATTTTATGAGGGGGATGATGTTATTGGCGGAGGCATCATTCAAAGAGGAACACCCATGCTGTAGAGGTTCCTTCAGACCTGATTTTCAGGCAATAAATAATGCGCTGAGACGTTATCAATATCCATAGAATCTAACCGGTTTATCATGAAAAAATGCTTTACCCTGATACAATGGTGCGCCTGCCTGTTGTTCCTCGCAGTACTGAACAGTTGCGAAAAAAAGACCGACGATACAGTATATGATAAGCCGGCAGCCTATGCGCAGTTGGAACAGGGGAAATACATCATCTACCAGTTAGACTCGCTCCGTTTTGTCAACTACGGGTTGGATGAGCTCATTGTATCCTACCAGGCTAAGGACGTGGTGGAAGGAGTTACTACCGATCAGTTAGGCCGGCAGGCATGGCGGGTACAACGTTACCTGCGCGATATCAACAGCACCAATGAAAATGACTGGAAAGCCAACATCGACTACGAAATAGTACCGGGCGACAATTACCTGGAAATATACGAAAACAACCTTCGTTTTATAAAACTGCAAAGTCCCATGAAAGAAGGCTTTAGCTGGACAGGCAATGGTTATTTGCCAGATGAGCCTTTCAACCAATACGAATTCACCGCAGCCATGAACATCCATCTCTGGGACTATACCTATGAAGAGGCAGGCGCCACCATCGAACTGAATGGAAAAAATTACGACAGCACGGTTACCGTTACACAGGTACAGGATTCGTCCAACGTGCCTATTCTAAATCCGGACATGATTGCCCAAAAGACCGTTTGGGTAGAGAAATATGCCAAAAATATCGGGCTCATCTATAAAGAAGTAGCGATATGGGAATACCAGCCACCGGTTACCAACGATGGCCAAAGGGTCGGCTTTGGAATCAGGTTAACGATCTTAGACCATAATTAACCGGCAGCCACTCCTTTCTTTACAGCAGGCAATTACAAAACAAATCTGCATGAAGAAGATCTTTACGCTTATAGCGCTTATAGGTATTTGTGTTACTGCCGGGGCCCAATATTCCCGTTACATCGTCCAGTTTACAGACAAAAAAGGGACCACGCATACCTTGGCCAATCCCGCCACCTACCTCTCGGCCAAGGCCCTTGAGCGCAGAACAAAACAGCATATCTCCATAGATTCTACCGATCTGCCGGTATCAGCGGCCTACCTCGATAGCCTCCGGGCGATCTCTACTGTTACTATTCTCAATACTTCCAAATGGTTGAACCAGGTATTGATCCGGACTACCGATGCTGCCGCATTGGCTAAGATCAACAGCTTTCCTTTTGTAAAGGCTGCCGGGGCTATAGGACTAAGAACACAGGCAGGCGGCAGGCAGTACACCTCCAATAAATTCACGGAAACAATTACCCCATTAGACCAGGCAACAATTGATCAGGCAGCAGGGGTCAACGGTGCAGATGCCCTGAACTATGGCAGTAATTACAACCAGATCCATATTCACCGCGGCGAATACCTGCACAACCATGGTCTTACCGGCAACGGTATTACCATAGCCGTACTGGATGCAGGGTTCCGCAACTATACCACCAACCCGGCCATTGACAGTGTACGTTTACAGAACCGCATATTAGGTACCTGGGATTATGTGAACAATGAAAGCAGTGTTACAGAAGATCATACCCATGGCCTTTATTGCTTCAGCATCATGTCGGCCAACAGGCCTGGGATCATTGTAGGCACAGCGCCGCATGCGAACTACTGGCTGTTACGTACGGAAGATGCCGCATCAGAATACCCGGTAGAAGAACAATACTGGGCGGCAGGAGCAGAATTTGCCGACAGCGCCGGCGCCGATATGATCTCTTCCTCACTCGGGTATGTTGACTTTGATGATCCTGCCTTCGATCACAGCTACGCGCAACGCGATGGCAATACCTCCATTATTACCCGTGCCGCCGACTATGCTGCACGCAAAGGCATCATCGTTATGAACAGTGCCGGTAACAATGGCTCCAGAACCGATGACCTTAAATTTGTATCCTGTCCTGCCGATGGCGACAGTGTGGTGGCGGTAGGAGCTACCAATGCCAGTGGCGCTATTGCTTCCTTCAGCAGTTGGGGGCCAAACGGCGCAGGCCGGGTAAAACCCAATATTGTATCTGTAGGCCAGGGCACTGTATTTGCCGGCCTCACCGGCGCACCGGCATCCAGCAATGGTACTTCTCTTTCCAATCCCAACATAGCTGGCCTGATAGCTTGCTTATGGCAGGCTTTCCCCGAACTAAGCAACATGCAGATCATTGAGGCGGTACAAAAGAGTGCACACAAATACAATGCACCGGATAACCGCTTTGGCTATGGATTGCCCGACTTTAAGAAAGCCCTCGTTTCCTTATTGGAACAACAGGCTACAACCGGCAGTACGCTTAACAATTGTGTGGTAAACCTGCAATGGAGCAGTAAAGATGATACCAGTGTAACCTATATCATCGCACGAAAGCTGCCTGGCGAGATCACCTTCACTCCTATTAAACAGGTTGCCTCCGCTTCCTTAATGTTCAAAGCCAACAGCTATACCCTGCAGGATACCATTACTACACCTGGCAATGGTCTCGCAGCATACACCATCGTTCAATCTATTGGCACAGATACCACTTTTCAAATAGGTACGGTGCAACAAGCTGTCAACACAGTTTGCTTCCCGGCCAATACCATCCGCATATTGCCCAGTCCTTTTAATCAGCAGTTCACTATCGTGCTCAATACACCGGGCATCATCAACAATATGGGCATACAGGTAACTGATATGCTGGGCAGGGTCATCTATAAGCGTGTCATCAACAAGCCCGCTGGCTACTTTAGCTGGCCCATCTATACCTCCGGCTGGCAGAGCGGCATGTACCGGGTCTCACTATACGATGGCAGTAAGCGCTTTTATGGCCAGCAGGTATTAAAAATGCCATAAAACCTGGCATAACTAAACAGGGAGCAATATTTTTCAAATATTATTTTGTTATATATTTTTTCTCCTTTATCTTTATTGTACCATAGTGCTCCTGGCTTACGCATTTCTCAATTGTTATCTTTTTACTTCATAGCGAGAATGCCCTACCCAGGAGCAATTTTTTTTACCTCTAACTGCGATTTGCATGCCTCACCACAAGCATTCCGTCGCTATATTAATAGACGGAAGTTTTTTCCTTAAACGATACAATACGCTTATTAACACATCCAGGGATCATACTCCCGAAATGGTTGCCGTAAATCTTTATACCTTGGCGCGCAAGCATCTGCGTGCAGGCGACAACCTTTACCGTATATTCTATTATGACTGCATTCCTTTTGATAAGAAAGTACATAACCCGGTAACTAAAAAAATAATAGACTTTAGCAAAACCGACCAGTATAAGTTCCGGCTGACCTTCTTTGAAGAACTAAAGAAAAAAAGGAAAATAGCATTGAGGCTTGGCATGATAAAAGATTCTAAAAACTGGTCACTGAAGCCCGGATTGACTAAAGACCTGATTGATGGAAAAATAACCATCGCCAACTTAAAGGACACCGATGTGTCCTATGACTTACGCCAGAAAGGCATTGATATGAAAATTGGCGTTGATATAGCTACCCTCACCTTAAAAAAATTTGTTAGCCAGATAATCTTAATTTCCGGAGATGCTGATTTTGTCCCTGCGTCCAAACTTGCACGCAGAGAAGGTATAGATTTCATTCTGGACCCGATGTGGAACAGCATAGATGATACCCTCTTTGAACACATAGATGGCCTTCACTCAACCTGCCCGAGACCAAAGAACATACGCCTCAATAGTCACCCCATCACCTGATATCGCCGTTTTGTAGCCTTGCCACCCCAGCCATTACAGCTTTCGCATCAACGCCGCAAACATACTATCAGCCTGCTGATCATATCCTTTTAGTAATTCCATCTTTACAACCTGTAGGGAAAACTGTTGCTGCATAAAGTTTACCACCTCCTCATTTTCGGCTTTAAATACAGAACAGGTAATATACAGCAGGTGACCGCCGGGGTTCAGCTTTTCCCATACACGGTGCACGATCTTCTTTTGCAGACTGCTATAGCGTTGAATGGCGGCTATATCGAAATAATACAACTGCTCCGGCGTACGGCTCCAGGTACCGGATCCCGAACAGGGAACATCGGCAATAATGAGATCAGGTCTTATCTCAACAGGCAGGAATGAACGGGGATCACTAAGATCAGCAACAAACGATTTATACTTATTGATACCGGCTTCGGCAAAGCGTTTTTTCAGATTGGCAATAATGGATTCCCGCACATCGGAAACAGTAAGGTCAAGAGGACCTAACACATCCCAGGCCAGGATAGACTTACCCCCACTGGCCGCACAACAATCCCACACAGCAATTCCGGACTTGGAAGGTAGCAGAAACTCCCCTACCCTTTGTGAACTGTAATCCTGTATCACCGCCTCTTTATTAAGCCGGATCACCTCATCCACCTTCGACGCATTGGGCAAGGCAATACAACTTTCATTCAATCGGGTAGACAGGATACCCGCCGCTTCCAGCTTTTGCTGTACTACGGCCTGTTTACCCGGTCTTATGCGCAGGAACAGGTGAGGCTGTACAAGGAAAGAATTACAGAACGCAGCATGATCCAGTCCCCCGCTGAGGGCTTCTTTCCAGGGAAAAATATTGAGAACGGTCCCGATAGCTATCGGGAGAGCATTGAGCATTGAACATTTCTCCTCCACACTCAACGCTGCTGCCGCATTCCATTCCGGCTTCAATTGTCCCAGCATCTCATTGGGCGCGCTGGAGCACAGGAACAATCCCACCACTATCCTCTCTTCCACCGGCATATCCGGCAATACTTTTCCCAACCGGAAATAACAATAACAGAGATGGCTGATGCTCTTCCGGTCGCGCGAGCCATACTTCTTATCCTGTTTGAAGAAGTCCTTAATAAAAATGCCGAAGGGCTGCTGCCCTTTGTAACCTGTAAGAACCTGTACCGCTGTATTCAGATGAGCAAAAAATTTCATCCCGTGCAAGATAATGAATAGTGAGGGCTGTTTGTCAGGCTAGGCTGAGCCTGTCGAAGCCCTTCCCGCCTTTCCGCCTTCCCGGCTAAAACCTCCAGAAACAATCCCAATAAATTCCAGTAATTTGACTCCCGATCCTGCTTATCCCATGCATACAAGGCTCTCTATATGGTGTATTTTGCTCCTGCATATCCATGCTGCGGCACAACAGGCTACCTATTCCTTCCGGACTATTGATATTAACCAGGGGCTTTCACAAAACAGCGTCATTGATATTGCCAATGACGGGAAAGGCTTTTTATGGTTTGCCACACAGGATGGATTAAACCGCTATGATGGTAAAGGATTTGCGATCTTCCGGAAGAATTTTGACGATATCACTACCCCTGCCTATAGCCGGCTGGGAAAGATCATTCCAGGTATCAACCATGACCTGTGGCTTATTACCAGTGGGGGCAGGCTGGAAAGATTCAACCTGTATAATGATTCCTCCACTCCTTATAAAGCCCTCTCTTCAGGAACTATACTGCCGCCGGTGAGCTGCTTCCGGCAGGATGAAAAGGGAGCGCTCTGGATAGGCACGGAAAGGGATGGACTGTTTTACCATGATACCGCCACCCGTAAAACCATCCATTATACCAAACGCAATGGCCCACTGAATAGCGACAGCATTCAGTTCATCTTTCAAAGCCGTAATAAACAAAGCTGGGTGCTTACCAATAATGGCATTACTGTTATTACACCGGGCCAGTCAAAAACAACCCGGTTCCTGTACCGTACAACCGCTCCCTTTATTTCCTGTAGTGTATTGGAAGAAGATGCCACCGGCAACCTGTGGGTGGGCACCTATGCCAAAGGACTCTACGTAAAAAGCCCCCGGGATACTGCATTCAGGCCATTTACCGGTTTTAATAGCCTGCAAGCCCTGCCTGCCAACCTGGTGATACAGGCAATAAGAACTGATGAGGAAGGGTGCTTATGGGTAGGCACATTGAGCAACGGATTGTACATTATCAATATGAAAGATGCCACCGTGCGACAATTCAAATCGGATGATGACAAACCTGGTTCATTGAGTTATAATGATGTGCTTTGTATCCAGCCCGACAAGCTGGGCGGCATGTGGGTAGGTACCGACGGAGGCGGTGTGAGCCTGTATGATAAGCGCCTGAACATTTTCTCCCTGCTCTCCAAAAAGGCTTTACCCAAAAACATACCGATAGAACAGGTGCGTGCTATCACTATCGACCCTGAAGGAGGCATATGGATTGGCACTTCCTACAGTGGCCTTAGCTATGCAACCGATATAGGTAACCATAAATTGACCCGGGTAAACCTGCTGGCGGCTGCACGCAGGGCCGACAGCAGCGAGCGAATTGTTTCCCTGCATGCTGATGCCAATGACACCTGGGTGGGCACACAGGATAATGGACTTTTGATCATAGACAGGCAAACCAAAAGCATCAAAACTGCTTTTATCCCACAAGGTAAAGGGAAGTCCTGGCTGCCAGATCATACTGTATGGTGCATGCAGGCAGCCGGTAGTAACAGGGCCTGGCTGGGTACGCGGAATGCGGGCCTTTGCTTATTGGATAAGCAGCAGGGATTGATCAAAAACTTCAGGCACAACCCTGCTGATCCCAATAGCATTGCCGACAATAACGTCCGCGCCATTACACCCATCAGTGATTCGGTATTATGCCTGGGATTTGAAAACGAAGGCATACAATTCTACAATATCAACACCGAAGACTTTTCTATCCTGCCTACTGAAATAATACTACAACATGTCAAGCGTCAGAGTTATATCCTGAAATGCATTTACTTCCAATCTCCGTTATTATGGATCGGTACACTTGGAGAGGGAATGATCATTTATGATATTGTTTCGGCGAGGTCCTATACGATTAATGAAAATAAAGGTTTGCCCAACAATACGATCTATAGCATTGTTCCTGACAGGCAAGGTGCTTTATGGATGAGCACCAATAAAGGAATTACCCGTTTTATGCCTCCGGCCGACCTGGAGCAGACCAACCGCACTCATTTTAGTTTGTTTACGGTAGAAGACGGTTTGCAGGGTAATGAATTCAATACGGGCGCTTATTATGCGGATACCGATGGCACCTTGTATTTCGGCGGTACAAATGGCCTTAACTGGTTTGACCCGGCCAAATTCAATGACCTGGTTAAAAATCCATACCCGCCGGTTGTCATTACCCAGGCTACCATTAATAATGAATCCTGGAAAGGAGATACGTCTATCACCTATAAAAAAATACTAAAGCTGGCCTGGCATCAGAACTCACTCTCTTTTAACTTTGCTGCCCTGGACTTTGTAGCGCCGGGTAAATTCAGTTATTACTACCAGTTATACCCTTACGACAAGAACTGGATTGATGCAGGCAACAGGAGCTATGCAGCATACACCAACATTCCACCGGGAGAATACACTTTCAGGGTCCGGGCATTGGGACAGACTGTTAGCAAAGATGATCCCCTGGCCACCCTTTCCATCATCATCACGCCGCCCTTCTGGAAAACATGGTGGTTTATCGGCCTGTGCGTGTTGGCGCTGGGCACCTTCCTCTACCTGCTGTACCAGTATCGTATTAACCAGTTGATCGCTATGCAAAAAGTGCGGAACCGCATTGCCACCGACCTGCATGATGATATAGGATCTACCCTAACCAATATCAACATCCTATCAGAGTTAAGTCGCCAAAAGCTGAAACAGCAGGAAGAAGCGGAGCTATTCCTCAACCGTATTTCCGAGGAAGTACACAACTCAAGCCAAGCCCTGGATGACATTGTATGGAGCATCAATACCAACAATGATACACTGGAACAAACCGTAGCCCGTATGCGGCGCTATGCAGCCGAGATCTTTGATGGCGCCAACATCCATTACACTTTGCAACTCGATGAACATTTTGCAAAGCGCAAATTGAATATGGAGCAGCGCCGGGATTGTTTCCTGCTATTTAAGGAAGCTATTAACAACATCTACAAACATGCTGCTGCAAGAAATGTGTCTATCCGTGTATGGTTGGAACATAATCAATTGCGCATGACTATTGAGGATGATGGCAAGGGTTTTGATATCACACAAACTACCCACCGGAATGGATTGAAGAACATGCGTCAGCGGGTGCAGAAATGGAATGGTTCCATAAAAATACAATCCACTCCCGGCAATGGTACCTGCACAACTATTTCTTTCCTCATACAGTGATAAAATGGAAGCTATTCCTATATGAGTATTACCGCTTCGTGGTATAAAAAATGTATCCCCTTAATACATAGGGCCTGTCCTATTTCAATACTACATTGCGTTACCCGTTAAAGACGATTGACAACCGCTTCTCTTTTTCCGAACATTTGCATCGAACACCCGCGTATGGGTTATTCCTAATAATTAATATAAATGTAGCATGAAAAAGCAAAGCATTCCATCAACTTTAGGGTTGGTCATAACCTCGGTAATATTGACAGTTACAATAACAGGCTGTAATGACAATCCCCCTTGCAGATCAACCCTCGATGTTATTCCTAAACGATTTCAAACATTAACAAGGTTCACCTTAAAAGGGGAAGGGTTTCGCCCGGGCACCAGGGTCTATTTTTTTGTAAACAATCAACCCTTACCCTTGTCTTCCGACCCCAAACCATTGGGATCAGTGGTCACCAATAACCTGGGCAAATTTGATGTTGATAAGGACATTGCCTATTTATTCGGTCTCTGGGATGATAGCCGTACTCCCTGGTTTACAGCATCCGACCAGAATGGATGCAACGGTATCAAGGAGACCTCTGCGGCCTATTGGTTTGCGAGATAACCAGCCGGTTTACGGCCAGCGGTCCCTGTATCCGGTTTCATCCCTCAAATGAGCGATACCACTTAGTAGTACCAGAATCTTACCTTTAGGGTATGATAGCCAGGATTGCCATTTTTGAAGATAACGACAGGCTGCGGGAATCGCTGGCCTACCTCTTAAAAATGAATGATTACGATGTGGTAGGCGATTACAATACCTGTAATGATGCCGCCAATATTGCACGGGTATACAAGCCCGATGTAGTACTCATGGACATTGATATGCCGGGCGAATCGGGCATCCGGGGCGTACAATTGATCAAGGAAGCGCAACCCAAAACGGCAGTGATCATGTACACCGTTTTTGAAGATGATGAAAAGCTCTTCCAGTGCCTCTGCGCCGGCGCCAATGGCTACCTCCTGAAAAAGACGCCACCGGCCAGGCTCTTCGATGCTATACAGGAAGTACTGGAAGGAGGCGCGCCCATGTCGCCCACCATCGCCAAAAAAGTATTGAGCACTTTCCAGTCAAAGCCGGAAGCCAATAAATACAACCTCTCGCCCCGGGAAATAGAAGTACTGCAATGGCTGTCCAAAGGATACAGCATTAAACTCATTGCATCGGAAATGAAACTGGCTTTCGACACCGTACGCGCCCACCTGAAAAACATCTACCAGAAGCTCCATGTCAACTGTGGCAAGGAAGCCATCGCCAAAGCCCTGAGCGAAAGGATTGTATAATACTACTTTATTTACGCAACCCCTCAGCATATCTCCAAAAGAAAAGCGCCCCACCATGTGACGGGGCGCTTTGCATATAATGACTTATCGGGTAAATTATAATTCCAGCAAGGACTTCACCGGGTCTTTACCAAACAACAACAGTTCAGGATTTTCCAGTAACTCCTTCACCCTTACCAGGAAGCTCACCGACTCACGGCCATCAATAATACGGTGGTCATAGCTGAGCGCCAGGTACATCATGGGCCTCACCACTACCTGTCCGTTAATAGCCATCGGGCGTTCCTGTATCTTGTGCATGCCCAGGATAGCGCTCTGCGGCAGGTTGATGATCGGTGTGCTCATCAGCGAGCCAAATACGCCACCATTGGTGATGGTGAAAGTACCGCCCTGTAACTCTTCCATGGAAAGCTTATTGTCACGGGCTTTGCCGGCCAGCTCAATGACCTTCTTTTCTATATCGGCCATGCTGAGGCTTTCTACGTTGCGGATAACAGGTACTGTCAGGCCGCGGGGGGTAGACACCGCGATGGAAATATCGCAGTAATCATGATACACCAGTTGGTCGCCATCAATATAAGCATTCACAGCCGGCCAATCCTGTAAGGCGATGGAACAGGCTTTGGCAAAGAAGCTCATAAAGCCCAGGCCCACACCGTGTGACTCTTTAAATTTATCCTTGTACTTGTTACGGATCTCCATAATGCGGGTCATGTCAGCCTCGTTAAACGTGGTGAGCATGGCCGTGGTATTCTTGGACTCTACCAGCCTGCGGGAAATCGTCTTACGCAGTTGGCTCATCTTCTCCCGGCGCTGGTCCCTGTTGAAGAGGGCTTTACCACCGGTTACCTTACCGGGGTTGGCCAAAGCAGCCAGCACATCATCCTTTACGATCTTGCCCTGGTAACCGCTGGGGGTTACAGACTTGGGATCTACTTTCTTGTCAGCTATAATGGCTGCAGCTACAGGTGTAGCCTTAATATCATTGGAAACGGCTGTTACCGGTGCAGTAGAAGCAGGTTTTGCTTCAGCTACGGGAGCAGCCTTGGTTTCTTCTTTCTTGGCAGGGGCAGGAGCGCCATTGGAAGCGGCAGCGCCTTCGGGTTTGGGAGCTGTTTCATCTATTGAAGCCAGTACATCGCCAATATTGAGGGTATCTCCTTCCTGGGCGGCACGCTTTAATACGCCGGCTTTTTCGGCATTTACTTCAAAAGTTGCTTTTTCGCTTTCCAGCTCAGCTATCACTTCATCCCTTTCTACATAATCACCATCATTCTTTACCCATTTCAGTAAAGTCACTTCGCTGATTGATTCACCTACTGTCGGAACTTTAATATCGATCATAAAATCTGTTTCTTGTTTCTGGTTTATAGTTTATGGTACACCAGCTTTGTTACAT
This sequence comes from Paraflavitalea devenefica, assembly GCF_011759375.1. NCBI lineage: Bacteria > Pseudomonadati > Bacteroidota > Chitinophagia > Chitinophagales > Chitinophagaceae > Paraflavitalea > Paraflavitalea devenefica. The sequence goes on along the minus strand of NZ_JAARML010000003.1, from coordinate 132,060 downwards.
TTTTATTTCAGCGACAAGCAAATTACTTCATTTTAAATAGAAAACGCCGTATCAATTATCTCACTCTGCTCCTGTGCATGCACCTTCATATAACCAGTGGCCGTGGCAGCGCTGGGCTGGCGGCTGATCACACCGTAATTGATCGTCTTCAGGTTCATTTGCAGGTAAGCCGCAGCGCCCATATTCAGCGGCTCTTCCTGTACCCAGAACCAGGTGGCCTTGCTGTACTTGGCATACAATGCCTCCAGTTGCTTCAGCGGCAGCGGATACAGTTGTTCCACACGGATGATGGCCGTATCTTTTCTGTCCTCTTTTTGCTGACGTTCGGCCAGGTCAAAATATACTTTACCACTGCAGAACAATACCTTTTTCACCTGGTTGGCATCGCCCACAAAAACATCGTCAATCACTTCTTTGAAACCACCCTGCAGGAACTCCTGCTGTGGTGAATAAGTACCGGGGTGACGAAGATTGGCCTTCGGCGAGAAATTGATCCAGGGCTTGCGGAACGGCCAGGCCAGTTGCCTGCGCAGGGCATGGAAGAAGTTGGCGGCTGTAGTAATATTGGTAGCTACCATATTCAGCTCGGCACACATCTGCAGGAACCTTTCCATACGGGCACTGCTGTGCTCAGGTCCCTGTCCTTCATAACCATGTGGCAGTAACATGCCCACACCATTCATGCGGTTCCATTTCTGCTCACCGGCAGCAATGAACTGGTCAATCATCGTTTGGGCGCCATTACAGAAATCGCCAAACTGCGCTTCCCACAATACCAGGGCATTGGGGTTGGCCATGGCATAGCCATATTCAAATCCCAGTACGCCATATTCGCTGAGCAATGAATTATAGATCCTGAACTTGCCTTTGGCATCGGGAATATTGCTGAGGCGGCTGTAGGCCTTATCGGTATTCTCATCACGCAGCACAGCATGGCGGTGCGAGAAAGTACCGCGCTTCACATCCTGTCCGCTCATCCGCACATCCTTGCCATCCAGCAGCAGGCTGCCGTAGGCCATTAGCTCACCGGTAGCCCAGTCTATTTTACCTTCTTCATTAAACAACTTTACTTTATCCTGTAGTATCTTTTCCACCTTCTTCAATGGCTTGAAGTCATCAGGCCATTTCATGAGGGCTTCAAATACCTTCTTGAAATCAGCATCACTAATAGCGGTGAAAGGGCTCTGGTCAAAATCATCTGCATTGGCTTTGCGCAGGGTCTTCCAGTCCAGCTCCGGCTGTTGGTAGTGATAGGGCAAAGGATTCTGCTTTACATCGTCCAGGCGTTCCTGCAGGTCGGCCCAGAACTTCTTCTCCATCTCCTTGGCCATCTCTTTGGCATCGGCTTCTCCGTTTTCCAACAGGTAAGAAGTATATTCTTCGCGGGGATTGGCATGCTTTTCAATCAAGGCATACAGGTGTGGCTGGGTAAACTTGGGGTCATCGCCTTCATTGTGACCATGACGGCGGTAACACACCATATCAATAAATACATCGGAATTAAACTCCTGGCGATAGCGGGTGGCTATCTCCACGCATTTTACCACTGCCTCTGCATCATCGCCATTCACGTGCATCACCGGAGCCTGGATCATGGCAGCCAGGGATGTACAGTAGTCAGCGCTGCGGGCATCTTCAAAATCGGTGGTGAAGCCGATCTGGTTATTGATCACAAAGTGGATCGTGCCACCGGTGTAATAACCTTCCAGGTCGCTCATCTGCGCCACTTCATACACTATACCTTGTCCGGCTACAGAAGCGTCGCCATGAATGAGGATGGGTAATATCTTATCAAAATCACTTTCGTACAATACATCCGCTTTTGCGCGGGCAAAACCAACTACCACCGGGTCTACCGCTTCCAGGTGCGAAGGGTTGGGCATCAGCTTCAGGTGAACCGTTTTATTAGCAGGCGTCTGCACCTCACTGCCATAACCCATGTGATACTTCACGTCGCCGCTGCCCATTGTCTGGTCCAGCTTGGCGGTACCTTCAAACTCACTGAAGATCTGCTCATACGTCTTACCCATAATATTCGCCAGCACATTCAGGCGGCCACGGTGGGCCATACCGATCACTACTTCCTGTACATGATGGTCGGCAGCAATATTGATAATGGCGTCCAGTGCGGCAATCGTCGTTTCACCACCTTCCAGGGAGAAACGCTTCTGGCCGATATACTTCGTATGAAGGAACTTTTCAAACAATACCCCCTGGTTCAGCTTTTCAAGGATCCGCTTTTTCTTTTCCACCGCAAAAGGCTTATTGAAATTGCGCTCCATCTCACCGGTAAGCCAATCTACCTTTTTCTGGTCACTGATATACTTAAACTCGATGCCCACGTGGGCTGCATAGCAGTTTTGCAGGTGGGTGAGGATATTACGGAGGGTGGTAGTACCCAGGCCGATCATATTGCCGGCATGGAATGTTTTATCAAGGTCTTCTTCTGTAAAACCGAAGAAGGCGAGGTCCAGGTTAGCGCCCCTGTCTTTACGGGGACGGATGGGGTTGGTTTTAGCGATCAGGTGACCCTTATTGCGGTAGCCGAGGATAAGGCGATAAGCGCCTACCTCTTTCTTCCAGTCAATACCGCCGGCAACGCCTGTAGCTTCGGCAACAGCCATACCATTGGCGCCGTTCCTGCCTTCACCGACAGCAAAGTCAAATCCTTCGAAAAATTTCTTGAGCTCCGGATCCACACTATTGGGGTCTTTCACAAAATCCTGGTAGAGACTCTCAATAAAAGCCGGAGATGAACTGGTGATGTACGAAAAATCCTTCATGAAGAAGCCATTGAATGCTAAAAGAATATAGGTATTTAAAATCGGGGTACAAATATAACCACAGATTCCCTGATTAACAGCCTATGGGGCTATTTTATTGCATTTAGATAACAAGGAATAGCATACACTTGTTCTCCACGGGGTTTTAACTGCTACCTATTGATTTTGTACCATTTGGATGCGTTTTAGAAAATAACCCCCTTTTTTTTTGATTATTCCCTGTTGGGCGTTACCTTTGCCGTCCTAAATTTTTCGAAAGAACATGGCAAATCATAAGGCTACCAAAAAAGATGTGCGTCAGGCTACCAAACGCAGGGAAAGAAACAAGTATTACGGAAAAACTACCCGTAATGCCATCCGTGACCTGAAAGCGTTGAAGACCGGTAAGGAAGCTGCTGAGCAGTTGCCTGATGTTGCCTCTATGATCGATAAACTCGCTAAAAGAGGTATCATTCACAAGAACAAGGCAGCTAACCTGAAAAGCAAGCTGACTAAGAAAGTGAATGCCCAGGTTGCGGCAAAATAGTTTTTCCGAGACTCTTTATAAAAGCTACTGTAGTCCCCTCACTCGTGATGGGACTATTTTTTTGTGTCTGGCCCTCTGTATTACACCCTCCTGCCTGGCCGCCTACACTTTACAAAAAACAAAATATGTCAATAGCTACAGAGAACTTACAGAGAACATACAGGGAACTTACAGAGAATCTATAGAGAACGTCATTTTAGGATCATCCGGGGATTACCCGTAGATTATCCCCAGGTTACCCTACCCAACCATACTGCACACCCTACTCGTCCTTACTTGTAAACAAGGCATTCCCCATAGGGTTGAGTACCTCTCTGTGACCAGTCATAGGCACTGTTCCCGGCAATTGCAGAGAATAAACTACCTGTCCGGGAAACCGCCAACTGTAAACCGAACCTTTATCATCATGAACATTCGCTTTGCTACCTACCTTTTCTTACTGATTACCAGCTTATTGACCACGCAAACTGCCTGCGCCCAGGAAGATCCCTGGAACCTGTCCCTGGATCAATTCAATATTACTTACCACAGCTTTGCCCCCTGGTACAAAACCTCTTATTACAAAAAACAATACCGGATAGCGCCCGACAGCATCACCCGCTACCAGGGTCGCTATGCCGCACGGCTTCAATATGCCCCTGAGGCGCCGGATAGGTCCGACGGGCAATTTGTAAACATCATCTATCCCGATGTGCCCTGCAAAAAACTGAAAGTCACCTTCTATGCTAAAATTGCGGGAGGAAAACCCGGCGGGGTAGGCGTATTGCTGAGCCAGGACAAAGGAGAAAAAACCACAGCATCAGACATGCTGACCATCCGCGACACCGCCTGGACCTTATATTCCCTCGAGTTGGATATGAGTAAATTCAGCTTTCCCATTGACCACATCCGTATTACAACAGGTTATAGCGGAGAAGAAAGCATGTGGCTCGACCATTTTACCATACTGGCTGATGGAAAGCCCATACAGGAAACCGCGTCTTTCTGCAAGCCGGTCAATGAAACCATACAACCACTCACCCGGGAGCAGGTTACCCGCCTGGCCCTGCTCGGGCAAATCTGGGGATTCCTGAAATACTATCACCCCGAAGTAGCCAAAGGCAACCTCAACTGGGATATGGAACTATTCCGCATGATATCCATTGCCAAAAACACAACCACCGATGCTGCCTTCAGCGATTCGCTGTTACACTGGATAGAGGAACAGGGAACAATAAAAGCCTGTCGCGACTGCTCAGCCGAAATGCCCAAAGAAGCACTCGCCTACAACATTGACCTGGACTGGATGAAAGACCCGCATCTTTCTGTTCCCTTGCAGGATAAACTACAATTCCTGCTGGCCAACCGCCACAAAGGGCCCGGGCACTATGTGAAGTACGACAGGGCCAGTAATGCACTGTTTCAAAATGAACCGGAATACAAGTGGCGCAACAGCGATTATCCCAATGAAAACTTCCGGTTGCTGGCACTATTCCGTTACTGGAACATGATCCATTACTTCTATCCCTATAAAAACATCATTGGCAAAAACTGGAATGAAGTGCTCTATACCTTTATTCCCCGCATGGCAGAGGCCAAAGATTCACTGATCTATAATACATTCCTGGTTCAATTGATCACCAGCGTGAACGACTCGCATGCCAACAGCTATAACCGGATCGTAGCCAAACAATATGAACTATACCTGCCCGTAATCACCTACATCTACAATGACGAGCTCATAGTAACGGGGATATATAATGATTCTCTTGCAGCGTTGGCGGGTTTGCAAAAAGGAGATGTGATCGAAAAAATAGGAGACCATACCATAAAACAACTCATCGAAGAAAGAAAAGGACTGATGAGCGGCTCCAACTACCCTACCACCTTACGCAGGCTAAGTTATCAGAACACCATTGCCGGTGGCAGAGAACCTCAGGTAATGCTCACGGTGCGCAGGAATGGCCGGTCTTTTACCAGGCAGGCCCAACGATATACTTACGACGCACTTAACTACCAGTATAAAAGAGACAGTACTTACTGGAAGATCTTACCGGGCAACATTGGCTACGTCAACATGGGTTTGATAGAAAGGACGCAGGTGGATAGTATGATGCAGGCATTGAAGGATACAAGGTCTATCATTTTTGATACCCGGAACTATCCCAGGAGCACAGTACAGCAGATCGCTGAGTATTTGAATGCCGCACCTGTAGCCTTTGCCATATACACCTATCCCGACTTTGATTATCCCGGCGCTTTCAGGTGGAGTAAAGAAATTTCGAAATGTGGGGCCTGGGATAAGAAAAACAATAAATTCCTGTACGGTGGTAAAATAGTGGTGCTGGTCAATGAAACTACCCAGAGCCACGCAGAATGGAGTACAATGGCCTTTCAATCGGTACCAGGCAGTTATACCATTGGCAGCCAGACCTCCGGCGCAGATGGCAATTCCTCCCTGCTCTACCTGCCCGGAGGCCACTCTACTTACATGACCGGCCTGGGCGTATTCTATCCCGATAAAACACCCACCCAGCAGGTTGGGGTAAGAATAGACAAAACTGTTAGGCCCACAGCACAGGGCATTAAAGAAGGCAGGGACGAAGTACTGGAAGCCGCTATAGCCTACATAAATGGAAAACGTTCTTAGCTAATTATACCGCCTTTACGCCTTCCTCCAAAGAGTCCTGTGGACCGGCTAAGTCTAAAGAAGCCTGTCGAAGAGTAGCACGCAACGATACTGCTTTGGAGAAATTATCTTCCATAATGCTATACTGGCGGTACGATCGAAGCCGCCGCTTTAAAAGGGTAAGTTTTAATTGGTATCCGATCCGTTCTGCAGGGCTTTTTTTACTAAAAGCATTTTTGAACAACAGGGAAGCTGTTTTCTTTACATGGTACCCAAAGCTCTTGATCAGTTCCCGGCGAAAGACCTTCCTGCTGGTACTGCCTGTTTTCAACAGGATCTTATAAGGCTCCAGTACAGAAAAGCAACGGGAGCTTTCTTCTATATACGTGAGGCAATACGCTTGCGTAAGCCTGTTGGAAGTAATAAAATGCTGGAAATACAACCTTTCATCATACCAGATGCTATAGCCGGCTAAGGCGAGTGCATAACACAACTCATAATCTCCCCCCGAACTTAACTGGTAACCTACCCGGTCGGTCAGGGCAGAAATAAAGCCATTGCGTACGAGCGCTTCATAAGCCGATTTCCGGAGGGTGGCGCCGGCGCCATACACCACTCCATCTGCTACCTGCCCGTTCTCTGTAGCCTGTGCACCGCCGGCATACAGGTTTAAGATCGTGATCCATTCCGGCGGTGGTGTCTCATAAATAAACTCTCCACGCCCACCCAGCAAACCAATAGCAGGATGCTGCTCCATGATAGAGAAAACAGTCTCTATATAGGAAGGCCCCAGCCAGTTGTCATCATCGCAGAGAATAATATATTCATAAGCGGCATGGGCAAAGCCTGTTTCCCGGGCATAAGTAAGTCCGGGCCTGGGTTCCGTTATAATTGTTAGCTCAAGGGAGGTATCATACTTTTCCCAGCCCGATTGTGCCAGTTGCGCCGTATTATCAGCAGAAGCATTGTCTACCAGGATTACCTCACAGGGTAAGGAAGCAGGAACATGTTGTTGGGCAATATGCTGAAGGGTGGCGGGCAAACGCGCAGCGCCATTATACGTGCATATCAGGATAGTAATGCCTGCCTTCATCAATTGTTTTTACGTGGTATGAATGAGGTTATATTCAAAGCCATTTTGGTATACAGCTTGGCGATCTTCCAATACATCAACGGATCTTTGTGCATCAGCAATGCTTCCTGTACCTGCGTTCTGGCTCCCTCCCGGTTATGCAGACCATACCACAGGTCATTGGCTATTTTGATAGCGTAATGGGCATAGAACTTCATCGCTTTCTTATAAAGTCTTTCCCTGTCAGGTTCCGGCAGGTACTGCTGAATAGTTTGGATCACCCATTGCAGGTCCTTCAGGTTTTTCGCAGAAGTATAAGATTGCCCGGAAATGGAAGCCATGTGGAGGCGGTAGGCAGCCAGCACGGCAGGTTCATAGGCCACCGGATAATCACGCGCAATGCGCATCCACATCTCCCAGTCTTCGCCATAATCAACGCCATAGAAACCACCCAGCTTTTCATATACCTCCCTTTTCACCGTAACCGTGCAAAACTGAAGCCGCTGCCGTTCGGCCAGGCGCAGCAACCAATTGTCCAGAATACCCGGCGTATCCATTTCAGCATCCCGGTAATACAGCGGCTTGCTGCTTTGACCTATATAAACATACCGGCAAAAAGCTGCCCCGATCTGCGGATAACGGTCAAACAGGCGTTGCATGCTATCATAATAACCAGGCTTGATAAGGTCATCGCCATGCAGAATATGAACAAGGTGTCCGGTGGCCCTGTTAATGCAGGTTTCAAAATTCCGCAAACTGCCCACATTCTGCGGCTGCCGGAAATAGCCCACCCGGCCATGACTTATCTGCTGCACCAGCGCTGCCACATCAGCATCTGTACTGCCATCATCAATTACTTCGATCTGCATCTGCTCTTCAGGCAGTGCCTGCTGCAATACAGCCTGTAGTGTTTCTGAAAGGAAACCCGAGCAGTTATAAACCGGGATCATTACCGACCAGCGGGGCCGGCTCTCCTGCTTCGGAAGCGGTTTAATAGGGGGAGGGGAAGACGGAATTCTTTCCACAGGCAAACATTAAACTTTCTTATCTATTTTCAAAGGTATGTATTACACATTGTTATTCAACATGACCTGGATCAACACCAAACCGGAAAGGAAACTGCGGACGCACAGCCCCCTTCCACTTGCCAAACCAGGTAGTGCCTTCCCGGTAATCGGCCACTTCAAAATGGATCCCCGCCTCGTGATAATATACGGGAATAGAGGTATCCCGGACGATGATCAGTGAAAAATAATAAGATCCGTCATTCAGGAAATGACCCGGGATGCGGCACTCGCCCTGTATGATCCCCGCCGGACAAACCGCCACTGGTGAAGCTACATCGAAAATGCAGTCCCCCGCATAATTATGCAGGTGCAGTCCGGCATTGAGCACCATGCCCGGTTCATTATTATAAATACTGAACTGTACGGTCAATGGCGTACGTATATCTATTACGTCGCCGGGGTTCTTAAGATCGGGGATCAGCTCAAATGACAATATCCGTACCAATTCATTACCGGGCGCTGTTGCAATATCCGCCGATTGAAAACCCAGCTTATGTTGTTGCAGGCTGCCGATATAACTGTTCACCACCTGGGCAGCAGTTCCCATCGTTACCAGCTTTCCCTGCTGCAGCCACATAGCCTGGCGGCAGAGGTGATTAACAGCCTGCATATTGTGGCTCACAAATAGAATTGTGCGGTGACTTTCATTCGCCACCTGCTGCATCTTGTCCAGGCATTTCTTCTGGAAAGCCGTATCGCCTACGGCCAGCACTTCATCCATGATCAGGATATCCGGTTCCAGGTGAGCGGCCACTGAAAAAGCAAGCCGCACATACATACCGGAAGAATAACGCTTGACCGGTGTATCGATAAACTTTTCAATACCTGAAAACTCAACGATCTCATCAAACCTTTGCTTCACCTGGGCTTTATTCATGCCCAGCAAATAGCCGCTGATATACACATTCTCCCGGCCGGTAAGCTCTCCATGAAAGCCTGTTCCTACCTCCAGCAGGCTACCGATAGTACCCTTGCCCCTCACCTGCCCTGCGGTGGGTTGAATGATCCGGGATATGATCTTTAATAAAGTAGATTTACCGGCGCCGTTATTACCAACAATACCCCATATCTCGCCCTGCCTTATCTGGAAACTGACATGGTCCAATGCTCTTACCTCCGATAAAGAATGCGCTCCCCGATTATCACCGGTATGAAAAAATGGGTCCTCCCGGCTGGTCAGGTTCTTTGTCCACCATCTTTTGAGGTCCTGGCGGAAAGAGCCTGTACCTGCTACGCCCAGCCGGTACAACTTGGATACATCCGTTGCTTCTATGACGATATCGCTCATATTGGTTATACTACATCTATCAGCCTAACGGCCTGTTTATTAAACCAGGCCAGTGAAAAAAAGAATAACAGGGTTATAGATAACGTACTATACAGCAATTGTCCGGGGGTAAACGTACCCTGCCCAAGCAAGGCATACCTGAATACCTCAAAGAGCGGCGATAAAGGATTCGCATTCACAAACCACCTAATACCCGGCGGCACCAGCGACACAGGATAGATAACCGGCGTTACAAACATGAATAGCCGGATACCCAGGTGAACAATATTCGTAAGGTCACGGTACCTTGCCGTAAGGATAGAAAATATCAGTCCGAAGGATAACGCAAAAAGGGCGGTGAGCAGCATGGCCACCGGCAGAAACAGTGTCCAGGCATTAAAAGTAACCGGGTAATCGCGCCAAAGCCAGTAATAACCAAATACGATCAGCAGCAATACCAGTTGGATCAGGAAGCGTACCACATGTGTACCGGCAACCGATAAGGGAACAATGAGGCGGGGGAAATATACTTTGCTATAGAGGTAACTATAATAAGTAAAAATAAAAGCAGTGCCGGTAAACAGGTCGTTGCACAAACCCCATAAAAGAATGCCGCAAAGAAAGAAAAGTACCGGCGGCGCCGAACCGGTAGGAATACCCATCCAGTGGCCGAATACCCACACATACACCACCAGCGTTAAAGCAGGTTGTAATATTACCCACAAGGGGCCCAGGATCGTTTGCTGGTAATTGACAAGGAAGTCCCGCTTGATAAACCGGAACAGCAGGTGCCGGTAGGCCCATAACTCATGCAGCGACCAATTGCACCAGCTACTGCGGTTACTGATTTCCCAATCCCAATGTTCATTTGTGCCGGCCTCTGACGCCATGTGCAAATATTATGCTTAAAGGTAATAAACGATTCCTGATCAAAGCCGCCTCTATAAATTTAAGTGAAAACAAGTCCTGGCCGGCTTACTTAAATTTGGCTTCCTTATTTTTATAGCATAACCAGCCAAAATGAGAACAATTCTACTGTGTTTTTGTGCCTTTATTCCGTTCCTGCTTACAGCCCAGACCATTTCCACGAAGTATGAACAATCCAATTACCAGGAAACACCCACCTACCAGGAAGCGATTGCCTGGTGGAAACAGTTGGATGAGCGATTTCCGCAGGTCAAAATGCTCACCATGGGACCCACTGATGCAGGCTTTCCCTTACACCTGGTCATTGTGTCGGCCGATAAAGACGTAGACATTGCCAGCCTCAAAAAGAAGGACAGGCGTTTTATCCTGATCAATAATGGTATCCATCCCGGCGAACCCGATGGTATTGACGCCAGCATGTTGCTGGTGCGTGATATAGTTACCCATAAAAAGACCTTACCGGCCAATTTGGTGCTGGCTATCATTCCCGTATACAATATTGGCGGCTGCCTCAACCGCAGCGCCTTTTACCGGGTAGACCAGAACGGACCAAAGGAATTTGGCTTTCGCGGCAACTCACAGAACCTGGACCTGAACAGGGATTTCATCAAAGCCGATTCCAAAGAAGCGAGGTCTTTCGCGGAGATCTTTCACTTGTGTGATCCCGATGTATTTGTAGACAATCATGTGAGCAATGGCGCCGACTACCAACATGTCATGACCCTGCTCACCTCCCAGCACAGCAAGCTGGGCGGGGCAATGGGTGAATACCTGAATAAACAATTTGAACCGGGCTTGTATGCACTGATGAAAGAAAAAGGGTACGACCTCGTGCCTTATGTCAGCTTTGGGGGTAATACACCCGATGCAGGCCTTACGGCTTACTTTGATGGTCCCCGCTACAGCAGTGGTTATGCTACTCTGTGGCACACCTTTGCCTTTGTGCCCGAAACACACATGCTGAAAAGCTATGAGCAAAGGGTACAATCCACCTATGCCCTGATGGAAAGCTTTATCGCATTCACCACTAAGAACAGCCAGGCCATTAAACAACTGCGGGAACAAACCAAACAATCAGTAAAGCAACAAACAGATTTCCCGGTTAGCTGGGTATTAAACAGGAATAAAAATGCAGAAGTTACTTTTAAAGGATATGAAGCCATCCGCAAGCCCAGCGATATTTCAGGCTTGTCCAGGCTCTATTATGACCGTAGTAAACCTTACGAAAAGCAACTGAAATATTATAACTACTTCGATGCCAAAACTACCATTAAAAAACCGGCAGCTTACATCGTACCACAGGGCTGGTGGAAGATCATTGACCTGTTGAAACTGAATAAGGTGCAGATGAAGCCCTTGGCCAGAGACACCGCGATGGAAGTGGAAGTATACCGCATTGAAGATTATAAAACCTCTCCCCGCCCCTATGAGATGCACCACCTGAACACTGATGTGAAAGTGAGTGCCAGTATGCAAAAGCTCTCTTTCCGCAAAGGCGATTACTATATCCCCATGAACCAGGTGGCCAACCGCTTTCTCATAGAAGTACTGGAACCACAGGCTGATGACTCTTACTTTGCCTGGAATTATTTTGACGGGATACTGGGACAAAAAGAAGGGTTCAGTGGCTATGCATTTGAAGATATTGCCGCACAATACCTGAAAGAACACCCTGAACTAAAAACCAAACTGGAAGAAAAGAAAGCTACGGATACCACCCTCGCCAAAAGCGCCGGCGCGCAATTGGATTTTATCTACAGGAATTCACCGTATTATGAACCGGCGCACATGCGGTACCCTGTATTCAGGATAATTGAGCATTGATTACTGAACATTCTTAGCCTATGTATAAAACAATTACTTTTTTATTGGTCGCTACCATCTGTTGCTATACCAGCCTGGCACAAAAAAAGCAACCAGACACCATCCGTAAATACCTGACCCTCGGGCTTGCCCTCACCAATAAAGCCAACGGTGAGCTACCGGCCCTGGCGGTAAAAACCGGTGATCATTGGTTATTAATGTCTGTATACCCCGATACCAATGTTTTATTGAAAGCTTATTTCCAGGATGAGAAACTAACTATTAAAGATGGGCCCTTTACACTGTATCATCCCAAAAAAGTGAAGGCGGCAGAAGGGTCTTATGAAAATAACATCAAACAGGGGCCATGGATGTTTTGGTACCCGAACGGAAAGCTGAAAGATTCAGGGGCCTACAAAAACAATCATTACACAGGAGAATGGCATAGGTGGAATGATTCGGGTCAGTTGGTATCTATTATCAATTACCCTGGCCCCGAAAACATTAATACAGTGACCATTGGTATGGGAGGAAAGTTTGACAAAAGGCCTTCCATATTGGCAGGCGATACCAGTGTTAGCATTATGCAGGGTACCGCCATGAACTTCTATCCGGATGGACAGTTGCGGGACTCCGGCGCCTACAAGCTGGACCGTAAGGACGGTGTATGGAAGAATTGGTATAAGAATGGGAACCTTGAATCAATGGGTTCCTACATGCACAACATACAGGAAGGTGAATGGGAATATTTCCGGGAAGATGGCACCCGCAGCAGCCGGGAAAAATATGTAAAAAGTAAAGTAACCGCCCTGGAGTGCTTTGATGAACAGGGCAATTTCTATGGCAATACCTGCGCTATTCAGAAACCACCGGTACCACAGGGCAAATTCCTCGACTTTGACAAATATGCCCTGGACAATATGTTCTGGCCCGAGGAACTTAAAAGAACCGATATCGAAGGCACAGTGCATATAAAATATACCATTACCAAAGAGGGCAAACTGAAGGACCTGAAAATACTATCATCACCACATAAACTCATGTCGGATGAGGTCATCCGCTTCTTCAATACCATCGGGCAATGGTCACCGGCAATTTCGCACAACCGGCCTATTGACTACACCGTTCGATACCAGGTACCTTTTTACCGGTAAGAAGGAATTCCCGGCCAAAAGTGCAGTCATCCTTGGTTTTAAAATGATCAGGCAATAATCAATATTATTAATCAGTAACTATTGATTATTGGGGTACGCCTGATGCTGACACAACAATGCCATAATTATTTAACGCAGCTTCTGGTGCTTTGCCAGTCGCTGTGCAATAAAAAAAGTACTGGCCACAATGGCCACGCTTAAATAACCTACCCAGTTATACCGCTGTATCTTCCCATTGGCGCCTTCCACCACGATCAAACCTGCGATAATGGAAGCCAGGCCGGTAAACAATTGCTGGAAAGAAGAAATAAAACTCATGAACTGCCCGCGCTGTGCCGGGTTCACCACCGTAGTGATCATGGCCTGCGCCGGTATATTACGGCCGGAAGAGAACACAAACCATACAGCAAAAATGGCCAGTACGGCTACAAAGGGAATACCCGGCATATTCGTAATGAAAAAGATAGGCGCCAGCGAGCACAACATACAAATAGTAAAGATCCTGAACTTACCATACTTGTCAGACAACTTACCAATGATAAACGACGACACCAACGTACAGCCGCCCCCAATCATATAAATGAGGGGTGTTTGTGTCTTGGTAAAGCCTTTATTAAATTCCATGTAGGGATTAATAAAAGGTATGATCATAAAGTGGCCCAGCATGAGTAAGCCCGACAGGAACAAAGCTGTTAACTGCGCCTTATTATCTACAATATCACCCAATACTTTAGACACATCGGGTTTATAAGGCGCCTCTCCGGCGGTTACAGGCGCCAGGTGCACCTTCATAGACGGGAGGAAACGGATAATAAAAGGCACAATACAGGCTCCCAGGATGCCGATAAAGATAAACGGCGCATGCCAGCTAATAAGACTGGCCAGGTACAGGCTGAAGGGAACACCCACAATAGACGCTACAGAAAAAGCCATGAAAATAGTCCCCATCGCCTGCCCTCTTTTTTCATAAGGGAATATATCGGCAATGATAGACAATACCTGCGCACCGATCAATCCGCCAAATACCCCTGTCAGTACACGGGCAGCCATCAGCAGGCCGGGACCAGGGGCAATACCGCAACATACCGTACCAATAATAAAACCGCAATAGGCAAAGAGCAATACCTTCTTACGGTCAAAGCGGTCAACATAAAAAGCAGCGATCAATCCTGATATACAGGCCGTAACAGGATAAGCTGCTACTATCCAGCTAAAAAAATGGGTAGATATCTTGAAATACGGCATGAGGTAATTACCCAGGGGCATCATGATCATGAAATCAAGTATATGGGTAAAATTCAGGCAGGCTAATATGAAGAGAATGATCCTTTCCTTGCGACTCATAAAATCATGCTGGTTTTAATCGTTAAGACACATCCATAAACAATCTTTTCCCGGTATTGTTGGGAACAACAATCTTATTTTACGCAGTATGCTCCGGCTGTAATCCAGGTGGGGGAGATGCAAATATCCGCAATGGGACGTAGTAAAGCAGGACGTTTTGAGCCAATGGCAGTAATAAGTGGATGGATTGAAGGAAAAGGCGTATCACTTGTATAAACAACAATAATCAATAATTATTAATAAATAACTATTGATTATTGTTGCCATTCTATGGTTATACCGTCTTTATCGTAAGCGCCCCACTATTAATTGGCCGCAGCTTTTTCCCTTACCTGATAACCACCAGGCACCGTACCAAAAGAACGTACAAGGCGGTTCCATGTATTGATCTGTGCAATCACCAGGGTAAGATGGGCAATTTCCTTTTTAGAAAAATACTTGTCCAGCTCATCATGAATATGATCGCTGTGCTCTTCCGCGGGCAGGTGGGTCAGCGTTTCTGCAAAAGCCAGGGCCGCCTGCTCTTTGGGTGTATAATAGGGTGTCTCCCGCCAGGCTGATACGGAGTAAAGCCGCTGGGGTGTTTCGCCTATATGAATAGCTTCCTTGTAATGCATATCAAGGCAATAAGCGCAACTGTTAATTTGTGACACCCTGAATTTCAGCAGCTTTACCAGTTTCTGATCAAGCCCTGATTTGGCAATATAGGCTTCTACATTGGCCATGAGCGGGTACATGCCTTCAGGCCACTCTGAATGGGGAATCCTTTCCATATTATTTTGTTTTTATGATTTATATATAGAAAACAAAACAGGGAAAGCAAACGTGACAGGTTCCGGCAATTATTTTTGAAGCTCTTTTAATTTATCGGGATTGCGCATAAAATAAAAGTTCTCCACCTGCCCGTCCCGGATGGAAAAGATCTGGCAGGTAACCAATTGTCCATTGTGGTAATAGAACAAGGCAGGCTCATGATTCACTTCTCCTTGTTCAATACGGGTCTCTTTATAACTCTTGGTGAAAACACCCACCAGGAAGCTGATAACGGATTTAATGCCCATGAGCGGTTTGGTAGCGGCCACTGCCTTTCCACCTCCGTCTGACAGGAGGACCACCTCATCATGCAGCATTTGCTCCAGTTGCCGGGTATCGCCTTCCCGGATGGCGGAAAGGTATTTATCAATATAACCTGTTTGTACAGGTTGGGGCTGACGGCTAACGGGCGTCCCTTTTTGAAGTTGTACTTTGGCCCGGCTCAACAGCTTCCTGGAGTTTTCCACACTGATGTCAAGCACACCGGCAATCTCTTCATGGTCATAATCGAATGCCTCTTTGAGAATGAAAACAGCCCGCTGCCGGGCATTCAGTTTCTCCAATAACACCATCAGGGAATACGATAACACCTCTTTTTGCACAATGGCCGCATCGGCCTTTTCCGTAGCTACCGGTTCCGGCAGCCAGGGACCAGTATACGCAGCCACGATCTTCTGTTGCCTTTTCTTGGCATTAATGGAAAGGTTAACAACTGTACGTATTAGGTAGTTGCGCTTATCCTCGATCTTATCACTGTCTATATCCATGAACTTCAGGAAGGCATCCTGCACCACGTCTTTTGCTTCTTCATAAGATCCGAGGATATTATAAGCGTAAGTAGTCAACAACGGCCTTAACTCTTCCATAGCTATTTATTCTATTTATTACTGTGTTACCCGTATAACCCCTGCACCATTATAAGAATGGTATTCTCCATTATACATGGCATCGGCGCTTACAGGTCCCATATGATACAAGCCGGGCGATACCGCACGCACCGCATAATAATACGTTTGTTTCGTGCTTTGCAGGTTTACAAACAGGTTAATCCGGTCATCACGCACATCCAGCGCCGTGGGCGTATGGGCATCTTTGATCCAGTCCATACCTGGTATCTCTTTCGTACGCGGGTTCTCTATTTCAAACCCGGCCGGCAACAGGTCAGCAATCACTATATTGTCCACATCTCCGCTGTAGGTCTTTTCCAGTGTGATCTGCACCACGATCATATCATTTTGCTTAAAGCTGTTGCCACTCACCACCCGGCCATAACGGTCAAAGAATTTCCGGCGTACCCGGATATAATTGTCTTCCTCTTTATAGCTGCCGCTCGCACTGATGCCTTCACTCTGCCAGTAATAATAAAGACGGCCTTCGCCTTTGGTTATAATCTCTACATTATTGTTGCCAAGCTGCTTCGCATTTAATTTCAGCACATTGGTACCGGCAGTACCTACTGTTTTACCATTCACTTTTACGTCGGCCGTTACCGTAGCATTATTGGCTGCCCGCGCCTGCTTGCCCAGCGCCAGGAAACTGAAAGAACATTCCTGGGTGCTGTACCAATACCGCTGTTTCAGCTTATCGGCTACATGCTTTGTCATAGTGGGTATCTGCGGATTACCGGGATCTACATCCAGTAAGGCATTCAATGCTACCGCCTCATCACGTATATCGGAATAGAAGCTGCCACCGGTCTGCGCCACCGATACCTCCCCGGTAAAGGAAGTGGGCAGCAATTCCCGGAACTTCGCTTTGTCACCCGCAATGGCATACGCCACACTCAGCAGGTATTTACCATCCAGGCTCAACAACTGCGGGTTGGCTTTATAATAGTTCATGGCCGACACATTGGGCTTCCCGGCCAGCGCCAGCACATACAAACTATAAGGCACTTCCTTGGGCGCAATCTTCTTTTGTTCCTTCTGGTTATAATAATAAAGGATCGTCTCTTTATTCTTCAGGCGGCTGTTGAGGAAATTGGTCAGTCCGTTCAGCACGCTCTTATCCACATCAAAACCCGCTTTCTGCGCTTCAATTAAGAAGTGAGCCGCATAAACAGAGGCCCACCACTGCTCCTCACCTTCGCCATCCCATAACGTAACGCCACCGGTGTATAACTGGCGCAGTTTGATCTTCCGGATAGCCTCCAGCACATTCCAGTTAGCGCCGCTGTTAGCCATTTGTTTTCCCTGCATTTGCTGCACCATATCTTCATAGTATAGTTGCGGGAAGGCAGCCGACACCGTTTGTTCTGTACAGCCATAAGGATATTGTACCAGGTAGCGCAACTGCTTGCCCAGCTCAAGGGCAGGACTGCGGCTTACGATCAACTGGTAATCGGAACTACCCGGCAGGAAATCATTCACCGGTATCGCAACACGTTGGGTATTGCTGCCGGTAATACTGCCGCCGCCCGTCAATACCTGTAAGGGGGAGGCCGGACGCACACTGATCTCGGTTTCATCACTGAACTTCTCGCCCAATCCCTGTACTTCTACTGCCACCTTACCCACATTCACTGCAGGGGTAGCTACCACCTGGAATACGGCTCGGTTCTCACTATTGGCATTCAGGGATACCGATTGCCTGCTATCACCTATTACTTTCAGCGGACCGCTTACATTCAAGGTAGCGGTAGCGGAGGTACTTTTTGCGGTGGTATTGGTAATGATCACCGGCACTGTAGCCGTATCACCCGGGCTCAGGAACCTGGGCAGGGCGGTGCTCAATACCAATGGGTCGGCCACGGTAATAGCGCTCTCACTGCTGCCAAAGCTTTCATCTTTATAAGCTACCGCCATCAGCCGTACTTCACCACTGAATTGGGGGATATCAAACTCAAAGCTGGCATTACCACTGCCATCGGCTTTGGCAATACCGCTCCAGTAAGAAACGATCTTAATGCGCTTGGCCGGCATGGGGTTGGTACGCTTGTTCATCTCCAGGTCGCCGTCACCACCCGTACTGCTCAGGCGCGCTTTCAATTCAGGGAACAGGAGGGGGTACATATCATACGCCGATACCTCCAAAGATTTAGGCGCATAGAAATAACCATAAGGATCGGGGGTCTGGAAATCGCTCACCTGCAGTACACCATTATCTACCGCGGCCAGCGTAACATAACTGCCGGGCGCCGCTTTTACCTTCACCGTTTGGCGGGTACGGGAACGCACTGCTTTCTGAGCTTCAATAGCAACTGCTATCTTACGGTCTTTCTCTTCCACGCGGATGCTCTGGAAGCCATGTGCCACGGTAAGCGGTATTTCACTTACATCATGCGGCTTGATCAGTGTAGCGGTAACATATACGTTGGGCAAATGTTCTGCCGTCAGTTTCAGGTCAACAGAGGCGCTGCGGTTCTCCACATTTACATACTGGTAAGAAACCACCTTATCTGTTTCCATCGTTACCAGCATACGTCCGCTGAAAGGTGTCTTGAACAATACTTTGGCGCTTTCGCCCGACTGGTAAGTAGACTTATCCAGCTCTATATCAATATTGCCTTCTGCATCCACTTCAAAAGAACTGTTATCGCCACCCCAGAAGCCATAACTATAGAAAGTACGGCTCACATAACTGGAAGCACCGGGAATAGCCACCCGCACCTCATAATTGCCCGGTGACCGTGGCACAAAGGAGAAGGCTGTATTCTCACCGCTTACCGCTACTACCTGCTGCGCCACTACCTTATCATCCTGCTGCGATTCATAACGGAAATAACTGCCTTCTTTCCGCAGAATGGTACGGTAATCATGCTTGATCACCTTTACTTCAGCTTTGGCGCCCGCAGCCAGGTTCTCATTCTTGTCCAGGGCGATGAGCGGAAAACGGATAGACTGGTTCAACGGGTAATACCAGTAACCATCACTGCCAATGCCAAAGAATACATTTTGCGTGAAAATATCGGCAGCGGCGGTACGGCTTACCGGCCGGCCTGTTTCATCAAATACGGTAGCATAGAATGTAGCCTGCAACAGTCCTTTATTGGCATATATATCCGGTACAGCATAACTCATGCTGGCATTACCATTGTCGTCGGTGCTGCCCTCTTTCACATCTTTCTCAAAGGAAATAGCCTGGTTCTGGATACCGAAATTGTAACGGTTGTACTTTTTAGGAGCAAAATACTTTTGTTTTACCTGTACCTCCGCTTCATAATTACGGTTCGCAGCAGGTGGGCCAAAGAAGTTAACAGCATTAATAGACAGGTTGCCTGTCTGTCCGGGTAACAGGAATGGCTTGTCCAGTTTGGCAGATACCTTGATCCTGTCGGGCACAAACTCTTCAATGCTGAAATTCTTGCTACCCAGTAATACATCATTGGAGGTATACACTTCCAGGGTATAGCTACCGGTAATAGCAGATACCGCTATATCTACATCGCCTTCCAATGAACCTTGCGCATTGAGGGTCTTACGGAAAGTCTTCAGCTCTTTACCATTCGGCAGCAGGAACTTCATCTTCACCGGCAGCTCACCGGGTGATTTCCATTGCCTGTCGCGCAGGATCACGGAGAAATTCACCTTTTCTCCCGGCCGGTAAATATCCCTTTCAGCATAAATAAAGGCATCGAGGCCGGTGCTATTGCTGCGTTTGCCGCCCACTTCAAAGCGGGAAGTATTGACCCGGGTATTATTAAAAGGCAGGTAATTGAAATCATCAGCCGTTTTGGCGATGATCATAGCCGGACGGAAACCGGCAAACTCCTTGCGCGTAAGCGTTAGTTCGGCCACACCATCGGCATTCGTAGTGCCCATGCCCAATACCTGGTTATTATTACCATAGGCAACCACATTCACGCCATTCACCGCTTCAGCCGTTTTAATAGAATTGGTAAATACAAAGATCTTGTCCTTGCCTTCTTTGGCAATTAACCCAAGATCTGATTTGGAGATAAAACGGCTATCCGTAACCCAGTAATCGGTAGTAGAGCGGATCTTGATATGATAAATACCCTTGAAGTCGGGCAGGCGGTCTTCCACATTAAACGTAAACAGGCGGCTATTGCCATACTTGGGCAGGGTGCGGGTCTCGATCTCCTTCTCATAGATCACATCACCTACCGACAGATCACCGCCACCACCATAATAATCCTCTTCATAATATTCACCATCCCCCTCCTCTGTTCCCCTCCGGGAATCCTGGGGATAATAACCATACCGTTGCGCAAACAACAGGTTGCTTTCATAGATCTTGGAAATGATCACCTTTACCTTGGGTATATTCGTGATCTTCACTTCAATATTCTGGCTGCCCTTGGATGACAAATAAACTCCTTTACTGTTGCCAAAACGAAGGGCAGGTTCCAGTTCACCAAAAGCTACATTGCCCTTGTACTCTTCCCTTAATACGCCGCCAATGCGGCCACGCAATCCCTTGGCAATCGTAACAGCGTAGGTTTTATCGGCATCGAAACTTTCACTGTTAATGCTGAACCCGTCTTCTGTTTGTTGTACCGTGAACTTTACAGCCGGGTCAAACTGCAGGCGGGAACTGATATTTTCCATCACCACCTGTTGACTGGTACGCACATACACAGTTCCGCCGGTGCCATCATGCTCAGCAGTCACGTCATTAATGCTGAGGTTAAATGGAGAAGGAATAACGAGCTTGTTTTCAATGGCCTCTTTGGTGCCATTGGAGCCGCCTTCCGGTACCAGTCCTTTATCCAGTGTTACCTGGGCATCGAGGTCTTTGTCTTCTGCTTTTATGCCCAATACACGCAGGGATATCTTGCTATCGTTGGAGAGGGTAAGCACGTCATAACTGGCTGTTTTGCCACCAATCTCCAGTTTCATCTTTTCCTTAATGGTGGCGGGGTTCACAGGATAATTGAAATAAAGGTCTACCTGTGGTACAGCCGAAGTGCTGCGCTCATCGGCCAGCGTCCAGGTAACGTTCGTATTATCCAGTTGCAGGTAAGGCGTGGCAAAAGTAATCTCATCGGCCTTGCCGATCTTACCATACTTACTGTGTTGAAGGATATCGCTGTTCAGCTTAGCCTTGAAACTGGTAGCGGGTGGTAAGGGCCGGGCAGGGGAGAATACCAGTTGGTCTGGCGACTCCCACCGGAAGCGGCCGGGTATCTTGGGTTCAAAAGAAATATAGTCGGTAGAGTCCCACTGGTTCAGCAGGGAATCGGCTACGAGGGATTTATCAAAACGGAATACCAGGTTGCCGAGGGATTGTACTTCCCCTTTGGCATTGGTATAATCAAGATTTACAATACTGCGGTTACAGGCAAGCAAAAAAATAACAACCACTACGGTTGTTACAGCTAACAGTTGTTTACGCATAAAGGGTTAATATTGACGTGATTGTAGGAAAAGCGGCGTTAAAATACAAAATATCGGTGATTCCCCAACGTTCGTTGAACATCAGGTAATAAATATCCCGGAATACCATGATAAATGTGCAGGAGAACTAAGGAGGAAGGCTGGACGAATCCATACAGGTTATTTCATATGAAAGATACATTACCGCCAATGCCATTTGCAAATAGCAGGAGATAAGGATTTGTTAATTCGTAGCGTAATTTATGGGACAGAGTCCCACAAATTCTCAGGAAGGGCAATATCTTTAACCCGTGAAAAATATCCGGCGTAAGTTGAAGTTAGGGTGTAAATGGTTGCTGATCACCAGCGGTGGCCTGTTCCTGCTTTTCCTCTTGCTGCAATGGATATTCCCCCTGCCCGACCAGGTGGAATATTCTACCATCATTACCGATCACAAAGGCGAGGTAATACATGCTTTTCTGACGAAAGATGAAAAGTGGCGCATGAAAACGACGCTGGAAGAGATATCACCCCTACTGCGCAAGACCATCATTGAAAAGGAAGATCAATACTTTTATTACCATCCCGGTGTAAATGTGCTGGCTATTGGCCGGGCAATGGCGAAGAATATCTTCCGGCTGAAACGTACATCCGGCGCCAGTACCATCACCATGCAGGTAGCCCGGGCCCTGGAGCCCAAACGGCGCACCTGGTTCAATAAGCTGGTAGAAATGTTCAGGGCCTTTGAGCTGGAATGGAGATACAGTAAAGACGAGATCTTACAACTGTACCTGAACCTGGTGCCTTATGGCGGCAATATTGAAGGGGTCAAGAGCGCATCCATCCTGTATTTCAAAAAGAATCCCGATCACCTTTCCCTGGCCGAGATCACAGCCCTGTCTATCATCCCCAACCGCCCTTCCTCCCTCGTCATGGGTAAGCACAATGACCTTATCGTACAGGAAAGGAACCGCTGGTTAAAGAAGTTTGCCGCCGGCAAAGTGTTTACGGAAAAAGAAATACAGGATGCCCTGAGCGAACCCCTGCATGCTACCCGGGGCGTTGTACCTAAACTGATCCCCCACCTCGCCTACCGGTTAAAGCGGCAGGGCGGTGATATCATCGCCACGAATATTGACATGAACACCCAATCCAAAGTGGAGAAACTGGTGGAGGATTATGCCCGCACACTACGCCTGAAGAACATCCGCAATGCAGCCGTAGTGATCATCAACAACCACACCCATAATGTGGTAACCTATGTAGGTTCTTCCGGCTTTTATGATACCCTCGATGCCGGGCAGGTGAATGGCGCCGCTGCGATCCGCCAGCCGGGCAGCACCTTAAAGCCGCTGCTGTATGGCTTGTGTATAGACGAAGGTTTGATGACCCCCAAAGCGGTGATCACCGATGTAGCGGTCAACTATGACGGCTATGCACCCGAAAACTATGACAAGCAATTCAACGGATATGTAACCATGGAATACGCGCTGGAGCATTCCCTCAATATACCAGCCGTTAAAGGATTAAGGATGCTGGGAAAAGATAAGCTGGTGCATAAGCTGGCCGCCTGCGATTTCCGGCAGATCAAAAAAGACCAAAAGAAACTGGGACTGTCGATGGTACTGGGAGGATGTGGCGCTACCCTCGAAGAACTGACGGGCTTGTACAGCTCCTTTGCGCATGAAGGAAAATACTTCAGGCCGAACTATACCAGGGCAATAGACGGAGCGCTTTCCACAGCCGAAGCAAATAACCGCAGCGACTATGCGGTCATCAGCCCTGCCGCCACCTTTATGATCAATGAAATGCTGTCGAAAGTTAACCGGCCCGACTTCCCCCTCAACTGGCAAAGCACGGAGCACATGCCCAAGATAGCCTGGAAAACAGGCACCTCTTATGGCCGCCGGGATGCCTGGAGTATTGGTTACAATAAGAACTACACGGTAGGTATATGGGTAGGCAATTTCTCGGCCCTCGGCATTCCGGAACTAAGCGGCGCCAATGTAGCCACTCCTCTCCTGTTCAGGGTATTCAATACCATAGATTATGACAGCGACCAGGAATGGTTTACTCAACCGAAGGATTGCGACAGCCGCCTCGTTTGTTCAGAGACCGGCATGGCGCCAACAGACCATTGCCACAACACGGTAACAGATTATTTCATTCCGCTCATCTCTTCTACGCAGGCCTGCAACAACATGCAGGAGGTAATGATTTCTCCAGATGCCAAACTATCTTATTGCAAGCTCTGTATGCCGGCAGCAGGTTACAAAAAACAATGGTATAAAACGGTGTCTGCAGAAATGCAGCAATACTATGATGAGCACCACATCGCCTATCAAAAAATACCGGAACACAATCCCAACTGTGAAAAGATCTTTGCCGGTGGAGCACCAGCCATCACCTCCCCCCGGAATGGCGCTGAATATCTTATCAGCAGCAAACATCCCGAACCCTTGCAGCTAACCTGTCAAACCGGTAATGACGTAAGCAAAGTCTACTGGTACATCAACAACCGCTTCTTTAAAGCAGCGGAAGTGAAGACCAAGCAATTCTTTATCCCTGAAGAAGGACCGGTCAAAATATCCTGCACGGATGATAAGGGCAGGAACAGGAATATATGGATCAGGGTGCGGTACGTGAATATGTGAGTAGTGATAACTCACTAATCAACTTTCCTGACATTTCCATTCCCGGTAATATGTGTGGAAGTCTGGGCATTGCCTTTATAGCGCACATTGCCATTGCCAGTGATCCGTACATCCAGCTTTACACTGGCCGTGACATTCGCATTACCATTACCCATAACCTCCATACTGGCTGATTCTGTTTGCAGATCAAAAGCTTCAATCTCTCCATTACCGGTTATTTTGCACTTGAAGTCGCGGGTCTGTCCTTTTATCTCAATACCACCATTGCCACCAAGGTCTGCATCAATTTCAGGAGCATCTACTTCCACCTTCATTTTGGCATTGCCACCTACATTCAGGTCAATCCTGGCAGAATCAGTAATCTTTGTAGTACTGAATACATTCCCGTTTCCTTCTGAGTTGATTTTGTTTAAGCGGGGAGCTGTAACATATACCTTCACGGTGCGGCGGGGTTTTAACCAGAAGCCATCTTTGGTATGGATCTTCAGCACCCCATTGTCTACAAAAGTTTCAATGTAAGGGATAATATTTTCTTCTGCTTCAATTTTTACTGCGTAAGGACCAATGCCTACATAAGTTTCAAAATTGATGCCTGAGACAACGCCGGTAAAACCGGTTTCTGAGCGTTCTTCTGTTTTCACATTACCATTTCCCTTGACCCGTTCGCCGGTCACAAAGTCACAGGAGGAAAATAAAATAGTAGCAGTGCAAAGAATAAGAAGGAGCTTTTTCATGTGTTGGGTTATTTGGCTTCAGCAAAAATGCTGAATTATTGGTGATTTTTCATAATTAGACGCAAGGGAGCCAAAAACGTTACCCAAAACTTTTCTTACCTTCGCACCACCATGACGGAAAAGATTCTCATTCTCGATTTCGGCAGTCAGTATACTCAATTGATTGCCAGGGCCGTCCGCGAGGCCAACGTATATTGTGAAATAGTCCCTTACCATCACAAAATTGAATTTGACGCCTCCCTGAAGGGCATTATCCTGTCGGGTTCTCCCTTCTCGGTAAATGATGCCAATGCCCCGATGGTTGACATAGCCAGCCTGCACCAGCAACTACCGCTGCTGGGCGTGTGTTATGGCGCCCAGCTTACCGCCAAGCAATTTGGCGGACGGGTAGCCAACAGCAATAAAAGGGAATATGGCCGCGCCCTGATGACCAAAACGAAAGAAGACATCCTGCTGAAGGATGTTACCGATAACAGCCAGGTGTGGATGAGCCACGCCGATTCCGTACTGGACCTTCCCTCCGGCTTTGAAGTACTGGCCACTACCGATACCATTCCCTATGCTGCCTTTAAAAAGAATGGTACAGAACTGCCCCTTTACTGTGTACAGTTCCACCCCGAAGTATACCACTCTATTGAAGGGAAAAAAATACTGAAGAACTTCCTCGTTAATATCTGCGGTTGTAAGCAGGACTGGACGCCCGCCCACTTTATTACCGATACCGTGAATGCCCTCAAAAAGCAGATCGGCGACCGTAAAGTGATCATGGCATTAAGTGGTGGTGTGGATTCCACAGTTGCCGCCACCCTCATCCACAAGGCCATCGGTGAACGCCTCTTTGGCATTTTTGTGGACAATGGCGTGCTGCGCAAGAATGAATTCCAACAAGTACTGGATACCTACGGCACTATCGGCCTCAATGTAAAAGGCGTGGATGCCAAAGAGCTTTTCTATAATGAACTGAAGGGGAAAACCGACCCCGAGGCCAAGCGCAAAACCATTGGCAAGTTATTTATAGATGTTTTCCAGGAAGAGGCTAAGAAAGTGGAAGGGATCGGATTACTGGGCCAGGGTACCATTTACCCCGATGTGATCGAGAGCGTATCTGTACATGGTCCTTCAGTCACCATCAAATCGCACCACAATGTGGGTGGTTTGCCCGATATTATGCACCTGGAGCTGGTAGAACCCCTGCGTACCCTCTTTAAAGATGAGGTACGCCGCGTGGGCGCCGAACTGGGAATCCCTGCTAATTTGTTAAATCGTCATCCTTTCCCCGGCCCCGGATTAGCCATCCGCATACTGGGAGAGATCACCCCGGATAGGGTACAGTTGCTGCAGGAAGCCGATGACCGCTACATACAAGGCTTAAAAGACCACCACCTGTACGACCAGGTATGGCAGGCCGGCGCTATCCTCCTGCCGGTGAAGAGTGTAGGCGTAATGGGTGATGAGCGCACCTATGAGTTCACAGTTGCCTTACGGGCAGTTACCTCTGTAGATGGTATGACGGCCGACTGGGCGCACCTCCCTTACGATTTCCTGGCACATATTTCGAATGATATTATCAATAATGTGAAGGGAATTAACCGGGTGGTGTACGATATCAGCAGTAAACCGCCTGCAACGATCGAGTGGGAGTAACCGTCTTGATCATAATCCCTGTAAAACAGTAAAATATCTGTACCTGGCAGAGCGTTATTGCCTGTGCGTGCTTACTGGTTTTGTGGAAGGGAGTCACCTCATATACGAACCATCATGAAAAAGAATAGGCGTTTTATTTTGCTCACCCTCTGTGCATTGATACAATGGACTATTTCTTTTTCGCAGACAGATTCCCTGGCTGCACGCCCCGATTCACTTCCCCAACGGCATCATGTAGCCATATTTGCTCCGCTTTACCTGGATTCTGCTTTTGATGCTGCCGGCCAATACCGGTATGCTAAAAACTTCCCCAAGTTCATCAATCCCGGTCTTGAATTTTGGGAGGGTGCCCAACTGGCAATAGACTCCATGAAAAAAGAAGGGTTGCAACTGGAAATACATGTTTATGATACCCGTTCTGCTTCCCGGCCACTCATGTCCCTGCTACGCAGTGAAGAGATAAAGCAAATGGACTTGCTCATAGGGCACGTAGTAAATGCGAATGAAGCCAACCTGTTGGTGCAGATGGCCGCCTCTTTAACCATACCCTTTATCAATGTAAACCTGCCCATTGAAGCGGGCGCCAGGAATAACCCCTACTATGTTATTCTGAACTCCACCCTCCCTACGCAGTGCGCGGGCATCTACAAATTCCTGCAAAAGAACTATTCCGTGTCTACCATTGTCGTTTTCCGTAAGAAAGGCGCCACAGAAGATTTATTAAGAAACTATTTTACAGAAGCTGAAAAATCTACCCTGGGCGTTCCGCTGAAAATGAAATACGTGACCCTGGAGAATAACTTCACGCAGGATGATATCACAGACTACCTGGACAGTAACAAAACCAATGTATGCCTGGTAGCCAGCCTCGATGCCTTCTTCGGTCAGCAGGTTTGCCAGCAACTGGCCGCTGTCAGCAGCAGCTACACCACCACCGTGATGGGCATGCCTACCTGGTGGCAGTTTGATTTTGAAAAACCAATATTCAAAGGCATTGAAATATATTACAGCACACCATTCTATATCAATCCGGCCGACTCACTGGCGCTTGGCGTGCAGGAACATTTCAGGACCAACTTTTACTCCCGCCCTTCTGATATGGTGTACAGGGGCTATGAAACCATTTACCACTTTGGCCACCTGCTTGCCTCCAATGGAAAAAATATAAGCTCCAGCCTGGGCGATAAAAAGTTCAAGCTCTTCACCCAATTCGACATTCAGCCTGTTATTGACAAACAAACCATGACGCTGGACTACTTCGAGAACAAAAAACTCTACTTTGTCAAGAAAGTGGATGGAATAGTCAAAGCAGTTTATTAAGTCTGTCTGAACGATGCCTCCAATCTTTTAACTTCCCAAAAGCAGAAGATATAGTAAATTAAGGTCTGAAAAGAGGGGGGATAAATGAGGAAATATTTTATTTTGTTGATATTGTTGGTGAGTGGTTTTGCCTTTACCACCTGGATACAGGAGTACAGTGAATATGATCCCGTACCCATTCCGGCCAGTCAGCAACGCCTCGGAGGTGATGCAAAGAAAGGGTTGGAATACCTCATTACCGGCGACTATGTGAAAGGAGGCATCCCTTACAGCGCCTTTGTAATGGGACTTGGTAAAGACAAACGCAACTTTCTGCAAAGGGAAGGAAAGAATGAAAAGCTACCTTTTGAATATACTGCCATTACAGCCTCCAATGGAGAAATACTGGTAGCACCCAATTGCCTGCAATGCCATGCCCAGGTATTTGAGGATAAACTATATATTGGCATGGGCAATACCTTTATTGATTTTACCCAGAATGATAAGCTGAACGTCAAGAACCTGAAAGCGCTGGAATCCTGGCTCAAACTCATGGCCCCTAAAAAATACCAGGCATCCAAAGCATTCATCCAGGTAGCCAAGGCCATTGGTCCTTACCTGCATACAGACGTACAGGGGGTGAATGCTGCCGACCGGTTGGCTGCCCTGCTCGTTGCACACCGTGATCCGGTTACTTTTCAATGGAATGATTCTGTCTTACTGGATATTCCGGAAGACGTGATCCCTACCGATGTACCTGCCTGGTGGTTATTGAAGAAGAAAAATGCCATGTTCTACAATGGCTTTGGCCGGGGTGATTTTGGTAAATTCCTCGGCGCCTCCAACCTACTCACGGTAGTGGATACGAGTGAGTCGAATGAAGTGGATACCCACATGCCCGATATGCTGGCTTATATCTATTCGCTCGAAGCACCCAAATATCCCGGTACCATAGACAATGCGCTGGCTGCCATGGGAGAAACCGTCTTTATCAACAACTGCTCCAAATGTCATGGCACCTATGATGCAGCAGGAACCTATCCCAACCTGCTGATACCATCAGCGGTCATCCAAACCGACTCCATGTTGTACAAAAGCAACTATTCCAATCCGCAGTTTGTGGAATGGTTCAACAAGAGCTGGTTTACCCGGGGCGATCATCCTGCCCGGCTGGAGCCTTTTAATGGGTATATTGCACCGCCACTGGATGGCATCTGGGCTACGGCCCCTTACCTGCACAATGGATCAGTACCCAGCCTGGAAGCTTTACTGAACAGCGACCTGCGGCCCGCCTACTGGTCAAGAAATTTTGACAAGCCGGCGTATGATTATGAAAAAGTGGGCTGGGTGTACAAGAAGCAGGAGCAGCCCGGTAAGAACGTGTACAACACAACCAAACCCGGCTATTCAAATGCCGGCCATACCTTTGGCGATCGCCTCACCGAAGCAGAAAAAAAAGCAGTGCTGGAATACCTGAAGAAGCTGTAGCCTTTTACTTCCCACGTCATTACTTTGCCAGATTATTCCCCTAAATTTACCGGGTGCAGGTGGAACTTCGTGAAACCATAGGATACAAGATCATCCAGCAATGGCTGGCTGACAAGGGCCACCGGCCATTTCCTTTCCAGGAAGAAACCTGGGGACATATCATCCATGGCAAGAGCGGCCTGGTCAATGCGCCGACGGGCTTTGGTAAAACCTTCTCGGTATTCCTCGGCGCCGTAATTGACTTCATCAACCAACATCCCAACAATTACAAAACGAAATCAAAGAATGGCCTGCAACTCCTGTGGGTAACACCCTTGCGTGCCCTGGGAAAAGACATTGCCCGCGCCATGGAAGAAGTCATTACCGAACTGGGTATGAGTTGGAAAGTAGGTATCCGCAATGGCGATACCGATGTGAATGAACGGCAGAAGCAGAAAAGGCAGATGCCGGAAGCACTCGTCATCACACCGGAAAGCCTGCACCTGCTGCTGGCGCAGAAAGGATACCCCGATGTATTCAAAGCCCTGAAGATAATTGCGGTGGATGAATGGCATGAACTCATCGGCAGTAAACGCGGTGTACAAATTGAACTCGCCGTTACCAGGATTGTGCATGTACAGCAATCGCTGTTCAATACCCATTGTGCCGTATGGGGTATCAGCGCCACCATTGGCAACCTTGACCAGGCGCAGGAAGTATTGCTGGCGTCCGTAGGAGGTAAAGGCGCCACTGTTAAAGCTCAACTGCGCAAAGAAGTATCCATCGAATCCATTATACCCGATGAAATAGAGCAATATCCCTGGGCCGGGCATTTGGGCATCAAGCTGGCGCATAAAGTAATTCCGATTATCCATAACAGTCGTACCACCCTCATCTTCATCAATACACGGGGTATGAGTGAGCGATGGTACCAAACCCTGCTCAATGAAGCGCCCGACCTCGCAGGCGCCATTGCTTTGCACCATGGCAGTATAGAACAGCAATTGCGTATTTGGGTGGAAGAGAACTTACACAGCGGTAAACTAAAAGCAGTAGTATGTACCGCCAGCCTTGACCTCGGTGTTGACTTCCGCCCGGTGGAAACAGTTATACAGGTAGGATCACCCAAAGGAGTGGCCCGTTTCCTGCAAAGGGCCGGCCGTAGTGGCCACCAGCCTGGTGAGGTAAGTAAAATATACTTTCTGCCTACACATTCACTGGAGCTGGTAGAAGCAGCCGCTTTAAAATCGGCCATTGAAGAAAACTTCATAGAAAGCCGTGAGCCCATGCTCCTGTGTTATGATGTGTTGATACAATTCCTTGGCACGCTGGCCATATCAGAAGGTTTCCGGCCTGATGAATTGTACCAGGAAATCACAGCCACTTACTGTTATCGTGATATGACGCCCGATGAATGGTCGGCCATCTTACATTTTGTAACAGCAGGAGGCACTGCCCTGCAGCAATATGATGACTATAAAAAAATAGAGGTCATTGATGACCTCTACCGTATTACCAGCCGCCGCATCGCCATGCGTCACCGGCTGCACATTGGCACCATCGTCAGTGAGTCTATGATGAAAGTAAAATTTGTCAGCGGCGGCTTCATCGGTGTTATTGAAGAATGGTTCATATCCAGGTTATCGCCGGGCGAAGTATTTACACTGGCCGGCAGGAACCTGGAGCTGGTCATGATCAAAGACATGACGGCCCTGGTACGAAAGTCCAGTGCTACCAAGTCCATCGTCCCCAGTTGGCAGGGCGGCCGGATGCCTTTATCGGCCAACCTCGGTAAGAAGTTGCGGGAGAAATTTAATGAAGCGGAGCATGCAGCACATAAGCGGGATATAGAACTGGAAGTATTACAACCATTATTCCAGTTGCAGGAAGCACTCTCCCATGTGCCCAAAGCCAATGAACTGCTCATTGAACAGATAGAGACCAAAGATGGCTTCCACCTTTTTGTATTCCCTTTTGAAGGAAGACTGGTACATGAAGCTATGGCAGCCATACTGGCTTGGCGCATCAGTAAAATACGCCCTATTACCTTCTCCTTCGCCATGAATGATTATGGGTTTGAATTATTGAGTGATCAGCCTATACCGGTGGATGACACCAATGTATACGAATTATTTACACCCGATGACCTGCTGGCCGATATTCAGCGCAGTGTAAATGCTACAGAAATGGCAAAGCGCAAGTTCCGGGATATAGCAGTCATTGGCGGACTCATTTTCCAGGGCTATCCGGGTGAGCAGAAAAAAGCCAGGCACCTGCAATCATCCGCGTCCCTCCTGTTCAATGTATTTTCCGAATATGAGCCTCATAACCTGCTCTTACGGCAAGCCTACCAGGAAGTGCTGGACCAGCAGATGGAAGAAGTACGGCTGCGCAACATGCTGGAACGTATTCAGCAATCAAATATCATACTCACCTTTCCACAAGCACTTACTCCCTTCTGCTTCCCCATCAAAGTAGACAGCATGCGGGAGAACCTCACTTCAGAAAAACTGGAAGACCGGGTGAAGAAGATGCAGGGGCAATTGAGCAAGTAATATCGCCGGTTGGTGTAAAACCATTTTCTTCTTTCATCATATTCAGTAAATTAGTGGGACCTTAAAACAGGCCGTATGAAAAAGAAAATATTACTGGTGATCCTTATCATCCTTGTGGGCATTCAGTTTATCCGCCCGGCGCGCAATGAATCTGCCGTTATTACGGCCAATGATATCAGTCAACATTACCATGTTCCCGTTCCCGTACAGGACATCCTCAAGCGGGCTTGCAATGACTGTCATACCAACAATACCAACTATCCATGGTATACTAGTATTCAGCCGGCAGGCTGGTGGATGCAACATCATGTGGATGAAGGCAAGCGTAGCCTGAACTTGAGCGAGTTTGGCACCTACAAACCCAAAGACCAGGACCATGCCATGGAAGAGATCATTGAAGTCATTGAAAAGAATGAAATGCCCCTGAACAGTTACCTCTGGATACACAGAGACGCTAAGCTCAACGAAGCAGACAAAAAAACACTCCTTGACTGGGCAAAGCAGCTAAAGGCAGAGATCGCGGCGGTGAAGTAACCCGCTTTTTCAATAACTTTGCCGTCCATTCATGCAGGTACCCATTGCACATAAATTATTACAGCACCAGTTCTGGCTTTCGCCCGACCGCTGTATTTTCTGGGAAGAAGAAAAAGCGCTGATCGTTTCAGACCTTCATTTCGGAAAATCGGGCCACTTCCGCAAACATGGTATCGCTATTCCGCAAACCGTTTACAAGAACGACCTGCAACGCCTCATCAGTCAGCTACAATATTTTCAGCCCAGGCAACTGATCGTGGTAGGCGACCTGTTTCACAGCCATGAAAATAAAGAACTGGAACTTTTCAAAAGATGGCGGCATGACCTCGCCGGCCTTCCCATCCGGCTGGTGAGGGGCAATCACGATATCCTGCATGAACAATGGTACCGCGAAGCCGCTATTGAAGTGATAGAAGACTCCCTGTGCATGAACCGGCATTTCCATTTTATTCATGACCTGCCCGAAGAAATAGATACCACGGAACAACAATATTATTTCTCCGGACACCTGCATCCCGGCATCTGTATCAGCGGAAAAGGAAAGCAGTCCCTGTCATTCCCTTGCTTCTACTTTACCAAAACATTTTGTGTATTACCTGCCTTTGGCCAATTTACCGGCCTGGCCATGATACGACCTGCTGATGATGAAAATGTTTTTGCCATTGTCAATAAACAGATCATCCAGTTACAATGAGCACGTCCCTATTAAAGATCGCCTACGATCCCATTTATGCGCATCCCCTGCCCGAAGGCCACCGCTTCCCGATGATAAAATATGAACTCATCCCGGAGCAGTTGCTCTATGAAGGCAGTATCACCACACAAAACCTGTTTGCGCCAGTACCTTGTCCGGATGAAGTAGTATTGTGGACGCATGATGCGGCCTACCTGGAAAAGCTACACCAGCAAACACTCTCCGCCAAAGAGCAGCGGCATATCGGCTTTCCGCAATCACCGGCGCTTATACAACGGGAACTGATGATCACCCAGGGCACGATTGATTGCTGCCATTATGCTTTTGAACATGGCGTAGCCATGAATGTGGCCGGTGGCACCCACCATGCTTTTGCCGACCGCGGCGAAGGCTTTTGCTTACTGAATGATTTTGCAGTAGCGGCCAATTACCTTTTGCACCATAAGCTGGCGCAAAAGATATTGATCATTGATCTCGATGTGCACCAGGGCAATGGCACTGCGCGCCTCTTTGAAAAAGAGCCGCGGGTATTTACCTTCAGCATGCATGGAGATCATAACTATCCCTTCCACAAAGAGAAGAGCGACCTGGACATTGCCCTGAAAGATGGCACCCATGATGCCATCTACCTGCCCCTGCTGGAAAATACCCTGCAAACATTGATCAATCAGTTGCGGCCAGATTTTGCATTCTTCCTGTCGGGCGTAGATATCCTGTCTACTGATAAGTTTGGCAAGCTGCAGGTTACATTACCCGGTTGCCGCAGAAGGGATGAGATTGTATTCACTATGTTACGCCGCCACCAGATTCCCTGCACCGTAGCCATGGGCGGCGGTTATTCGCCAGATGTAAAGACGATCGTAGACGCCCATTGTAATACCTTCCGGGCAGCTCTGGATGTTTATTTTTAGTTACTCTACAACTATAACGAACAACGTAATAATCAATAATTATTAATTAATAATTATTGATTATTACGTTGTAAAAAGATGACATGCGGCTTGTATGGTTACGAGGCAACCGGTACTGCCAACCTAATGTCAATATCCTCAATCCGTCCTTAATTCGCTTTCTTCTTCTTCAGCTTACTCACTTGTTCCTGCAGGTCGCTCACCACGCTGGCCAGTTGGTTCACATCCCAGCGTTGTTGTGTATTGACCTTACTGATGACCATAGTAGCCTTCCACAATTCAATCACATCTTCCTCGTTGATATTATAAGGCTGGTAAGCTACATTATCGCTGATGAGGGTAAGCTTGTTCTTAGTGCGTGTATTTTTCAACACCCGTTTGTACACAATACCTTCATTGCGGGAGATGACGATATAGGTATTATTGCTCTTCACGTCCTCCACATCATCTACTTTTTCCCCTACGATCACCGAGCCGCTGGGCGTGGGCAACATGGAATCACCCACAATTTCAAAAGCCCGGTAAGAGCCCGGTGCCAGCATCGGCAACGTGAACGTATTCAGTTCATCCAGGAACTCCGGGTCAGCATAACCAGCCAGGTAGCCAGCGGCGGCTTTCACCGGTACCAGTTGAATCTCATTGGTGCCGGCGGCCATTTTCTGCGCCCGTCGCTTAGCCAGGTAATTACCTTTGGTATCTCCAAGATCTTTCAGCAACAGTTCATCCAGGGTGAGCTTAAACATTTCCCCCACCAATTCCAGCACTTCAATACGCGGGTCCGCTCTTTCTTCCTCATAAGCGCCCAATAGAGATCGTTTGATGCCCAGCTTATTGGAGAACTCTTCCTGGGTCCACCCCCTCAACTTGCGGAGATACTTCAGGTTTTTACCAGCTATTGCCATAGACTAATAATTTTAGCAGTAAAAATACTAACTATTTTGTCACTCAACCAAATAATTTTTTGAGTAAAGTGTCTTATACACATTAAATTTTAAAAAAGCCACTCCCTCTTCCCCACTCACCATTCACAACTCACTACGCTCAATGCTCAATCCATCCGCTTTCATTTTTCGGCCTGCCTTTTAATAATAAGTTTTGTCCCCGGTAATATTTACCAGAACATAGAAAGCTTAAATCGAATGAAGACGTTAAAGAAGGTCCTGAAATGGACAGGTATAGTCATTGTTGCCCTGATCCTCATTTTAGTCATCACAGTAGCCTGCCGGCAAAACATGAAATATGAAGCGCCTTATCCCGATATCCAGGCTTCTGCCGACAGCAGTATTATTGCCCGGGGCAGGTACCTGGCCTATGGGCCGGGACATTGTGCCGACTGTCATGGCGCACCGGAATCCCGGGAACTGATGCTGAAAGGACAGGAAGTGCCGCTGTCCGGCGGTATGCCTTTTAAACTCCCCATTGCCAATATTTATGTCAGGAACATTACGCCTGATATGGAAACCGGCATTGGTAAGCGAACAGATAAAGAAATTGCCCGCCTATTGCGCTATGGCGTAAGGCCTGATGGCACAGCCGGGCTGGATTTTATGCCTTTCCACAATGTTACCGATGAAGACCTTACCGCTATCATCTCCTTTTTACGAACCCAAAAACCGGTAAAACACAAGGTGCCAGACCACGAGATCTTTGCCCTGGGCAAAGTGGTGAACGCCTTCCTCATAAAACCCGTTGGTCCCAGTGGTGAAGTGCCCAAAAGCATTCCCCGCGACACTTCGGTTGCTTATGGCCAATACCTCGCAAACAGTATTGCCAACTGCGCAGGTTGCCATACCAACCGCGATATGATGACCGGCGCCCCCATCGGTGAACTTTTTGCCGGCGGTCTTAAAATGGAATCGGCCATAGACCCCGAAAACTATTCCATCTTCACGCCCAACCTTACGCCCGATTCTACCGGCAGGCTCTTTGGCTGGTCACAGGAACAATTTATCAAACGCTTCCGCCAGGGAAGGCTCATCCCCCACAGCGTAATGCCATGGCCTTCTTACTCCCGTATGAGTGATGATGAGCTGAAAGCCCTGTATAAGTTCCTTCAGACCCTGAAACCAGTTAAAAATGTAGTTAAACCAGGGGTAATAGCCAATAAGGAGTAATTTCTAATATCTCTTACTCATTGATAATCAATAAAGGGGTTCAAAAGCCAGTTACTGATTGTTGAACCCTTTTTCTGCCTTTTTGCCCGGAATAAGAGTAACCTATTACCTTCATTCGTCAGCTTTCACTCCCATCGCTTTTCCTTACCTTTGACGTCCTGTCAAATTGGCTCGTTATCAAAGTATAGCACTTTTTTTGACAACAGTATTGGCTCACAGATCCCACAGATTTTCACAGAAACCCATGTCTCTGTGTTAATCAGCCAGATCTGCGGGAACTTTGTTACAATTAAATCATCAACCAGCTATAATCATGTTAGGTTTTTTATCTAAAATGTTCGGAGGCAGCAAGTCGGAGAAGGATATTAAAACTATCCAGCCCATCGTGCAGCAGATCAATCAGCACTTTGCTGCTTTCCAGTCCCTGAGCAATGACCAGTTAAGGAATAAAACACAGGAATTCCGTCAGCGCATAAAAGCCCACCTGCAAAAGATTGACGACGAAATTGCCGGGCTGAATAAGCAGGCTGAGGAACTCCCTTTCAGTGATATTAATGGCAAAGACGTTATTTACCAGGAGGTAGATAAGCTGATCAAAGACCGTGACAAGCAGATAGAAGTAGTATTGAAAGAATTGCTGCCCGAAGCTTTTGCTGTGGTCAAAGAAACCGCCCGCCGCTTCAAGGAGAATACAGAGCTCGTAGCCACCGCCACTCAGCTGGACCGCGACCTGAGCGTGAAGAAAGACTATATCCGTATTGAAGGCGATAAATCCATTTTCAACAATACCTGGAATGCCGGCGGCGCCCCCATTACCTGGAACATGGTGCACTATGATGTGCAGCTTATTGGTGGTACGGTATTGCATGAAGGGAAGATCTCCGAAATGGCCACCGGTGAAGGTAAGACCCTCGTATCTACCCTGCCTGCCTATGTAAATGCATTGGCCGGGGAAGGCGTGCACATTGTAACCGTGAACGATTACCTCGCCAAACGTGACTCCGAATGGAACGGGACCATTTTTGAATGGCTGGGCCTTACAGTAGATTGTATTGACAAGCACCAACCCAATAGTGCCGACAGGCGCAAGGCTTACCAGGCCGATATCACCTACGGTACCAATAACGAATTTGGTTTTGACTACCTGCGCGATAACATGGTGCATACACCGGAAGAAATGGTGCAGCGCAAACACCATTTCGCCATGGTGGATGAGGTGGATAGCGTATTGATCGACGATGCCCGTACGCCGCTGATCATTTCAGGTCCTGTACCCCGTGGCGATGATCAGCAATACCATATACTCAAGAGCCGGGTGGAAAGACTGGTAGACATGCAAAAGCAGGTAACCAACAAATACCTGAACGAGGCTAAAAAGTTATTCGCCGAGGGAGATGATGAACCCAAAAGCGGCGGTCTGGCCCTGATGCGCGCCTACCGTGGCTTACCCAAAAACAGCGCCCTGATCAAATTCCTGAGCGAGTCGGGTGTACGGGTGAAGCTGCAAAAATCAGAGAACTATTACCTGGCCGACCAGCAGAAGCAAATGCCTGTGGTAGACCAGGAATTGTATTTCCATATTGACGAAAAGAATAACCAGGTAGAATTGACCGACAAAGGTATCCAGGCAATCACCAAATCCGGTGAAGATCCTGAGTTCTTTGTACTGCCGGATATTGGTGTGCAACTGGCAGAGATCGAAAAAGAAGAGCTGGACAGTGAAGAAAAGCTGCAACGCAAGGAAGCTGTACTGAATGACTATACTATTAAGGCCGACCGTATCCATACGGTACAGCAGTTATTGAAAGCCTATACCCTGTTTGATAAAGATGTAGAATATGTGGTGATGGAAGGGGCGGTAAAGATCGTTGATGAACAAACGGGTCGTATACTGGATGGCCGCCGTTACAGCGACGGTTTACACCAGGCCATTGAAGCCAAGGAAAACGTGAAGATCGAAGCCGCTACACAAACCTACGCTACCATTACCTTACAGAACTACTTCCGTATGTAC
Source organism: Paraflavitalea devenefica (assembly GCF_011759375.1). Taxonomy (NCBI): domain Bacteria; kingdom Pseudomonadati; phylum Bacteroidota; class Chitinophagia; order Chitinophagales; family Chitinophagaceae; genus Paraflavitalea; species Paraflavitalea devenefica. Next base: position 93,798 of record NZ_JAARML010000003.1, on the reverse strand, counting down.
CATAAGCTGGCCGGTATGACCGGTACAGCGATCACAGAAGCCGGTGAGTTCTGGGATATTTACAAACTGGATGTGGTAACCATTCCTACCAACGTAACCGCCATCCGCAAAGACCATGAAGACCTGGTATATAAAACCAAGCGTGAAAAGTACAAAGCCGTTATTGATGAGATCGAACAACTGCGTAATGCAGGCCGCCCGGTACTGGTAGGTACCACTTCTGTAGAGGTGAGTGAATTGCTGAGTAAGATGATGGCGGGTAAAAAGATTCCCCACAACGTATTGAACGCAAAACAACACGCCCGTGAGGCGCAGGTAGTGGCCGAAGCTGGCCTGGCCGGCGCTATCACCATTGCCACCAACATGGCGGGTCGTGGTACGGATATCAAGCTGGGGCCTGGCGTGAAAGAAGCCGGTGGTTTGGCCATTATTGGTACCGAACGCCATGAAAGCCGTCGTGTAGACAGGCAGTTGCGTGGCCGTGCAGGCCGTCAGGGCGATCCCGGTACTTCCCAGTTCTATGTATCACTGGAAGATGAGCTCATGCGTTTATTTGGCAGTGAGCGCATCGCTTCCATCATGGACCGCTTTGGTTATAAGGAAGGCGAAGTGATCCAGCACAGCATGGTGACCAAGAGCATTGAACGCGCACAGAAGAAAGTAGAAGAGAACAACTTCGGTATCCGTAAGCGTTTGCTGGAATATGATGATGTGATGAACAAACAGCGGAACGTGATCTATAAGAAACGTAACCACGCCTTGTTTGGAGACCGCCTGGCGCTTGACCTTGATAACGCCTTCTATATTGTAGCAGAAGGATTGATCAGCTCATTCCAGGAGCAGGATGACTATGAGGGCTTCAAAATGGCAGCGATCGTCAACTTCGGTATAGACAGCGCCATCACAGAAGAAGAGTTCAAGAAAAGCAATCCCAACCAACTGGCCGACCAGCTTTACAATGAAGCCGTTACCCGCTACCAGCGGAAACTGGCCGAAGTACAGCAGCAGGCAGTACCGGTATTCAAAAATATCCGCACTACCCAGGGCAGCCACATCGAAAATGTGGTAGTACCCTTCACCGATGGCAAGAAAGGCATGCAGGTGCTGGCCAACCTGAATAAGACCGTTGAAACAAGTGGCCGCGAACTGACCAACGCCCTGGAACGCCAGATCACCTTAGCCATCATTGATGATGCCTGGAAAGAGCACCTGCGGGCCATGGACGATCTGAAACAAAGCGTACAGACAGCCTACCTGGAACAGAAAGACCCGCTGGTGATCTATAAGATCACGGCCTTTGACCTGTTCAAGCGTATGGACAGTGATGTAAATAAAGACATCATCAGCTTCCTGTGCCATGCCAACATACCTGTGGAGCAGCAGAACGGCCAGCAGATCAGGGAAGGACGTGAAGAGAAAACAGATATGAGCCGTATGCAGGCCAATAAGGAAGACATTGAGCGTCGTGGCGATGACTATGCAGCCAATGAAAATGATTATTATGATCCCTCCCCTGTTAAACAGGAGCCTGTACGTGTAGGCCCCAAGGTAGGACGTAATGATCCATGTCCCTGCGGCAGTGGCAAGAAGTTCAAGAACTGCCACGGTAAAGACGCATAAGTATTTAATGATAATATTTCAAAAAGCATCCACTTGTGTGGATGCTTTTTTTATTCGCAATTCCTTTGATTTTGCCATGCTAAAAGCCCTGTACATTTGCGTGTACAACCTATTACAGACAACTTATCCCGGGAACAATGAACAACCTAAAAATAGCAACCGCTCAATTTGAAAACAAAAGCGATGATAAAGCATACAACCTTTCCGTTATAGACCAGTTGGCACAGAAGGCAGTTTCACAAGGCGCCCATGTCATTGCTTTTCATGAATGCTCCATCACCGGCTATACCTTTGCCCGGCATCTTTCCAAAGAACAGATGCTGGCCATTGCAGAACCCATCCCTGATGGAGCAAGCATCAAAAAGCTGCAAGCCATTGCCGGCAAATACAATATAGCTATCCTGGCAGGACTTTTTGAAAAAGACCAGGAAGACAAATTATTTAAGGCCTATGTATGCGTTGATAAAAACGGATTGATTGCTAAGTACCGGAAACTACATCCTTTTATCAATCCCCATTTAACGCCCGGCGATCAATACTGTGTATTTGACCTGTATGGCTGGAAATGCGGCATCTTGATTTGCTATGACAACAATGTGATTGAAAACGTAAGGGCTACCACCCTGCTGGGCGCTCAGGTTATCTTCATGCCGCATGTTACCATGTGCACACCTTCTACCCGGCCCGGTGCAGGTTTTGTAGACCCTGTACTGTGGGAAAACCGGGAAACAGATCCCACCTCCCTGCGACTGGAATTTGAGGGCATGAAGGGGCGCGACTGGCTCCTGAAATGGTTACCGGCAAGGGCTTATGACAATGCCATATATGTTGTCTTCTCTAACCCCATCGGCATGGATGATGACCAGTTAAAAAATGGTTGTTCTATGATCATTGATCCCTTTGGAGATGTTATTGCGGAATGCCGCACGCTGGGAGATGATTTTGTAACTGCAACCCTCACACCGGAAAAACTCACCCAGGCAGGCGGTTACCGGTACATCAAAGCCCGCCGGCCAGATCTGTACCGCGATATTATCGGGCAGGAACATACCCCAGAACAGAAAGTAGTATGGCTTGATAAACAATAAATCATGTTTTTTAATAACTAACTTCCGTTGCACAATGAAAAGAACCTGCATATATAGTTGTACCATTCTGCTTTCATTAATCATAAGTCTGCGCTCACCCGCCCAGTCGCCATCCCCCAAACTGAAGATAACCCACCTCACCGGTGATTTTTATGTATACACCACCTATAACCTCTGGGGCAAAACGTATTTCCCTTCCAATAGCATGTATCTCGTTACCGGCAAAGGTATAGTAATGTTCGACACTCCCTGGGATACTACCCAGTTCCAGCCCCTGCTGGATAGCATCAAAGCCCGCCACCACAAAGAAGTGGTCCTTTGTATCCCCACCCATTTTCATGAAGACAGAACAGGCGGATTGGCATTCCTGCAGGCCAAAGGCATACCTACCTGGTCTACCCAACAAACCTATGAGCTATGCCGGCAAAAGGGAATGCCACAGGCACAATTCCGCTTCACCAAAGACACCACATTCCACATAGGCAACCACCAATTTCAAACTTTCTACCCCGGAGCAGGCCATGCGCCGGATAACATAGTCATTTGGTTTGTCAACGAAAAAATACTCTATGGCGGCTGCTTTGTCAAAAGCACAGAGGCTACCGGCCTGGGCAACCTGTCAGATGCCAACGTACGGGAATGGCCCAGGTCTATCAATAGGGTCATGAATAAATTTCCTGAGCCCCGTTATGTAATACCGGGACACGATGGCTGGACGGATAATCAATCTTTACAGCATACCTTGCAGTTGCTAAAGGCGCATAAAGAATGAAGCAGCCATTTCACAAAGCACTGATCAGTTTTATTTTCTTTGGTAATTACTTCTATGGATTGTGTGCGGTAGCTCTTTCCATTGAAGCCAGCCTGCAACAGCGGTACCCGCTGAACAGCCTGCTGTATTACACCATCGTATTCTGCGCCACTGTTCTCTACTATACCAGGGCCTACATCACAGATGTCAATGTAACTACCAATAACAAAAGAATACTTTGGTATGTGCAGTTCAGGCGATGGGTATTCTTTTCCCAGATCCTGTTCACCATCATCGTGATCCTATGTGCAGGGATCTTCCTGTACAAGAACTGGCAACACCTGAAATGGCTATCCTGGTGGCACTGGGCCCTCATATTTATTTTCCCCGTCACTGCAGCCCTGTACTATGGCATCAACAGTAAAAAGTTTGGCAGGTTTAACCTCCGGAATTCGGGCTGGCTCAAACCTTTTGTAATAGGGTTTGCCTGGGCCGGACTGGTAACCGTATACCCTGTATTGTTTTACAGCCTTGACTATGGGCTCATCTTTGAGCCTACGCTGGTAGGGCTCTTTCTCTTTATCAAGAACTTCATGTTCATCACCATACTGTGTATTATGTTCGACATTAAGGACTATGCAGTAGATTACAACCGCCAGCTCAAAACATTCGTGGTAGAGGTAGGCTTGCGCAACACCATCTTCTATATCATCATTCCTTTATGTATCATTGGCCTGGTCTCCTTTATCTCCTATGCCATCCTGCGCCATTTTCATGTCCTGAAAATAGGGCTGAATATCATTCCATTTGCAGCCCTTATTGCCGTAGCCTGGTCCATGCACCGGCGCAAATCCATCCTTTATTACCTTATTATCATTGACGGGCTCATGCTGGTGAAAGCCTTGTGCGGCACTGTCGCGATGCTCTATTTCTGATCATCCAAATGGGTAAATAATTGTTAAAAGCACAATTGTTGACATTTATTTAATCCTATAACTTATAGCTAGTTATACAGGTTTTTCAACCCCTGTGCTAAGTAAGAACCAGTACCGGCCGCCACAATATTTCCGGCATTAATGACTGCACATTATCTTTGCCTATGTTACACCTGAGTATCATATAAGCTGGTTGGCACCAGCTTTGCTTACGGAGTACCCTAATGTTAGTTCTACAACCATGAGTCTCGGAAACAAAGTATTAAGAGCCAGGAAGAGTAAAGGTCTTACGCAAGAGCAACTGGCAGAGAGAGCGACCGTCACCGTACGCACTATTCAACGTATTGAAAGTGATGATAGCATTCCACGCGATTATACCCTCAAGGCTATAGCTGCAGCGCTTAATATGCCCTTTGAAGAGTTCATCTCCGTAAGGTCATGCCTCCGGATCACCAATGATTGTTCCCTGTTAAATGGCGAACTCCCGACCACAAAACAGACACAGGAAAAATGCCGCCACTTCCTGCAATTGCTTAACCTTTCAGCTTTTTCTTACCTCGTGGTCCCCTTTGTACACTTCCTCATTCCCATCCTGCTCCTGAAAAAGTGGAAAGAAAAGAGCGATACCCTGCTCACTACCGGTCAGCGCATCATCCGCCAGCAGATATACTGGACCATCTCTACGCACTTCCTGTTGCTGCTGACGCTTGTTTACAACCTCATTCAAACCACCTGGTTCGATAAGAGCAACCTGCTGAACTACCTTTGGATCTTTGCCGGCATGTACATCCTCAACGCCTTCATCATCTTTTTTACGGCGCTCAGGATCAGGAATAACAACCGGGCTTCTTATATAAATGGCTGATTGTCATTCAATGTCAGGTAATTGTCGGGTGAATGTCAGGACTATCCGGGCAGGCTCCGCCCTATCTTCAGGGCATGAAAAAAATACTATTTGTCTTCATCTTCCTGCCCCTCCTGTTGATTGATCAGGCACTGGCGCAGCTTCCTCCATCCCTCCCTCCCAATCAGTTAACATTGCCTGCAGGCAACTATACCCTGCCCCTGCACTGGAAAGGCGATAGCCTCCGTGGGCGATGGGAACCTTATGTTGCCCTGCTGATCCCGGTCACCCTTCCCGGCTGTCCCCAAACATTTTACATGCAGTTCGATACAGGCGCTCCGTATTCGCTGTTTTATGGGAATAAGCTGCAGGCCATTCACCGGAAGTACCCGGCCACTACTGCGCCGGGTGATAGCCTGACCAACTACCGTTTTAAAGCCGGCCCGCTTCCTATTACCGCCCGGCAAATAGCCATACGCTCATTCGACAGTAGTGGCATTGATTGGAAAAACAAACGCGCTCCGCAGATCATTGGCACCCTGGGCGCCGATCTCCTGGAGAACAAGGTCATCATCATTGATTATCCCCGGAAAAGTTTATTCATTGGCGACAGTCTGCCTGCCCACCTGCAGCCAACCCAACTGACCAGCTTCCTGTTTGCCATGCGGCGCATATTATTACCGGCTACTATTAAGGGGAAAAATACCATCCTGTATTTTGATACAGGCTCCAGCGCCTTTGAATTGCTCACCGATAAAGCCACCTGTCATAAACTGGCGTCCGATAGTTCCGGGGCCGTACAATACCCTGTGCAGTCCTGGGGAAAAACATTAACGGCCAATACCATTGCCACCAATGACAGCATAACGGTAGGCGGACTTACTATTCCTGTTCGCCATGCCACCTGGATAGAAGGTGTTAGTGACGACCAGGTGAGCCAGATGATGAAAATGGGCATCGGTGGGATGACGGGCAACAAATTGTTTTTATCCTATATACTTGTATTAGATACCAAAAGCAAAAAGTTCGGCCTGCACCGGTGAGGCATAGGGTTCTACTCCGGCTAAAATTTTGTATATTTAGGTAAAGCCAGTCACATGAGAAAAATAATGGCAGCGCTCTTCCTGCTTTCAATAGCTGCGTTGGCCCGGGGGCAACAAAGTTTTGGCAGTGCCGCGGGCCGGCCGGTTGCTGTTGGCCGCCTGCCGGATATGGTGCCCGATGAATCGGTACGCACCAAATTCCTCAACCAGGAATGGACACCTGCAGTAGTTACTTTTAAAAATGGCGCCCCTGCCATGAAAGTCCCGGTACTCTTTGATGAGTTTGCCGAAAAAGCATACTACCAGGAAGGAACTACCACCATGGAGTTCAACCATCCCATTGCCTCTATTTCCATGTTACTGCTGATCAAAGGCGATACTGCCTATGTCACTTTCAGGAACTCCTATCCGCCAGTTCATAAAAACACAGGAGAAACATTCTATGAAGTACTGGTAGATGGTAAATTCCAGTTGCTTTCCTGCAAAGCAAAAACCATTGGCCTTTACAAAGAGGATGTACCGGAAGATCAGCGAAAAGACCAGATTAAGGAAATGATATATGCCTTCTTCCCCGACGGACAAATGGTAGAGATCAAAAAGGATAAAGACTACCTCTACACCCTGCCGAAATATGGTGAGGTGATTAAAAGCATGGCAGCCTCCAAAAAGCTGAAGCTGAAGAATGACAAGGCGCTCAAAGAATTGTTCCAGTACCTGAATGAACAATAATACAGTGATCAGTATCTTTATACAAACAGGATACTGATGGATACCAGGAAAGAGATCTTACCGGCCGTAGCGGCTATCATCTTCAACCAGGAAGGAGAAATACTATTGCAGCGTCGTAAAGATGTAGATCAATGGGGCATCATCTCCGGCCATGTGGAATTTGGTGAAAGTGTAACAGATGCTATACTGCGGGAAATACAGGAAGAAACTGATACCACGGCAGTCATCAAACGGTTTATAGGCATCTACTCTTCGCCCTTTTCACAAACCTACCGGTACAAAGACCGCACCGTTCAATATGTAACTTCCTACTTTGAGGCCAGCTTATTAAAAGAAATACCGGACAATTTTTCCAATGAAGAAACAGCCGAACTGCGTTTCTTTCCTAAAGAGGCACTACCACCGGCACTGGCGCAGGTAAATCCTTATTGGCTGCAGGACGCCCTGGACACACAGGCCCCTCCTTTCATGCGATAAAAAAAACGGCGGGCCATCTTTGTTAAGATAACCCACCGCTTACTATAGGGAACGGATTAAAATTTTACTTCAGTCCATATTTGTACTTGTAACGTTCGTACAATTGTTTGTGCTTATCTGTCAGGTTGATCTCCCGGCCCTGGATAAAAGCATGCAGGATAATATTGCTGCGCATATCCAGCAGGTCACCATCACACACCAGCAGGTTGGCATCCTTGCCGGCTTCTATAGAACCAGTCTTGTCCCCTACCCCTAATATTTTGGCAGCATTCAGGGACACAGCAGCCAGCGCCTCTTCTTTAGTAAGGCCATAGGCTGCCGCTGTACCGGCATTGAATGCCAGGTTGCGTTGGCGGGTGCTGCCATCATCGTCATTAATAGCAAAGAGCACACCAGCTTTTTGTAAAGCAGCCGGTGTTTTATAAGGCTGGTCCACATCATCGTCTACCATCGTAGGCAGGCTGTGCATCGAGCCCAGGATCACTGCGATATTATTTTGCTTCAGCAGATCGGCAATCTGGTAGCTCTCAGAGCCGCCCACGATCACCACATCAAAGCCAAACTCTTTGGCAAAGTCAACAGCCACCAGCATTTCCTTTACAATATTGCAATGCACAAACAGCTTTTGCTTCTTGCTGAACAGGCCTTTCACGGCTTCATACTTCAGGTTGGTTTCCCCATGGCTGGCCTCCTGGTAGTAGGCTTTGGCTTCGCGGAAAAATACTTTTATCCCTTCTATCTGGTCCAGCGCCCGCTTAATGGGATCACCGGCAGGTTGCTGTCCTTGCCCAAAACGGCCAAAACCACCACGGCCACCGCCGCGCAATAGCAGGGAGGGCATGCGGAAGTGCATCGCATTATCGGCCAGGTAAGCGGCATCTTCCCAGTTCCAGGCATCCAGTTGTACTACAGAAGAACTTCCCGACAGTACACCCCCCTCAGGTGTTACATTCGCCAGCAGGATGCCATTATTACGCAGGGTATTGATCACTTTTGAATCGGTATTGTACGCTATCAGTGAATGGATATTGGGGTTCATCTGCCCCAGCTCACTGACATCATCGGTAGCGCGCACACTCGATACCTCTACCAGGCCCACATTAGATTCAGATAAAATAAGACCGGGATAAATATGCTTGCCTTTGCAATCAATCACCTTTACATCGGCAATGGCGGCGGCAGGACGCACATCAACAATCTTTCCTTTGGAAAATACCACCATGCCGTTCTCGATCACCTGCCCGTTACCTACATGCACAGTGGCATTGGTGAGCGCAATAGTTTGTGACTGGGCGGTAGCAGGATATACTGTTTCCTGTGCGGAAACCTTGGCTACCATCCAGCTACCCATTAATATCGTGAAGAATATTCTTTTCATAATTCAGTTCGTTTACAGGGGTTATTTGTTTTCGTTAAGAGCTTCTGCTTCCTCTTCTGTAATGGCCAGCAATCCATGGCTGTGGTAGTGGTCCATACAAGTCTGGATCACCTCAAAACGTGGTCTGGGGCGCGTAAAGCCGCCGCCACCGTTGCCACCTCCTGCCGATGTACGTTTGGCTGCGGCCAGCTTCTGGATCAGCCTGGTTCTTTCCGCCTGTATCTGTGTACGAAGTTCTTTATCGCGGTCACGGTCAAAAAAGATAGTACCGTCTACAATCGTTTTTTCTGCTACGGCGTAAATGCTCAGCGGATTATTGCTCCACAGTACCAGGTCGGCATCCTTACCTGGTTTAATACTGCCCACCTTATCATCTACGTGCAGCATTTTGGCCGGGTTCAGCGTTACCATCTTCAAGGCTTCTTCTTCAGTAATGCCGCCATACTTCACAATCTTGCCGGCTTCCTGGTTCAGGCGGCGCGCCATTTCCGCATCGTCTGAGTTAATGGCCACATTCAAGCCCACCCTTTGCATAATAGCCGCATTATAGGGAATGGCATCCACCACTTCCATCTTATACTGCCACCAGTCGCTGAAAGTAGAAGCAGCCACACCATGCGCCTTCATCTTATCAGCCACTTTATAACCTTCCAGGATGTGCGTGAATGTGTTGATGGGGAAACCAAACTTCTCAGCCACGCGCATGGCAGCGGTGATCTCGCTCTGCACATATGAGTGGCAGGTAATGAAACGCTTTTTATTCATGATCTCTACCAGGGCATCCAGTTCCAGGTCGCGACGCACACCGGGCTTCTTTGCCTTCAGTGCCTGCTCATAATCCTTGGCACGCTGGAAAGCGTCTGTCAGCACCTGCTCCACACCCATACGGGTATCGGGGAAGCGGGTATTCGTTTGTGAGCCGCTGCGTTTTACATTCTCACCCAGGGCAAACTTGATAAAGGGATCAGCACCTTTAAACTTCAGCTCTTCATCATTGGCGCCCCAGCGCAGTTTGATCAACTGGGTCTGGCCGCCAATCGTATTGGCAGAGCCATGCAGGATATGGGAAGAAGTAACACCGCCGCTCAACTGGCGGTAAATATTAATATCCTCCGGGTTCAGGTTATCTGCAATACGCACTTCAGAACTTACGCTCTGGGCGCCTTCATTAATAGAGGCAGCAGCAATATGGGAATGTTCATCAATAACGCCGGGTGTTAAATGCTTGCCTGTGCCATCAATCACCTTAGCGCCGGAAGCAGGGAGGTTCTTGCCTATCCGGGATATCTTACCACCTGTTACCAGTACATCTGTTCCTTCCAGCTTGCCGTCTTTCTCATTTGTCCATACGGTAGCATTCTTAATCAGGATCGTTTCCTGCTTAGGCAGCTCTTCCGATCCATAAGCCAGGAAGGGGAAAGTAACCTTGCCCAGTTGCAAAGGTTGTTTGGGCTTTGTAGTGTCGGGTTTGGGAGCCCCTGCTTTTTCAAAAGTAGCCGTCCAGGTAAATGGGTTGCCTGCAGCATCGCGGCCGGTGCCATTCCATACCGTACCACTGGTTACGCCGCTGAATACAGTTTCTATCGCCCGGGGGCCACGGCCTTCTGTAAAGTTCAGCTTCACCAGCTTGCCGTCATATGTGTACTTACCCGTGAGCGTATCAAAAGAAGCAACACCGGCATCCTTCAACTCCACACTCCACGTTTTAGTACCGGCGGTTGTATTGGCAACCAATTTATACGTGCCCTTTACATCATACCAGCCATCTTCTTTCACCGCATACTTATTACCCTGTACCCAGTTGTGGAATACCACTGTTTTTTCCTGGAAAACAGGGCCTGAGGTGATCAGGAAATTGGCCAGCTTACCGGCGTCGAGGCTGCCGGCCTTATCATAAATACCCAGTAAAGTAGCGGGCGTTTTTGTCAATGCTTCCAGTGCTTTGGTTTCTGTAAGACCATATTCAATGGCCTTCCGCAGGTTGGCCATAAAATCGCCCACAGTGCCCAGGTCGGAAGTAGTAAGGCAAAAAGTAATGCCGGCTTTTTCAAAAGCAGCAGGATTGGTAGGCGCCAGTTCCCAGTGTTTCATATCATCCAGGCCGGTGAAGCGTACATCATTGGGATCATCCACATCCATGGCAGCAGGATAATTCAATGGCAGGATAAAGGCAGCCTTTGTTTCGGCCATTTCCCTGATGCGCTGGTATTCATTACCACCGCCTTTAATAATATATTGTACGCCAAATTCATCCCCCACACGATCGGCACGCAGTACATTCCACTTATCATTGGCTTCAAAGATCTGGGGCAGGCCCTGGTTATCATTCCAGGCTTTGAGGGTAAGGTTAATGCCTTCTTTGACCGGGTTGCTTTTGTACCAGGCAGCATCCATATAGCTTTGACGCAATAAGGCGACGGTACCCATCATCGAGACAGGATAGGTTTGCGTGGAGGAGCCTTTGTTCAGGGAGTAATGAGCCGAAGCTTTCTCTTTCACCATCACCAGGTTTTCTCTTTCATCGGCCAGTGTAACCACTACGCCGGTGCCGCGGGCAATGCCATCTTTCTGGTGGGTTAATACCGTACCAAAACCGATATCCCGCAATGTTTTGGCCTTCGTTTCATCGGCCGCGAACAGCTTAGCGGCTTCCACGTCGGAATGAATAGCCTGGTTCCAGCCAAAAGCGCCTTTCTGGTTGGAAATAAACTGGGGAGGCGCATTAAAATTAAAACCCGTTTGCCTGGCAGGCGCCGTAATACCGTAATCGGCATAGGCATCAATAAAAGAGGGATAAATATATTTACCGCTACAATCAATCACTATGGCATCTTTGGGAGCGGCCAGGTTGGCTCCTACCGAAATGATCTTCCCTTCCCTGATCACCAATGTAGCATTGGTAAGGGTGGTCTGGGCGTCTTTAACAATCGTTGCGTTGGTGAAAGCGTAATACCCGTTCTTAGGGTCGGCCACCCCATTTACCGGGAAAGTGACCTGGGACAGTGCAGAAAAACTAAATGCAAAGAAGAGCCCCATCAGGAAATGCATTCTTCCTGGCGGACGTAGCCTGAGTTTTCTCATATGCTTGGTTGGTTTTATGAATTTGATCCCGAAAAGGGTCCAATTTAACCAAATACACTAATTTAGACCCTGCAAAATTTGTCTGACCGGCAAATAACCTCCATGAGACGTTTTTAGCCCTTATTTCCTGCTCACGAATGATTAAAATCACTCATCTTTTCTATGAACATTGCTCAATATATTGATCATACGCTATTAAAGCCAACCACCACTTCAGATGAAATAAAAAAGCTATGTGAGGAAGCCGCCCGCTATGGATTTGCCGCTGTATGTGTGCCTCCGCCATTGGTAAGGCCGGCAAAGAAATATTTATCCGGCAGCAGCGTTAAAGTGGCCACGGTCATAGGATTTCCCTTTGGCTATTCGGTAGCCGCTGCCAAACAGGCAGAAGCGGAACAAGCCATTAAAGACGGGGCAGATGAGCTGGATGTAGTGATCAACCTGGTGGCCCTTAAAAGCGGGGATACCAGCTACCTTGAATCCGAGATCAAACCAATTGTAGCAGCGGCTCACCAAAACCAGCGGCTGGTGAAAGTGATCATAGAAAGTGGCATATTGTCTGCAGCCGAAATCATTCAATGTTGTACTTTGTATGCAGCCGCCCATGTTGATTTTGTTAAAACCTCTACCGGCTATGCAGAAAAAGGGGCTAGTGTAGAAGCGGTGCAACTCATGCGCGAACATTTACCGTCTTCTGTTCAGATCAAGGCGTCGGGCGGCATCCGGACCTATGCTTTTGCCAAAGAACTGGTAGATGCCGGCGCCACAAGGTTGGGTTGCAGTGCCAGTGTAGCCATTGTAACAGGAGAGAAAGAAAGCAGCACCGGAGGTTATTGATTATTGTAAAGAATGCAATATGAAAAGACTTATTATCATCCTTATTTCGTTGATCAGTGTCCAGGCCTTTGCACAAACCGACACCAGTTCCATTATTGTACACAAAGACCCCCGCATTGACCTGCTGATAAAAAAGCAGATAGAGATCAATGAGGTCACCACCCGCAATGCCAGGCGGTTTGTGCCGGGTTTCCGTATCCTGGTGATCAATACCAATGACCGGGCTAAAGCCCTTAATGCCAAAACCAGGTTGTATCAGGAATTTCCCAGCCTGAACTTATACCTCATGTACCAGGCTCCTTTCTATAAACTGAAAGCCGGCAACTTTAAAGACCGCCAGGAAGCAGATGACTACCTGCCCAATATCCAACGGCTCTTTCCTTCCGGTGTATATGTAGTAAGAGATACCATTGAAGTGAATCCTGAACCACCATCAAATTAAGTTTCGGTCAGATGCTTTACTTTTGAGCTATGAGCCTGAAAGAAAAAATACAAAGCCTGGCCAGTACCTATGCCCCGGTATTTATTGATATACGGCATCACCTGCACGCCCATCCCGAATTGAGCTACCAGGAAGTCGAGACCTCGCAATTCATACAACAAAAGCTTCAGGAATTTGGTATCCCTCACCAGGTAATGGCCACTACCGGTGTAGTGGGTCTTATCAAAGGAAAAAACCCGGATAAAAGGATTGTAGCCCTCCGCGCCGATATAGATGCCTTACCCATACTGGAAGAGAATAATGTACCTTATAAATCCACCCGCGATGGCGTGATGCATGCCTGCGGACATGATGTGCACACCACCTGCCTGCTGGGCGCCGCTAAAATATTACAGGAGCTGAAAGAAGAATGGGAAGGCACCGTGAAACTCATTTTCCAGCCCGGAGAAGAACGCAATCCCGGAGGCGCCAGCATACTCATCAAAGAAGGAGTGCTTGCCAATCCCGCACCGGAAGCCATCTTTGGCCTGCATGTACATCCGCAACTGGCCGTAGGGCAGCTCAGCTTCCGTGGCGGACAGGTAATGGCCAGCGCCGATGAAATTTACATCACCATCAAAGGCAAGGGCGGTCATGCGGCAGCACCACATTTAACGGTGGATACGATCCTCATCGCCTCGCACCTTATTGTAAGCCTGCAACAGATCATCAGCCGCAACCGCAATCCCTTATCTCCTTCTGTATTGTCTATTTGCTCCATACAGGGCGGCCATACCACCAATGTGATCCCCAGCGAAGTAAAGCTGATGGGCACCTTCCGGGCGCTGGATGAAGCATGGCGCTTTAAAGCGCATGAACTCATCCGTAACAATGTGGAACAACTGGTGCATGCCATGGGCGGGGAAGTAGACCTGCACATTGATGTAGGCTATCCCACCGTATACAACCATGAAGCCTTGAATGCAACAGCACGCAAGCTGGCAGAGGGATACATGGGTGCAGAGCATGTAGAAACGACCGAAATGCGTATGGGCGCAGAAGACTTTGGCTATTATACCCAACTGATCCCCGGTTGCTTTTACCGGCTGGGCGTGATGAATGAAGCCAAAGGCATTACTTCCGGCGTGCATACCCCCACCTTCAATATTGATGAAAGCGCTATTGAAACAGGAATGGGCATGATGGCCTGGCTGGGAAGCCAGGCGCGCATGGAGTAAGGTGAGTCGCCCTGCCGGGCGGCCCTTGCAGCGCTGCAGGGCGGCCCACCTTAGAGGCAGGACATTGAGCATTCATACAACCAATCCTATTTATATGCTACGATTAACTGCTTTATTGCTGCTCCTCACGTGCGCAGTACATGCACAAACCGCTACCGACAGCAAATACGAACGCCAGGAAGTAATGATCCCCATGCGCGATGGTATAAAGCTCAACACCGTGATCTTTACACCGAAGGCCGCCGCCGAAAAATATCCCTTCCTGCTCAGGCGCACCCCTTACGGTGTAAGTGGCGCCGGCGCACCGGATAAAAGTGGCTATACAAAAGACATGGCCGATGATGGCTATATCTTCGTATTCCAGGATATCCGTGGCCGCTACAAAAGTGAAGGCAAGTTTGAAATGCAGCGCTTCAGCCGCATTAAAAAAGATCTTAAAGCCATTGACGAAAGCACAGACACCTACGATACTTTTGAATGGTTATTAAAGAACATTCCCAACAACAATGGCAAAGGCGGCATGTATGGCATCTCCTATGATGGCTGGACCACCATGCAGGGCGCTATTGATCCCCACCCCGCGCTGGTAGCCGTATCGGAGCAGGCCACCCCTTCCGATATGTGGCTCGGCGACGACTTCCACCACAATGGCGCTTTCCGCCTCAGTTATGGTTTTGAATATGCCTTTATGGAGGAGGCCGGCAAAACCGACAGCCTGTTCCCTTTTGGCATGCATGATCTGTACGACTGGTACCTGCAATTAGGTCCGCTGAGTAATGTCAATAAAAAACACTTTCACAATCATATTCCTACCTGGAATGATTTTGCCAGCCATCCCAACTATGATGCCTTCTGGCAAAAGCAGTCACTGGCGTACAGGCTGGATTCACCCCGGGTGTATACTATGCACGTAGCCGGCTGGTGGGACCAGGAAGATTTTTACGGACCGCTGAAAGCATATGAAATACTGGAGAAAAAAGACCGCAGTCATAAGAACTACATCGTGGCAGGCCCCTGGAATCATGGCGGCTGGGCCGGCGGCGCCGGTAGCCATTTAGGCAATATCAGTTTTGATACGGCTACAGGTCCTGTGTTCCGGAAAGACATACAGGCACGCTGGTTTGCTTATCACCTCAAGGGTAAAGGGGACGGTAACTTTGCAGAAGCCATCACTTTCCAAACCGGCTCCAACGTTTGGCAGCATTACAACAACTGGCCACCGGCTGAAGCCCTACAACAAAACCTGTATTTCCATCCCAACGGGAAGCTCTCCTTTGAAAAACCTTCTGCAGCTAATGGGACTGACAGTTATATTTCTGATCCGGCCCGGCCGGTTCCCTACCGTACAAGGCCCATTGAGCAAACGTATGGACCGGGCTCGCGCTGGTTTACCTGGCTTACAGAAGACCAGCGGTTCGTTCATAACCGCCCCGATGTATTGAGTTGGGAAACGGATGTACTAACCGAAGACATTACGGTAACCGGTCAGTTATGGGCCAAACTCTTTGCGGCAACTACCGGTAGTGATGCCGACTGGGTGGTGAAGCTGATTGATGTATACCCGGCAGCCTATCCTAAAGACCGCAAGATGGGCGGCTATCAGTTCATGATAGCCAATGATGTATTCCGGGGCCGTTTCCGCAAGAGCTTTGAACACCCGGAACCTATTACACCCAATAAAGTGGAAAGCTATACGATTGACCTGCACAGCATCAATCACGTATTTAAGAAAGGACATAAGATCATGGTGCAGGTACAAAGCACCTGGTTCCCTATCATAGACCGTAACCCGCAGAAATATATACCCAATATCTTTGAAGCAAAGGAATCAGATTTCCAGAAAGCTACTCATACCATCCATCGCTCAACCCGGTTCCCTTCGCATATTGAATTATCAATCATCAAATAAAGGCAATAAGGTGGGTCGCCTTCAAAAGGCGGCTCACCTTATTGCTTTATACATGAGGGGCAGGTGAAAACCTGCCCCGTGTTAACTAAGGCTAACTTGCGTATAGAAAAAAAGTGTTTTGTAAAATCAGCAGATCTCAAACAGTACCTTGCTACGCTTCCCGGCTGCACTATCATTATCTTCATAGAACTTCACCCCATCTTCTTCGCACTGCAGGGTAAACAATAACCGGGGCCTTTCCCCACCAGCCTGCTCCCATTTCTCCGGCTCTGTTTCATATACAATACTACGAATGGTATAATCACTGTTCATCGTGTAATCCACCTGCTTCACCGCATTGGCAAAACGCACCTCCTGACCATCCGGCAATAAATAATGCAGGTAAATAGCTTCCTTACCCACCAGGATATCGGTCAGCACAGAAGCGGTGTTTTCCAGCCGGCCATCGGCCCCTACCCGGAACTGTCTTTCACTGTGCAGGTGCAATTGCCCGTCAATATTGTTCGTTTCGGGGTTACCGAACAACAGGCAACCGATATAATTGACAATCTCTTTCTTCATGTTGACTGATTTGATGGTGATACCTTAGGTTATTAGTTATTTTACTTCTCTTCGTATCTATTCACCAATAGCCTTATCTTCTTCCCATCAAGGCGCACCATTTCTATCAGGATATGCAGTTTCCCCTCTTTGGCTTCCACCGTCATAGTCCCTTCAGTAGTTTCACTGGTCTCAGGCTTTTGAAACTCCACTTTGTAAATCGCTTTACCTTCTTTGTAAATATCTTTCCACTGACAGGTGGTCTCTCTAATGGTGGCGGTCAAAACCCCTGCTTTCTCTGCATGGTTCACGGTAATTCTTTCTTTGGTAAATTCAAGGCTCAGCACGTCTGTCTTGGTATCCATCACAGAACCATCCTCACTGATCCTTTCCTGTTGGTCGGAGTGGTATACAACATTCTTATCGCATTGGGCAATACCGGCCGTGGCAGCCAGCAGGAGAACGGCAAATGAAAGCAGCATTTTTTTCATGGCTATACTTTTTTTTGGTTATAGTTTATTTGTTTATCTGGTCCTGCATAGCTCATCGGGAATCCGATTTACCTGCAGGTTACATTTATTTTAATAAAATCGGGTATCATTTCCACCAACCCCGCCAAATGGATGACAAACAGGCTTTCTAACGGGTCAAAAATAAAGTCCCCCCACCCTGTTCAACATACGAAGTATATCTACGGGGTGGCAAATAATTGCTCTACAAATCGGTGCAATTGTCCCCCATGTAAACCCATGGCCACGATCTTACCCGTGGGATCAATGAGAAAATTCCGGGGAATTGATCTCACGCCATACAGTTTGGACACCTTGCTCTCCCAGCCTTTCAGGTCACTCACCTGCGGCCAGGTCAACTGATCATCCTTAATGGCTTTCAGCCAGGCATCTTTTTCATCCGGCCTGTCCAGCGAAACACCGAGTATGATAAAGTTCTTATCCTTAAACTGGTTATACAGCTTTACCAGGTTGGGGTTATCCTGCCGGCAGGGCCCACACCAGGAAGCCCAGAAATCCAACAGGACATACTTTCCCCGGTACTGAGACAACGTTACCGGCTGTCCGGTTACATCCTTTTCAACAAATTCCGGCGCCATATTACCTACTTTCACCAGGCGGACAGCATTCAACATTTTCTGAAAAGCAATACCGGCAGGTGTTTCCCGCAAAGTGGGGGATAATAATTCAAATAGTGGTGCCAGTTCATCAGGATCGGGATAAGCGCCGGCTACATAATCTTTTAAGGCGGCCAGGCTTGCATAGCTGCCCGGATTTTTACGCACAAAGGATTCGGCGATCTGCCTGCGTTGCTGGCGAAAACTGGTCTGTAACCGCTCAATACTGTCTTTAAAGCCGGGCATTTCAGCCTGCTCCCGGGATACCTTCCTGATATTATTGGAAAATTCCTCATGCGCATGATCCACAGGGTCCATCAGCGCCAGTAACTGTTGATACTCCTGGTTGATCTTAGAGCCGCTGATAGCAGCTTTATGCACAGAATCCTTACCGGTAAGTACAATAGTCCCATCCACATACAATCGTACCGTCTCATTCATCGTCCGGCGGTCCATATTAAACAAACCAATACGATTCCGGTCAATCACCAGCCAGGCAAGGAATGGCTGATCAGTAGTGCCTTTAAACTCAAAGGCTCCATGACGTATAAAGACCGAATCAGCTATATTCCTTCCCTCTTTTTTATAAGCGAGGTAAGCAATGGCCGGGGTATCCAGGCCAACTATTTTTCCTTTAACGGAGTAAGGACTCTCCTGCGCCGCCAGCATAGCCGGCAATAGCATGACAACAAGCAATTGTTTTATTTTCATAACAACAGGTTTTAAGTGTACTATTAAAAATCAAGCAACTCCAGCCTGTTCAGCATGCCGGATGCTTCAATGATCTCATCATACTCCGCATTGGCTTCTGCGGCTTCGGCCGTCTCCGCTGTTTCAACAGTATACGCCGGCCATACCGTTTCCCCTTCCGCAGTGGGAGCCTGTGGTTCGCGCGACATCAAAATGGATGTCACCAGCAGCATAACGATCGGTACCAGGAATCTCATAATAAACAGTTTGCTGTCTAATAAAATGGTTACCCTCTTTCTTTACGCTTCACGGTATCCCAGAAAGCCAGCAGTATGATCCCTACAAACCATATCCAGGAATAGTTCAGGTGAACGAGACGGCCTTTATTCAGGTCCTTGAAATAAGTAAGTGCTGTATAAGCATAAGGATAATAAATGATCTTATCCCATTGTATGATCATCAGCCCGGTGATCAGCAATCCCAGTCCGATCCCAATCGGTGCAATAAAGTTTTTGAAACGCAGACTGATCCAGTATTGAATGGAAGTCATCGCCAGGATAGCTACATACATCTTACTGCTTACGGTCAACATATCTGTCCAGGGTACAGGATGGGAGAAAAATGTATAAACACCCAGTACTGTATTGACACTATAACCGGCAACCAGTATCGCCAGATTAAATAATACGATAGCCGTCAATATCAACCCTTGCACGACCAGGAATTTGGAAAAGAAAATATCTGCATAGCTACGGGGCGAGGCATACACCTGCTTCCACGTATTATTCCGGTACTCCACCTGCACTACCAGGCTCGTAACCAATATTACATAGCAAGGCATCAGAAAGGCCGCCATCGGTTGCCAGCAATTTCTTAACAGATAATGCCAGGGATCATTTTTCAATATATTGCCAAAATGATCGGACTTAAAAACCAACATCAACCAAAAAGTAAATGGAATAAATATCCCTGCCAGTATCGTGATCCAGTAAGCAGCCGTTTTGCGGCATTTCCACAACTCGGCTTTGGTATTAATAATAAAAGTGGCCATGATTATTCGGATGTGATTTGAATGAATAAGTTTTCCAGGTCATTTTGCGTATGCGCCAGTTGGTACACTTCCACCTCCTGTTGTACCAGTGTTCTGTTGAGCAGGGCGGCCCTTTCTTTGCCTTCGAAATGCACCAGCAGTTTGGCGCCATTCACTTCCTTCACCGGGAAATGCCCGTTCAGTACCCGTTGTGCTTTGGCCACATCACTCACTTCAATTTCTAAGGCCGTTTGCTTCGATTTCAATTGCTGCAATTCGGGCAACGATCCCTGGAACAATAACTTTCCTTTATTGATAATGCCTACATGGGTAGCCATCTTTTCCACTTCTGCCAGCATATGGCTCGATACCAGGACTGTTTTCCCATGTTCCCGGTTCAGTGTTTTGAGCAGTTCCCGGGTTTCGATGATACCACTGGGATCGAGGCCATTGGTAGGCTCATCCAGGATCAATAATTCCGGATCATGCAATAGGGCCATGGCAATAGACAGCCTTTGTTTCATACCCAGTGAATAGGTTTTCACTTTTTTGCCGGCCGCGTCTTTGAGCCGTACAATCTCCAGCACCTCATTGATCCTCTTTTTAGGGCACTGATAAGTAAGACGGAATATTTCCAGGTTCTCCCTGCCCGTGAGGTGCAGGTACAGCGAAGGCTGCTCGATCAATGATCCCAGCCGGCGCAGGATCTCCAGCCGGTGGGCCGTCAGCTC
Source organism: Paraflavitalea devenefica (assembly GCF_011759375.1). Taxonomy (NCBI): domain Bacteria; kingdom Pseudomonadati; phylum Bacteroidota; class Chitinophagia; order Chitinophagales; family Chitinophagaceae; genus Paraflavitalea; species Paraflavitalea devenefica. The sequence goes on along the minus strand of NZ_JAARML010000003.1, from coordinate 73,330 downwards.
TTTGCCAAACAAGGTGATCGTTCCCTCCTGCTTCTTCAGCAGGCTCAGTATCAGGCGCAGCGTGGTTGTTTTACCCGCGCCGTTTGGGCCAAGAAAGCCGTAGATACTGCCGGCAGGCACCTGCAGGCTCAATTGTTGAAGGATGGGTTGTCCGGACCGGAACAAAAAGTCCAGTCGCTTGGTCTCAATAATATGGTTGCTCATGTTAGTCTGTTGAAGTGATCGTTGCTTTACGAAGGTTATATCCTTTTAATTTAATAGAAGAAAGACTGTCTGCCTGTATGCTCAGTTTATCAAAGCGGGCATCCATGTCGTCAAATTTTGCACCTTTCAGTTTTATAGAAGCACTGCCTATGTTCGTATGCCCGTTAAAAAATACTTCAGAGGATGGCCCGGCATTTATACGGATTGAATCATAGAAGGTGGGACTTGTATTACGATAATCTTGCTCCACAGTCAATGTCGTATTTTTCAGCTCAAAATTATAAACAGGTTTTATCGGAGCAGATGTCATTACCCTCCTAAATTGTAACCTGCTATTGGCCACATGAATGCTATCCACATTGGGTAGGAAAAGCTCAATATGATTGAAGACCACCACCGTTTCCCCATTTTGGTTAGGATGTATCTTTGCTGTATCCATATCAATCACTAATACGCCATCCTTTATCCGGTACCTGACCAGGCTATCGCCCATTTTCCCAATTACAATCTTGACTGAATCGGAAGGAATGATGACCATATCCATCTGTCCTGATATAGAAACACTTTTTATTTCCTCCTTTATCTTGTATTCATCACTCCAGGGATTGACAACGTCTTTTCTTTCCACCATATTCCCATTGGCAAATTTTACACGGACCGCGAGGAAAAGACTGGCAAAAAGAAGGATCGTGGTAAGGAGCAGGCTTAATAAAATTTTATTACTCGTTCTCATGTTACTGAGTTATGCAGGGTTAGCGAAATGTTGTTGTTTATATTTTTCATACCAGGGCTTCAGGTCATCCGGCGACATGCCCAGGAGGTACATATTGCGGAATACCTGTGGCAGGTCTTTTTCCGTAAACTCCACCTTACGGTATTTCACTGCCTGCTGCAAGGCGCCGGGTGATACAAAGTAACCAATGCCCCGCTGGTTATAAATGATCTCCTGTTGTTGCAGGAATTCAAACGTGCGCATCACGGTATTGGGATTTACTTCCAGTTGTACTGCCAGTTCCCGTACAGAAGGCACCCTTTCCTCCGGCTTCCATTCCTGCAGCAATATCTTTTCGCAGACATAATCTGCGATCTGTAAGTATATAGCTTGCGATTCTCTGAATTGCATAATAATAAGTTTACGATCTTTATACCTCTTTTTCCTTCAGCCTGAAATAAGTAGCCAACCAGAACACGGGCGCTAACACGAATTTGAAAAAACCGAAAAACACATCGTCTGTCCAGGAAGGCAATTGGATCACCCGCCAGCCCCATTCCTGACGCGGTCCCAGGAGGTTGAACTCTGTCAGGGAGCCACTAAAACCTCCCTCTGGCAAGATCGGAGACAGCACCTTGGCACACAGGAAAATAAAGAACAGGATCAGCAGCAGCAGGGTAATGGTTGTTTTAATAAAACTATAAGCGGGAAAATAAATGGACCCTAATGCATAAGCCCCCTGTACCCCAAAGAAGAGCAACAATATAAATGAAAGCATATTTAACGGATTACTGCCAGGATGAGGATGTTCATCAAACATATAAAACACATTGGCTATTGTTTCCGGCTTAAACACGCTGCCTGGCGCATGAAGAAAAGGCGCCTTCTCCCATTTGGCCAGTTGAACGGCGTTATACACTTTCAACATGATAAAATCAACGGCATAGAAAATAACCGTGTAGCAAACAAAATAGATCAATACGCAATACAGCGCCATACAAAGCACCTTTTCCAGGTGTGAAGCAGGCACCGAAAGAAAGTTAATGGCTTTGGGTTTATTGGCAAGATCGCCGAACAGCAAGCTGGCATATAAAGATCCGGTAAGGAAAAGGCCTACATAATAAGTGACGATCTGTCCTTCGCGTTCCATAGGCCCACGGCCATCCACCAGTAGCAGGAAGCCGTACCAAAGCAACAGCAAGGAGGCTACGGCTATCAATGACAAAGTATATTTATTCCGGTTATCGCCCCAATGCTTGCGCACCAGCAGCCCCCAGCGGTTAAAGTCAAAAGCCTGGTTCATGTACATTGTTTAAGAATTAAAAGCGGATTGAATGGGTTGACGGTTAGTGACGATGGCTTTATACAACAGCTCCAGGTCTATCTTGCTTTCTTCACCATCGGTATTTTTAGTAATGATCGCGCTGCCACGCAGGGATGATTCATTATACAAAGCCTGTTTGATCTCTTCGCTGTCGAATGAGATACGGAAAGACAGCTTGCGGGCAATGTCTTCTATCGTTTGGTCAAACAGGATAGTGCCTTCATCAATAATGGTAATACGGTCTATCAGGTTTTCCAGGTCTTTCACCTGGTGCGTACTGATGATCACACATTTGTTTTCATCCACGGCGCCCGCCATCACCTTGCGGAACTGACTTTTGCTCATAATGTCCAACCCATTGGTAGGTTCATCCATCAGCAACAGGGAAGTATTGCAGGCAAGGCCAAAACTGATGAGCACCTTTTTCTTTTGCCCGTAACTCATGCTCTCCAGTTTGTGATCTACCGGCACCTCAAACTCCTGTACATATTTATCAAACTGCTGCTGGTTAAAGCGGGGATAAAAAGGCGACAGGCTGTTGACCAATTGCTGCAAGGGTATATTGGGAAGATAAAATTCCTCCGGCACCATAAATACTTCCTGCAAAAAGGCCGGCTGGCGCTTGCCGGGGGTAAAGCCCATCACGTTGATGGTACCCTGGTCGGGGAACAGGAGGCCGGCTATATTACGCAACAGGGTAGATTTTCCCGTACCGTTCTTGCCCAGCAACCCATAAATATGGCCGGGTTGTAGCTGCAGGCTCAGTCCCGTAAAGACCTTTTTCTTCCGGTAGCCAAAGTGCAATTGTTGAATATTGACCATGCTTGGTGTTTTAGTGTACTACTTAAATAGTACACAAACATAGCAATACTCCTGTATCCGCCAAATCTTTTAAGCGAATTTTTCTTACCGTTCATGTAGAAATAGACTACAACGCCTAATATTCAACTACTTATAAACCCAGGAAAGTCCGGGCCTTCCCTGCTTATACTAAGGAGAACGTAAGTAGAAGCTTTGGCCAACAAAAGATGATACAGCATTGATACAGTATAGATACAGCATATACCCAGCATAGATGCAGCATATTTATATAGATATGCTGTATCTATGCTGGATAGTAGTTGGTTCATAGCTGATAAAAAGTTGGGTAAGGTAAGTATGCTCTATCCATACTATTATCATCCCAATAGTACCCTCAAAGTAAGCCTACCTGAAACCTTACCTATATTACCCTTCTTTTTACCTAACTGGCAGATTAGCACCCGGATAGTATAATTCCCTTAAATTGCACGCCTGTTTTATGGCGGGGAAAGCGCTCAACCAAATATCCAATCAGCCTTCCCAGCCCTCTGATTAAAAAAATAGTATGAAAAAAGAATTTATTAGAGAACAGGCGCTGGAGTACCATGCCAAAGGAAGACCCGGAAAGATTGAAGTAATACCCACCAAAGAGACCAAAACCCAAAGAGACCTCTCCCTTGCCTACTCGCCCGGCGTAGCCGAACCTTGCAGAGAAATTGAAGCCAACCCTGAAGCAGTTTATAAATACACCGCCAAGGGCAACCTCGTTGCAGTGATCAGTAATGGCACCGCCGTACTGGGGCTCGGCGATATTGGCCCCGAAGCCGGCAAGCCGGTGATGGAAGGGAAAGGAGTATTATTCAAAATATTCGCTGACATTGATGTATTTGACATAGAGATCAATGAGAAGGACCCGGTAAAGTTTGTACAGATCGTAAAAGCACTGGAGCCTACTTTCGGCGGTATTAACCTGGAAGATATTAAGGCCCCTGAATGCTTTTATATTGAGCAGCAACTGAAGGAGCAGATGAAGATACCGGTGATGCATGACGACCAGCATGGTACCGCCATCATCAGCGCTGCCGCCCTGCTGAATGCGGTAGAGATCCAAAAGAAGAAGATGGAGAAGGCAAGGTTTGTCGTGAATGGCGCCGGCGCTTCGGCCATGGCCTGTACCCGGTTGTATGTAGCCCTGGGCGCCCGGAAGGAAAACATTATGATGTTTGACAGCAAGGGCCTTATTCATGAAAGCCGTACCGACCTGGATGATATGAAGAAAGAATTCCTGTCGACCGGTAAAAACCTCACCCTTGCCCAGGCGCTGGAAGGCGCCGATGTATTCATCGGTCTCAGTAAAGGCAATGTGCTGACGCCTGAGATGGTGAAAGGAATGGCCAAGAATCCCATCGTATTTGCAATGGCCAACCCCGATCCGGAGATCTCGTACGAAGCAGCTACAGAAGCCCGTAAAGATATTATCATGGCTACCGGCCGCAGTGATTATCCCAACCAGGTAAACAATGTACTGGGCTTCCCCTTCATTTTCCGCGGCGCTTTGGATGTACGCGCCACCCAGATCAACGAAGCCATGAAATTGGCAGCCGTTAAAGCCCTGGCCGAACTGGCACGCACACCTGTACCCGATATTGTGAACCTGGCCTATAACCAGAATAACCTTGCTTTTGGTCCGGAATATATTATACCCAAACCGGTTGACCCGCGCCTGCTCAGCACCGTAGCCCCTGCTGTAGCCAAAGCTGCTATTGAAAGTGGTGTGGCGCAAAAACAGATCGAGAATTGGGAAGCATATGCCATTGAACTGGAAAAACGACTGGGCCAGGACAACCAGGTCATGCGCATCCTGGGCAACAGGGCCCGCCGCGACCCAAAACGCGTAGTATTTGCTGAAGCCGATAACCAGAAGATCTTAAAGGCAGCCCAGATCGCTTTCGAAGAAGGCATCTGCTACCCCATCCTGCTGGGTGATGAAAAGAAGATACGCGCCATTGCCCAAGCCAATAAGATCGACATTGATGATATGCCCATCATTGACCCGCGCAGTGATGATTATGAAGACCGCCGGAAGATCTATGGCGACCTGTTCTTTGAAAAAAGAAAACGCCGCGGCTTCAACCGCTATGAGGCCACCAAGATCATGAAAGACCGTAACTATTTCGGTACGATGATGGTGGAAACCGGCGATGCCGACGGTATGATCTCCGGCCTTACCCGCAATTACCCGGAAACCATCCGCCCGGCCCTGCAGGTGATTGGCACCGAGCCGGGGGTAAAGAAGATTGCCGGCATGTACCTGTTGCTCACCAAGCGCGGCCCGATCTTCATGGCCGATACAACTGTCAATTTCAATCCTACGGCCGAAGAGCTGGCCGATATTACGCTGATGGCAGCGCAGGAAGTGCGCAATTTCAACCTTACGCCCCGCATTGCCATGCTGAGCTATTCCAACTTCGGCAGCAGCGATTCGCCCGAAGCAAAGCTGGTATCACAGGCACGTGAGATCGTGAAGCAAAAAGATCCTACCCTGATCGTGGATGGTGAGATGCAGGCCAGCACTGCCTTCAACCAGGAACTCCTGAAAGAAAGCTATCCTTTCAGCGAACTGGTAGACCAGGAAGTGAATACACTGATCTTCCCCAACCTGGCCGCCGGTAACGTGGCCTATAATTTATTGAAAGAAGTAGGCGGCGCCGACGCTATTGGCCCCATCCTGCTGGGCCTGAAGAAGCCGGTGCATATCCTGCAACTGGGCAGTTCGGTAAGGAGTATCTACAATATGGCGCTGATCACGGTCATTGATGCACAACTGAAATGCAAAGGCAACGGAGCAGAAGCCGTGAGAACGCATTGGTGGAAGAAAGAGAAAAAGAAGTGACCAATACTCAGTTAGTTGGCTTATTATTGTAGTACGATTTTATGACATTATTTACCGAATTTGGCCGTTACCTGCTGATGATTAAGGGCATGTTCTCCAAACCGGAGAACGGCAAGATGTATTGGAAGGAATTCATGCACCAATGCGGGGAAATAGGTATTGGCTCACTGGGCATCGTTGCCCTGATCTCTTTCTTTATAGGGGCCGTATCTACCCTGCAAACCGCTTACCAGTTGGTAAGTCCCATCATTCCCAAAAGCACTATTGCACAGATCGTGCGCGACACGATCATCCTGGAGTTTGCGCCTACACTGGTATGTATTGTACTGGCCGGTGTGATCGGCAGTAAAATTGCCAGTGAATTGGGAAATATGCGGGTAAGCGAACAGATAGACGCCCTGGAGATCATGGGCATCAATACCAAGACCTACCTGATATTGCCCAAGATACTGGCCGCCTTACTGACCATACCCATGCTGATCATTATTGCAGGTGGATTGGGCATCTGGGGCGGACGGCTGGCAGGCACCCTGTCGGGCATTCTTTCACCCGAGGAATTCGATACCGGGTTATTAAGTGCCTTTGTGCCTTACAACGTATTCTTTGCCTTGATAAAGGCCTACACGTTTGCGTTTATCATTTCCAGCATATCCGCTTTTTATGGTTATTACGTAAACGGTGGCGCCCTGGAGATTGGCAGGTCCAGTACCAAATCGGTAGTAGTGAGTTGTATCGCTATATTATTTGCTGATTATATTTTGTCGCAATTGTTGTTAAGTTCTTAGTAATTGCCGGGAAGACGGGAAGACGGGAATTTACTTACCGCCTTCCCGCCTTTCCGGCTCCTAGCTTCTACGTTATGATTGAAGTAAAAGATATCAGGAAGGGTTTCGACGAAAAGCAAGTGCTCAGGGGCGTGAGCGCGAAAATGGAATCGGGCAAATGTAACCTGATCATTGGCGCGAGCGGCAGCGGCAAAACGGTACTCATGAAATGCCTGGTAGGCCTTTTTGAACCCGATGAGGGAGAGATCCTGTACAACGGGATCAATTTCCTTACCATGGACGATGAGCAGCGAACAGATATCCGTAAGCAGATCGGGATGCTGTTCCAGGGCTCTGCTTTATTCGACAGCTTAACAGTTGAGCAGAATATTATGTTCCCGCTGGACATGTTCACCAACGACAATTTCAGTACCAAGCTGAAGCGGGTGAATGAGGTGCTGGAACGTGTGAAGCTGAAAGATGTAAATAAAAAATTCCCTGCCGAGCTGAGTGGCGGTATGAAGAAACGGGTAGGCATTGCCCGCGCCATTGTACTCAATCCAAAATACCTCTTTTGCGATGAGCCCAACTCCGGCCTCGATCCGCAAACCTCCCTCGTTATTGATAAGCTGATCAAAGAGATCACGATGGAATATGATATTACCACCATCGTGAATACGCATGATATGAACAGCGTAATGGAAGTTGGCGATCATATCATTTACATGCACCAGGGTCAGAAGGAATGGGAAGGCAATAACAAGGAGATCATCTTTAGTAAGAATGAACTGCTGAATGAATTCATCTTCGCTTCTGAGTTCTTAAAAGACGCCAAAGACATGCGCATGCTGGAGCAAACCGGCAAGATCGACAATGACAGGAATATGGAAGACCTGATGAAGTAACCCGCGCTCATTTATTTCATATTCATAGACTTACAGCCCCAGATTTTACCGCTGCAATTATGCAGTTTATGCCTTACTTTTGCCGCACCTGAATTTATAAATCACAGCTATGAGCATATTAGTTAACAAACAATCAAAGATACTGGTGCAAGGCTTTACCGGTACGGAAGGCACTTTTCATGCTACCCAAATGATCGAATATGGTACCAATGTGGTTGGCGGTGTTACGCCCAATAAAGGCGGTACTACCCACCTGGACCGCCCGGTTTTCAATACCGTGTCTGAGGCCGTAAAAGCAACCGGCGCCGATGTATCCATCATCTTCGTACCCCCTCCCTTTGCAGCCGACGCTATTATGGAAGCCGCTGAAGCGGGCATTGGCCTCGTGGTTTGTATTACAGAGGGCATCCCTGTGCAGGATATGGTGAAAGCCAAATTATTCCTCCAGGGTACCAAAACAAGGCTGATAGGCCCCAACTGCCCCGGTGTGATCACTGCCGGAGAATGTAAAGTGGGCATCATGCCCGGATTCGTATTCAAAAAAGGTAATATCGGTATCGTTTCCAAATCCGGTACCCTTACCTACGAAGCCTCTGACCAGGTAGCTAAAGCCGGACTGGGTGTTTCTACCGCTGTAGGCATTGGTGGCGACCCCATCATTGGCACTACTACAAAAGAAGCCCTGGAACTGTTCATGAATGATCCTGAAACAGCCGGTATCGTCATGATCGGAGAGATTGGTGGCGGTATGGAAGCAGAAGCTGCCCGCTGGTATAAAGAACAACCGAATAAAAAACCGGTAGTAGGTTTTATTGCCGGCCAGACAGCGCCTCCCGGACGCCGTATGGGTCACGCAGGCGCCATCATTGGCGGTGCAGATGATACAGCAGAAGCCAAAATGAAGATCATGACAGAATGCGGTATCAACGTGGTATCAAGCCCTGCGGATATCGGTGCTACCATGGCGAAGATTATCAAGAAGTAATTGTATATTATACAACCAGTCAAAGAGGCGGCACTTTCCGGAAAGTGCCGCCTCTTTGCTTATAAAAGAAAACGCCCCGGTATCAGCGGGGCTTATTTTCTTAATCCATCACTTCAAAACACGTGAGACAGTTATTTGTATTGCCTGATATAATTGGCAAGGTCTTCTTTACTGCTGCTGAATGAGAAGATATCATACAGGGTGAAATAATCCGGTTTGTTCACGGTATTCTTATAAGCATACTTCACCAGGTCGAGCTTATAATTGTCAAAAGAATACATCTGGGCCAGTTGCTTCACCTGGTCGGTGGTGAAATAGTTCTGATCAATGACCTGCTTGGCTATTACCAGCCTTGAATTATCAAAACGCTCTTTGGTAAGGGTTTCTTTCAGGGCTGCAAAAGACTGCTCATTCATGGCCTTGTTGGTATACCGGTCATCATTGTAGCGGTCATCACGGTCATTATTGCGGTCCCTGTCCCTATCTCTATCCCTATAGCGATCATCATCCCGGTCGTTGTTATTACGATCGTACCAGCTATAACCATCGCTGTCTTCATATTTTCGATCACTCATAGACAGCTCATCGAGCCACACTTTACCAAAACGGTTGATCACAATGTCAACATGGTATTTTGCTTTTACGTTCACGCTTTTCTGAAAGATCAGGGTTTGCTTCACCATTTCATTACGGCTCACACCCCGGCGGGTAGCCGTATATACTTTCAATGTATGATAGCCGGTAGACAAGGCCGATATCAATACAATGTTCTCATTGTTGTTAACCCGGTTATTGTATTTTTTGCCATCCACCTCCACAATGATACGATCATTGCTCAGGTTGGTGATGCTCAGCTTTCCATCATTGGGACCAGCAAAAGTGGTATAGGTAATGACCAGTAAAACAAGGGTAAAAATGGGTTTCATATAAGACCTCCTGTTGATTGTTTAGAGTTTGATGCCAGATGGTATAGATCGTTTAGCAAGAATATGTTAAAGGATTGCTATTTCGGTCATACGGATCATCGGCATGTGAAAAAGGGATAAAAACTGCATCATAACAGGGTAGCACTATTTTAAAACGCCCAAGGAGGTAAAATATTGCAGATTATATAACTTGTACTAAATTTTGACAATATGCTTGTTAGAAAGGTCCTTATCTTAACAATATCCGTCTTATCTCTGATCACCGCAACCGCACAGCAAAAAATGAATACCTATGACGCAGCATGGAAGAAGGTTGACAGCCTGATGAATAAAAAAGGGTTGACAGCTTCTGCCCTTACCCAGGTGAATAAGATCTACGCACTGGCGCAGAAAGAGAAAAATGATCCGCAGTTGATAAAAGCCCTGCTGTTCAAGATGGGCCTGCAATCGGTAAAAGAAGAGAATGCCCTGCAGAAAAATATACTACTGCTTGAAAAGGAAATACAGGCCGCCGCTGAACCTGCCCGCTCCATATTGCAAAGTATGACAGCAGGACAGTATCACATTTATTTTACACAGCACCGCTGGCAATTATATGACCGAACTGCTACCCAAAATTTTGTTAAAGAGGACCTGGCGACCTGGGGACCGGATGACTTTCATACCAGGATCAGTACGCTTTACCTGGCCTCCTTAAAAAATGAAAAGCTGTTGCAGCAAACCAGGCTGGATACTTATGATCCCATCATATTTAAAGGCAATGTACGTTACCTGCGCCCTACCCTGTTTGACCTGCTGGCGCACCGGGCGCTGGACTACTTTCAATCAGATGAACGCAATATCAAAAAAGCGGCAGATGCTTTTGAGATCGATGATCCTGCCGCTTTTGGGGAGGCCGCCATTTTTGCCACCCACCCATTCCCGGTTGACGACAGCAGCTCCTTACACGTAAAAGCATTGCAGTTGTTCCAGCGCCTGATCCGGGCGCACCTGACCGATGCGAAACCGGATGCCCTGATAGATGTAGATATTAAACGCCTTGTTTTTGCAGAGAGCTATGCTGTTATGGACAATAAGCAGGCCCTGTACCGGAAAGCCCTTGAACAACTTATTGCCCGCCATGGCAACTTACCCATTGCGGCACAAGCCTCCTACCTGCTGGCAGCTTCCTATGCAGAAGATGCACGGACCTACGATCCGCTAAAGGATACCGCAAACCAGTATGCCTGGATAAAAGCCAAAGCCCTTTGTGAGAAGATAATACAACAAAAAGATTCCAGTGAAGGGAAAGCCAATTGCATCAACCTGCTGACAGAGATACAACGTAAAGAGATCGCCCTGCAGGCAGAAGCAGTCAATGTGCCGGAACAACCCTTCAGGGTATTGGTCACTTACCGCAATGTAACCCAGTTGTATATGCGGGTGGTGAAGATGGACAAAAAAACAAAGGCTCAACTGAGCAGTAACCGGTGGGAAGATGAGTACTGGATTCAGTTGACAAAATTGCCCGTGTTTAAATCCTTCACACAAAACCTGCCGGATACCAGGGACCACCAGCAGCACCGCACCGAGATCAAAGCCGAAGGATTACCTGTAGGTGAATACGCCTTCCTCATCAGTGCGAATAAAGAATTCAGCCTGGAGAAAAATCCGCTGGCCATACAATCATTCCATGTATCCAACCTGGCCTATATTAACAATGGGCAGGATTATTATGTGCTGAACCGTGAAACAGGCGCGCCGGTATACCGGGCTGCCATACAGGTATGGTACCGCAATTATGATTATAGTACACAAAAGAATGTAGACCGACAGGGAGAGAATATGGTAACAGACAAAAATGGCCACTTTGTGCTGTATCCTTCCAAAACGCGTACCGATCGTGAATACCGCCTTGAGGTAACCACCAAAGACGACCATTTATTGCTGGACAATTACGTGTATAATTATCAACGCGCAGAAACAACACCGGTAAAGGCCCTGAACCAGACCTTTCTTTTTGCCGACCGCAGCATTTACCGCCCAGGGCAAACCCTGTATTTCAAAGGTATTGTGATCAACCGCCGGGATGACCAAAATGCCGTGGTAACCAATTTCCCTACCACCGTTATCCTCTATGATGTAAACGGACAAGTAGTAGATTCCGTAAAAGTAACGACCAATGCTTACGGCTCCTATTCCGGTAAGTTTACTTTACCGTCTAATGTATTGAATGGTCAATTCTCTATACAGGATAAAAAGACCAGTCATTCCATTTATTTCTCCGTAGAAGAATACAAACGTCCTAAGTTTTATACAGAGATCGCCAAACCTGCCGGCACGTACAAGCTGAATGACAGCATTACGGTGACCGGCACCGCCAAAGCCTATGCCGGCAATAATATTGACGGCGCTGCCGTAAAATACCGGGTAGTGCGCAGAACCATTATACCCTTATGGTATTATGGCTGGGGCAAAATGATATGGCCTCCGCGGGGCGGGAAGGAAGTGGAGATTGCCCACGGCACCACCACTACGAAAGCCGATGGCAGCTTTACCGTTACCTTCAAGGCATTGCCCGATCTGAGCATTGATAAAAAAGGCCAGCCGACCTTCCACTACGAGGTAAGCGCCGATGTGACAGACATTAACGGCGAAACGAGGAGCGGCAACACATCCGTAGCCGTGGCTTACCAGGCGCTACAATTGAAAGTAAATACGCCAGGCGAGCTGCATACGGATAGTCTTCAACAAATTAGAGTATCCACCACCAACCTGAATGACCTGTTTGAGCAGGCTTCCGTAACGCTCACTATACACAAGCTGAAAACGCCGGAACGCATTTTCCGTAACCGCTACTGGGAGCAGCCAGACCAGTTTGTGATGACCCGGCAGGAATATTATGCAGCATTCCCGTATGATGTATATGGGAATGAAAGTGAAGTAAGTACCTGGGAAAAGCTGGAAAAAGTACTGGAAGTGACAGACACCACTACTGCCAGCGGACAATTTACCCTGCGTAAAACTTCCCTGCCGGTTGGGTGGTATATGATAGAAGCAGTTACCAAAGACAAATATGGTGAAGCCGTAAGGGATATACAATACGTTCAACTGGATAATAAAAACCGCGGCTATAATCCAGTGGTATTTGGCAACATTAAACCGGGCAAGCCCTCGTATGAGCCTGGCGAAATTGCCAGCTACCAGCTTACCAGCAACCTGGACAGTGTGTTTATGGTCCATGATATTGGCCGGAAGAATACCAAAGACGAAAGAAAGTTCACGATCGTGAACAGGAACAGTCCTTCCTTTGAAATACCCATCACAGAAAATGACCGCGGAGGACTGGGTGTACAGATCGCTTTTATAAAGCATAACCGGGCGTACAGCGATAACCTGACGCTGCAGGTGCCTTATACCAATAAGGAACTGACGATCTCCTATACTACCTACCGCGATAAGACCCTGCCAGGCAGTGCAGAGAAATGGAAGGTAAAGATCAGTGGCTATAAGGGCGACCAGGTGGCAGCCGAAGTGCTGACCTCTATGTATGATGCTTCCCTGGACCAGTTCCAACCGCATAGCTGGTCAAAACCTGATCTATGGAATAACTTTTTCTTCAATAGCATGTGGACCATGCACCACGGTTTCCAGGCCGTCAGATCAGAAGAAAAGCCAAGGAACGATGAAGAGTCAGCACACTTTCCCAAAGATTATGATCAGTTGTATATAGCCTCCAGGCCGATACATAATGAAGATGGCTCTCTCCGGGACCTGAGTTTTGTAACCAGCGACAATAATTGGGATGTTCAAAGGTATCTACGAGTACCTGACCTAAAATCAGATCCTGACGGCTCAAAAGGGATTATGAGAGATCAGGTTGTTGTTACGGGAGAGATGACAGCCGGACTGGTTGCTGCGCCTGCGGCCAGGCAAGCAAAAGAAGGGTCATACGCTTTCAGTGCTAATAAAATGGCGTTGAAAGAAAAGCAGGAAGAAGCTGCTGTACAGGAGGCGCCTCCTGCCGTTCAGCCACGCAAGAACTTCAATGAAACCGCCTTCTTCTTCCCCGACCTCCATACAGATGCGGCCGGTAATGTTGAATTGTCTTTCACCATGCCCGAAGCGCTTACCCAATGGAAATGGCAGCTACTGGCCCATACCAAAGAGTTGGCTTTTGGCGCCGGGGAAAAAAGCATTATCACCCAAAAAGAACTGATGGTGCAACCCAATGCACCCCGCTTTATGCGGGAGGGCGACCGGATGGACTTCAGCGGCAAGATCGTAAACCTGAGCAATAAGGAACTGACCGGCCAGGTAGAATTGCAACTGATTGACCCTGCTACCAACCAATCGGTGGATGGCTGGTTTCGGAATGTATTCCCCAACCAGTTCTTTACCGTAGCAGCCGGCCAAAGCATCCCGGTAAGCTTTTCGCTGGAGATCCCTTACCAGTACAATAAACCGGTTACTTACCGCATTGTTGCCGCTACCAAAGCCGGCGCCAATGAGCAGGTACTTAGCGATGGTGAAGAAAATATGCTGCCGGTGGTAAGCAACCGCATGCTGGTAACAGAAAGCCTGCCTTTACCAGTACGGGGAAGCGGTACTAAAACTTTCACGTTCGACAAACTGCTGAAGAGCGGGGAGAGTGAAACGCTGAACCAACATGCAGTAACTGTAGAGTTCACCAGCAACCCGGCCTGGTATGCCGTACAGGCCCTGCCCTACCTGATGGAATACCCCTATGAGTGTGCAGAACAGGTATTCAATCGCTATTATGCCAATACACTGGCCACTTCCATTGCCAATGCATCTCCCCGTATCAAAGCCATTTTTGAACGGTGGAAAACCGCCGATACCGCCGCCCTGCTCAGCAACCTGCAGAAGAATGAAGAACTGAAATCAGTATTGCTGCAGGAAACGCCCTGGGTATTACAGGCGAAATCAGAAGCACAACAAAAGAAAAATATTGCCTTGCTGTTTGATATGGTGCGGATGGCCAAAGAACAGCAATCCGCCCTGGGCCAGTTGCAGGATATGCAAAGCCCCAATGGAGGTTTTGTATGGTTTGAAGGCGGCCCCGACGACCGGTATATCACCCAGTATATTGTTACCGGTATAGCTCACCTGAAAAAGCTGAAGGCCGCCAAAGAAGAGACAAAGATCACCGCCATATTAAACGGCGCCATCCCCTACCTGGATAAGGCGCTGAAAAAAGATTATGATGATTTATTAAAGAACAATAAACAGAAAGAACCGGTTGACGGGCTCAGCAGTATACAGATCCAATACCTGTACATGCGCAGCTTCTTCCCGGCAACGCCTATACCGGCCACTGTGACCAAAGCCTACAATTATTTCCGTAAACAGGCGCAACAGCATTGGTTAAAACAAAGCAGGTATATGCAAGGCCTGATCGCTTTGGCCCTGCACCGCACGGGAGACGGTAAAACGCCCAAAGACATTGTAGCCTCCCTGAAAGAAAACGCCCTCACCAGCGAAGAGATGGGCATGTACTGGAAGGACATGACCGGTGGCTATTACTGGTACCAAAGCCCCATTGAAAGCCAGGCATTACTGATAGAAACCTTTACTGAGGTAACCAAAGATGCCAAGGCCGTAGCCGGTATGAAAGCCTGGCTGCTGAAGCAAAAGCAAACGCAACACTGGAAAACAACGAAGGCTACCGCCGATGCCTGCTATGCATTGCTGCTGCAAGGCACCGACTGGTTGACCGCCACACCGGAAGTGCAGATCAGTTTGGGCAATTATACCATCAACAGCACCAGTGAAGCACAGGAAGCCGGCACCAGCTATCTTAAAAAGGTAATTGATGGTAAGGATGTAAAACCCGAGATGGGTAATATTAAAGTATCCGTTTCCTCCACAGCTCCTGCCGCCGGTGAATCAGTAGCCTGGGGCGCTGTGTATTGGCAATATTTTGA
Organism: Paraflavitalea devenefica; assembly: GCF_011759375.1. Lineage (NCBI taxonomy): Bacteria > Pseudomonadati > Bacteroidota > Chitinophagia > Chitinophagales > Chitinophagaceae > Paraflavitalea > Paraflavitalea devenefica. The sequence continues at coordinate 57,889 of NZ_JAARML010000003.1, read as the reverse complement.
GAACCTGGACAAGATCACTACGGCCTCCACACCATTGAAGCTGAGCAAGAAACTATTTGTAGAAAAAAATACAGCCCGTGGTCCTGTATTAACGCCGGTGAATGAGGGCGATGCCCTGAATGTAGGCGATAAAGTAAAAGTGCGTATTGAACTGCGCGTGGACCGCAATATGGAATATGTACACATGAAAGATACGCGGGCGGCCTGCATGGAACCGGTGAATGTATTAAGCAACTACAAATGGCAGGGTGGCCTGGGTTATTATGAAAGCACCAAAGATGCCAGCACCAACTTCTTCTTTGGTTACCTGCCCAAGGGCACCTGGGTATTTGAATACCCGCTGTTTGTAACCCATACCGGCACCTTCAGCAATGGTGTTACCAGCATTCAGTGTATGTATGCACCTGAATTTACCAGTCATTCAGAAGGTATTAAAGTGAATGTAGAAGCGAAATAAAAAGTTAAAGGTGAGTCGCCCTTGCAGCGCGGCAAAGCAGCCCTGCAGGGCGGCCCACCTTTTAACAGTTTTTCCGCCGGCCACTCTTTGAAAGGGTGGCCGGCTTATTTTTGCAGTATGCACAAAGATTTTCTGCTCGTAGGTCAGGGTATCTGCGGAACTTTTTTAAGCTGGTATCTTCAACAGGCCGGTTATTCCTGTATCGTTATAGATCATCCCCAGTCCAACACCGCTTCCAAAGTAGCTGCCGGCATCATCAACCCTGTTACGGGCAGGCGCATTGTCAAAACCTGGCTTATTGATACCGTAATGCCTTTTGCCCATGAAGCCTATGCCGCATTGAGTGCTGCCCTGAACATCACGGCTCTTGAAGAGAAAAGCATCGTAGACTTTTTTGCTACCCCACAAATGAAGATCGCTTTTGAAAAGCGCTATGGAGAGGATACGCAATATTTATCACTGCCGGCAGACATCTACCACTGGCATAGTTTATTCCAGTATGATTTTGGTTATGGCGAGATCAATCCCTGTTACCTCATCAGGTTGCAGGATATTTTACCAGCTTACCGTACCCGGCTCCAGCAACAGGCCTTGTTAAGGGAAGAGCTGTTTGAAGTAGCCCATTTACAGGTAGCGCCGGATGGCATCAGGTATAAAGACATTACTGCTTCCCGCATTATTTTCTGTGATGGCATTGCTTCCGCACAAAATCCTTATTTCAAAAACCTGCCCTTTGCTCCCAATAAAGGCGAAGCAGTGTGGGTAGAGATCAATGACCTGCCCACCACCCATATTTTTAAGAAGGGATTTAACCTGGTGCCCTGGAAAGACAATATTTTCTGGCTGGGTTCTACTTACCTATGGGAGTTTGATAATGACCTGCCCACCCCCGGCTTCCGGCAATTTGCCCATAACTGGCTGTTACAAACAGTCAAACTCCCCTTTACGATCATTGACCATAAGGCAGCAGTACGCCCTGCCACGCTTGAGCGCCGCCCCTTTGTTGGCTTCCACCCCCAGCACCCGGCGGTAGGCATTTTCAATGGCATGGGTACCAAGGGCTGTTCACTGGCCCCGTATTTTGCCCACCAGTGGGTACAATCCCTCCAGGGGAAGGTGGCCTTATTACCGGAAGCCGATGTCAAAAGATTTCAGAAAGTACTGGCAAGATAGACCAGTGGCAAAATGGCGAGTGTTTTATATTTTTGCACCGTTCACAACCCTCCGTCATTTAAACTTTATTGCCGTGTCACAGGATTCTAAGGAGCTGTATGTAGTTCCGGCTAAGTTCCGTAAAATGGAAAACCTGCACATCCTATTCTGGCTGGTGAAAGACTTATGCTGGTGCCTCGTGTTCAAACCATTGGGCATGGTTATGATAGCGCCTACCCTGCTGGTAGCCATCTGGATTGCCTGGAAAAACCGGCATATCGCCGCTGAGCTGGCACATAACCTCGCCATTGCCATCTGGATACTGGCCAACTCTATGTGGATGGTGGCGGAATTCTATGCAGTAGATGACCAGGTAAAGCCTTATTGCATTATTCCTTTCTCGCTGGGCATCGTGATCCTGTTGTATTACTATCTCATCTATGCACCGTTGCAACGCAAAAAAGAAAATGCTACGGAACTGAAAGTATCCGTAGCACCTGTATCAGAAGAAGTAGTGTAAAGATCAATCTGCTAAGCAGCAATTTTATTGGCTGTATTAACAATTACAGAAGGGTCCTGGCGCAACAGGAGGCTCATGGCCTTGAACAGCTCAGGCAATTCATGACGCATCCGGATGGGGTTCTCAAAGAACACCTCTACACTCACTGCCCAGAACTCATGGTAGTTGCTGCCTGCATATTCACCCAGTATGTTCTTAGCGCCATGCTGCATGGATTCAAAGATGGGACGTGCTACTTTGGAGAAGTTCTTGAACTCCTTTTTAAAATGCTTGTCTTCCTCTGTTTGCGTAATGAAATTAACCCAAGCCAATGCGTGGCTCATTTCATGCAATCCTACATTACAATTAGGAGATTCACCTTTAATGCCTTTCAGGAAATTATCCCAGGATAAATAGATACCGCTCAGGTCTACATGCCCCATGAAAGGACGTGAATAAAAGCCATAATGATAATCGTCCTTGATCACATAGATATCCTTGAAGTAATTCAGTTGGTATTTATCCAATCCAAAGGTAAGCTGCACAGCAGCGGCACTGATCAGAATGGGCATCTCAGCGCTTTCGCTCACTTCTATATAATGGAACCGTTTAGCCTTACGGAACAGGTAGGTGCGAAAAAGGAATTTTCGTTGTTCTTCCAGATTGAGCCTGTTATAGTAACGTATATAACGGGAGACGATGGTGTGATAAAAGGTTTCCTGGGCGAGAAAAGACTTGTACTGACGTTTAACATACAGGCGGTTGATCCACTCACTCACCGGATTATGGAGGATGAGGATGCTACAAACCACCAGGAAAATGATCAAAATTTCCATAAGGGTCCATTTTTTCTTTTTGTGAATAGGCAAACGAGCAACGGATTGGTTTCACAAAGTTTGGATTAGAAAAAACGGTCTTTCGGGAGATGGAATTCAAATAGAAACAGGGGGATCTTGTAAGCTGGGCATATAACCCGGATACAAAATAAAAACAATAGTTCATAAATGAAAGCCCCGGTGGATAATTTTAGCAACATATTATAACATACTGACGTTAAATATCTTCCACTGGAGTCAGCAATACATTGGGTGTTAAAATATCCTGGTTCAGCAGCAGGCACATAGCTGCATATAGCTCAGGCAATTGTATTTTAAAAGAAGTAGGACGCTCAAAAAAATTCTCCACGCAAACCGCCCAGAATTCTTCGTACCGGGTGGCTGCATACCGGCCCAGGAAACCACCGGAGAAATCGGCCTGCATGTTTTCAAATACAGTCCGGCCGGTTTTCGAAAAACGGATAAACCGGTCGTGAAAACCGTCATCGCGTCCATCGCTCACGTTGAAATTTACGTAAGCAAGCGCATGTGCCATCTCGTGAAGTCCCACATTGTCGCCATCCTGGTAATCGTTATAACCTTTCAGGAAATTGCTCCAGGAAAGATAGATACCTTCATGGGTCACATGGCCCTGGAAAGGAACACTGTTAAAACCGTAATGATAGTCATGATGCATCACATAGATCTTTTCAAAATGTTCCATCAGGTAATTCTCCAGTCCGAAAGTGAGCTGCACCGCCGTACCACTGATCAGCAGGGGCATCAGTTCTTCCGGCTGTAGCTCCACATATTCAAATTGCTTGGTAGTCATGAATACGACCGTGCGCCGCACAAACCGTTGCTGCTCGGACGGTGGCAGGTTGCGGTAATAAGGCAGGTTTTGGTGTAGCATCGCATGGTAATCGGGCTGCCTGTCTTCATAAACAGTCTGCGCCTTACGGGAGTAAAAAAAGAGGCGCAGGCGGCGGATCATGCCCGGGAAAAGCAGGTATCCCAGCAATACCAGCATAATAATAAAAAATAATATGTAGGCAGTATCCAGGGACATAGTTTATAAAATAATCATTTTCGGTCGCCTCACCCGGCAGCGAAAGGATGCCTGTTTTCTGTTACCTTTGCCGCTCACTGATCAAAAGGGATCTGGCAAATTTTGAATATTGACTATTAACCGGTTACAGTACAGATAACGTCCAATTTCAATATTCATTATAAACAGCATAAACATAAAATAAACCATAATAGGCATGTACAGAACGCATACCTGTGGCGAACTGCGGTTAGCACAGGCCGGCCAGGAAGTAACTCTCGCCGGTTGGATACAGACGGTCAGGAAATTCGGCAGCATCACTTTTGCCGATCTGCGCGACCGGTACGGCATTACTCAACTGTTATTCGCGGAAGAATTAAACCCCCAATTAGACCAGCAAGCATTGGGCCGCGAATTCGTGATACAGGTAAAAGGGCTGGTGGCAGAACGTACCAATAAAAATCCCAACCTGGCTACCGGCGATATTGAGATCAAAGTAAAGACTTTCACTATCCTCAATAAAGCAGTAACCCCTCCTTTCACCATACAGGATGATACGGATGGCGGCGATGACCTGCGGATGAAGTTCCGGTATCTCGACCTGCGCCGTAATGCAGTGAAAAAGAACCTGGAGTTGCGCTATGCGGTAAACCGTGCTGCCAGGAATTACCTGCATGAACAGCAGTTCATGGACTTAGAAACGCCTTTCCTCATCAAGAGCACTCCCGAAGGTGCGCGCGACTTTGTAGTGCCATCACGCATGAACCCCGGTCAGTTCTATGCATTGCCCCAATCGCCGCAAACTTTTAAGCAACTATTAATGGTTAGCGGCTATGACCGTTACTACCAGGTAGTAAAGTGCTTCCGTGATGAAGACCTGCGGGCCGACCGTCAACCTGAATTTACGCAGATTGACTGTGAAATGAGCTTTGTAGAGCAGGAGGATATCCTGAACATGTTTGAAGGCATGATCAGGCATATCTTCAAAGCAGTGAAGGGCATTGATTATACAGACAAGATCCAGCGCATGAGCTGGGAACAGGCCATGTGGCAATATGGTAATGACAAACCGGATATCCGTTTTGGCATGCCATTGCTGAATATTAAATCGGCTTTCTCTGAAGAATATGAACAACTGGCGAAGAAAGAACTGATCGCAGGAGTCGATTTTAAAGTGTTTAATGAGGCAGAAACAGTTGTAGCCATTGCCGTGCCCGGCTGCGCAGAATATACCCGTAAGCAAACGGATGAGCTGACAGATTGGGTAAAACGTCCGCAGATTGGTATGCAGGGGCTGGTATTCATCAAATGCAATGCAGATGGTACTTACAAAAGCAGTGTAGATAGATTCTTTACGGAAGATAAACTGAAAGCCATTGCAGATGCTGCCGGCGCCAAAGCCGGCGACCTGGTATTGATACTGGCAGGCTTTGAAGAAAGAACGCGTAAGGCTATCAGTGAGTTGCGCCTGGAAATGGGAGAAAGGTTGGGCATGCGTAAGAAAGATGAGTTCAGGTTATTATGGGTGCTCGACTTTCCGCTGTTTGAATACAGTGAAGAAGACAATCGCTGGGTAGCCCGTCACCATCCGTTTACAGCACCTAAGCCTGATCAGATCCAGATCATGATCAACAATAACCCGGTCATTGAGAATGCAGCGGAATACCTCAAGCATCCGTATGCCAATATCAAGGCCAATGCTTACGACATGGTACTAAACGGTAATGAGATCGGCGGAGGTTCTATCCGGATCTTCCAGCGTGACCTGCAGGAAAAAATGTTTACAGCCCTGGGCATGAGCAAGGAAGAGGCATTGCATAAGTTTGGCTTCCTGTTAGGCGCTTTTGAATATGGCGCTCCACCTCATGGTGGTATTGCCTTCGGTTTTGACCGCCTTTGTGCTATCCTGGGCGGCAGTGAAAGCATCCGTGATTTTATCGCGTTCCCCAAGAACAACAGTGGCCGGGATGTGATGCTGGATGCTCCGTCAACCGTTGATAATAAGCAGTTGGATGAATTGCAGATCAAACTGAATCCAAAGGGCTGAACCGGGATGTAGAGGGATTAGGAGGATTGAGCGGAAAATAACAGGGTAAAAATATACAGGGTACAGTTACACACCGTGTGACTTGTACCCTTTGCTTTTAATAGTAAGAACAGGAAGTGTAGATAGTATCTATAGCTTAATCAATTAGTTTGTTACGCATGCCGTACATAATAAGGCCGGCAATGGTTTTGGCCCCTACTTTGGATTTCATGTTCTGCCGGATGGTCTCTACGGTGCGGGGACTTAAAAAGATCTCTTTGGATATTTCTTCCGTGGTTTTGTCTTCGGCCAGCAACTTCAGAATACGGATCTCTTTTTCAGAGAATTTGACAGGATTGGGGTAAAACTGGCGTACCTGTTTTTTAGTCTGCAGTTTGGATAATACGGCTTTGTTTACCAGGTCATTGAAATAAAAATCATCATTCATGCAGGTCAGGATGGCCTGGTATATCTCGTCGGGGTCCGATGTTTTGGTGAGATAGGCATTAGCGCCCATTTCCATCATTTTGGTGATCATCTCCTGATCATCGTACATGGTAAGGACAATGATCTTAACATCGCTGTATTCCTTGCGCAGGATACCGATTGCATTGACCCCATCTACTTCAGGCATGCGGATATCCATCAGCAGAACATCGGGTTTTTTGAGTTGCATTTTGTGCATCAGGTCTTTGCCATCCTCGGCTTCCCAGAGGATTTTCAGGTATTCCTTCCCTTTCAGAGCCATTTTGATACCATCACGGAAGATTTTATGGTCATCCGCGAGTGAAACTTTAATTACCAGTTCAGCACTCATAATTGTAGGCGGGTTTGGCTTGTTAAACGGTTATAAGGCTACATAATTATTCAGGTATGGTTACGAGAACTATAATTGTCAGGGGTAAAGTTAATACCGCTACAAACTCACGAGGCTACCCTGTGCAGGCAATTTCGCATAAAAAAACTACCTGATATGCACAACAATAGTTAGTTGATTATTATCAATCGGAGTTTTTCGAACCGGGATATTGAACTTATACGTCCGACCCTGTAAATACTGAACGTATAAAAATGAGCAAAAGTGCTCTTGCTATTTATTATGTATCCGGCTATTTTTGTTTTGAAGTTGATTGATTGATGGATAGGCAACCTCTCTAACATCCAATGTCCTGAGTTACCGTCCAGAAATAATTTCCATTTATCTTATGAAAACCAACGTCAAATCCAATATCAGTCAACTTCTTCTTTCTACCGTTTGTTGATTCCTACCGCTTTATCGTTATACAGAAGCTTGCTTCCCTTCAGATCCCTTGTCCCAATCCCTTCAATAGTGGCTTCCAGAAGGCCAGGGAGTAAAAAACAGCACAGTATTTGTAGATTATCTGACCGGTAGTCCCGTTTTTAAAATCCATCCGTTCGCTAAGTATATTTACTTATCCACATTTTAGCCCCGGTTGTTAATAACTCCCCTCTGATTAGTAAGTCTACCTGCCCTTCTTGCGTCAACTACGTTAGTAGAAATACTAAGTTTATCTCGCGCTTTTACTCGTTTTTCCCTCGTACAGTTACGAGGCAAATCCTCGCAAATCCACGACCCTATTGAATTGCAGGCAATTTAATCCATTTTGCCCATGAATACTACCCGTTGTCTACCTTTTTTTTTTAGAGGTTTTTTGGGCCTCCAAACTACTATTCTAAACCTCTAAAAACTTACTACTATGATGCAAAATGAACTCATCACCAAGCGTCCAACTGCTGCTATCGGTGAGGAAATTGGCTATCAACTGGGTACTGAATTTATCTCTAACTACCGGAATGCCAACCCCAATGACACACTTTCTTACGCAATTGGCAAAAACATCATTGAGCAGATCCTGGCTCAGCCTGGTTGCGAAGGCATCCGTTTCTACAACGCTATCGACGAAAACGGTAAAAAAACATTGGTTTACGTAGGTATCGACAAAGACGGCAAGAACATTTTCGAGTACACTGCCGTAAATAGGGATGGTAATATTACGAACGAAGAAGGCATTGTTGGCGACAGAACAGACGGAGAAGGATCCTGGTGGAAATGGATCTTCGGCCTATAAAAAAGCTCTTTTTTCCTGATTACTTGACTATTACGCAAATGCCTTTTATATTTGAGAAACTTTAAAGGGCTTTGTTCAAAAGTGTACTTAATATATTAAGTGGAGTATCAGGTCTACTGCCCATAGTTTTTTTTCTTTTCTTCTTAAAGAGAAACAATGAAAAAAAACTATGGGTAATTTTTGTGTATGTAGTCCTATCCCTTCTTACGGATTTTACGAATGGCTCCTTTCCGGACAATTCCCAAACCAAGTTCTATTTTTTTAGCTTTTTCACCGTAGTCGAATATACCCTGTTCTCCATATTTCTATCCTTCAATTTTAAATCAAAGAAAATTAAAAAACTTATCCTATTTGCTCTTCCTCTTTTTTACATCATAGTACTCTACTACATATTTAATAGGGATCAGTCCAACAACTTTGATGCTATTCCTGCTTCGCTGGAATCTATACTGATCATTATTTTTTGCGTTATCTTTTTCTTTGAGCAGATCAGGGATATGGAAGTTTCCTTTATTTATTCATCCAAAACTTTCTGGATCATTGTAGCCATCCTCATTTACATGGCGGCCACCTTCTTTTTATTTATCTCAGCCGAGTTCGTTTCACAGCAGGAAAGACGCTCTTACTGGTTTATCAACTCGATTTCCAACATACTTAAAAATGTATTATTAGCGATTGCCTTTATCATACCGAACTATAAGCCGCGCCCTTTAGAAGAGCGGCCGTTCAGTGACGAATTATTTGAGTATGATAAGACAGCCACTTAACCCATAAAAACCAACCCCGCCCCAGGCACTACCCATGTTCTTCTTGCAAATCAATAACCCCGACAGCCCCGTTTCCCTTGTACTATTTTTCGGTACAGTAGGCATGTTGGCGCTTACCATCGGGCTTATTGTTTTCATCATTTTCCACCAGCGGAAGGTCATCCGGTACCAGATGCGTTTACAACGCCTGGAACAGGAGCAGCAAAAGATGTTGCTGAATGCCTCTATACGCCTGCAGGAAGAGGAACGCCAGCGTATTGCGGCCGACCTGCATGACGACGCAGGGCCCTTGCTGGCTACCGCCCGCCTTTACCTGAATGAGAACCTGGTGAACCTAGACAAAACCACGCAACTGCAAAGCATTTATAACGCCAAACAGATCATAGACGACACCATACAGCTCATCCGCAATATCTCCCATAGCCTGATGCCCCCCACACTCAAGAACTTCGGGCTGGAATCGGCTGTTAACGATCTTTTCCAGAAGATCAGCGGCTCCGGCAGCATGAATGCCAGTTGCCGCTTCCACGACTACCGCGAACGCCTTCATCCCGACCAGGAACTGATCATTTTCCGCGTTATACAGGAGCTTGTCAATAATATCCTGAAGCACAGTAATGCCAGTTTCATTCATCTTACCCAGAACCTAGGCGGTAATAAATTATACATCCGGCTGCACCACGATGGGCGGGGTATTACACAAAACGACTTCGAGAAATTGAATAAAAGTAATGTTGGCCTGGGATTAAAAAACATCCAGAGCCGGCTGAAATTATTACAGGGCCGTATCTTTTTTGAGAAGGATATGTCCCAGACCTATTATAAGGTTACCATCGAAATACCGAAGCTGGAGGAAGAGCCTGCGGCCGAATAGTTGTGATTTGTTTTCGGTCATGCGATAAGACTTAAACGCTGTTTACATAATAATATTCAGTCACTGAAGCATTAAAACTAATTACATTTGTGCTCCGTCACTCAGTAATAGTGAATAATTGAAAGTCAATACGATCGTATGACTTTTAATGGAGCACAGAAGTAGTGATAACGGAAGTTTTTCAGTAAATTGAGTTGCCAATATCATAAAAACAATGGGACCCATTAAAGTTGCTATCGCTGATGACCACAAGATTTTCCGGAAGGGTGTTATATTATCATTGCGGCCCTACACTAATATCAAGTTTGTTTTTGAAGCAGAAAATGGTCAGGAGTTATTGGATACCCTTCCTTCAGCCCCTGAGCAACCCGATGTTATCCTCATGGACCTGCGTATGCCCCAAAAAGATGGCATAGAAACTACCAAAGTGGTAGCCAAACAATACCCTCAAATACATGTCATAGCACTTACCATGTATGAGGATGAACGTTTTGTGAGCCATATGATGGAAATTGGCGCCAATGGGTACCTGCTCAAAAGTGCTGATCCTGCCGAGATCAAGAAGGCCATTATGGAAGTAATGAGCAAGGGATATTATCTTAACAACTTCGTTAACAGGATCTTATTAAAAAAATCACATGCACGCCAAAAGGTAGTACCTACCCTTAATAGTGAGATCACCCTTAGCGACCGGGAGCGGGATGTTATCAAATACATCTGTATGGAATTCACTGCGCATGAAATTGCGCAAAAACTGGAAGTAAGCCCCCGTACGGTGGAAGCTATCAAAGACCGGCTTATGGAGCGCTTTGGTGCAAAAAATACAGCCGGCCTGGTATTCTTTGCCGTGAAAAACAACTTAATTGATTAATTTTATTCTCCACTGCTGACATATATCAAACTACAGATCGTTTAGCCCACTGGTATATACAGCTACGAAATCTCAATAACATTAAACCGAAACTTTATTCTTCACCCAACAGAATAATGGGTCAGGAAGAAAGTTTTCCGCTATGGAAAACCGGTTTCCGAACCTACTGCAATGGTAAAAACCGGTATCAGCATACCTGAAGTATTCTCTATAATGGCAATCCTGTTGCCTGTTATCCCTATTTTAATCATTTTTATCCGGCGTACCTGGCAGCAGGATATCATGATCTTTCTGGGCGCCATCTGCCTGTTGTCCTTCCTGCAACACCTGATGATCTATATTCCCAGGCTGATACCCGCCAACAATAATTCCATCAACAGCGTATTCGGCCTCGGTGAGTTTGCTGTGCTGCTTTACCTGTTTAAAATGATCATTACCACCGGCTGGCTGAGGGAGATCATGAACACTGTACTCATCGCCTTTTTATCTGTGGCCATTACCGCCTATGCACTCCGGGGTACTGAAACGCACTCCTTTGCCCTGGCCATCGCAGCAGCTTTCATCCTGCTGGTGGCAGCAGTCATCGCTTTATTACAACTGATCAGGGATAAGCAATTATTCATTTTCCAGTCGCCTGTATTCTGGATAGCCGGGGGAAATATCTGTTATTTCAGCATGTTCATTCTTACCGGTTTTGTGGGAGCGCAGGGGAAAGGCACACTGGCCCTGCAACAGGAAAAAATGATCCTGCTGTCTGTGATCAACGGTATCCGCTTCATCTTTTTTATAGTGGCAGCTAATATGGCCAGGAAGGAAAAGGAACAGGCCAATAACTAATTACACATTCATTTCGGGAATTTCACCTTCAATAATCAGCTTGCCCAACGTTTTGGAACGTATTTCCTCTACAGTTATTCCCGGTGCCCTTTCAACCAGTTTAAAGCCTCCCTGCGGCAATACATCTATTACAGCAAGGTCTGACACAATACGTTTTACGCAACGTACACCGGTGAGCGGCAAGGTACAGGCAGGCAATACCTTCGATTCTCCCTTCGGATTGGTATGCATCATAGCCACAATGATGTTCTTGGCGCTGGCCACCAGGTCCATCGCTCCTCCCATGCCCTTTACCATCTTACCAGGAATTTTCCAGTTGGCAATATCTCCCTGCTCCGATACTTCCATAGCGCCCAGCACCGTAAGGTCCACCTTACCGGCACGGATCATCCCAAAACTCTCTGCACTATCGAAAAAAACACCACCCGGCAAAATGGTTACGGTTTCTTTACCGGCATTGATCAGATCAGCATCTATCTCCTCTGCAACCGGGTATGGGCCTATGCCCAACATACCATTTTCCGATTGCAGCATAATAGAAATACCGGCAGGAATATAGTTAGATACCAGGGTAGGAATACCTATTCCCAGATTTACATACATCCCATCGCGCAACTCCTGCGCAATACGTTTTGCAATACCGAATTTATCTAAGGCCATAAGTCTTTATGGTTTGCGGTTATTGTTTGTCGCAGCTACTAGCGCTATGAACTCATCTGTACCGTTCTGCGTTCAATTCTTTTTTCATAATCCTTACCTTCAAAAATGCGGTGCACATAGATCCCGGCCACATGAATATGGTCCGGATCAAGTGTGCCGGGCGGCACCAGGTGTTCTACTTCTGCAATGGTAATAGTACCCGCTTTAGCCATTGAAGTGGAGAAATTGCGGGTGGTTTTCCGGAATACCAGGTTGCCGGAATGATCGCCTTTCCAGGCTTTTACAATGGCAAAATCGGCATGCAATGCCTGTTCCATCAGGTACATCTTGCCATTAAATTCACGTACTTCTTTGCCGGCGGCAATCTCTGTTCCGTAGCCGGCGGGTGTAAAAAAGGCGGGAATACCCATACCGGCCATTTGTATGCGGGTGGCCAGGGTTCCCTGGGGAATGAGGTCTACTTCCAGTTCGCCACTCAGCAGTTGACGTTCAAATTCTGCATTTTCCCCTACATAGGAACTCATCATCTTCCTGATCTGCCGGGTCTTTAAAAGCATCCCCAACCCAAAATCATCTACCCCTGCATTATTGGAAATACAGGTGAGGTCTTTAATACCCTTCCTTACAAGCGCCGCAATACAATTTTCGGGAATCCCGCACAAGCCAAATCCACCCAGCATAATGGTGGCACTATCGGGAATATCATGGATGGCAGCATCAGCGTTAGCGACAACTTTATTCATAAAAGTTATGGTTCGTAATACATTGGTCTCTGCTACTGTACCTGTTGGGCACCCGGGAACCGGGCCTTTCTTCCGCTTGTGTCATTTCTTCCGCTGGTGTCAGGATTCGTATACATCTCTGCGCGCCGGTTGTTGGCATGGGCAGACAATGAATCAAACAGTTCCCTGTTAATGTCGGGACGACTAAGATAGAACTTAAAGCTGTGTACAAACTCATCCCTCGTGATCTTATGAAGCAGGAACACCTTCTCGTACAGCTTAAAGGTTTCTGTTTTGACATTCAGTTTGGCAGAATCCTTCTCCAGGAACTGGGAAGAAAAGCGGTCGGCCTGGATCATATCCCACATTACTTTTTCCATCTTCTCGCGGGGCAGAACATCCGAAGGCACTTTATTCTTATTGGTGCAGGCGGCCAGTAATACGATGAGCAGGCAGCCTGCTATTCGAGGTAGGAGGTCTGTCATTTCAATTCCTGTTTATACGTATTGGCGTTGGAGAGATCTACCTTCATGAGTATTTCACGCGCCTTTTGTTTCTCTTCCGGTGTGGCTTTTTTGAACACACGTACCAGCTCATTGGTTTTACCCTGAAAGAAAAAGGGAATAATCATCGTATTGGAAATATCTGTGTTCAGGGTATTCAGGATATTCAGGGTGTTCAGGATGCCATTCCGGCCTTCCTTTTCATTTTCATACATCGCATCCATGCCCAGCCTGTAATAACTGTAAATGGCATCATGCACCAGGGTGTACCGGTTATTCGTAAGGTTTTCCATCAGCCAGTAACGGTTACGCAATCCGTCAAAAGCCTTCCAACCGGCGATATCCCTGTTTTCAGGGGCATTGTTGACAATCGCCTGGGCCTTCTGAAAATAAGGATCACCGCCCCGCAAAGCAAATGAATCAAAGTCGAGCCCCAGGATTACATACACATAATAGGCAAGTGTGGCCGTCAGATTGGATACCAGGGGATCTGAACCTGATACACGGTTTTCGTTGAATTCAATGGGCTGGTACTCCACGTACTTGAAGTTAAACGACTCATCCTGGAAATTGATCAGGGGCGTTTCATAGCTGGCATTAAATACCGGCCTTGCCGCCTGCACAGTGATGGATGCCTGGTAAACATTCCCGGGAAGCGCTGCCCTGATAACGATGAGGAAATGGCAAACGATCTTTTCATTCGCCTGGAAAGTTTCATTCGTCCATTTACGGTTATTCAGGAATGTATTCAGGGAGTTCTGAAGCGTCGAAAAGATCTTCTTATCTGTTTGTGAGCTTACCTGGCTGGCATTAATGTTAATACGTGCCTGCAATTCCTGGGCTGTCACAGTTGCCTGCAGCCCGGAAAATACCAGCACCAACAAAAAAAGTTTATTGCGCATACAACATGTTTACAATTCTATCAACGATATCATGGGCCACTTGTTGTTTGGGTTTTCGCTCGTAGGGGATTTCGTTTCCGCTTCTTTCAAAAATAGTGATCTTATTCGTATCATAACCAAAGCCGGCCCCCTCGTCATTCAGGGAATTTAAGACAATTATATCAGCATTTTTGCTGGCCAGCTTACCCAGTGCATATTCCTTTTCATTCGTGGTTTCGAGGGCGAAGCCTACCAATAACTGTCCTTTACGCTTTTCCTGTCCCAGGGCCTTCAGGATATCCTTTGTTTTGGTAAGTTCTACGGTTATGGAACCAGACGATTTCTTGATCTTTTCCGGCTCGGTAACGGCGGGCGTATAATCGGCTACAGCGGCCGACATCACAGCGATACCTGCGGTAGCAAATTCCTTCATGCAGGCCTCGTACATCTGTTCAGCCGTTTGCACCCTATGCACCTTTATACCCGGTATATCGGTATGCACAGCCGAAGGCCCTAATACCAGGTGAACGCTGGCGCCTCTTTTAGCCAGTTCTTCCGCAATGGCCAGTCCCATCTTCCCGGAGGAATGATTGCCAATAAAGCGCACAGGGTCAATCGGTTCATACGTGGGGCCTGCGGTAACCAATGCCTTCTTACCGGCCAGGTCCTGCTTCAAAAAAAAATGCTCCTGTATAAACTGCACGATCGCTTCCGGCTCGGCCATCCTGCCATCGCCATAGAGACCGCTGGCCAGCTCTCCCCTGCCTACCGGGATGATCTTATTGCCAAAAGACTCCAGTTTCTGCAAATTGGCCTTGGTGGTGGGGTGGTGCCACATATCTTCATCCATGGCCGGAGCTATCACTACCGGACAGGTAGCTGATAAGTAAGTGGCCAGTAGCATATTATCGCACAGTCCATGCGCCATTTTAGCCAGCGTATTACAGCTTAGCGGGGCTATGACCATAATATCGGCCCAGCGGCCCAATTGCACGTGATTGGACCAGGATTCATTACTGGCGAGGTCCATAACTACAGGGTTCCTGGAAAGCGTGGAAAGTGTTAAGGGCGAAACAAAGTCGCGGGCGGCAGGCGTCATTACAATTTTTACTTCGGCGCCGGCCTTTACCAGTAACCTGGTGAGCAGGATAGATTTATAGGCAGCAATACTTCCCGTAACGGCGAGCAAGATCTTTTTGTCCTGGAACATGATTAAAAGTTTCTTGTTCAAAACAAAAAGCGACAGGATATCGCCCCATCGCTTACTATTTTTACTGAGAGAAAAGCTTAGCTGAACAGATCATCTTCATTCTTACGATAATAGATCTTATCGTCCAGGAATTCCTGGGTAGCCAGCAAAGCAGGATTGGGCATACGCTCATAGGCCCTGGATATTTCTATCTGCTCCTTGTTCTCATGGATTTCCTCCAGGCTATCTGTATGACTGGCAAATTCCTCCAGCTTGTTGTGCAACTCCTCTTTCAGGGAAATATTGATCTGGTTGGCGCGCTTGGCAATGATGGCAATGGATTCATACACATTACCGGTTTTGCCTTTGATCACATTCAGATCCTTGGTTTCCGCTGTGTTAGCGGTGTTAGCGCTAATTTGTCTTCTTAACTTGCTCATTATTGAGGGCTTTACTGGTTTCTTTAATATTGTTTTGCGATAAGTTGGAATAACGCTCCACCTCTTTTAATAATTTGCTTTCCGGGAAACGGTCAGCAAAATCATTGCATTCAGTCACTACCTGCTCAAAACGGGCGGGTTTCTTTTCCTCCACACTGTTTGATGCAAACAGGTAATAGGATTTAATGATCTGGAACTTATATTCATCGCTTCTTTGAGAATCCGGGAAATCGTTCATCAAACTGTTATAAGCAATAGCCGCTGCCCGGTATTTGCCCATATTGTAATACAGCTCTGCGCTCAGGTGCTCTTTCTCTTCCAGTTTCAGGCGACATTTATCAATAATCTCAGTAGCCTCTTTTATTCTGGCCGAACCGGGGTGCGTATTGATGAAAGTTTGCATTAGCCCGATCGTTTTTTGCGTATTGGTTTGATCCAATGGCGTTTTGGGTGATTGCCGGTAGTAGGTATAAGCCCGCATATACTCCATTTCTTCGGCACGGGGGCTGTTGGGGAATACCTCTACAAATTGCTTGAACAGGTTTTCAGCATTCATCCAATCGCGCAGGTAATAAGCGCAATAGGCAAACTTATAGAAAAGATCTTCAAACTGGGGTTGCCCTTTCAGCAGCGGAAACAGCTCTTCGTAAAGCTGCTTGGCATAATTGTATTTTTTTGCTACGTAATACTTTTCAGCCATCCGCAGCTTGTAATCATAGTCATTACTTTTCTGCACTTTGGCAAACTTGGAACAGGATGCGAGCCCTAAGGCGAAAAATACAATTAAAAACGCTGACTTCATAAAGGTGGGCAAAGTTAAGGTATTAGCCGCAAAATAGGAAAGGATTGTAAAATGGGGGCAAACCAGTAGTTAAGATAAACATAAAACCCCTCCTTGAGACAAGGAGGGGTTATTATATTTATAATGCTGACAGCAAAAGTATTATCCTCTGCGGCGTAAGTTCGGGTGCGGAGCAGGTACCGTGTTCGGACCTTCTTCACCAGTTCCGTCGCGCAGATCAACAGTAGTACATTCGCCACCTGTTTCACCATATTTGAAGATGAAACGATCAGAGCTAATGCCTTCTTTTTCAACCAGGTAGTTGATTACTGCATTTACACGGTCCCAGCTTAATTGCTGTTCAGACTTGTTGGTAGAGCAATAACCTACTACAGCGATCTTACAATTGGGGTTAGCCTTGATTTGTTGAGCAGCGCTGGACAACAGAGCCTTGGCGTCGTTGCTCAGGGTGATTGATTTACCCTTGAAGTTAACGCTGGGCAGTTCACCGATACCGCAACCTTTCTTAACCAGGTCGAAGCTATCGAGCCTTCTGTTGAGCTCATCGCAGCATGCAGGAGGCGGACATTTACCAACACCATCAGCATCAACAGGCTGGCACTGAGTAGGTGTGATAAGTTCTTTATCCTTGTAATCAGGAACACCATCACCATCTGTATCGCGGCTTACGCCATGAGCGTCAACCGGAGCACCGGCTGGTGTATTGGGTTCATTATCAAACTGATCTGTTACACCATCGCCATCTGCGTCATCCAGTACAGGCTTCGGCAGTTTCATGTGGCGGGGCTTGTTGATCTCGTTGTAAGCATAATCCAGTGGGTTCAGCCACCAGAGGGGCTCTGTAGACTTGCCGCCTACAGAAAGGTTCAAACCAACTGATAAGAAGTTATAGGTATCAAAATCCCTGGATTGTGCAGTAGCAGCAAGAGGACCATTATCCTGCCATTGCTGACCATCCAGCAGGTCAGTCTTGGGAACAGTAACCTTGTCTTCAATAGCCAGGCTCAGTTTCTTGCTGAGTTTGAATTGCACACCCGCACCGAAGTTAAACATAGGCTTGAAAGACTCGCCAAACAGCTTGGGTTGGCTCTTATCTTCTTCGCCTTCTGTTTCATACTTTCCGTCCAGCACATCTTTCAGGTCCTTGCGGATATCCTTGCGATCTTTGTACTGGAACCCGTTTGCAACATAATTGTTATATACTGTCGTGAAACCGGCAGTATACGGATTACCATTACCATCCAGGGCGTCAACCTTGACGTCATACACCGTACCACCTATACCTAAAAAGGCATACACGTTAAAGCCGCTTTTAGCCCGGTGGAAACGAATATTGTTCAGGGTAAATACACCCTGGATACTCGCATCATAGATGTTTGTCTTGTAATTGTAGAATACAGGGGAGTTTGAACCAAAATAAGGATCCCATGCACTGTTCTTTGAATAATTGGAAGAAGGCTGGAAATTAAGCCCTTTTGTAGACATGAAACCCAATTCACCACGTAAAGAGAACACATAACCCAGTGCTTTACGAACGTGCAGACCAGCGCCAAAGCCCAAACGGGAGCGTACGTCGCCGGCTATTGTTCCGAGGCCGCCTTTAATACCAATTTCCCACTGGTTCCTGGGTTTAGCAGGAAAGGGGTAATTGTTAGCCATAAATTCACTGTGCTGAGGTAATCTTTTTGATGGTATTACAGAGGAATCCTGTACATCATAGCTGCCGCCTATTTGCGCAAACGAGCCAGACGCGAGCAGGCATAGTAAGCCAAACAGACCTGTGTACTTTTTGCTTGCCATAACTAAAGTTTATGTGAAGGATTAAGAAAACCAATGTCCAAATTAGTCACAAAAATATTAATTGAAAACTAAATACCAAATTTTTTTAGCCAACAGGAGCTGTATTATCTTGCTGTCAATCATTCAATAAGACTCCTATATGTACGGCTATTATTACTGCTATACTTACAAAGTAAAATAGTAATTTGCCGTTCCTTTTGGCATAAATGAAACTATCACAGGCAATATTACGCGATGAACTGGTTGAATTTGAGAAACAATTCCGGGAAGCCGTTAAAAGCCAAACACCTTTGCTGGACCGCATTATGCGGTTCATTGTAAACCGTAAAGGCAAACAACTGAGACCCATGTTTGTATTGCTCTCAGCCAAGCTATGCGGGCCTGTAACAGCCTCTTCCTATCGCGCTGCATCCCTGGTAGAACTACTCCATACTGCCTCCCTGATCCATGATGATGTGGTAGATGAATCCCTGGAACGCCGGGGCTTTTTTTCGACCTATGCCCTCTGGAAATCCAAGATCTCTGTACTCGTAGGCGACTATCTCCTGGCCAAAGGCATGCTCTTATCCCTGGATCATAATGATTTCCGGATCCTGCAGATCATGTCCGATGCGGTACGGAAAATGAGTGAAGGAGAACTGCTGCAACTGGAAAAATCCCGTTCCCTGAACCTGAAAGAGGACGTCTATTTTGAGATCATCACCGGCAAAACAGCTTCTCTGCTGGCCTCTGCCTGTGCTGCCGGCGCCTTTTCCACTACCCATGATGAAAGTCTGACAGAAAAGATGCGTCTTTTTGGCGAAAAAGTAGGGATTGCTTTCCAGATCAAAGACGATTTGTTCGACTATGGCAACGACTCCATCGGAAAACCTACCGGCAATGATATCAAGGAAAAGAAACTCACCTTACCATTAATATATACCCTTAACAATTCTGATGCCACTACCCGCCGCGGGCTGATTTACATTATAAAAAATCACAATAAGGATGTGGCTAAAGTACAGGAAGTCATTGATACGGTAAAGCATGCCGGGGGTATTGAGTACACTGAACAAAAGATGTTTGCCTATCGTGACGAGGCATTGAGTATCTTACAGGAATTTGATAACCCGGAGGTACAAAAGGGCCTGGAAGAACTTGTGCGGTTTACAACAGACCGAAAGTTTTAACGCCCAAAAACTATCATGCAGAAACGATGGAACATACTGGCGGCTGATGAGAAAAAGGTCAACGAGTTATACGAATCCCTTAAAATACATCCTGCTCTCTGTAAAATACTGGTACAACGCGGTATTGATAATTATACCAGTGCCAAGCAATACTTCCGCCCCCAGCTTTCCGATCTTCATGATCCCTGGCTCATGAAGGATATGGAAAAAGCGGTTGCCCGGATCCTCACGGCCTTTGACCGGCACGAGAAAATACTTGTCTTTGGAGACTATGATGTGGATGGGATCACCTCTGTATCCTGCCTGTTCAGCTTCCTGAAAAAACATTATAACCCTGAGAAACTGGATTTTTATATCCCCCACCGCTACCGGGAAGGGTATGGCATCTCCCAACAGGGCATTGATTTCGCGGTAGATAATGGATTTACCCTCATTGTTTCCTTAGACTGTGGCATCAAATCCGTTGACCTCATCGGTTATGCCAGGGAACGGGGAATTGATTTTGTGGTTTGCGATCACCATACACCAGATACCATTCTTCCCCCGGCAGTGGCTATCCTCAATCCCAAACAACCGGATTGCCCCTACCCTTATAAAGAGCTTTGCGGCTGCGGCGTAGGCTTTAAACTGATCACCGCCCTGGCACAACGCCTGAATCTTCCCGCTGCAGAAGCGGAAGAATACCTGGACCTGGTGGCCACAGCTATTGCAGCCGATATAGTGCCCATCAATGGCGAAAACCGCACGATGGCCTTCTTTGGATTGAAGAAAGCCAATGAAACGCCCAACTATGGCATCAGCGCCCTGAAACAACTGAGCAAGCTGGAATCGGCCCTGTTTATCAATAGCCTCATCTTTATGATCGCGCCCCGGGTGAATGCCGCCGGACGTATGGATGACGCCCGTAAGGCCGTACAAATGTTCATTGCCAATAGCTTCGAAGAGGCCCATCAATACGGCGAAATGCTGCATTCCGATAATACAACCCGGAAAGAGGCCGATAAAAATATTACCGACGAAGCCCTGGCGCTTATTGAAGGCAACCTTGAATTCCTGGAACGTAAGTCTACCGTAATTTACCAGCCCCACTGGCATAAAGGTGTGGTAGGTATTGTAGCTTCCCGCCTCATTGATCATTATTACCGGCCAACCATCGTATTAACGCAATCCGGTGAATATGTAGCAGGGTCCGCGCGCAGCGTGGCAGGTTTTAATGTATACGAGGCCATTCACCAGTGCAAAGACCTACTGCTGGGATATGGTGGCCACTTTTATGCCGCCGGCATGACGCTGGAACCCGGCAATGTAGATGCTTTTCGCACCCGCTTTGAAGAAGTGGTAGCAGCTACCATCACGCCCGATCTGCTGATTCCCGAAATCATTATTGACGGAGAAATACCCTTTAAAGACCTGAAACCCGCTTTCTACAATATCATCTGCCAGATGGAGCCTTTCGGGCCTGACAACCTGAAGCCGGTATGGGTAACCCGGAAAGTGATGAACAGCGGCTACTCAAGAGTCGTGAAAGACAACCACATCAAGTTCTCCCTGCGGCAGGAAAACATCCTGTTCAACGGGATCGGCTTCAATATGGCCCGCAAATTTCACCTGCTGCAGGAACAGAAACCCATTGACATCGTTTTCACCCTTGATGAAAACGTATGGAATGAGGAAAAACATTTGCAGCTAAAAGTGATTGACTTCATGTTATCCGAGGCATAATCCTGCGCCGGATTCACAGCTATCCCTGCCATATTCTCAGTGATGTACATCGCTACCTGCCGCTTAACAGACATTAGCAGCAAATTATTGATTATGTCACTACCCAAATGCTTTATCGCTTTTCTCCTGACCACTCATTTAATGACAATCCATGCGCAGGCACAAGCCCGGTTCCGGTTATCGGGTACAGCCCCTGCTTCCTTCGAAGGGAAGATGATCTATATAGCTACTATAGACTATTCCGACCTCAAACAGAATTTCAAAGATTCCACCCGCATCGAACAGGGCCGGTTTGTGTTTACCGGCCGGCTGCCACAAACCGCTTTGCTGGCCACGCTGCATGTTCCCAGACCTGGCTTTGGCATACATCAGTTCTTTCTTGAAAACAGGGATATAACCGTAACTATACATGCTACCGGCGCCCGTAACACACTGGATAGTTGCACATTCAGCAATGCCCCGGTAAACGAACAATTCCTGTTGCTGAAAAAGAAACAAAAACCTGTAGACAACCTTATCGTTGGTCAATACCAGAAAATGGACACGACCATGGCCAAAGCAGATGAAGCGGGAAAACAAAAAATGAACGATGAATTAAACGCCCTGCATAGGAAAAACAAACAGGTAACGGTGGAGTTCATCAAAGAAAATCCTGCCAGCTACCTGTCCCTGTACCAGTTGTGCTATTTTATTGCCAGTACCAAAATGGAATATGCAGACAGCATGCATCATTTACTAACGGGCCTTTCAAAGGATTTACAGCAACAGCCTGAAGCAACTGCCTTACTAAAAAGGATACAACAGGTAAAAGCTACCAGCATTGGCCAACCGGCTCTATGGGCAATAATCCCTACCGATCAGAACAAGCCCTTGTCCCTTAGCAGTTATAAAGGTAAGTATGTACTGCTCGATTTCTGGGCTTCCTGGTGTGGCCCCTGCCTGCAGAACCTGCCCGCTGTAAAAGAGCTGTATACTACCTACCGTAAAGAGAACTTTGATGTCATAGGCGTATCGCTTGATGAAGACAGGGACAGATGGACAGACGCCATAAAAAAACATAACTTACCCTGGGTGCAAGCATCAGATCTTAAAGGCTGGAAAAATGCCGTAGCTGTTTTATACGATATCAGGTCTATTCCTCAGTATATCCTGGTAGACCCGGCAGGAAAGATCATTGCCAACGCCAATGATATGGAATCTATTAAACAGCAACTGGCCAAATCACTGAAACAAACCGCTACCCTAAAACAATAACATGTCTACCACAAAAAAAGCCCTATACTGGAACGTGATAATATGCCTTTCGTTGTTGGCTGGACAGTTTCATGCCATAGCGCAACCCGTCAAAGGTGCTATTTCACTGGCACATGCCTGGCCTTATAAAGATGGAGTACTTGTCCTTTGCAATGCCTATGCACCTGACAAAAAAAGAGACAACAATATATTGACCGACGCCTACAGGCCCCGGGGAATTTATGTTTATTCAGTATATGGAAAACGTACCCTACTGTTCGCTATGCCCTATTCTGCCGACCTTAAGATACCAGACACCTTTCGCTTCCCGCCTTTTTATGAAGGTAACCGGCAAACATACCTTACGCCGGCCCACCTGCTCACAAGGGTCAGGAAGAACGGCACGACTATACAGGATTGGAAACCAGGTCACCTTTCCACACCTTCAATAGACAGTTTCCTTCTTAATTACCCAAAGAAAACCCGCCGGGAAATAATTGTACTGGCCGATGATACCCTGCACACAGATGATGTAATGGTCGTGGACGGGAGGTTACCAACAGATACCACTATCCTGTTTACTTATTACATACGCAGGGTGCCAAGACCTATTCGCCCACGCCTGCTCGCGTGGTCACACGAATGGCGGGGAAAAGAAAGCCGTATCAGTCCGGAAATGATCAACCGGCATATTGTAGGAAGGAACATTGTAGAAGATAAATTTGAGAACGGTAAACTGGAAGGAGGTGATGGAGCTGTTTTCCACAACGAACGCACTGCCCCCACCTCCAGCTACATCTTTTATTTCGGCAAGGCAGATGACAGCTTTGCAGATTCCACCATGGAATACCGCATACTGGGTGGACGTTATACCGATAGCAACTGGATCAAGACAGGCCATGTGATCATGATGGATGGCCTCACAGGCGATGAGCGCTACAGTCTTGAAGTACGCTATGCCGGATACCCCGAAAACACCGTCCTGCACACCTTTGTTACCAAACCTTACTGGTACCAGCGCAATTGGTTCAGGTGGTCAACGGCTGGAGCCTTGTTCCTGTTGGCCCTGCTGCTGATCATTACCAGCTATCGCCGCAGACTGGTGAAAGAAAAAGCGAAAAAAGCAGCATTGGCAGATAAGCTCCGGAATATGCAAACCCAGCTAAACCCACATTTTATTTTCAATGCCTTAGGTTCCATACAGGCCCTGATGAGCAAACAGGAAAATGATAAAGCCCATCAATACCTGTCGGCCTTCGGCAGCCTGCTCCGGAATGTATTGGCCAACAGCAACCAGGATAATACCACCCTCGACCAGGAAATAAAGTCACTCAGAAGCTATCTGCAACTGGAACAATTGCGCTTTCAGTTTCAATATACCGTCAATGTTGGGGAAGATGTACAGACCTCGGTAGTACCACTGCCCGTTATGCTGTTACAGCCCCTCGTGGAAAATGCCATCAAACACGGTATAGCTGGTATGGAAGAAAAAGGAAATATCCGGCTCTCCTTTTCAAAAGGGGGAGCCAGCCTGTTGGCCCTTGTTGAAGACAATGGAAAAGGGTTTGATGCCACGCAATCCACTGCTGGTTATGGTTTAAAACTGGTAAAGGAAAAGATACAGCTCATTAATACCTTACAGGAAGAACAGGCTATAGCAATGGACCTGCATTCAAGCAATGCCGGAACTACCGTACTTTTAACCTTCAAAAACTGGCTGGCATAATGATCAGGACGGTACTCATAGATGATGAACAAAATAATATTGACAACCTTCAATACCTGCTCCACCGGCATTGTCCGGAGGTGCAGGTATTGGCAACGGCCCGCAATGCTATCGATGGCAAGACCAGTATACTACAGTATCAGCCAGACCTTGTATTCCTGGATATCCAGATGCCGGAAAAGAATGGGTTTGAACTATTGCAATCTTTACCCGGTTACCGGTTTGAAGTGATCTTCGTCACTGCTTTTGATCAATATGGCATACAGGCTGTGAAATTTGCTGCTATTGATTACCTGCTCAAACCCATTAATACGGAAGAATTAAAAACAGCCGTCAACAAAGTAGCGGAAAAGAACAGACAGCAAAAGCAAAACGGGCAAATTGAGTATCTCCTGCAGCTATTACAACACCAGCAACAAAAAGAAGAACACCGGATAGCCTTGCCCACCACCAAAGAAACAAGGTTTGTACGTTTGCAGGACATCACCAGGTGTGAGTCGGTCAATAACTACACCACCTTTCATTTTAATAATGGCGAAAAGCTTATGGTGTCTAAACCCATCTATGAATACGAAGAGTTATTGGGAGATTATGGGTTTATACGCTGTCATCAATCTCACCTTGTCAATAAGAAATATGTCAAAAGCTGGATCAGGGAAGAGGGGAGTTACCTGTCATTGGAAGATGGATCACAGGTCCCTGTATCCCGGCAGAAAAAAGATAGCATCAAACAGGAGCTGGAACGCCTGAAATAACAAAGCCGGGACCTATAAGAAGTCCCGGCTTCATTTTTTTATGCAAAAATTATCATTACTAAGCTACACTGTTAATTTCAAAATCCATCCTTTACTCCCAGCGTTAACAATTCCTTCACCATGCATTAACAGCTAACTGGAGGCTCACGCTTACGCCTCCACAATAACGCTTCCCTTCTTTTCTCCACCCATCAGTTCTACACTGCGGTTGATGAAATTGGTGAGGTTATTGCCCTTCAGCAGGCCTTGCGACAGCAGGGCCAGATCGGCCAGGTTAAGCACTGTTTTTTGCTGCTTTTCTGCATTGCTTTCAGCCAGTACTCCCTGGAATATGGAGTGATTACCATTTACAGTAAGCGTTACTTCATCGGGCATATTAGCATAGAAAGCACCCATAGGCCCCTGCATGGCTGCCATATCTTTCATACGGCGCATAAATTCAGGGCGGGTAGCTACTACAGGAGGCGCATCCGCACTCAGGCCTTTCACCTCCACTGTTACATGCAGGTTGGCAGGCTGAATATTGAACAGATCTTTCAGTTTTCCTTCCTCTTCCTTGCTCAATACAGATTCAGTGTTCTCCTGTTTGTCAATCAGGTTATCAGCAATATCTGCATCTACGCGGTTAAAATGTACATCGCTCCATTTATGTTCCATCTGGTTCAGGAAGGCGGCATCTACCATCGTATCCAGTTTCACTACAATATACCCCTTGCCTTCTGCCGCTTTGATGTAAGCATCCTGCTGTACCGGATCGGTGGTATACAGGATCACCAGCTTGCCATCCTTATTCTTCTGGAGCGTTTCTGTTGCCAGGCGTAACTCTTCCAACGTGAAGAATTTCTTCTCTCCCGAAGCCGCCTCAAAAATGTGGAACTTATTGGCTTTCTCCAGGAACTTATCGTCTGTCATCATACCATACTTCACAAAGAGGCCCAGGCTATCCCATTTCTCTTCGAAAGATGCACGTTCCTTATTGAAAATCTCTTCCAGCTTGTCGGCTACTTTCTTTGTAATGTGGTTATTGATCTTCTTCACATTGGGATCACCCTGCAGGTAGCTGCGGCTTACGTTGAGCGGAATATCCGGTGAATCAATAACGCCATGCAGCAACATCAGGAACTCGGGCACAATATCTTTTACCTCATCTGTTACAAATACCTGGTTGCTGTATAACTGTATTTTATCCTTCTGGATCTCGTAGCTCTGTTTGATCTTCGGGAAATACAGGATGCCCGTAAGGTTAAACGGATAATCCACATTCACATGGATCCAGAACAGGGGAGCCTCATGATAGGGATATAATTCCTTATAGAAATTCTGATAATCTTCGGCAGTAAGCTCGGAAGGCTTGCGGGTCCAGGCAGGCTGGGTATTATTGATCTGCTCAGGCTTGGGGGAATCTTCTTTCTTTTCTTCTCCGGCTTTGGGATCATAGAAAATAGGCACCGGCAGGAAGCGGCAGAAACGACGCAATACATTTTCTACCCTGTCGGCTTCCAGGAACTCTTTGCTTTCATCATTGATATGCAGCACAATATCAGTTCCGCGATCAGCCTTTTCTGTATCTTCTAAAGTATATTCCGGGCTGCCATCACATTCCCAGCGTACAGCGGTAGCTCCTTCACGGAAGCTTCTGGTAAAGATCTCCACCTTATCACTCACCATAAAGGCAGAGTAAAAGCCGAGGCCAAACTTACCGATGATATTGTTTTCGTTCTGTCCTTTGTATTTCTTGACAAACTCTTCGGCGCCACTGAAAGCCACCTGGTTAATATACTTCTCCACTTCTTCCGCTGTCATGCCCACGCCTCTGTCCGAAATGGTGATCGTTTTTTTCTCTGCATCCAGCTTCACCTCAATTTTCAGTTCACCCAGTTCTCCTTTTGCTTCGCCAATGGAAGAAAGGGTTTTCAGCTTTTGGGTGGCATCAACGGCATTACTGATCAGCTCACGCAGGAAAATATCGTGATCGCTGTACAGGAATTTCTTAATGATGGGGAAAATGTTTTCCGTTTGTACCCGTATAGTTCCTTTTTGCATATAAAAAGCAGGTTTTGTTCACAAGCTACCAAAGAAAATGCCAGCCGCCATCAACCGGTAAAAATGTCAGGTCGGCCCGGTTCGCCTTCCTCCTACCCACTCACCCGCAAAAAAGGCTTTGTTGAAAACTTCCGTTTAACCATAACATTGAGGTAACCTTGCCCCTTTTATCTTTGGGCACTCAACCCACCCTCTAACTCCTGTCCAATCCTTTGTAACAGCCGCATTATCCGCGCCTTGTGGCTCAACCACATCAACCAAAAACAATTTCATGAGACAAAGCTACTTTCTCATCCTGGCATTGCTATGCCTGGGAATCAAACCTTTACAGGCACAGGTGGACATCACTGGCACCACTTACACACAGGACTTTAACAGCCTCCTTTCTACTGGTATCTCCAACACCTGGACCGACAACAGTACCATCACAGGATGGTACACTAATCGCACCACGTACCGGGCAGGTACCGGCTCAGACAATGCAGGAGGATTATACAGTTATGGCTCTTCGGCCTCAGCCGAACGTGCGCTGGGTTCCGTAGGCTCGGGCAGCGCTGCCCTTGTTTATTATGGCGTTCGCCTGAAAAACAATACCGCGCAAAGCATTAGCTCCATCCAGGTAAAGTACCGCGGCGAACAATGGCGCAATGGCGGCAATACGGCTGCGCAATCCCTCAGTTTCGCCTGGCTTTCAGGCGCTACAGTTACCAATATCAGCGGAAGTGGCTATACTGTAGTCCCCCAATTAGCCTTTACCAGCCCGGTAACCGGCGCTTCCGCAGCAACATTGGTTGGCAATGACAGCCCCAATTTCACCGGCATTGACTTTACCATTACCGGCCTGGCGGTAGCTTCCGGCCAGGAGATCATGCTGCGCTGGGAAGATATCAATGATGGCGGGAATGATCATGGGCTGTCCATTGACGACCTGGAGCTGACCTTTACCTACGCAGCAGATACAGCCCCGCCCACAGTAACGAGGTTAACGCCACTGAATAATTCAGTAGGCGTAGCCCAAAGCGGCCTGTTTACCATTGCCTTTACTGAAAATGTGAATGCCGGCGCCGGCAATATGTATGTAAAACTGGCAGCAGATAACAGTACTGTGCAAACCATTGCAGCCGGAACAGCCACCATTGCCGGCAATGAAGCCTCTTTCAATGTAACCGGTCTGCAGCCACTTACCGATTATTATGTACAGGTAGACAACGGCGCCTTTGAAGACCTGGCAGGCAATGATTTTGCCGGTATTGCCACCACCACCACCTGGAAATTCCAGACGCAGGGACCGGGTGGCAGTTTTAGCTGGAACTTCAACACCTGCGCCAATCCCAACCTCGATGGCGGCTTTACCCAATACAGTTATGAAACCGGTAATGCGCAGGATTCCGTATGGCAATGTTCCGATTTTGGCAGAGGTACCGGAAAGGCGCTGCAAATGAATGCCGGAACTACCGGCCTGGCCAACCAGGACTGGCTGATCTCGCCTGCACTTGACCTCACGGCTTATACTGTTCCTTTGCTGCGCTTTTACACCCGCACCCGCTTTGAAGGGCCTGGTCTGCAACTAAAAATATCTACCAACTATACCGGCACCGGTGCCCCTGCAGCAGCCACCTGGACCAACCTCGTTGGCAAGTTTCCCAATGAGAACAGCGATGTATGGACATTGTCAGACAGTATTAATCTTTCCGCTTATAAACAGACAGGCGTATACCTCGCCTGGGTATACACCTCCACTTCATTGGAAGGACCGCGCTGGAGCCTTGAAGATGTACAGGTATTTAATGCCGCTGCTGCTGCCGCGCCTTATACCAAAGCATTCAACTATTATAAGAACCTTGGGGTAGCATCTGCCGGTAGTCCTTCTGCCTGGAGAAAGATCACTTATGATGCGGCAGATATTACCACCAATCTCACCATTACAGCGCCGGCCAGTTTTGAGGTATCGGCCGATGGAGTAACAGGTTCTTCCGCTATTGTATTAACACCTGCACAGGCCAATGGCGCCGGCAAGGAATTTTATACCCGCCTGGCGCCGGCTACTGATAATGCCGACTTTTCAGGAGTGATCAGTTTTGAGGCCACCGGACTTTCCCGCACCTATCCTGTATTCGGAAGCTCTCAAACCGGTACCAATACGCTGGATATTATTTGCTGGAATGTAGAATGGTTTGGCGGATCACAAGGCCCTGTGGACAATGATCTTCAGCAAACCAATGTGCAACAGGCTTTGCAAAACCTCGGTGCTGATGTATATGCACTGGAAGAAGTGGTAGACACCTTACGCCTGAAAACAGTGGTAGATAACCTGCCCGGATATGCCTATAAGGTGTCTTATTACTCCTCACTGGCAGCCGATGCCACCAGCCCCAATTATGCCACAGGCCAGAAGCTGGCACTGGTTTATAAAACATCAGTGCTTAGCAATGTCACTGCCCGGGGATTGATGCAATCCAGCGCTTCCGCCAGTTCGAATTGGGCCAGTGGCCGGTTCCCTTTCCTGGTCAATGCAGATGCTACCATCAATGGTATCACACGCAATATCAACTTCGTGGTATTGCACGGAAAGTCGGGCGATGCGCTCAGTGATTACAATTCACGCAAGGCAGGCGCAGATGAATTGAAAGACACCCTCGATGCCCAATTCAGCAATGCCAACATTATCCTGCTTGGTGACTATAACGATGACCTGGATATCTCTATCTCGGCTCCTGCAGGCGGTGGCCCTGTTACTTCTTACACCACCATCATCAGTGATTCAACAGATGCAGACAGTTATAAATCACTCTCCCTGCCTTTGAGCAATGCAGGACTGCGAAGCACCAAGGCCAATTCGGATGTGATTGATCATGTTGTTGTATCCAATGAGCTGCAGGCTTTGTTTGTGCCGGGTTCTGTACAATTACGCAAGGATATAGAAGATGCCATTGCAGATTATGCCATGACCACCTCAGACCATTATCCCGTTATCGCACGTTTTGACTTCAGTGCCACCTTGCCGGTTAAACTGTCAGGCTTTACAGCAGTGAAGAAAAACGACCAGGTAGCACTGAACTGGAAAACAACACAGGAAAATAACAGCCAGGAATTTATTGTGGAAAGAAGTGCCGATGGTGTTCACTTCATCCCTATCGGAAAAGTAAAAGCAGCCGGTAATACATCGGTAACCACCCGTTACACATTTACAGATGTACAGCCCTTGGCAGGCAACAACTTTTATCGCCTTAACCAGATAGACCTTGATGGCCGCTCAGAATGGTCCGCCATCGTTAAAGTGGTGATGGGCAAAAGCTTCTCCTTTAATTTGGGGCCCAATCCTGTAACCAATACCCTCACGATTAATATACTGAACAATAGTGGACCACTAACTATTCAACTTACAGACCTCAATGGCCGTTTACGCAAACAGCGCAACCTGCCTGCCGCCGTGAGCCAAACGGTTGACTTCAGGGTAAGTGACCTGTCCAAAGGCATTTACTTGTTGAAGATCAGTGGCACTGACGGCATACATACAGAGAAAATTATGGTGAAATAAAATAATGAGTGGTAAATGACGGTAGTGGGTACCTGTCATTTACCACTCTCCTTTTGCCAAATAAAAGCGTATAAGTATATTTGATAAAACCCACTGCTATTCCCCGCCCTGTATATTATATTGTTTTTTTAGTGCTGATATTATTTGGTTGCGCTGCTGAAAGAAAAGCAGGCTCATCACTATTATCAAAACGCATAAGCTATTCTTCACAACAGGTAGGCGATAGTTTTGATATACACATCACCCTGCCGCCGGGTTATGATAGATCACAGGAAAGCTACCCTGTGATCTATTACATGGATGCCAACCTGAAATCGGGTAAAAAGCTGCGGACCATCATAGACGGGTTCAATAAAAAAGACAGCCCCATCAAAGCAATCTTTGTAGGTGTTGGACATTTTAGCAATTACAGGGTATTACGCCGCCGGGATTTTATTACGCCTTTTGTTAAGGACAAGAACGATTCATTGATCAGCGATGACAAGTATTTTGGCCAGTCAGAGCATTTCTATTTTTTCATGAAACAGGAACTCATTCCCTACATGGAAAAGCATTACCGGGTTACGGCCAATCGTTCTTATATAGGTCACTCTCTGGGAGGATTATTTGCTTTCTATTGCCTGTTCCGGAAGGAGCGGCTGTTTAATAATATTGTTTCCCTTAGCCCTGCTTTATGGATCAATCATGGCAACATCTATGAGTTTGAGAAAAGATATTACCAGGACTCATCTTCCCTGCATGCCAACCTGTACTTATGTGTAGGCAGCCAGGAGCGGTTCAACTTTATCCTGAGCGGTTCGCGGGATATGCATAGCTTCCTGCAACAAAGGAACTACCGTGGATTACAATTTACCTACCATGAATTTGAAGGAGAAAGTCACAACAGCGAAGTCCCACTGGCCCTTAGCATGATCCTACCCCAATTATAAGCAGACAAAATATGCTGTTATCATCTCCTTACCTGATCTCAAACCGGTAAGTGCCAGACTGCACATGATACACCTGCTTACCGCCAGCAGTTTTACCGGCCGTACGGATTGAGCCAGTGACACCAGTAACCAGCTTACCATTTTCGTACAATTGCTGTCCGCGGGCCATGGGAAGATAGATGGTAGCCGTTGAGTTGGCAGGAACAGTAACAGCATAAGTGATCATGCCGGCATTTTTCTTCCACGCGGCAATGATATTGCCATACGGCCCTTCATGTACTGCTTCAAAATGATCCAGTCCTTCTACAAAATGAGGTTCCAGTAATACATGCTTAAACCCGGCAGCAGCTTCATCGGGTTTAATGCCTCCAATGCCTTTGTAGAACCATCCGCCTATTTCTCCAAACATGATATGGTTACGGGAAAGATCAGATCCGGCATTAATATCCCAGTTCTCATAAAGGGTAGTAGCGCCATTCACAATCCACCACCCCCAGGAAGGGAATGTTTCCTGGGCAGCTAATTTATAGGCAACGTCTGCATAACCATTTTCGCTCAGCGCATTCAAAATGGCTTTCGTTCCAAGCAGCCCTACATCCAAATGAAAATTATCCTGCTCCACCCGCTTAGCCAGGTTAGCCGCTACTTTACTTTTCAGTTCAGCCGGCACAAGCCCCCAGTACAGTGCCACACTCAGCTCAGTTTGCCATCCCGATCCATAAACATTGGTTTGCTTATTGAGGTATTTGGCATTAAAGGCATCCCTGATCTTTGCTGCCAACGCGGTATATTTCTTATGATCACCTTCTTTACCCAATAGCTTCGCTGCTTTAGCCAAAATAGTAGCATCGGCAAAGTAGTAGGCAGTGGAAGTGAGTTCTACCGGGCTTTTTGATTTTACCGGCACCCAGTCACCCAGGCCCCAGGTAGTAAGCCCCGAAGGATACAACTCATTGATATGATCTACGTACAATTTGATGTTGTCATAACAATCGGCCAGCAGTTTCTTGTCACCATAAAACAGGTAAATATTCCAGGGAATGATCGCAATAGTGCTTGTCCAGTCAGGTCCGTTGCCCCATTCATAGCCCCATCCGCCAGTAGGAATAATCGAAGGAAGTACGCCGTTCGGTTGCTGTTCATCCCGGTGATCGGCCAGCCATTTTTCGTATACCGTAATGCCATCAAAACTGTATAACCCGGTTTCTATGGCGATCTGCGCATCACCTGTCCAGCCATTCTTTTCCCGTTGCGGACAATCGGTAGGGTAACCAAACAGGTTACTCAGGTAGGCATTATTGGTAGCCGACCATATTTTATCAATGGTGGTATTGGAAGATTTGATGTTGCCCACCGGTGGCACATTGCTGTGCATGAAATAACCGGTCAGGCTTTCTTTTGTAAGCGTTAGGGGTCTATCGCTGGTTACTTCCACATACTGGAAGCCTTTGTAATTAAAGCGGGGCATAAAGGTTTCTTCGGCTTTTCCTGAAAGGATAAAAATATCTGTCTGGAAAGGGTCTTTATCATCCGTAGGCCGGTAGTGCACATCAATGTTTGATTGGTCGGCCCGGCCATTGGCATATACCTGCTCGGCATGTTTCAGGCGGATAGTAGTACCTGCTTCACCGCTAACCTTCAGCCGGCTTACCCCGGCAATATTCCTGCCCAGGTCAAATACATATACCGTATCACTGATCCTGTTGACCGTTTTAGCGGCAATTTCTTCTACCGCCTGGATAGGGTGCAGGGCCTGCGCCACGATATTGTTGGAAGGAGCAGCCCGGTAGGTAACAGGCTTCCATTTACTATCGTCAAAGTTCACGGTATTCCATCCCGGTTGTTCAAGGCGGGCGTCGTAATGCTCAGCGGTATAAATGCTGTTGAAGATAACAGGGCCGAGGGCCGTTTTCCAGTCTTTGCCTGAGGTAATGGTTTCCGCAGTCCCATCTTCGTAAGTAATGCGCAGGTCCAAACAAAAAGCGGGTCTTGCCCGCCAGGGCGCTTTATGAAAATACCATACAGCAGTAGATTGATGATTATACCAGCCATTTCCCAATAAAACGCCGATGGCATTTTTACCGGCCTGCAGTTGGGCCGTCACATCATACGTTACATACAGGGTGCGCCGGTCAAAACGGGTATACATGGGATCGAGCCGGTGATCCCCGATCCGTTGCCCGTTGATGTACAGTTCATATAAACCGGCCACTGCTATGTAAGCCCTGGCGCTACGTATTTTTTTAGCGGCTTCAAATACCTTCCTGAATTGCCCGGCAGGTTTTACTGTCACCTCACTTATATCACTGATCCAGGCGCCCTTCCAGTTGCGCCTGTCCATCATGCCTGTTTCAAAGCTGGCAATAGCCGAACCGGCTTTTATACCATCCTTGTCCCATACATCCACCCGCCAGTAGTATTTGGTGAATGGCTGCAAAGCGCTACCTGCATAGGTGACCAAACTGGCAGAGCCATTTATTTTGACCGATTGCCACACCATCCCTTTTTGCATATCCAGTGAATCGGTAGACAGGAATAGCTGGTAAGCTGTTTGCCGGGCCCCTGTGCGTTCATCTGCCAGGCGCCAGGAAAGGCGGGGATGGGAAGCGTCAATGCCTATAGGATTTACCAGGTGTTCACATTTCAGGGCGGCGGGTTTGGCCGGCATGTAGGCATGAACAATCCCTGTGAATAATAAAAAAAGCAAGGTCAGGTAGCAAAATGGCAGCAAGACTCTCATAAACGGTAATTTATCAATTGATTAGGCTTGTGAAAATAAAGCTTAATTGAACAACTAAAAGGTTATAGCAAATGCGATTATCCGCCATTTCCGGCCTTTAACTGTTCTGTACTGACCTGTGCTGATAAGCATCTTTAGGAGATGTCCGGTTTGACAAAGACCGTAACTTTGTTCCCCTTGTCACATAATTGACTGACAATCAATTCAACTTATAGATGCCGTCGCCATTGTAAAACTTTGCCTTTCCTCTTTGTCACTTGCCTGTAACATTGTATCTTTGCAGCCCCTTAGCAAAAAATTACAGTCTTTCCGGCTGAAATCCAGTAGCGACGGGACTTAAATCAATTTTTTCAAAACAATTAAACAGGGATCATGAACAATTACGAATTGATGGTGATTTTTACCCCTGTGCTTTCTGAAGACGACTTCAAAGCCGCTCAGAAGAAATTTACCGCCTTCATTACTGAAAATGGTGGTCAAATTGTGCACACCAATCCCTGGGGTCTGAAATCACTGGCGTATCCCATCCAGAAAAAAACCACTGGTTTGTACTGGGTGTTGGAATATACTGCGCCATCCACCTTCAATGAGCAATTGAAAATTCAATTGCTTCGTGACGAGAATGTGCTCCGTCACATGTTCACTGCACTCGATAAATACGCCGTCGAGTACAATGGAAGAAAGAGAAGTGGTGTACCTACAGGAGTTGAAAAAGCAGTGGAGGGATAAGACATGGCAAAAGCAAATGAGATTAAGTACCTGACCGCCATTAAAACCGAGAAACCCCGGAAGAAATTCTGCCGTTTCAAGAAATATGGCATTAAGTACATTGATTACAAGGACGGAGAATTTCTGAAGAAATTCCTGAACGACCAGGGCAAAATGCTCCCCCGCCGCATTACCGGTAACTCCCTGAAGTACCAGCGTAAAGTAGCGCAGGCAGTAAAGAAAGCCCGCCAGATGGCATTATTGCCTTATGTAACGGATCTATTAAAGTAAACCTCACCCTAATCCCGTGATGAACGGGTAGACAGTCATCATCCAGGCAATAACCTGGATAGATTGGGAAACGGTGAACAAAAACAGCATCATGGAAATTATCCTGATAAAAGACGTAGACAACCTGGGTGGCGCTCACGAAGTAGTGAAAGTGCGCAACGGTTATGCCCGTAACTACCTCATTCCTCAGAAATTTGCGGTAGAAGCCAATCCTTCCAACCTGAAACAACTGGAAGAAAGGATGAAGCAGATCCGCAAAAAAGAAGAGATCATGCTTAAAGAAGTAAATGCCGTAATCGCCAAGCTGAAAGATGGTGCACTGAAAATCGGCGCCAAGACCGGTACCAGTGGCAAGATCTTCGGTAGCGTTACTTCTTTACAGATCAGCCGCGCTATCCGTGAGCAGAAAGGTTACGAGATTGATCGTAAGAAGATCAGCATCGTAGATGAAGTAAAAGAACTGGGTACTTACAAAGCAACCGTTGATTTCGGTAATGGCAACAGTACTGAAGTTGAATTTGAAGTGGTAGCTGAGTAATCCGCGTCTTATTCAAATTACTAAGAACCTTCCCCCACCGGGAAGGTTTTTTATTTTCCTGTACATCGGTACATCGTTGCTTTTATGCCTCGTTGCCTCTTTTCCCTTAAATTTATATTATAAACCTTCTCTATGCATAATTATCGGCCATTATGCCTGGCATTTATTATGCTCCTGGCTTGGGCCTGCCAGGATGCCGGCAAACAGCCCTATGTAAGAACCTCCAAAGACACCCTTCCTGCCAAAAGTAATATTGACCCCTCAATTCCCGGTAATTTCAGTCCCCAGCAGGTACTTCATTTCGACAGCCTGCAAATAGATAGTTTCCTGACCCGGTATCCCGGCCTTAAGGATTATGGTAATGATATACGCCAGTTTTACAGCAACCTCCGCTATGCTTTTGCCTGGTTCGATAGTCTTGGTATTATTGAACAGGCCGGCAACCTGCTGAACCGGGTAGAGAATATTGCCGATGAAGGGTTGCCCCAAAAAGTAGCGTATAAAGGCGCTTTTGATACCCTTGTATCGGAAGAAAGGAATAAGACCCTTGATAAAACAACCCCGCCTTCTGTAGATGTGTACACAGAGCTGATGCTTACTGCCCAATATTTTTACTATGCGCGCCACGTATGGCAGGGTATCCCGGAAAAAGACACCAGGGCTATGGATTGGTTCCTGCCCCGCAAGAAGCTGGAGCAGGAAGCGCTGCTGGATTCCCTGCTACGCTCTCCTACCGATTCTTTCCTGGCTGATGAGCCGCTGTATTACCAATATTACCTGCTGAAAGACCAGCTCAAACAATACCGCACGATAGCATCGCAGGGAGGATGGCCTGTCATTAAAGCTGATAAGAAGAAGTACCAGGCAGGAGATTCGGGGACAGTGATCAGGCAGATCAGGCAATACCTGCATAAAGCCGGCGACCTGCCGGCAGATGATGGCAGCTCTTATTTCGATTCCACCCTTGTGCAGGGCGTAAAGCGTTTTCAGCAACGCTATGGCATGCGTGATGACGGCGTTGCAGGACCAGCCGTGATAAAAGAGCTGAATGTGCCTGTAGACAAACGCCTTGAACAGATTATGGTGAATATGGAACGTTGCCGCTGGGTACCTGCCAAACTGGACAGGGAATACCTGGTGATCAATATCCCTGATTATAAGCTACATGTCTTCAACAAGGACTCCTTATTGTGGAGCATGAACGTGGTAGTGGGGCAAGCTGTACACAAAACCGTTATTTTTTATGGGGAAATGAAATACGTTGTGTTCAGCCCGTACTGGAATGTGCCACCCGGCATACTAAAAAATGAAGTACTGCCTGGTATACGGCGCAATCCCAATTACCTGGCCCAGCATAGAATGGAAAAAGTGGGAAATACTTATCGCCAGAAACCGGGACCACAGAATTCCCTGGGACTCGTCAAGTTCCTTTTTCCCAACAGTTATAATATCTACCTGCACGATACGCCTTCCAAAAGCCTGTTTGACCGCGATAACCGGGCCTTTAGCCACGGATGTATCAGGCTGGCTGAGCCTAAAAAACTGGCTCAATACCTCTTAAAAAACGATCCTGCGTGGACGAGTGACAAGATCACCCAGGCCATGAATGCCGGCAAAGAAAAATATGTGACCCTCAAAAATCCAGTCCCTGTATTCATAGCCTATCTCACGTCATGGGTTAGTAAAGATGGCAGGCTCAATTTCCGACAGGATGTATATGACCGGGATAACCGGCTGGCAAAGACCATGATGCAATAACAGGATGGATGATATGAGTATTCCCATGGTATTTACCCCAATAGTCTGTTGGAGACAATTTCTGCACATTTACAACGTTTTGAATGAACCCAAGCGCCCAAATCCGCCCCAGTAAAGGGAAAGCGGAATATTTTTGTTGTTTACATAATTATTTTACTATCTTCACAGTTGATTAATGTACTTAGTTCTCTTGTTCTGAAGTGTCTTACCTAATATCCTGGTTTCCTCAGTTCATAGCAGTAACTATTGTCATTTATCGGTTTTTTCAGCACTTTAAAAATTTTAGTTACAATGAACATTTACGTAGGGAACCTCTCCTGGCAAATGACCGACGAGGATCTGAGAACCTTATTTGAACAATATGGTTCTGTTACTTCCGCAAAAATCGTTAAGGACAAAGTAAGCGGCCGCAGCAAAGGCTTCGGTTTCGTAGAAATGCCCGAAGATGGTGAAGCTCAAAATGCTTTGAGCAGCCTGTACGAGTCTGAAGTACTTGGCAGAAAAATCATCGTTAACGAAGCGCAACCAAAACCTCAGGGTGGCGGCGGCGGAGGCTTCAAGAAGAGAAGCTTCGGCGGCGGTAGCGGCGGTGGCGGCGGCTACAAAAAAGGTGGCTTCAACCGCGGTGGCGGTGGCGGCGGTTACAACAGGGATTATTAATCAAATTTGATCTCTTTGTATACACAAATCCTTCTGAGTAATCAGAAGGATTTTTTTATTTATACCCATGCTGCTCATACTCACTCATCCACACATCCTCGCCGCCTTGATGCCTTAATGCCTCGTTGCCTTATCACCTATCTTAATCCTCTTTTAATATCGTTTTAATGCCCCGTAAAGGCCCGGAAGGGATATTATTCAACATTTGAAATCCAATCCGGACGAGACAGGGAGAACCCGCTTAAACACAGAAATTTAATTTGACCGCTGCAGTCGAGGCACGGCTTTTGTCAATATAAGTTGACCCTGTTCGATATGGGGAATAAAGGCTGCAGTTTTATCAATCTAAAACGTAGAAAAACAAAAGGAGGTACGCGTGCTAACTGTTATAATACCCGTTTTGAATGAAGAAAAAACAATTGCCCGCGTTGTTGATTTTTGTCGTCAACACCCGCAGGTGACAGAGGTAATTGTGGTAGATGATAAATCAGAAGATAATACAGCACAGGTTGCTACAGCAGCCGGCGCCAAAGTCATTACCAGCCAGGTACGTGGCAAGGGTATTTCCATGAAAGATGGTATCCAGCACGCTACCAATGAAATTATTATTTTTCTCGATGGCGATATTGATCCTTATCCCGAAGGCACTATAACAGGCTTATCAGAACCACTGATCAATGAGGAAGCAGATTTTGTGAAAGGAAGTTTTGCCCGCAATGCAGGCAGGGTAACTGAACTGGTGGCAAAGCCTTTATTAAATATTTTCTATCCCGGCCTGTCTTATTTCTCCCAGCCACTCAGTGGTATGATCGCCGGGAAGAAATCTTATTTTAAAAAGATTGATTTCTTCAATGATTACGGTGTAGACATCGGTATCCTGATAGATATGTACCTGATGAAAGCCCGCATTAAGGAAGTCAATATTGGCTATATAGAGAACAAGAGCAAGCCCTGGCAGGCATTGGGTAAGATGAGCAAGGAAGTATCCCGCGCCATTATCAGCAAGGCCCAGCGCCAACATCCCGAAGAGATCAGCGAAGAAGAGATCCACTCACTGGAAACAATTAACCGTGAGATGAACAAAACACTCCGGGAGAAGCTGAGCGGCTTTCACAAGATGGTGATCTTTGATATGGATGATACGATCCTGCGTGGAAGGACCATTGATGTTTTTGCAAAGGAATTCGGATTTACCGGCAAGCTGGAAGACCTGCGGGCAGACGAGAAAGACTCCATTATCCTTACCAAACGCATTGGCTTGCTGCTGAAAGGCCGCACGATGGATGATATGCTGAATGTAGCCAGTAAGATAGAGATGGTGCCGGATATTAAAACGGTCGTAAAGGCACTCAAGGAAAAAGGCTATATCGTAGGCATTATCAGTAATAGCTACACGCTTATCACCAATTATGTACGCCAGCAGATAGATGCTGATTTCTCTTATGCCAACCAACTGGAATTCTTTGAAGGAAAAGCCACCGGAGAAGTAAACCTGCCTTTCTATTTCTTCGGATCGCCCGACAGTATCTGCGGGCATTCGTATTGTAAGACCAATGCCCTGCAATATGCCTGTGAAAAGTACAGTGTACAACTCAGGAACTGCATGGCAGTGGGCGACAGCCGCGATGACCGTTGTATTATTGGCCATGCTGGCAAAGGAGTGGCTTTCTGCACAAAGGATGAACTGCTGGAAACAATCGCTACGAAAAACATCCGGGAAAACAGCTTTGAACCATTGCTGTCATTAGCCTGACGAATGATGCTCATTAATTGTAAACCTTTAAAAAACACTGCGTATGCCTAAAGCTTTTTACAATATTCTGGTGCCGGTAGACTTCACCGGGAAGAACAAATGGGCCATTTCCAAAGCCATTGAACTGGCCAATACCTTCCACTGCAATATTCACCTGGTGCATGTGGTATCCAACAACCTGCTGCCCTTATTGCCGATAGAGACCAGCCTGAACATGCCAGGCCGTGCTTCAGAAATGAATAATGCCAGCAGAAAACTGGAAGCATTAAAAGATACGTACCGCCAGCATCTCTGCGGAGGCGGCAATATAGAGATCAGCCTGCTGCAAGGCAATACCAGCCAGCAGCTATCCAAATACATTGAACAGTATGATATGGACCTTGTGGTGGTAGGACTGGCCAAGTTTAATCTTATACACCGCATCCTTTCATCTGTGTCCATCAGCAGACTGGCACGCAAAACCAATGTGCCGGTACTGGCCATCCGCGCCAGTGGTTTGATCAGTCACTTCAAGAAGATCGTGCTGCCATTGAGCGATGAATTGCCGATGCACCGCATTAAGCTGGCTACGATGATGGCCCGCTCCTTTAAATCGACGGTGTACCTGGTTTCATTGCGTAATGACAAGGATGGGAATGCTGCCGAAATTATTATGAATAAAGCCCTGGAGGTAGTACAAAGCCTGTCTACCATACCTGTTCAATCTTTCCTGCTGGAAGGTAAGAACCTGGCCCAGAGCACGCTTGAATTTTCCAGGCGTATCAATGCCGACCTGATTATGGCCAATCCGTTTAAAGAATTTCATTTACCGGGCTGGTGGAGTCGCATTACTAAAAAGATTTTGTCTTATGGTTCAAATATTCCCGTAATCACGGTAGACCAAAAGAATGAAACAGTTTCAGCATCATAAGTAGTTTTTTAGAGGTTTAGGAGCCCTACCTGTTGAGGTGGGGCTTTTTTGTTGTCATACATTCGCCCCTCTGAACAGGAACCTGCCTGGTAATATTTCAATGTTAAACTCCTTGTCTTCTATGAGCTCGCCATCTACGTGGGCAGGCAGCGTCTGGCCGGCACGGATTGCGATGTGTTTGACTTTATCCGTTTTAATAACAGATAATGACAGGTGTTTTCCTTTTTCTACCCGGGGCAGGTACAGGAATCTTTTTAATGGATGGATCTTCCGGATGATCACCAGGTCGAGCCACCCGTCATTGACCACTGCCTGCGGTGCTACCAGGAAGCCGCCACCATAGCGGGAACCATTGGCCACACTGATCATAAAGTATTTATCCCGCTCTATACGCCCATTATACTCCAGTTCCAGCACTTTCTCCCGGAAAAAGAAGATCTTCCTGATCACAGTCGCCAGGTAGGCCAGGTGGCCAGCTATGATACGCTTACGGCCCATAGAACGCACCACTTCTCCATCAAAACCTATCCCTACCCCGTTGAGAAAAAGACGACCATTACAGTTGCCCGCATCTACCGGCCTGGGAGCGGCCGCCAGCACTTTCCGTACCTGTGCCTCAAAAGAGAGGTTGCCATACAGTTTCCATCCGAAATCGTTTCCGGAACCACC
This sequence comes from Paraflavitalea devenefica, assembly GCF_011759375.1. Lineage (NCBI taxonomy): Bacteria > Pseudomonadati > Bacteroidota > Chitinophagia > Chitinophagales > Chitinophagaceae > Paraflavitalea > Paraflavitalea devenefica. The sequence goes on along the minus strand of NZ_JAARML010000003.1, from coordinate 16,314 downwards.
TTTAAAAACTGACAGGGGAATGGATATATTTGGATAGCGGTTGATGAAATGATTCAACGTGCCATCACCGCCCAGGATAAAAATGTCGGAAAAACCGCTGAAGCGTTCGGGCCAGTCGTCCAGGAAAGCTGTGCAGGGAATTTGTTGTCTTTCCAGCAGTTCCTGTAATTGACGGGTAAGATGTTCAGAATAACCATTACCGGCCAAGGTATTACAAACGATGGCAATGTTGAAAGAATGGATCATAAGGCGCAATCAATCATAATAAATACACATAAAAGGTAAGGTATTTTGATTGTACAGCATAACAAGTTTAGTTTATCATAAAACGATTTGTACATGAAAAGAAGGGACTTTATCAAAAACACTTCCCTGGCAACAGCAGGCATTACGATACTTAATTTCCCGGTATTTGGTAAGCAGGCACCCAGCAATAAAGTGGTATTGAGCGTAATGGGCGTCAACAGCCGGGGTGCATACCTGGCAGAATGCTTCTCCAAATTACCCAATGTAGAGATCGCCTATCTGTGTGATGTGGAAGAAAAGGCCATACAGAATGGCCTTAAACCATTTGCCAGGGCCGACAGGAAACCCACGGTGGTGAAAGATATCCGTGAGTTGGTGAAGAAGACGGATTTTGATGCGCTGGTCATCGCAGCACCCGATCACTGGCATGCGCCTGCTTCCATTCTTGGCGTAACACATGGCAAACACGTGTATGTAGAAAAGCCCTGTGCCCATAATCCTTATGAAGGGGAGTTGCTGGTACAGGCCATGAATAAATACGGCAAGCTGATTCAGATGGGCAACCAGCGCCGCTCCTTCCCTACCCTGATCAATGCAGTAAAGGAAGTACGGGAAGGCATTATCGGCAATGTGTATTTGGGAAAAGGTTGGTATGCCAATAACCGGAAGTCTATCGGTAAAGGCAATAAGGTGGCGGTGCCTGCTACGCTTGACTTTGACCTGTGGCAGGGCCCTGCGCCACGCAGGGATTATATGGATAACCTGGTGCATTATAACTGGCATTGGTTCTGGCACTGGGGCACTTCCGAAACCTGTAACAACGGCACTCATGAGATTGACTGCTGCCGCTGGTTCCTGGGAGTAGACTTTCCCACGAAGGTTACTTCTGCCGGCGGACGTTATGCTTTTAAAGATGATTGGGAAACGCCCGATACCCAGGTAGCCACTTTTGAATTTGGTCCTGAGAAGGCCATTACCTGGGAAAGCAGGAGCTGTAATGATTACCCGGTAGAAGGCGCCGGCCGTGGCTTTATTATTTACGGCGATAAAGGCACCCTGGTTAATTTCGGATCAGATAACTATAAGATATTTGACAACAATAATAAGCTGATCAAAGAAGTAAAATCAGCAGCAAAAGCGGATTCCGGCAACCTGGTCAGCTCTACCGGCAATCTTGATTTTTATCACTTCAACAATTTTATCAACAGCATCCGGGGAGAAGCAAAACTCAACTCACCTGTTGATGAAGGACATAAGAGCGTGTTACTTTGCCTGCTGGCCAATATCGCCCAACGCACCGGAAGAACACTGCACACGAATCCTGCCAATGGGCATATCCTTGGCGATAAGAAAGCGATGAAGCTGTGGAGAAGGGATTATGAAAAAGGCTGGGAACCGAAAGTATAGTCAGCATACCTACATGCAGGCATTGGTTATTACAGCCGCAGACTAATGCCTGCATGTATCAATCCTTCAAAACCGAAACCGGCCTCAACAAAGGTATTGAACACCCCACCTGCCCGCACGCCTATTGCGGTGACCTGGAAAGCGAAGATATTATCGTTGGTATTGCCACCTCCGGTCTGGTTAAAGTTACAGATGCCTGCTCCCAGCCGGGAATAGAGATCAAACCGTGGTTTCATGATGTAATTGAACTGCCCATTGACCAGCATGGCAAATGTATTGAAGGTACTTTTGGCAGCGGGGTTTGTATAATGTACATCAATTTTTTCAAATACGCCGGTAATGCCTATGCCCCATTGCCGGTTGGGAAAATAACGGTAAGAAAGGCTGTAAGCGCCTGATGACCTTACTTCGTCCACGTCCTGTCCCACTGCATCAGAAGCAATAACTGATATATCGGTCAACACATCCGGTATTGTTAAAAGCCCAACGCCAACAGCTATCTGATGTTTCTTTGATACAGGTTCCTCCTTTTGCGCAAGAGCAACCTTACTCATTAAGATGGTAAGTAGTAAACAACTGATACATAGAAAGCAGTTCTTTCTCATAAGTATAGTTTTAATGGTGGGGAACTATACTAATATAACAAACTTTATTTATTTCAATTATTAAATCAGCCCGGATACACGTTTATAGCAATTCCAGCTTCAGGTTCCGCTGAATATGAAAGGGCGCTTCCATCTGGCAGTTTTTATAATCCCCGGTGCAATTCATACGCATGGTCAGGTGCAATGTATTGGACATATCCGCCGCCATTATTTTCCCATCTTTCCGGCTTACCACACTGTTGATGGTAAATTCCTCATTCCCGAAAAGGACATTGTATTTATCCGGTGCTGCAGGTTGCACCATCTGGAAGTTGTTGGGTATACCTGCTGTTACCGGCTTGCTCATATCATCGAGTAAAAAAGTGAGGCAGGACCGGGCAGGAGGCATGAACTTCGTGCGCAATTTTACCGCTTTGGAAGTAAGATCTGTTACATAACCTGTTATCGCCAGGCAATCTTCACCATAGGGAATGGTTGTTCCATTGGTAAAATTACCTTTCGCGGGTTCCTTTACTACCAGGCTATCCCCTTTCTTCTGTAAGGTAGTGATCAGCGACTGCGGGCTTATGGCCACAAAGAAGGTAATGAAGTCAGTAACAGGCCCGGTCATTGCGGCTACTTCCAGTTTCGGTATCTCAATTTTTCCATGCGGTTGCAGGGTAATACGATAAGGTTTAACTGCCTGCGCTTCCTTGTCCATGTTGGTAGTATCATTGGGTGTATACATTATTTTGGACAGGTTGCGCACCTCGTCCCAAAGGACACCGGCACTATCCGCCACTACTGTACATTCAATGATCACCACAGAAGTGCTGTTCCAGTTTTTATTGTAATACTGTTCCGTGGTTAAACGATAGCGGTATTTCTCGCCCACTTTATATTTCCGGGGAAAGAGTGCTCCTGCAACAGGCGCCACCTGTGCTTCGGATAACACGACAGCCATGATGCCTGCCAATAGTAATGATGCTTTGATAAGATAAGATGGGGTTCTCATATTTGGTTGTTTAAATAAGTTGTATATACATCTATTTTTAGTTTATAAAGCCTGCAGCATTTTTTGCAATACATTAATTCCTGTGTGTAACTGGTCCTGCGGTATGCCTTTTAATACCTTCATGTATAGCTGGCCGGATACTTGAACACCCGCTTTCTGTATTTCTTTTCCTTTGGCGGTAAGGTATATGAGGTTGGAACGGTTGTCCTCAGCATCCGTTACCTGCTTAATGAGTTTATTTTTCTTCATGTTCATCAGTACGCGCGTAATGGTTGTTTTATCCCGGTTGAGTTGCTCACTGATCTCTTTTTGGCTTATCCCATCCCGGTACCACAGTACTACCAATATGGAAAACTGCTCGGCTGTAATATCAATATTGTGTTGTTTAAATGCTGCTGCCAGCACCTGGCTGAACCGGTGAGCAAACTCCGCACTTAGATAGATGATATTCTGGTTTAGTCCTTCCGGCTTCATGTTAGTTGTATCTACAACTAAAGTAGTAAGATTATCATTAATTGCAAAACTGTTTAGGCGTATAGGCTGTTAACCAGCCCGTTGGAGCCTTAACAATATCTTATCCTTACATATAAAAAATTATAGTACCTTTGCGCATCATTCTCACTCTTAGCAGACCCGATGTCTTTTTCCCTCACAGAAAGCTCATCAAGTCATAGGTTGATGAGGACAGATAGTTAACTCTCCCTCCGTTTTAATCTACGTAGCTGATAGTTAACACTTTATTTATTTAAAACTATCATTTTGACATTTGATCAACTGAATCTTCAGGAGCCTTTATTAAAGGCGCTGAAAGAAACAGGGTATAGTACGCCTACTCCCATCCAGGAGCAGTCTATCCCCGTCGTATTACAACAAAAAGACCTGTTGGGCTGCGCCCAGACAGGCACCGGCAAAACAGCCGCTTTTGCCATTCCGGTATTGCAGTTATTGCACCGGCAACAACCTGTATCCAAAGGTCCTCGCGCTATTAAGGCGCTGGTGCTTACCCCTACCCGTGAACTGGCCATCCAGATAGAAGAAAGTTTCAGGGCTTATGGTAAATATACCGGCCTTACCAAAATGGTTATTTTCGGTGGTGTATCACAGGGAAACCAGGTGAATGCACTACGCAATGGCGTTGATATCCTGATCGCCACACCGGGCCGCCTGCTCGACCTGATCAACCAGGGATTTATCAGCCTGCAACAGTTACAAATATTTGTACTGGACGAAGCAGACCGTATGCTGGATATGGGATTCATTCACGATGTGAAAAGGATCATAGCCCGTATTCCAGTTAACCGCCAAACCCTGTTCTTTTCGGCTACCATGCCGTCGGAGATCGCTGGCCTGGCCAATACTATTTTAAAGGCACCGGTAAAAGTAGAAGTTACCCCTGTATCTTCTACCGCAGAAAAGATAGAACAGCAGATCTATTTTGCGGATAAGGATAATAAACGCTCCCTGCTGATCCATGTACTGGAAAACCCGGCTATTGAACGCGCCCTGGTATTTGCCCGTACCAAATATGGATCGGATAAGATTGCACGGGCATTGAACCGGGCAGGTATTAAAGCTGACGCCATTCATGGCGATAAATCACAAAATGCACGTCAGCATGCCCTTACGAATTTCAAGAACGGTAAGATCCGCATTCTGGTAGCTACAGATATTGCAGCACGTGGTATAGATGTAGACAATCTCACGCACGTGATCAATTATGAGCTGCCCAATGTCCCGGAAACATACGTGCACCGGATTGGCCGTACAGGCCGTGCGGGCGCCAGTGGTATTGCCATTTCCTTCTGTGATGCAGAAGAAAGGGCTTACCTGAAAGATATTCAGAAGGTAACGAAACAATCCATTCCTGTAGTGGAAGATCATCCTTACCATTCTACCCAAACCGTTATTAAACCACAGCCTGCTATTCAACAGAAAACAGCCGGTGGTGCTGGTAACAGGAATAACGGTCACGGTAATAAGTTTAAGAAGCGTTGGAATAATCATTCTGTGAACAGGTAATATATTTACTCCGCAGAGTCCTCCCGCAAAGCGGGACAAGCTCTTCGGGAGACTCTGCGGGGAAATAAGTGTCAGGCTTAGCCTGACATTTTTATTTTCTCTTCTTGGCAAAAGCTACGCGGTAGAACTCATACCCTTTCTCTGTATTCTTCGGCAGGTATTTTTGGCGGTATTCGGTGGCGCCTTTGTCTTCGAGTAAGGCGAGGTTAAAGCGATTGAGGTATTCTTTCAATTCTTCCGGCCTGAACCCAAAGGTCCAGCGTTCATGAATTTTATCGAGGTCATTGAGTAGTTTCTCTGCACCATGAAAGAACTCCGGGTTGTCCAGCACCATTTTGTGTACATAGGTGAAGATGATGTAAGAACCACCGGTAAAGCGGCTTACAAAACGAAAGACGCTTTCAATGGCCGAAGCCGTCAGGTAGTTGGTAACCCCCTCCCAAATGATAGTAGTAGGCTTTGTGAAATCTATCGGGTTCCAGGAAACCATATCATCCAGGCTCTCCTTATTAAAATCAAGTTGGTGATATTCGATATTACCGGGCAATTTCCCCAGTTGCTCTTTTAAGATATTCAGTTTCAGGTTTGCTGTACTGGGATGGTCTATTTCTATTACTGGAATATTCCGGAGAAAGCCTAACCGGAGTCCACGCGTATCAAAACCTGCCCCTAAGATAAGCACCTGCTGTATGTCGCCATTGCTGATGCTGTATTGCAGCAGGTCATCAATGTATTTTGTGCGGGCCCTGCCGGAAGAGAAAGCGCCTGGTATTTTGTGCTGAATGATCCTCTCCACCAGGTTCCTGAAAAAAGGCAGTTTCGAAAGCCGGGTAGCATTCCTGAGCCCTTTATCCAGAAAGGAAATAGCATAGGGATCACCAAACAATCGTGCTCCCGGCGGACGGGTTGTTTCGAGCGCCCTGAATAAGGCCATGTATTGTGCAGTTCTGCTGGCTTTACCTTCCTTCATAACTGGTCCAAAATGGCCGTTAAACTACACAAGATTCCACGATTATGCAATGATCGTTAACAATATGCCCGAAAATAAAAAACTGTGTCAGGGTGAGCCGCCCTTTAGAGGGCGACCCACCCTGACACAGCGTTTACCCCACTCTGCGGGGCTCAACTGGCAGTAACACCCTTCGACAACCCTTCGACAAGCTCAGGGTGACAATACTCAGGGTGACAGTAATTAATTATTTCAGTTCCTTAATCCGGATGCTGCGGAAGCTTACTGCATCGCCGTGGTCCTGCAGCAGGATGCGGCCTTGTTTGGCTTCTCCGAAGTTGGGCCATATTTTGTATTTACTGATGGCTACAAGGTCACGGAATGCCTGGGAGCCGCGCTCATATTCCAATACTTTTACGCCATTCAGGTAATGCTCTACGTGGTTATTAGGATATACCACTACCCGGCCTATGTTCCATTGGCCCGGAGGACGCGTAAAACGCTCTGTTTTCTTTGCTGTGATGAGGTCGTATAAGGATGCCATGGTGCGGTTGCCATCGCGGCCCATTTTGGCATCAGGATGCATTTTATCATCCAGCACCTGGAATTCCAGCCCGATCGCTGAACCGGGATTGTTTTCTTTCAGGGTAACAAAGTATTTAAGACCGCTGTTAGCACCCGTGGTGAGCCTGAATTCAAAGGTAAGATCGAAGGCGCTGTATTCTTTTACGGTTACGATGTCACCACCGTTAGTAGATTCTGCACCATTGGAAGAGAGTACACTGAGCGTACCATCTTTTATTTCCCATCCTTTTTCAGGGAAGCCAGGCTTGTACGCACCTTTCCATCCTTTGGAGCTTACGCCATCAAATAAGAGTACAGTGCCTGATTTTTTCTCTGCATCAGTCAATGTATTCGGAATGTTGTTGACGATATAGGTTTCTTTTAAGTGCGGTGAAGGCACCAGGCCGGTTGTTTTGATGCGAATGTTCTTCCAATAGATCTTTTTACCTGCCTGTTCCGGATTTTTGATGCTGTGTACCTGTAGGGCAATGAAACCAGCAGCATCCAGGCTATCTACTACATACGCAGCTTCCACATTGTTTACAAAGGTGCGCAGGTTGTGCCCGATGCACTCGATACGAACTTTGTTGAACTGGCCATTTTTAAACGCCGGTTGCGCTGCAGGATTGAGCCCAAGCGGGTATAACCAGTCCCTTCTTGCTTCATCATAGATGCCACCAGACCAGCGGCGGGCAGATGGATCAATTTCATATTGGTAACCATATACACGTCCTGTGCCATTGTTACCTGCGGGATTGAGGTGACTTCTGAACTGGATACCTGAATTGGAGGTGGTATCTTCCATCATTACTTCCAGCTCCAGTATAAAGTCGCCGTATTCTTTTTCTGTTACAAGGAAGGTATTGGGTGTATTAAGAGAGGTGATGCCCGTAATAGCGCCATTCTCTACGGTGTACTCAGCGTTGCCCGATAATTTTTTCCAACCATTGAGTGTTTTGCCATCAAATAAGTTTGTCCATCCTTTGCCTGATTTCTGGGCGAAGATGCCCTGCCCTGCTGCTGTAATTACCAAAAGGAAAAGTACTTTTTTCATATAGCCTGTTATCTAATTATAATTTAAGAAAAGTTATACGCTGATTTCCATTGTTGGGTAGTATGGGTATAGGCGGCTGTATTGCCCAGGTGCACGCATACGGCAGTAGTAGCGCCGGTAATGACATTGGATACCGGTTGCTGCTTTTCCGTAATGCATTTGTGAAAGTCCTGCAGGGCATACCAGGTACCGTCTTTCATGGGCTCTTTAATGATGGGGATACCGCCATCTTTATTCCATTCTATTTTAGTAGCGCTGCTCACACCATCCACTACTTCCAGGTCTTTTTTGGCAGCCGCTTCAGGATAGAAGACGCCTTCATTCACCAACAGGGCTACGGTCCCCTTGGTCCCTTTTAGTTTGAAGATGTATCCTTCCCGGGCATTGGCACAGGTAGCGCCAAAGTTGCCGATCATGTTCTCTCTGTTGTACCGCAATACGACCTGTACATTGTCGTAGGTTTCCCTTCCGTCTTTGTAGTTGTCAATGCCGCCTGTACCGATGATCTCATCGGGATGCGTATTGAATGCCCAGTTAATAAAATCAATCTGGTGGGATAACAGTTCTGCAATAAGGCCGCCTGAATAGGCTTTGTACATGCGCCAGTTTACTTCTTTATCGGTATAGCCTGCGGGAACAGGGCGACGCCAGTTCCAGTTGCGGTCCCAGCGGCAATCGATATGGGTGATCTTTCCGAGATACCCCTTTTCGATCATTTCTTTTACCTTAAAGTAGAGCGGTACATAACGGTACTGATGCCCCACCTGCAATACCTGTTTGGGATATCGCTTTACCTGCTGCACCAGCTTCATGGCCTGCGGAATGTTGTAGGTCATGGTCTTTTCCAGGAATACATGCTTACCCGCCGCCAATGCATCAGCCGCAATGGGATAGTGCATGTTCAATGGCGTAGCGATGATCACCGCATGGAGGCTTTTATCTTCCAGCAACTTCCGGTAGTCTTTGTATTCTTTCGGGGAGGCAGCCACTATTTTCCGGGCATTGTCCAATCGGAAGTCCAGTATATCACAAAGAGCTGCTATGTTGAAGAGATCGGGCAGTTGGCGCATGACAGACATGATGCCGGTGCCACGGTCGCCACAACCGATGATGCCCACATTTATTTTTTCCTGGAATTTACTACCAACGGCCTGTAGTAACTGGTTGTGCAGGATTAACCCTCCTGTCAGTACCCCGGCCTGTTGTATAAATTTTCTTCTGCTCATATAATAGAATTCAACGCCTTAAGAGCGAATTTTCAATGTTCAATTTCAATGTTCAGTGATAAAATGATAGAACCTGCTGGTGGCAGTGTCGGCTATTTTCCCTTGTTTGTCCCGGTAAATAAAGTAAGCCGCCATATCCTTTCTTTTTTCTATAAATGTGATGGCCTTTTGCAGTCCCATCACCATTAATGCATTATCATAGGCGTCGGCTGTAATGGCGTCCGGTGCATAGACGGTTACACTGATGAGGCTTCCCTGCATGGAATAGCCGGTTGCCGGATCAATGATGTGTGATATTTTCTTTCCTCCACTCTCGTAAAATTTACGGTAGCTACCCGATGTGGTGATGGCCCCGCTGTCCAGTGATATGATCTTTTGTAAAAGGGAAAGCTGGAACTCATCTTCACCGGGCGCTTCAATGCCCACTTTCATTTTCACATTGCCGGGCTGCCGCCGGCCTTTTATTCTTATTTCACCGCCAATTTCGACGATGTAGTTGCTGATGTGTTGGCTATCCAAAAAAGCGGCCACCACATCCACGCTGTAGCCTTGGGCAATGCCATTTACATCAATTTTAACACAAGGTTTTGATTTGGTGAGCCTGTTGCCCTGTACAGCGAGAAAACGGGTATCAACGCATTGCTTCAGTAAACGTATGGTAGCTGAGTCGGGCAGCTTTTCTATTTTCTTTGCGCCAAAACCCCAGGCTTGTACCAATGGTTGGACGGTAATATCAAAGATTCCTTCTGTTTGCCGGTAAGTTTCTATGGATTTATTGATGACGAAGGCCATGTGGCCATCCATATTTACAGTGGATTCCGCCTGATTGAAGCGACTGATGAGGGAGTAAGACTTGTAGATAGAGAGCGAACTGTCTATCTGGTCGAGGATACTATCTATTTGAGACTTGATCACAAGACTATCTGCAGCATAGTATGTTACCTGCCAGGTGGTGCCTTGCGCAAACCCGGTTATACGATATGCTCTTATGGGTTCTGCCTGATGGCCAACAGCTCCGCACAAAAAAAGGGGTAGGAAAAAAAGCAGGTTCCTCATCCGGACAAATATAAATAAAGCCCGGGTGCCGAATGAGTAAACCTGCTTAAATTTATGCAAACGATTCCGTTGCCGTGGCCCTACTGCGCAGATGCTGGCCGACCATTTTTCCAGGCAACGGGGTATCGTGCACAGGGGGTATTAATGGCCCCATCCACCGCCTGAGGATAACAATCCGGAGTGGCGTATATACCATACGGATCAAAGAAGTACCAGCGCTTATCGCCCGGGTCGCGGTGTGCAAAGAAGATGTGCAGATGGTTGGCAGCAGAGCCTCCGGGGCCTGTACTACCTGCCCAGCCTATTACATCACCCGCCTGCACTGTTTTTCCCAGTAAATTACTGCTGATCTTTTGTGCGTTGGTACCCCACCAGCCAACGTCGGGATTGCGATCCGACACTTTAAGCGGACAACCTGTATTTTTTAGATGTGTTTCATATTTAACCCTGGTGGGGTCATTGGCAGCCTGGTTGAGCGTGGGCTGGCTTTTACTCCAGGCTACCGAACAGTCATTATCGGCCCCATTGCGTACATGCATGTAGATGGTCCTGTATACATCTTTTTTTCCGCCTGCATCATGGCTGATGATGATGGTGTTGCCCGACCACTCATCATATCCCACATAAATGACTTTTCCTGTTGCGGCGGCGGCTATTTCGAATGTTTTGCCGCCGCTTTTTGAATAGTCAAGGGCATGGTGCCAGGCGCCCGGACTGTAGAGCCAGCCATTTTTTGACATGTCGGAAGCTTTCTCGTTGAAAGGAAGGGTAAATATTTTGTCCTTCGCGTCAAAAAGCACTGAATTCCGTGCGTAGTAATCATTGCCCAGTTTCAGGTTGGGCCAGCGGTAGTATACCCTGCTGCTTGCAGAAGGGTTGGCAGGACAGCTTCCGGGCTCACCTTCACAATGTTGGGAGGTGGCATAGATGCCGTAATCATAACTATCCCGTCCGGAAGTGGCAGGATTATCGGCCATTAAAGCCTGATTAAGACATTTTCCAGGACAATCGCCATCAAAGGTTTCCAGGTCAATTAAGCGCAGGTCGGTATTGTTGTTTAGTTCTGCCCATTTGGAGGTTAAGCTCTGCCAGTCTACCCCATGCCAGAGGTAATATCCATCTGTTCCCTGGCGCCATACTCCCAGGAAGATACGCTTGCCCCCTTCTTCATAAGATTCAATGTCTGTTAAGCGCAGGTTTTCTTTGGCCCGGTCTGCCCAATAATCGGAGAACTGCCCCCAGTTCATCCCGTAAGGTGATAGTACGTATCCACCACTGCCCTGCTCGAACACGCCGAGGAAGTATCTTTTGCTTCCTTCTGTGTAGGTTTCAATATCTGTGAGCCGCATGGTTTTACTGGCATTGCTCCAGAATGTGTTGAAGGCGGCCCAGTCGAGGCCTGCAGGTGTAAGCGCATAGCCGCCACCGCCCTGCCTGAACACACCGAGAAAGTATCTCTTGCTTCCTTCTGTGTAGGTTTCAATGTCTATGAGCCGCATGGTTTTACTGGCATCACTCCAGAACTTGTTGAAGGCCGCCCAATCGAGCCCTGCAGGCGTCAATGCATAGCCATCACTGCCTCCCTCCCATACGCCGGAGAAGTAACGCTGCCCGCCTGTAACATAGGTTTCAATGTCAATTAACCGGAGGTTTTGTTTTCCGAGATCGGACCATTTTTTATTGAAGTCGGCCCAGTTTACTCCTGACCACAGGTAGGTACCGCCGTTGCCTTTGCGCCACACACCTGTATACAGGTCCTGGGCCATTGCCTGGAAGAAAAGTGTTGCCAATAGTAGCAGGCAACCAATTTTTAATTTCATGGTTGAAATTTTAAGGTTATGGTATGATGATGTAGTATGCTACAACCAGTGTGCTGACTTTAACCAAAGAGAGGATATAAAAAGGATTTTCCCGGGCTTATGATAACAACCTAAAGTAAGCACAAGTAAAGCAGTGAAACCTAATCAGGCGAGTGAGTGGAAGGTGAGTGAGTAAACGGTGCCTTAGACTAGGGTGAGCCGCCCCTTTGGAGGGCGACCCACCCTTCGACACGCTCAGGCTGACAACAAGGTTATTTATTGAATAAGGCATTGATGACGGCTTCTTTTTTACGGCGTGAAACTTCCAATGCGGTATAGTCTTCCATGATGAGTGTTGAATTGGCTTTTGAAAATTTGACTGCGAATTTCAGGTTCACCAACCAGGATTTGTGAATACGCAGAAATCCTTGCCCGGTCAGCATTTCCTCATATTCTTTTAATGTTTTGGCACTGACGAGCTTTCTTCCTTTGGTGAGGTGAAAGTGCGTATAGTTGTCGCTGCCTTCGCAATACATGATCTCATCGGGCAGCAGGAAGTAGTTGCCTTCCAATGTGGCAATGATGAGCCTGAAATCATGCTGCGCTGTATCACTCATGTTGTTAACTACCTGCTGTACTTTCGCTTTCTCCATTTTATCGTGGGGGCGGCTACTGATCCGCTCCACGGCTGTTTTCAATTCCTCTGCATCTATGGGTTTCAACAGGTAGTCCAAAGCGCTGCACTTGATGGCGCGGATGGCGTATTGATCATAGGCTGTGGTGAAGATGATCTCAAAGTTGATGGCGTCAAGCTGTTGCAGCAGGTCAAAAGCATTCATCCTGGGCATTTCAATATCCAGGAACAGGATATCGGGCTTGTGTGTTTCAATAGCCGTGAGGGCCGACAGTCCATCGGCACAGGTAGCCATGACCTGGATGCCAGGGCAATACATTTGTAACATGGATTGCAATGATTCCCTACAGTGTTTTTCATCGTCTACTATGATGGCTTTCATGATCAAACCATTTTGTTCTGAATGTAATTGAGGGTGATGAGCACGCTTGTTCCACAGGCATGCTGGTTATGATCGTACAGGTCTCCCACTTCGATGCTGGTATTGGCATCATAGGTCATGTTCACTATTTCCAGCCGCTCCCCTGTTATTTTCATGCCATGGCTTTTCTTTTTAAGGGCTGATTTACTGCGCATTTCAGCCGATGCAACTCGCCCTATGCCATTGTCGGCTACTTTTATCCTGAGCTGATCTTTAACACGTTTTATTTCCAGCAGCAAGGTACCACCCGGTTGCTCACGGTACAGCAGCCCGTGCCAGATGGCATTTTCCACGTAGGGCTGGATGATGAGAGGCGGAATGATAACCCGGGCAGGATCAATTTCTTCATCGAGGTGTAAGCGGTATTGGAAAAGGTTGTCGAACCGTATTGACTCCAGTTGTATGTAGAGGTCCAGTGCGTTGAGTTCATTTTCCAATGTTACCCACTCGGTGCGGGAATTATCCAGGATCATGCGCATGAGGCGGGAGAACTTGGTCAGGTAGCCGGAAGCGTTCTGCGGATCGTTCTTTAAGATAAAGTTATTGATGGAATTGAGACTGTTGAAGATGAAGTGCGGGTTCATTTGCGCCCTGAGCATGTTCATTTTTACACGCGCTATCTGGCGTTCAAAATCCCTCTGGGTGGCTGATTTTTTCCGCAGCGCGGCTATACGCTGCCGCACCAGGAAGTATATAGCTATTGCTATGGCAGCTATGAGGAGTGTTATAAACCATATTGTTTGCCAGAAAGGAGCCTGCACGGTGAAAGGCCAGACAACTGTATTACTCCACTGATTGGACCCTGCAGCAGCCCTTACCTGCAGGGTATAATCGCCCGGCGGAATGTTCCTGAGCGTTAGCTGCCTTGTATGACGCAATTTTATCCAGTTGCTATCCTGTCCCAGTAAGCGATATTCATATTGCACTGCAGCAGGGTTGCTGTAGTTAATACCTGTAAAGAGGAATTCCAGCGAGTTATGTTTATGGGAGAGGGAGACTGGGGTGAAATGATCATTCTCGTTGGGCAGGCTGGTACGTTTTTCATCCTGCAGGATGGCCATGTTCTCTATGTGCAGACTGGGCGCTGTGATGGCTTTTGCATATACTGCCGGATCAAAGGAGAGTAAGCCCGAAGAGGTGGCCATCCAGATGATACCCTTATCATCCTGCATGATGTCTACGCTCTGGTAATCGCCTTTGAGCAATTCCCTGTCAATTTCTTTGGTAGCGATGTTGTAGTCATTGCCCGTTTGTTCTACCCGGTTAACGCCATTGTATGCCACTGCCCAGAGTACGTTGTTTTTGTCTACCAATGTTTTCAACAGGATGTCTGACGACAGACCATCGCTGGTGGTGAATTGTTTTTCTATGACGAGGCTGTCCTGCAGAAAGTGGCACAACAGGAGGCCATTGCCCTGTGTTGCGATCCATATTTTCTCATCTCGGGTGGCGCTCATGCCGGTGATGGCAAAGGATTGTTCCTGCTGCAGGGGGATGAGTTCGAGGTGCTTGTCGCGAACAACCGCCAGTCCCCAGGTACTGCCTGCATATATTTTACCGCCCGGACTCTCTATTATACTGCGGATAACGGGATTGTCGGTTATTTCCTGCCTGTAGGTATATTGCGTAAACTCCAGTGAGTCGGTGTTATGTTTTCGTATACGGGTGAGGTTTTTATCGCCAGCCGTCCACAGATCACCCTTTTTATCCTGGTGAAAATACAGGAAGGTTTTATCGCCGCTGCCCTGGTTGTAAAAGTATTGCCATTGATTGTTGTTTTTCCTGGCCAGGCCTTCATAACCACTACCGAACCATTGATCCCCATCAGACGACTGCCAGATGCTTTTCAGCTCAGCATGCGGGAAGATGGTTTTATTGTTGGGGTAAGCCATTTGAAACTGATCACCTGCTTTTTTAAAGAGCCTGCCCCGGTTGCCGCCAGTTATGATGGAACCATCCTTTAGCTGACGGATGCTATATAGTTCATTAAAGCCTGCCGGGGTGTCCTGCAGGTGGCTTTTAAATATCTCCGGTTTGGCGTAGAGTATTCCTTCATGCGTGGCAATCCAGAAGTTGCCTTCTTTGTCGCAGGTAAATACAGATCCCCATTCCCTGTAATCATAAGGAATGGTAAGCACAGGCCGGTATTGTTTGGAAACGATATCTACTTCGTAGATGGCCTCAGCATTGTAATAGTACCAGTTGTTGCCTTCCTTATGGAAGTCCATGCCAGTGATGACCGGTATGGGCAGGCTTTTCCATTGCGCTCCCTGTTTGTAACTGACGCCACTGAAGTTGGCGCAGATGAATGTTTCGCCCTGCTCCGTAGAAACGATACCATTTAAGACGTCGGAGTTATGGTTCATTCCCCAGATCTTCTGCAGTGATTGTCCGTTCCATTGATAGACGTTGTAAAAGTTGCCGAATAAGAGTTGACCGTTTTTCTGCAGGGCCATTTTCTTTACGCGCCTGTCATTATTTAAGTTGCGCCAGGCAGGGAGTATGCGTTGGCTAATATCAACGGTCCCTTTTTGCAGCGCCTGCTGCCAGGCGAGGCTATCGAGGTAAGCGGGGCCATTGCCGGTACCTATCCATAATCCTTTATTGGAGTCCATGAGCAGGCTGTATACGGGCAGCCTGCCATTACTGAAGTGTACGGGAATGATCCGGTTATTGGCCTGGTAAAAGAGGCCGGTAGCGGCGCCTATCCAGAGGATGCTGCGGGTAGTGTCT
Organism: Paraflavitalea devenefica; assembly: GCF_011759375.1. Lineage (NCBI taxonomy): Bacteria > Pseudomonadati > Bacteroidota > Chitinophagia > Chitinophagales > Chitinophagaceae > Paraflavitalea > Paraflavitalea devenefica. Next base: position 607 of record NZ_JAARML010000003.1, on the reverse strand, counting down.
TCGAGGAAGCAGAAGACGCGACCAATCCTTTTGTTATGGGCGAAGAGGTAGTTGGTAAAGGTATAGCCATCAAAGCGGCTGAGGCCGGCGGTATGACCGATCCACAGTAGCTGCCGGGCGTCGAGGTGGAGGGAAAGTATTTCGGAGGAAGGGAGGCCATTGCGGGCGGTGAACCCGGTAAACCGGAAGTTACCCCAGGTGGTGGGGGCGCCTGCATGCTGTGATATTACCTGCTGGTGGAACAGGAGTACCAGGAGCAGGGACAGGAGGCTGCGTGTGCGGGTCCTTTGCAAGGCAATGGTTTGGTAATGTATGATCTACTAAAATTAATTAATCGGGGCGGGAAAACGGGCAGGAATGAGGCAGGGGGTGGTGGGCGAGGCAGTGGTCAGTGGTGAATGGTGAGTTCGTTGTCTTCGATAGCGGTGTAGGGGGAGGTATGGCAACAAAAAAGCCCCGTAGTTGGAACTACGAGGCTCAATAAATATGGCAGCTACCTACTCTCCCGCATTTTGGTGCAGTACCATCGGCCATGAGGGGCTTAACTACTCTGTTCGGTATGGGAAGAGGTGAACACCCTCGGTATAACCACCATAAGAAGGTAATA